>JAJPJI010000032.1 GCA_021324305.1 Gammaproteobacteria bacterium | reverse complement strand
TATCGATTCTGCCGCGAGGAAGATTTGCCGATTGGATACGACGCATATAAATTCAACCGCGAGACAGGAAGATGGGGCGCTGGCGTAATGAGCGATGTGCCGAATCCTGCTGTGCTTGACAAAAAATACAGTGACTATGCCAGTAATTATTTAATGAATACCGAGGTACTGGTTAATCATCACATACTCTCATCGTAATTGTTTTCAACAGAACATTTTGCATACATCGTTATCACGATCCGCCTACGACATGCCGATCATATCGAGCAATCACTGATGACATTGAAAATGTAGTTATTCATTGCCAATTGCACCCATTTGACGGAGACAATCCCATAAAAAATACAAACATTCAATTTGGTTTATTAGTAAACGATCTGCCTGGATCGCCACGAAACATTCATTACAATTTAACGCCCGTTTGATACTGTTGCTCCTGCGCGGCAATTGGTGTGGCGGTTGGTGTTTTATCCGGATTGGTGAACACCGAGATCGGTACCACTTGCTCTTTTTTCGTCTCGACAGTTGCCTGAGGCTGGCTGGCTGCCAAATCCGGTTCCTGTGACTGTGCTAAAATGCCTAATGCGGCTTCCACGTATTTGCTCTCATCGGCATTAACTAGCCTGGTTTTGGGATCGCGGTTACCCGCTAACAATAATTCCTTACCCGGATCGTCAAACATGAGAAACATGCCGACAGTGTTCTGCAATTCCGGATCATTCTGTAATATTTTGGTGGGGAATATGTCGTCGTATAAATGTCCGCCGACATCTTTTGCGCCATAACCACCAGCAATAAACCATAAACCCGTCAAATGAGGATGTTTCTCCAGTGTATGATCATGTACCAGAACGCAAAGTGCCTGTGCCAGACCGTGGGGATAATTTTTTTCTTCTTGTTGAAGATGTTCCGGATTGATATTTCGGGAGCGATAATCAGGGTGAACCACAAAGTCCGCATCATAGGTTTTATTGCCATGCAGCACATGCATCACACAGGCAATAATTTTACCTTGGTGTTCAACTGCATAATGTTCCACGAACGGGTTATTTAACTTTTCCTCTTCGGCTTTTTCAGAATATTGTCCATACTCAATTTTGCTCTTGTTTGCAAAAGAAGAATATCTGATTTTAAATTCAGATAATTCTGCTGCTCTAGAACGTAAATCGTCTTTGCCAAGAAATTTGTATTCGCCGGTTGCGAACCGATTTAACTGCGCAGCAACATGCTGTTTGCTGCGCACAATGTCGATCGCATGACTCGCCGTTTCCACAGAAATGTAACGGCCTATGCCTTTGGTCGATTTTAATGTTCCCTCAGGCAATCTCTTTAAAAGCTCAGGAGACATATGCAGCGTTGATTTAGCGCCATATTCTTTTGCCAGCATGAGTGTGAATTCATTGAGTGACGCTACAGCTATACTCGTTGAGTCAGGCAATTGCTTAATTTGTGCAAATACCATGGCGTCGCGTGCATTCAGCACAATCTCGGCTTCAAATCCATTTTCACTGCCATAGGAGTGGTAATAACTGGTTTTGGTTGCTTCGTTTAATCGAATACCTGACATCATATGGATACACTTCCCGCGGATTGAGGTTCTAATTGAGGGCGCAAAGATAGCATGGAGTATGCGAATCTGTCATCATGTCATAAGCTATTGTTTATAATTAAATTATTCTGTAGGTTTTTTGCCCAGGGATTTATTTTCATGATTGATGATATTTGATAAATGTACGAGTATGGCTGCAGTGAGGCCCCAAACAAAGACATCACCCTCCCTGAAGGAATAGGCTGGCGAGCGCCTGGTGATATGCCGCAGCATCGGGTTATCCTGAATCTTTACCAGATCGGGAAGAGCAAAATAGTATATTCGCTCGATTTCATCGTGCGAGGTTTTGCATAGTTTTTCAAAGTTTTCCTTGTTCATGGTTGCGACAAATGGACGTACCAGTCTTCCGTATTTGTCCAGGAAATCATCCAGTTGTCCAATATGCTGGAAGGAATCTGGTGGTATATTTAATTCTTCCTGTATTTCTCGTACTGCCGTCGCATACAAATTTGTATCGGCAAAATCCCGTATGCCGCCAGGAAAGCTGTAATCACCTGCATAAGTTGGCAGTTTCGCAGAGCGTTCTGTCAGTACAATTTCACAGGCCTGATCTTCGTTTGACAAGAGCAAGATCATGACTGCGGCTGATTCAGGTGTTGGATCAATCATAACAGGACGATACTGTGCGAGTGTCTCGAGAATCAACTTGATATCTGGCATGCATTAATTACCGTTAGTCAAGTAACAATCAACAATGGTTTTGTCTTTTATCCAGGCAGGAAGTTTTTCATCCAGGTTGAAAGCCGGATCAATTTGCAAGGCTTCCTGAAGAGAAGCGGACAAGGTTTTTGCATCATGAAGCGCTGACAGAAATGTAAAATCGCAAGGTGTCAGCGGTGTCAGCAAAATGTCCAGATCACGGCGAATGATCAGGAGATTGATTCCCCCTTCGGTCAAATGAATTTCGTCATCGGTTTCGTTTTTGCATAAATCAAGAATGCGCAGGATAGGATACTGGAACTTGATTAACTGAGCGGCGGGATGTAGCACGAAATGCAGCCGTTCATAGTCGGATGGTGACAGCTTTTCGAGTTGTCTGACATCAAATACAGCATGATCTGCTGCAAAGTGCAAAGTGTGACAAGCCCATTCAAACCTGGCAACTTCAGGCAGGTAAACCAGGTCTTTGCATTGAGGATGTTCGGATAAAAAATCACTGAAATACTGTCCGTAATCATGCAGATTACTGCTACGGGATGGATAACGTGAAATATATTGTTTCGCTGTCATTCTGAAAAAATCATCACCTACCAGTTTAACAATCATGGGATAGATATCAAACAGGGTTCTTACCAGCGTAGTGATAATATTATTACGGTAAACAATCATGTTTTGAGCGGGCTGCAGAGCGTCAGTCTGCTCGTCATCTGAAAAAATAATTTCAAGGAATTCAGCCTGTGCGTTTTGCAGGGACATATGTTTCTCTCATGATTTTTTCTGCTTGATAAGCCTCAAGATACAGGGTATCCAGTGGGGGAAGATCAGAGTCCCATTCAATGATTGTAGCTTTGCGTCCTAACAATTTAATTGTGGCTTGATATAAATTCCATACCTCAGGTGCGACATGGTTATTATGGCTGTCGATCAATACTTCTTTACCGTTAATGGAAGTGTTTGAAAATCCGGCCAGATGAATTTCCTGTACCAGATGGGGTGGAATTGATGCGATATATCGCGTTGGCTCGAATCCCAGATTCCTGGCACTCACATAAATATTATTGACATCCAGCAATATCCCGCAGCCTGACTTGACAGCAACTTCTGTGATAAATTCCGATTCAGGAATTGTGGAGCCACCATATTGGAGATAACTGGAAATATTTTCGATGAGGATTTGACGTTGTAAATATTCCTGAATTTGTTGAATACGGGTAATGACATGTTGAAGTGCTTCTTCAGTGTATGGAAGTGGCAGCAAATCATGCAAGTGCTGTCCATTGATTGAAGACCATGACAAATGATCGGAGATAAGGCAGGGATTGATCCGGGTACTTAGATCGCGCAATTTCCTTAAGTGCTCCCAGTTAAGATCATCCGCTGAGCCTATTGAAAGGCCCACACCGTGTATGCTGACTGGATAATCCCGGCGCAGGGTTTCAAGGACATGCAATGGCTTGCCGCCTTCGCCAAAAAAATTTTCACTGTGTACCTCAAGCCAGGCCACAGCAGGACGTTGTTCAAGAAAGTCCGCATAATGCGCCGCACGCAAACCTATACCAGTCAACAATAGCGAAGATTTCAAATGTTCATCCTCAGTCAGGTTCTCAGCTGTGTTCAATCTAGCACAGTACCTACGAACAACAAATCACCATTCTATACGTTCTAATTTTGTTTTTTAACACTTTTATAGATTACAGGAAATATGCTGAGGAAAGCCAATCCTAAAAGAGGAAGCAGCACAGAAGGAGTCATAATGATATTGATTAATGGGGTTTTATCATCAGTAAGTATTTTATCCAGGCTTTGGCCTGCCATAACATAAATGACAGTAGAGGGAAGAATACCGAGTACAGTTGCAAAGATGAATGTTTTAATCGGCACATTAAGTATTCCGGAAGCAATATTGCTAATCCAACAGGGAAAAACTGGTACCAGTCTCAGAGTGAGAATGTAATGGAAGGCATTTTGCTGAAATCCCTTTTCCATCCGCTTTATCCAGCCGCCAGATCGCGCAGCGACACGCGAACCTATTGCTGTGCGGACTGCCAGAAATAAGATCAGTCCGCCGCAAGTGATACTAAAAACCGAATAGAGAATTGAAATCATGCCAAAGAGAAAACCGCCTAGCAGTGTTAAAAATGTCGCACAAGGTATCGCACAAGCGATCAGGATGGTAAAAACCAGAAGGTAGAGCGTGACGGCTGATGTGTAATGTGATGTGGTCCATTCCTGAGCGATTGATTGATACTTTTTCAACAGGGCAAGCGAAAGATAATCGTAGAGATGAAAATAAAAAAATGAAGCAGATATCAGGACTAATAAAACCAGGAAGGCGTATTTTCTTAATGACTTGAGTTGTTTATTCATGACAGTTGCTTCATTAACTTTCATTTTATCTCAGTTCGCAGCGGGTGTATTGGTGCTGCCGCCAGCTATTTTTTTACATAATCCTGTTGGGACAAAAATCCAGTCTGTTTTGCTGCGATCAATTTTTGCTTCTCCAGAACATCCGTGGCTGCTATTTCCGCAATCATTCATACCTGCTTTCACGATTCCGAAACACTTTTCCATTCCATTTGCGGGAGGAGCCTGCATCATGTCCTGTCCTGCATTATTGGTCTGATTTTGCTGATTATCCGCGAGCGCTGGGGTATTGGTACCGGCAAAACTAATCGCGAGCACTGCGGACACGGCGGTTTTTATAATTTTGTTCGACATGTTTGTCCTTAATAATAATTTTTCTGATTTGGCGTAAGTGGCAGGTAGTTTAATATAAATCTGCACCAAGGACGAATGAAAAATGTTGTGCTGTATTAGTTATGAACAATTTTCTGGCAATGTCCATGCAAATAGCGGTATCGCGATAATGGGTCATGCAAATAACAGCTTGGAGTAACGGTCACGCTTATTGTGTATTATTCCATTACCCATCCATGGCTGCAAAGCAGTGATTGGCCAGTCAAGGCATTCGAATCAAATGAGGCAAAAAATACTGCTACATCTGCTACATCCTGCGTAGTGGTAAATTCACCATCAACAGTATCCTTCAACATGACTTTATGTATGACATCATCTTCACTGATTCCCAATTCTTTTGCCTGTTCTGGAATTTGTTTTTCTACAAGCGGTGTACGGACAAATCCAGGACAAATCACATTTGCGCGCACATTATGTGCGGCTCCTTCTTTTGCGACTACCCGGCACAGACCTAACAGACCATGTTTGGCAGTGACATACGCGCATTTTAGCGGAGAAGCTACCTTGGAGTGAGTTGAACCCATGTAAATAATGCTGCCGCCATGGCCAGAGGAATACATGGACTTGATACATGCACGGGTCGTCAGGAACGCTCCGTCGAGATGAATGGCCAATAATCTTTTCCAGTCCGAGAATAAAAATTTATCGATGGGATTGATTACCTGAATGCCAGCATTGCTGACTAAAATATCAATATCGCCAAACTTTTTGATGACTACTGCAACACCATTTTCTACTTCAGATTCATTTGTGACGTCCATTTTGATGCCCATGGCCTGACCATTCTGTGCAATGATTTCCTTGGCGGCTGCATCGGCCTGATCCTGGTTCAAATCAGCGATCACGACTTTTGCGCCTTCACGAGCGTAGGTTTCTGCGATCTTTTTTCCTATTCCGCTTGCTGCTCCTGTGATGATGGCAACCTTATCCTTGAGACGCATTTTGATATCCTCCATGTTGATCCATATCTTCCATTATAATGCAAAGCCGCAGGCAAATTCATGGAAGAGCTCAACTTAATTTGAACGCATCATGAAATGCCTGTCTTGCGATAATTAAGCGCATGATTTCATTGGTGCCTTCAAGGATCTGGTGGACACGAAGGTCGCGTACATATCGTTCAACCGCATACTCACGGATGTATCCATAGCCGCCGTGTAGTTGTAATGCCTGATTGCAGATATTGAAACAGAGATCGGTTGCGAGACGTTTTGCCATCGCGCAATACATGATCATGTTCGGGTCTTTTGTATCAAGAGCAACTGCTGCCCGATGAACCATCAAACGAGAAGCTTCCAATTCGGTCAACATATCAGCTAAACGGAATTGTAATGCCTCGAATTCAGCCAATTTCTGTTTGAACTGGGAACGTTCCTGCATATACTGACGTGCCAGTGTGATACATTGTTTTGCGCCGCCAAGTGAGCAAGCAGCAATGTTGATACGGCCGCCATTGAGTGCGGACAGGGCTATTTTAAAGCCTTGGCCTTCTGCGCCTATCCGGTTGGTGACAGGAACACGGCAATTTTCAAAAAAGACCATGGTGGTCGGCAGATTACGCCATCCCATTTTTTCTTCTTTTTTTCCGAAACTGATACCCGGGCTACTTTTTTCGACAAGCAGGCAGCTGATCCCGTTGGGTCCCTCGCCACCTGTACGTACCATGCACGCATAAACATCACTGACAGAGCCGCCACAAATGAAAGCCTTTGACCCATTAAGAATGTATTCATCACCATCCCTAACCGCGGTGGTCTTCAGGGATGCTGCATCGGAACCAGAGCTGGGCTCAGTGAGGCAATAGCTGCTAAAAACTTCCATGGTTGCAAGTCTGGGTAACCATTTTTGACGCAAATGCTCATCAGCATAGGTATCGATCAGCCAGCTCACCATATTATGGATGGAGAGATAGGCAGAGGTGGTTGGACAGGCTGTGGCTAATTCTTCAAAAATGAGAGCGCTATCCAGCCTGGATAGCTCTGTTCCGCCTACGTCACCTCGAACATAGATTGCGGCCAAGCCGAGAGAAGCAGCTTTGCGTAGTGTCTCAACAGGAAAGAAATGTTTTTCATCCCATTCACCCGCGTAAGGAGCGATTTCATTTTCAGCAAAATTTCGCACCATTTCGCGGATAGCTAATTGATCCTGGTTCAAACTAAAATCCATGTTTTTGGCTCCGATATTTTTTAAAAATATTTATGCGCGATTTTTTAGGAGGAAAATCCTATAGAAACTTTGCGTCGTCTACAAGTCTTATCTTGGGTTTGATCCTGTTTGAAAATATCTGCATTCCATACTCGCATCTGTCGGGCGTTTTAGTGATAATTTCATTCAGACAAACATAATAGCGGAGTAAATCTATGCATATAAGAAATATAAAGAGGATGGGCAGTCTGGTAAAATGCGGTTTGCTGGTCAGTGTCACATCAATGCTGCTAAGCGCGTGTGTTACATATATTGGACCTGGTCCTGGTCCACGGCCTGGTTGGGTGCCCGGACATTACAACCGGTTTGGTGCCTGGGTACCGGGTCATTACAATGGGCCTGCTTATCCACGCGGAGGAGTATGGGTGCCGGGTCATTATAATCGGTTTGGTGCCTGGGTACCGGGTCATTGGCGGTAACTGTGATTCATTTTTCGGGAAGAAACGGCATAAGGCAAATTCACTTTGACATCAATGCCGTTTCAACTGCCTGGGTTGAGGCAGGTTGTGAGAACTAGTATTGCACTGTGTCCAGCATGATTTCTGACGAAAATAATTCCTCAATGGATTCACGGCGGCGAATCAGTGAAGCATGTGTGCCGTCAACCAGGATTTCCGGAGACCGGCAGCGTGAATTATAATTCGAGCTCATGCTGAATCCATATGCTCCAGAGGAATCAATTGCGAGCAAATCACCACTATTCAATGCCAGATCCCGGTCTTTGCCGAGAAAGTCGGATGATTCACATACCGGACCTGCTATGTCATAACGCTTTTTTTCAGTATTGCGCAATTGAACTGGAAGAATGTTTTGCCAGGCATCATAGAGAGCAGGACGCAGCAAATCATTCATTCCTGCATCAATGATCGCAAAATTTTTATGTTGTGTATGCTTCAGATATTCAATCCGTGATAACAACACTCCGGCGTTGCCAACGATGGCCCGGCCTGGTTCGATGATGATTTCAATATTTTGCTTTTTGATTTTTTCCTGTAATGCGTGTGCATATTCGCGAATTCCCGGTGGATGCTCATCATGATAGGTGATACCCAGGCCGCCGCCAATATTAATGTGGCTTGGCCTGATACCTAACTCACTCAACTGATTATAAGTCATCAACAGGCGGTCAATGACTTGTAAAAATGGATCAAGATGAACAATTTGAGAACCGATGTGACTTGCTATCCCGATCAATTTCAGGGAAGGCAAAGTCGAGATTCGTTTTGCTAGCGGAATAATATCGTTAATGTCAATGCCAAATTTGCTTTCATTCAATCCTGTTGTAATGTGTGAATGAGTGTGTGGATTGATGTTAGGATTAATGCGTAGAGCGATGTTGACGGTTGCATTCAGACTGGATGCAATTTGTTGCATGCGTTCCAGTTCTGGCTCTGATTCCACATTGAAACAATATATGTTTTTTTCAATTGCACGTTCGATTTCAATCTGCTTTTTACCAACACCGGAAAAAACGATTTTTTGTGGATCACCGCCGGCAGCCAGAACGCGTTCCAGTTCGCCTAATGAAACGATATCGAAGCCGGAATTCAGTTTTGCAAGAACATTTAGAATGGCAAGGTTGCTATTTGCCTTGACTGCGTAGCAAATTCGATGAGGAATGCCGCTAAATGCGTCATTAAATGCCTGCCAGTTTGTTTCGATTGCTGCTCTGGAATAGATGTAACAAGGTGTGCCAAATTCTTCAGCAACATCCTTCAGGCTGACATTTTCAATGTATAAATCATTTCCATTATAGTGCAGGCATGACATAGACATTCCTCTTTGTAGAGTATTGGTTTATTCGTACTCCATCTGACGAATAAAGCGCACATCAATCAGTGGCTAAATCGCAATGCGCTTTCAGCCATTCATTGTAATCGGCGATATGTCCCAATGAGGCATTCAAGAATCGTTGCGTCGATAACGTCAACTTTTTACTGATTTCATTGGTGAATTTGGCCTGTGTGCAGATGATATCATTTGCGGTTTTTGCATTTTGCAGTCTTTTCAGATTTTCTATGCTCGTTGAAAATACGTCATTGAGAATAATGAGATTTTGCTCAATGTACTGTTTTAGAAGATTATTTATCTGTTCATTTTGAGTGTTTGGGATTTTGTCTATCAATTCTGAGAAAATTCTCCAGTTTTCCTGAAATTCCTGATATGGCATAACATGTCCTCCTTATTACGACACACAATATTCAATATTGATTATGAATGTGATTATAGCGTATTTATAAAATGGATACTTTATCCAGTTTAGGCGATTGATCAGAATAATTCCAATATATTACTTTTCTTACAGGCTGATTTGTTGCCACAGCAGATTGATACCCTGTGCGAATTTGCAATGGAATTAATGTCCAGTGGTCACGGTTATCGAGAATGATCACTTCTGTAATGTCTTTTGCAGAAACAGTAAATGAGGTCAATGGTAGGGATAATCCTTTACCGATGGCTTTGATGATGGCTTCTTTTCGTGACCAGATACGATAAAAACCGGCGATGCGTTCATGGGCAGAAAACTGTAATAATTGCTCATTTTCCTGTGTGCTGAAAAAACGATCTGCGACTGCCTGATTGTATTCCGATTGTACTTTCTCAATGTCGATACCGATAGGATGATTTAGTGTGAATGCATAGACAGCCATATTGCTCGAGTGAGAAAGATTAAATTGTAGCTGAGGATAAGCAGGTATATTTAAATGTGGTTTTTCGTGCTCATCATAAATAAATACGAACTCTTTTGGGTCAAATTTAATATAATTGCTTAATATTTGTCTTAGAGAGCTTCTGGCAGCAATAAATCGCTGGCGATGTATAGGCAAATGATAACGAAACGCGCGTTTGCGTTCATCAACACTGAGGAGTGAGAGTTTCTCATTTTCCTGGTCTTGAGTCATCGTCAGCTCCGTTGACCAGATGTGAATTTCATTCGGTTCAAGCTGCATGAGCAATCAGTTTCATCTGTTAGGTATAACCAGTCTAGCGTGCAATATACCACAGCCCGTGCCAAAAGGTTTTCTATATCTTTTCATTCCTGTTGCTGCGGCACTGTTAAAAACCCCCGGGATAAAAGCAGAGAGAGTAGGAGATGTGTTTTTATTATGCTATGCTATTTCACGAATTTAACCGGTTATTTTAAAAGGAGTTTAGCATGTTAAAGGAAATGGACCTGTATAGCCAAATTGCCTTTATCCTGGTAATCGTTGGCGGCATATGTTGGGGTCTTGTTGGTTTGTTCAATCTTTACCTTATTACAGGAATCCTTGGGAATCTATTGGGCAGATTAATCTATATTGCTGTTGGAGTCGGCGCCGGCTGGCTCGCGTATCAGGTATATAACGAGAAAATGAAAAAAGCCTAATCACAACCCTCTTCCGTTATATTCCCGGAAGAGGGCTGCCTAATGTACGGCACCAGACTGTATCAGGGTTTTTCGAAAGAATCCTGATAAAAGTGTTGTAGCGAAGCTTTCATTAAGGGATCAATGATAAAATAGCTGCCGTCGTCTTTTTTTCCTACTAGATCACGCTCTTCAAGTACCTCAAGTGCGTTAATGACGCTAGGACCGGTAATGCCAACTTTTTGCAAAACATTTTTCCCGGTTAATTCGGTTGTGTGACCAAAAGAAATGGCGGTTAATATTTTTCTTTGTCCAAAGCTTAGATAGGATAATTCCCTGCTGATCCGGGTTCTTTCAATATAAATATATTCTTGCCAGATCCGTTTTATTTCGTTGACATCAGGCGGATGGCTCTTGTCTTCGCAGGATTTCCACAATGCATTACACAAGACATTCATATAATAAGGATGCCGTTCGGTAAGTATAAAAATTTCTGCAAATGCTTCAATGGAAAAATGACGCTTCCAGGTTTTCATGGCGATCTTGTTGATGAAGTCAACATAATGTTCCTCTTGTATGCGATCTAAAATAATTCGCTCACATAACATGTATAAAGGCCGGGATTTGTCATCAAACATGTGCGTCAAAAGATGGCGATTGCTCCCGGAAAATATAAGCAGGAGATATTTTGTTTCCTGTGCCACGTGGCGTATTGCACCTTCAAGTGCTTTTGCTGAGGGAAGCACGCCGATTTCCTGGAATTCATCGATGAATAATACAGCGCGTTGACGTTTTTTTGCTAATACTGATTCAAGTGCCAGCAGTGCGTCCATGATGTTGATTGCGGCATCACTTTCACTGTCCGGGATGAGCTCAAGATGTACCCCTTTAAAACCAATGGTCCAGCGCTTTTTTGTTTGCGCGAAATAATCCCGGACGAGCCGGAACATGCGTTCCGGATGCGAGGAGATTTTATTAAGAAGGTTTTGTATTCCATGTATTAATTGTTCTTCGCAGGCTTTGGCATCGAGTGCAACAAACAGATCAACCTTGGAATAGGGAATGCCCAGTTTTTCCAGAACAAATAATACCAGACTGGTTTTGCCATACCGACGGGGAGAGGTGATGAGTGTATGTTGATGGGCCTTGATATTTTTTACCAGGCGCTGGCGCTCATTGACCCGATTGCAGAATGCATTGCCTGTTGCGATTCCTAACGGAAAATAATCCATATCCGGCTCCCAACCATGACTAATAAGGCATTAGTATATTAGTCAATCGACTATTAGGCAACTGGCTAATAGGTGAATACCGCTAGACGGAAACGCCAATCAGTTTTCCAATAAAGTAAGTGATGGAGCCGGCAATGACACCGATGCAAAGCATGCGCAATCCCTGCAGGACAGGGTTGCGATTGTTGAACAGGCTTAAAATTGACCCGATAATGAACAGTGTGACCGCGGTGATGATGGTGCTGGCAGTCAGATTCCAGGCATGATTTCCGGTCAGAAAAGGAAACAGGGGTACGGCTGCACCGAGCGCGAAAGAAATGAAGGATGAAATCATCGCGCCATAAGGCGATACCAGATCTTCGGGATTTAATCCCAATTCTTCACGCGCGAGTGCATTGAGACCGGTTTCCGGATTTTCAATCATTAATCTTGCCAGCTTGTCTGCTTCCGGTTTTTGAACGCCGCGTGCTTGATAGATAAGACTGAGTTCTTCCATTTCTTCTTCAGGGTATTCTTCCAGTTCCTGCTTTTCTATCGCAATCTGGTATTCGAATATTTCACGCTGGGAGCGCACAGAAACATATTCGCCGGCTGCCATGGAGCTTGCGCCTGCGATCAATCCGGCGACACCAGCAAGGATGATAAAGTGTTGATTGGCATTGGCGCCGGCGATGCCAAGAATCAGGCTCATATTGGAGATGAGGCCGTCATTGACACCAAAGACCGCCGCCCGCAAATTGCTGGAAGCACTGAAGCTAGTGTGTTTATGTTCGCTATGATAGCGCGTGAACACAGACATGCCGCGAATTTTCATGGCTGAGAGAATAGAATGCAAGTTCTCGGCGCCAAATATTTTAACCATTGCGGCGACAATACGGGTACGCATGTCCGGAACGAATGTCATTGGGGGCTGCGAACCTGATTCGCTGATTTTTGCTTCCCAGATGTGAGCCTGTTTGTCAGCTGCATGCATCAAATCCGTGAAAAGTTTTTTATGCAGGATATTTTTTTCAGTGTCAGCCATTATTCCATACAAATAGGCTGAACGTTTTTCTTCCCACCAGCTGTCATATAATTCCATAAATACTATTCCATGTGGTCAGGTGTTATTTGGAGGAGACATATTGAGCAATATAATAATCAATTAATTTTCTGGCAATACTGACGCTGGAGGAAGGGCCGCCAGGCAAGTTGTCATATCGATACCAGCCGGCTGATTCAATTTCCTTGTGGTCAATCGTTATTTCACCCGACAGATAGTCAGCAATAAAACCTATCATGAGTGAATCCGGAAAAGGCCAGAACTGTGAACCAAAATACCGCAAATTTGTAATTTGAATGCCAACCTCTTCTTTTACTTCCCTGTGAACCGCATCTTCAATACTTTCACCCACCTCGACAAAGCCCGCGATTAGTCCATAGGCGCCGGGAGGAAAATGCGGACTTCTGGACATTAAAATCATGTCATCATGCTGTATTAAAACAATCATGGAAGGCGAAATGCGCGGATAAAGTGACAAACCGCAGACAGGGCAATTCCTTTCATATGTTTCCGGCTTGTGTATCGTAGGGTTGCCGCAGCGGCCGCAAAATTGATGGTTTTTATCCCAGTTTATGATTGAAGAGGCTTTTGCGGCAGCAACATACCAGTCAGCGCCAAGAATTTCGAAGGCTTTACGCAACGGGATGAGTGTCATATCGTCGGGCAGAGCTGTACTTGGATCGATTTCAGCGCAATAACAGATGCTGTTGTTGAATTGACCAAGTTTGTGCTGTCTGAGAAATTGAAGTCCCAGGCGAGAAAGCGAATCCTTGGTTGGTAATTTATTCTCTTCCAGCAGCAAGCGTTCATTCCGGAAGATGAACCAGAACTCTGATGCTTCGGTGTGAGATGTGGATGACATAGCCAACCTCTTTAAATCCACTCTACAGTGGTAGTAGATGTGGTGATAACGATATGTGATTCAGGAAATTAAATCCAGTGTTTATGTGAAGTCAAATATGTGACAGAATATATCCTCAATACAACCGAGGGATAGCGAGCATGGGCATAAATAAAATCACAATGATATTTTGTTCAATCATACTGAGCATTGGAATTCTTGGATCAGGGTATAGTATCGGCAAGGCAGTGTATCTGTTTAAAAAAATGAATCGAACAGTAACAGTCAAGGGCTTGGCTGAGAATGATGTGAAGTCTGATCTCGGTATCTGGGAAATTGACTATCGAGAGGTAGGCAGTGATCTTGTTCAGCTTGATCAGCGGCTGCAACATGATCAACAATTAGTAAATGAGTTTCTCAAAACCCAGGGTTTTACTGCCGATGAAATTGATCGTACCCAATTGAAGGTTGAAGACCGGCTGGCAAATGTTTACAACCAGAATTCCACACAAAATTCAAATAATCAGCGTTATGTGGTTACTGCGGGCACACGAATTCGTTCTGCAAAAGTTGATTTGATACAGCAGTCTGTCCAGGTGATTGATAAATTGCTGCAACAAGGCGTGACGCTCGCATTTGATGTCAGCGCACAAAGCCCGAACCCAAGTTATTATTACACGCAACTGGATTCAATTCGTCCAGCCATGCTTGCTGAAGCCACAAAGAGCGCACATATTATTGCGAAACAGTTTGCCAAGGACTCTGGAACCAGGCTGGCGGGTGTACAACATGCCAGTCAAGGTGTTTTTCAGATTATGGGCAGAGATACGAGCACAATGAATTCAGACTGGAATAGTAATCAGAATGCATTAGGATCAATTTATAAAAAGGTTCGGTTAGTAACCACAATTGATTATCAGATCAAATAACAATTATCAAGGATGGAACTGGAATAAGCTATGGTACTCAAGACAGCAAGTTTGCCGGATATTATCCTCGCAGTCGTTCGGAACAAAGGAACAGAAAGGCCATTCTCAGGCGAATACGACGACTTTGGCGATTCTGGCACATACTTGTGCCGTCAATGCGGCCTGCCACTATTCAGGTCAGCTACAAAATTTCATTCTGGCTGCGGATGGCCCAGCTTCGATGAGGAAATCAAGGGTGCAGTGGTGCGTGAAAGAGATGCCGATGGGGTGCGAACGGAAATTTTGTGCGCGAGATGCCATGGTCACCTGGGACATGTATTTTCAGGAGAGGGGTTTACAGCGAAAAATACACGTCATTGTGTAAACTCCTTAAGCCTCGATTTTGTTCCCAGTCTTGATGTAAGAGATACAGATGAGGCGATTTTCGCAGCCGGCTGTTTTTGGGGTGTGGAGTACTATTTCAAAAAATTACCAGGTGTTTTGAAAACTGAAGTTGGATACTCAGGCGGGATCAAAAAAAATCCGACTTATCAGGAGGTTTGCGAAAAAACAACGGGACATTATGAGGTTATCCGTGTTGTCTATGATCCGGATAAAATCAGTTACGAAGCGCTAACCAAATTTTTCTTTGAAATCCACGATCCAACGCAAACAGACGGTCAGGGTCCTGATATTGGCGAGCAATACCTCAGTGTGATTTTTTATTATAATGAGGAACAGAAATCGACGGCCATCGGATTGATCAATGAGCTCGAAAAAATGGGTTATCAAGTTGCGACAAAAGTATTGCCGGTAAGTACATTCTGGCGAGCGGAAGTCTACCATCAGGATTATTACACGAAAACTCAAAAACAACCTTACTGTCACCGGTATGAGAAGAAATTCAAAAGTTGACAGCAGCTACGTACAAATCAATGAACAGTCTTGTAAATGCTGATCCAAGACAGCAAAAACGTGTGCTTGTTATTATTCTTCTTCTCGTTTTTCAGTTGGGTGGGAGAGCGATAATCTTGGTATTCTGAAAACTGGCTGATATACAGGTTCCTGATGCTCATCATGCGCTGCCTGCTTGGGCAGGGTAGGTGCGAGGCGTAATTGCTGCTTCATTTCTTCCTGTAATTTCAGGTTGTACTGATAAACGCAATCTTGCAGATTACGCTCCTGCAGGTCCTCGAAGTAGATTAACACATTACTTTTGAGAGACTTTTCTTCAGCTAGCACAACATACTTGGCTACCCCAAACAGATTACCCCATTGAAAATAGATGAGCTGGGGAATGCCGCCTTGAAAAAATGGTGCCCCGGTCAGGAATTGATTGCCGTGATAGAGGATGAGTTCATCATATGTCAAAGCCCGGAATTGCAGAAAATCCGCGGGCTTCAGTTTAAGTTCAACATGAGAGGATGAGTTTGCTAG
>JAJPJI010000008.1 GCA_021324305.1 Gammaproteobacteria bacterium | reverse complement strand
CCCAATTCCGGGAAATCGTGCAGGGCGGCCTGCTGGGCGGCCATGAAGCGCAGGTACTGGGCTTCACCGCGGAGTTGGTTTTCCTGGCCATTGTTTTGCAGGCCGGCGTTTTGAAGGTCACCATCATCCATATTAGGAATAGCGCCGCCGTTGAAACTAAAGACCCTAAGAATGGCATCTCTAGCATCTTGAGCCGTGGCTGCATGGGCAAGGTCGTCGCGTAATCTGTTGATGTCGGCTGCATTAATATCAGGATTGTAGGGTGCGTGATTAACATCCCAGTGTGCTTCCAGAGCACCCTGGAAACGCTGAACCAGCGCTAAGAGCGCTGGCATGGCGGTTAATTCAGGTAATCCTGTTAAAAGGTTAAATTTTTGTCGACCTTGCATTATTGGTACCCCTACATTAATTATTGGTGGTGGAACTCTAACTTGTCGTCTTCTTTCTTCTTGTGCTTCTTGGATACGGCGAAGCAAAGCTTGCGTTTCCTGTGTTACCCTTTCTTGTAATTCTCTAGGGTTTAAAAGACCTCTAATATTTTCTGGGATCTCCCTATCTGGTTGCATTAGTGCATCTGCAAGTGCTGGTATTATCGGTTGGAGCGGTTCTACGACATTTTCCTGGAAATCACGTAATGCTCCTTCCAAGGGCCTCAGATCAACGCCTTCAATTTCCTGCTCCCGCAATACTTGCCTTAACAGCTGCAACTGTCTAACTGATTGTGCGTGAACTTCCTGCAACTCTCGAAATTTCTCATTGACGAATCTAGTGATGGCAGGACTGATAGTCCCATGTATGTATCCTTCTGTATCATCTAGAGAGTCACATTTCCGTTCAATGTCTTCAATTTCTCTTGGCTCAAATTCATCGGGATCTTCTTCAGTCTTAAATCTTGCCATTGCTTCAAGATTTTCTACTTTCTGGTTTGCCCGTAAATCTACGTCGTTAAATCTGACTTTAAGATCTCTCGCTAACTGAATAATTCCCAGCAGTCTTATAGCCCGATCCTTATCACGCTTTTTTAACTTAGATTTGGGCATAACACCTGCTCCCCAAACAATATGGCGGCATAATTGTATTTTTCAAATCTTAATTTATTATAGACCAGTGTTTGTTAAGTTATTATTAAACGCAGTCTGGTTTCAGACCGGCCAATGTGTCTGTTACTCTAACATGTTGTATTCTCATTGTATTGGCAATTGTGGTTAATTACTATCCATTTGATTGATTGAGTCCAGGGCAACAAATGAGAATCATTCTCATTTGTATTGACAAATCAATGGGTTCAGGCAATACTTCTTTTTCTCAAGAGAGTTTATAGAATTCTCGGCCGGTAACACGGATTCCCGCGGTCAGCGCCGGATCAAATCCAGGGCGGGGCGACGTCCTTTATAATCAAAGAAGGTCAAAAAAAAAGGTCAAAAAAATGCATTTCAGCGATCTCAGGATTGGTCACAAAGCGCGCATTGTCTCTCTCGCGGGCGGCGATAAAGTCTATCGTCAGCGTCTCATTTCCATGGGGTTGCTTCCGGGAACGGAATTTACGGTGTCGCGTATTGCTCCGCTGGGAGATCCGGTCGAAATTCTGGTGCGGGGATTTGCATTAAGCCTGCGCAAACATGAAGCCGATATTCTGCAGATAGAAGAAGCATAACCATGAAATCATGCTGTCACACGTCCGGTCCAAACTGTCATGATGCTGTCATGACAGCAAAATCATCTGTATCCATCGCCATGGTTGGCAATCCCAACTGTGGCAAAACCACCTTGTTTAATGCGCTGACGGGAGCGCGGCAGCATGTAGGCAACTGGCCGGGCGTTACGGTCGAACGTAAAAGCGGTTTTTTTGTTCATATGGGAACCATGGTTGAAGTCGTTGACCTTCCCGGTGTCTATTCACTGACGCTTTCATCAGCTGCATCGGCGATTGATGAGCGTATTGCGAGTGAATTCATTCTGCAGCAGCAATCTGATGTGATCATCAATATCGTGGACGCCAGCAATCTGGAGCGGCATTTGTATCTCACCACACAACTGCTTGAAATGGGCGTGCCCCTGATTCTCGCGCTTAACATGATGGATGTGGCCCGCGTGCAGAACATCCGGATTAATGTTGATCAGCTATCCCGGGAATTAGGCTGTCCCGTGGTGGCGCTCGAAGCGAACCGCGGCGGCGGTATCACGGAATTAAAGCGGGTTATCGCCTGTTTCAAGCCGGCGCCGGTTAGATCAAAGCCGTGGGTTTATCCTGCAGCGGTGGAGCAAAGTATAGCGGTTTTGGCGAACAGGCTGTCGCAAGCCGGAGTGGCTGAAGCGGTGTCTGGTGCTTCCTCATCATCCCGCGCTTTATGCGCAGGATCCAGTGTGGATCCTGCTGTCAAACCAGTCAATGATATTCTTGAAGTCAAATCACAAGGCGGCCGTCAATCGACAGTGTCTCCGCTATGGCTGGCCATGCGTCTGCTCGAAGATGACCAGCAAGTCCGTCAGCTTGTGCCGGCAGAAATACTGCAGCAGGTGAGTGAGCAGCAAGCGCTTATCCGCAAGGAATCAGGTGAAGACGCCGATATCCTGCTGGCTGATTCACGCTACCGCTATATCAATCAGCTGTTACAACAATGCGTATCACGGTCTGCGCAAGTGCAATCAACCTGGACAGCGCGTATTGACAATATTGTCCTGAACCGTTTCCTTGGCATACCTGTTTTTCTTGCCATGATGTACTTGCTGTTTGTATTTGCGATCAATATCGGTGGTGCATTTCAGGATTTTTTTGATATTGGCAGTCAGACTATTTTTGTTGACGGCCTTGCCGCCCTGCTGGAACAGCTGGGCGCGCCGGCATGGCTCACGGCCTTGCTCGCGAATGGTATAGGCAAGGGCATCAATACAACAATTACTTTTATTCCAGTCATCGGCTCCATGTTTTTATTCCTCGCCCTGCTCGAAGATTCCGGTTATATGGCCCGTGCTGCGTTTGTGATTGACCGCTTCATGCGCGCATTGGGTTTGCCTGGCAAGGCATTTGTGCCCATGATTGTGGGGTTTGGCTGCAATGTCCCTGCAGTGATGGGTGCACGTACGCTAGAAAACCGGCGTGACCGTATTCTTACCATCATGATGACGCCATTTATGTCCTGCGGCGCACGGCTTGCTATTTTTGCTGTCTTTACGACGGCATTTTTTCCGCGCGGCGGACAGAATGTTGTCTTCGCGTTATACATTATCGGCATTGCCATGGCGGTGCTGACGGGTTTTCTCCTGCGCACAACGGTTCTCAAGGGCGAGCCTTCGCCGCTGGTCATGGAATTGCCGCATTATCATGTCCCGCATATCAAAACATTATTGCTGCATGCCTGGCAGCGCCTGCGCGGGTTTGTGTTCCGTGCTGGCAAACTGATTGTGCCCATTTGTGTCCTGATAGGCGCGCTGAATGCACTGAATATGGATGGCACAATGAATACCGGTGAAGGCGGTACGCATTCACTTCTTTCCATGGTCGGTCAATGGGCCACACCCTTGTTTGCACCTATGGGCATTCATGCCAATAACTGGCCGGCGACAGTCGGCCTGGTAACAGGCGTGCTGGCGAAGGAAGTCGTGGTCGGAACCCTGAATACCTTATATTCCCAGGTCGGACATTTCGCTGGCAGCGGCGGTGCCGCCGCATTCGATTTATGGGCAGGCCTTTCGCAGGCATGGCAGTCTATCCCGCAAAACCTTGGCCAGCTCGGCAGCGCATTCGGTAATCCGGTGCTCGCGCAAGCGCCCATTAGTGCAGTCAACCAGGGTGTCTATGGCTTGATGTATCAGCGTTTTGACGGCCAGACGGGCGCATTTGCCTATCTTTTATTCGTACTGCTGTATTTTCCCTGTATTTCGACAATGGCTGTCATGATGCGTGAACTGCATCGCGGCTGGTCGATATTCTCCGCATGCTGGATGACGGGAGTCGCCTATGGCACAGCGGTTACCTTTTACCAGGCAGCCACCTGGTCCAGGCATCCGTTGCAGTCATCCCTGTGGATTGCTGCCATCATCAGCCTGTTTTTAGCTGTTATTGCCTTCATCAGATGGTATGCCGGACGCGAACGTCAAATGATCATGCCGGTCAATACTGGTATGCGGGAGTGTGTATGAGCCTGATTGATATCAAGCAGCACATGATGAAAGTCAGAATGGCAACATTAGGCAGTCTTTGCAGCTTGTTCAAGTCGGATCCTGAAACTGTGCGCTGTATGCTGCAGCACTGGATACGAAAAGGGCGGATTCGCCAGTGTATGAAAACGCCTGCCTGTGGCAGCCGGTGTTTTAAATGTCCCTCGCAAGTGACTGAAATTTATGAATGGGTGGACGGAACGGCAGGATTAGCTATACTTTAAAATCATATATGGAGTTTATTTTAAGGTATTACTATGGCAAAGCCTGTTTTAGTCAAACCCGTCCCACCGCAAACCATTAATGAATTGGCTTCTTACGGGCCGTTTGATCTGAAGAATTTTATTCAGGCGCCAGAGGGCAGTCAGCCGCCCCGCTTTAGCGCAGAATTAACAGACGGCAAGCCGTTTCCAAAAGGTATGATTTGCACAGGTGATGGCATCGTGACCGGCATTCCAGCCAAAGGCACCCAAGGTGTGTATGAAGTCATGGTTACGGCTGAAAATGACGCAGGCAAGGTTACAACAACGTTTGCCGTGACCATCAAGCCAAGTCTCGTCAACCGCGAAGCCGATTATCTCGAAAAATTAAAAGCTCAGGTATGGGATGCGCTGCAACAGCAATTGCCGATTCCGGAGCTAAGTGAAATACTCGAATTACCAATCACTAAACTGGATGTGTATTATCTTCTTGAACGCTGGGGAACCCTGACAATCTGGGATGCGTTTAACCTTGATCCGCCTAGCGAAAAAAAGCTTTTGACGCTGGAAGGTGTCAGCGAGCATTACAATATCTTCGACAGAGGGTCCAGTCTGGTGATGGCGCCCAAGGACTTGTTTTCACGGGAGCGGACTATGGCAGATGGTTTGCAGACCGCAAAAGCGCTGGCGCGAGAGATTTATAAACGTGGCTGGACGATAGAAATGGCTGGCCTCGACAAGTTTACCCGGGCTGCCTGGGTTGAATTCCAGCAATTGGGCGATATCCACGGGAAACACCTGGAAATTATTAATTATCAACCATCTCCAGAGGATCTTAGGCTTTACTCGGTCAAGGCTACATATACGCAATTAGGCATGGATTAAGATATTAGGAATACTGGATATGAGCTGATCGCCAACTCTATGGATATAAACTAAATTACAGAATTTAATAGGGATAATAATTAGGTAAGAAATCTCAACTATAATTAATTTATCCAAAATAACTACCTTGAAGGATAACGATAATGAGCTTGCAAGATCTCATGGGCGGCGGCCCTAAAGAAACTGAAGAACAGAAAAAAGCACGAGAGCAGAAGCAGCGCCTTGATGAAATGGGCATGAATCGCGCGTACCATGATTTATACTCCAGATTCTGTAAATACAAACCCGTTGCCTGGAGAATCAAGCATTATGATGATCCAGAAGAAGAAAGAAAAGCCAACGAAAGAATACGTGAAGAGGCGCGAGATTCAGGTACGGGAGGCCGAATTGAAACGGAAAGTGATGAGGATTTAAAGACGCCGTATGGTATTTACTCTCACCCTGAATTGAAATCCCATAACATCATTTATGATGCCAGCGGAGTACGTTTTTCACCTTCCTTGCCGCCAAAGCAAAAATTTACGATGGAGGAATACCGTGAGCATGTTTACGCAGGCATGCAGGCGCAAATGGATTTCATCAAGGGTAAACTACGTGCGCCGTCAGTGGAATATGATATGGGCCCAGGAGCAAATGGTATTCCGCACGATCACAGATATACCAAAGAATTATACATGGAAGAATTATTACTGGCGATGCGGGTCGCAAACGAAAAAGGCCTGGCTTTTAAATTCGGTCCCAATACGAAAAAATTCATCGCCTCACTTCCCAAAGAACAGCAGGATATTATTCTCCAGAAGCAGAGAGACATGGAAGTGCATCGCATGAAAGACAAGGTCTATCTTGGCTTGAGAGATGACGGCGCATTAGGAAAGTATGCAGCGAATCTGGATGATACCGATAAACATCCGCAGAATATCACTAACCTTCAAAATGAAGCTGGTTTGGACACTAGTAAGGAAGAGATAGAGAAAATTGAAAAAGGATTGCTGGATAATGAAGCGATTGCAGAAAGCGGCATGCAGGGTGTGATGGATTCTATGTATGACATGCTTAACGAACCAGAAAAACTGCAGCACATGTCAGATTTTTTGACTCTGAATCACGACAAGTTTTTCTATTCCAAATCTGAAAAAGAGGATTTCAAGAAGCGCCTTCAAGGAAAATCTGACGGTTTTGCGCAGGATCCAGGCAAGGCTATTGATGGACTGGAGCATTTCTTCTCACTGAATAAAGACAAACAGAAGAGAGTGTTGGATAAAATGGAAGCAAGTCTGACTAAAAAAGAAGAACTGTTAACGCAGCGCAAGCAGCAGTTGGTAGCTCTGCGAGACAGAAATCCGAATCCACCGGCAGAGGCGGATAAAAAGAAAATTGAAAGCCAGATTACAAAGGTAGATGAATTGCTTGAGAAGGTGCAAAAGCAAAAAGGAGTGGTTGGCAAATTGAAAGAGTCACATGAAGAACTCAGCAAGCCTGAAATATACAAGCAGAAAAAGGAACAAGCCCAGGCAAGACAGCAAAATCGGGCGCAGCGTACTATGTAAGCAGACGTTGGCTAGTCTGTCCTGACTTGTCTGAAGTTATTGCGTCACTTTAATCTATTCGTATAAAATCACCGCCTTCCTGATCGAGATGACGAGAGGCGGTTTTTTGTGCGCAAATCATTGATAGCTGGCAACTGGAAAATGCATGGTTCCCTGAGCCAGGTAAAAAGTCTTGTTGATAACATCAAACAGGGCGCTGGTGCCTATACAGATATTGATATTCTTGTCCTGCCTGTCTTTGTTCATCTTGCTCTCGTGCATGACCTTTTATCTCATACGCCTGTCATGTGGGGTGCGCAAAATCTCTATCTTGGCACACAGGGTGCCTATACAGGTGAAGTATCCGGTCCCATGCTGAAAGAGCTTGGTTGTCAGTATGTGCTGATCGGGCATTCGGAAAGGCGCACAATTTTCCGCGAAGATTTGCCGTTGCTGGCAGCAAAATTCAAGGCTGCTCTCGATGCAGGACTGAAACCGATCCTGTGCGTTGGGGAGACCCGGGCGCAGCGGGAAAACGGGGAAACCGAGGCCGTGGTGCGGGAACAGCTGGAATCAGTCATCGCGTTTGCTGGAATTTCGGCTTTTGCGCAGGCAGTGATTGCTTATGAACCTGTCTGGGCTATTGGAACCGGGTTAACTGCCACTCCAGAGCAGGCCCAGGAAGTGCATGCCTATATTCGTGACCTGATCACGCAAAATAATGTTGATATAGCTAAAACAATTCGTATACTGTACGGCGGCAGTATGAAGCCGGATAATGCGGCGTCATTGCTGGCCAAACCCGATATTGATGGCGGCCTGATTGGCGGGGCGTCTCTGGATGCTGGCAGTTTCCTGGCAATTTGTGCTGCAGCCAGCCGGGAACCAACAGCGGCCATAAAATAGAGAAAGAGATGATCTCCTTCTGCTCAGCGGACTTGTTGGGGGAAGGCGAGAGGAAAATGACATAATGTACCAGTTTATATTGCTTATACATGTGTTTGCCGCTGTGTGCATCATTGCATTGGTGCTTGTACAGCAGGGCAAAGGTGCGACGATGGGGGCTGCATTTGGCAGCGGTGCATCGCAGACAGTCTTTGGTAGCCGTGGATCAGGTTCATTCCTGTTCCGGGTGACGATCAGCCTGGTTGTTGTGTTTTTTGCAACGAGTATCGGTCTCAATTATGTGGCTGTACATGCCTATAAGCAGGAAAAGGTACTTTCACTGCCTGTGCTTCCGGCGCCAGCTGGCACGATAAACAAATCACCGGTGCAGTCACCTGCATTGCCGGTTGAGATACCGACAAAGAAGTAAGAGAGAAGATTGAATAAGCCGACGTGGTGGAATTGGTAGACACGCTACTTTGAGGTGGTAGTGGCGCAAGCTGTGACGGTTCGAGTCCGTCCGTCGGCATAAAAAACAAAGCCAACTTAAGAATGCTTCCTCTCCTGTGAATCGCGGGATGGGTGTGATTTCTTAAGTTTCGCCCGTGGGCGAGGCAAACATGACGCGTTAATGAAAGATTCGTGTATAATAAACCGGCGCAGTCATCCGGGTATTTGTCGCAATGACGACCCAATGTTTACGTAAGGAGAGTGGGTTGCTACAAAATTACTTGCCAGTATTAATCTTTATGATTATCGGCTTGGGAGTGGGTCTGGTTGCTCCTGTGCTGGGATATCTTCTTGGTCCAAAGCGGCCTAATCCAGAAAAACTTTCTGCCTATGAATGTGGTTTTGAATCATTTGATGACGCGCGTGCTCCTTTTGATGTGCGTTATTATCTCGTAGCCATTCTCTTTGTTATCTTCGATCTTGAAACCGCATTTTTGGTCCCATGGGCGGTTGTTTTTCGTGAGCTTGGCTGGACTGGCATGATCGTCATGGGTATTTTCCTGGGTTTGCTCGCGGTGGGTTTCATCTACGAGTGGAAAAAAGGGGCTCTGGAATGGGAATAAGTGATTTGATGAAACCAGGGTTTTATGTGACCACGGTTGAGAATGTCTTCAACTGGGCGCGCTCTGGTTCTCTCTGGCCGTTGAGTTTTGGGCTGGCTTGCTGCGCGGTTGAAATGATGCATTCCGCCGCTTCACGCTATGATCTCGACCGTTTCGGCGTCATCTTTCGTCCCAGTCCCCGCCAGTCAGATCTCATGATCGTCGCTGGGACGTTATGCAATAAAATGGCTCCTGCATTCCGTAAAGTCTACGACCAGATGGCGGAACCCCGCTGGGTCATTTCCATGGGTTCATGCGCAAATGGCGGCGGCTACTACCATTATTCTTATTCAGTTGTGCGCGGTTGCGATCGAATCGTGCCGGTTGATGTTTATGTGCCAGGATGTCCGCCAACCGCAGAAGCATTAATGTATGGCATCATCCAGTTGCAAAATAAAATACGCCGAAATAAAAAGATAGAACGATAGGGGTATCGGTATGACTGATGTGAATGTTCTCTGCACACAAATCCATTCACGTTTCTCGGCATGGATTGAGAATGCAACGGTTGCATTCGGCCAGCTTACGGTGGAAGTCAAGCCGGAACACCTTCTCGATATCTGCCGCATACTGCGTGATGATGCTGATTTTGAATTCAAATTGTTGGTCGATGTCTGCGGTGTGGATTATCTGCACTATGGTCTGGATGACTGGCAGACAGAAAAGACAACAGCGACCGGATTTGGCCGTGGTGTCACAAGAGATTTGATGCGTGAATCAGCGGCCAAGCCTTGCCGGTTTGCGGTTGTTTATCATCTGCTCTCATTGACCAAAAACCATCGGGTGCGTTTGCGGGTTTATATTCCGGATGAAAAAGAATTGATGGTCGATTCAGTAATGGACATCTGGCCGTCAGCGAACTGGTATGAACGTGAAGTATTCGACCTGTTTGGTATCCTGTTCAGAGGGCATCCTGATTTACGCCGCATCATGACCGATTATGGTTTTGTCGGCCATCCCTTCCGCAAGGACTTTCCGTTGATAGGCAAAGTCGAAGCTCGTTACGACGCCAAATTGAAACGCGTTGTCTATGAGCCTGTCAGCATCGACGCGCGCGTGCTTGAGCCCAAAGTGATACGCCATGATAATCGCTATCTGAATGAACAGGGAGAGAGCTCCCATGCAAAATAATGAGAATTCAATTTCCGGGGTGACGGCTGACCAGACACCGGAAATCCGGAATTATGTATTTAACTTTGGTCCTCAGCATCCCGCGGCGCATGGTGTGTTGCGTCTGATTCTGGAAGTGGATGGTGAAACCATTGTGCGTGCTGATCCGCATGTGGGATTGCTGCATCGTGCAACTGAAAAGCTGGCCGAAAACAAGCCTTTCAATCATACCATTGGATATATGGATCGTCTCGATTACGTGTCCATGATGTGTAACGAGCATGGCTATGTGCTCGCTATCGAAAAATTACTTGGGATCACCCCGCCGCTGCGCGCGCAGTATATCCGTGTCATGTTTGATGAAATCACCCGCATACTGAACCATCTGTTGTGGCTGGCGGCACACAGTCTGGATAACGGCGGCATGGCGGTATTTCTATACTGCTTTCGTGAGCGCGAGGATTTGCTTGATTGCTACGAAGCTGTGTCAGGCGCGCGCATGCACGCAACTTACTATCGCCCCGGCGGTGTATATCGGGATTTGCCCGACAAGATGCCGCAATTCAAGCCATCGAAATGGCACAATGCCAAAGAAGTCGCCAAACTGAATGACAATCGTCAGGGTTCGTTGCTTGATTTCATCTGGGATTTTACCGAACGGTTTCCTGGCCTGGTTGATGAATATGAAAGCCTGCTGACCAATAATCGTATCTGGAAACAACGTACGGTTGATATCGGGATTATTTCGCCGGAACGGGCAATCGCCCTGGGATTTACTGGCCCTATGTTGCGTGGTTCGGGTGTCGCGTGGGACTTGCGCAAGAAACAGCCTTATGAAGTCTATGACAAAATGGATTTCGATATCCCTGTCGGTACCAATGGTGACTGCTACGACCGCTATCTTGTCCGCGTGAATGAAATGCGCCAGTCAAACCGTATCATTCGTCAGTGTGTGGAATGGCTGCGCAAAAACCCGGGCCCTGTGATGATTGATGATTACAAAATTGCTCCGCCTCCTCGCGAAGAAATGAAAATCAGCATGGAAGCGTTAATTCATCATTTCAAGAATATGACCGAAGGTTACAATGTGCCGGAGGGCGAAGCCTATGCGGCTGTCGAGCATCCAAAAGGCGAGTTTGGTGTTTATCTTGTTTCAGATGGTGCAAACAAGCCCTATCGGCTGAAAGTCCGTGCAGCAGGCTTTCCGCATCTGGCCGGGTTAAATGAATTGATTCGCGGGCATATGATTGCTGACGTTGTTGCGGTTCTTTCCAGTCTGGACATTGTATTTGGGGAGATTGACCGCTAATGAATGAGAACAACATGAACGAGAAGAAAAAATTTATCCTTTCTCCCGCTATCCGTGAACATATCGACAAGTGGAATTTGCGTTACCCGCCTGAACAAAAGCGTTCAGGCGTTTTTGAAGCCTTGCGCGTCGTGCAGCATGAAAATGGCGGATATCTTTCAGTTGAGGCAATGGATGCTGTTGCTGAGTACCTGGACATGCCAAAAATCGCTGTCTATGAAGTTGCTACTTTTTACTCGCTGTATCATCTGGATCCGGTGGGACGGCACGTCATTGATGTTTGTACCAATATTTCCTGCTCCCTGAATGGCGCGGAGAAAGTTGTTGAGCATCTCAAAAAACGGCTGGGCATTGCTCTCAATGAAACAACCGCTGACGGTAAATTCACCCTTAGGGAAGTGGAATGCCTGGGCGCATGTATCGCGCCGCCAGTGTGCCAGATTGGCAAAAAATATTATGAAAATCTCACACCCGAAAAAATCGATGAGATTTTAACTGCGTTAAAATGAGGTATAAACATGGCCAATGACATCTGTTTTCGTACGTTGCACCTGGACAAGCCATGGACGCTGGAAACGTACCTCAGCATAGGCGGTTACGAACAGTGGAAGAAAATACTGCGCGAAAAAATCCCTCCCGAAAAAGTGGTTGAAGCAGTCAAGGTATCTGCCTTGCGCGGACGAGGCGGCGCCGGCTTTCCCACAGGTCTCAAGTGGAGTTTTATCCGCCGGGACATGCCTGGACAAAAATATATTCTCTGTAATTCAGATGAAGGTGAGCCGGGTACTTGCAAGGACCGTGATATTCTGCGCTTTAATCCACACCAGTTGATCGAAGGGATGGCAATTGGTGCTTATGCCATGGGAGCTTCAGTTGGGTACAACTATATCCGCGGCGAGTATTGGGAATGCTATGAACGGTTCGAGGCGGCGCTTGATGAAGCGCGCCGCATCGGGATGATTGGCCGCAATATTCTCGACTCCGGTTTTGATTTTGATTTGTTTTCGCATCTGGGCGCGGGCGCCTACATATGCGGCGAAGAAACTGCATTGATGGAGTCACTGGAAGGCAAGCGCGGCCTGCCGCGTAATAAACCGCCGTTTCCCGCCGGACGCGGTCTCTATGGACGTCCAACCACGATTAACAATACAGAAACCTATACGTCCATTCCTGTCATCATGGAAAAAGGCTCGGAGTGGTTTCTGGGTCTGGGTAAACCCAATAACGGCGGCTGCAAGATTTTTTCTGTAACAGGGCACGTGAACAAGCCCGGAAATTATGAAGTGCCTTTAGGTACGCCATTCAAGGACTTGCTTGCGCTTGCCGGTGGAGTACGCAATGGCCACAAGCTGAAAGCGGTTATTCCGGGCGGATCATCCATGCCCATCCTGCCTGCTGATATCATGATGACACTGGACATGGATTTTGACTCTGTGCAAAAAGCTGGTTCAGGACTCGGTTCTGGTGCGGTCATTGTGCTGGATGAGACAGTCTGTATTGTGAAATTGTTACAGCGTATTTCCAGATTTTATATGCATGAATCCTGCGGTCAGTGTACCCCTTGCCGTGAGGGCACAGGCTGGTTATACCGCCTGACCCATGACATTGAAAGCGGACGCGGTACAAAAGAAGACATCGAAACCCTGCGCCGTGCTGCCAAAAATATTGAAGGCAGGACAATTTGTGCATTCGGTGAAGCCGCCGCGTGGCCGGTAGGCGGATGTCTGAAGCATTTTTATGATGAATTTGTTTACCATGTTGAACATGGCGAATGCCTGCCAGAGACGAGAAGTTAACCATGGCTGATATTGAAATTGAAATTGATGGACAAAAGCTGACTGCAAAGCCGAACCAGACCGTGATTCAGGTAGCAGATGAAGCGGGAATCTATATACCGCGGTTTTGCTATCACAAACATTTGTCTATTCCTGCGAACTGCCGCATGTGCCTGGTTGAAATGGAGAAATCCCCCAAGGCGGTTCCCGCCTGCGCGACACCTGTCATGCCCGGGATGAAGATTTTTACCAAATCGCCAAAAACACTGGCGGCGCAGCGTGCGGTGATGGAATTCCTGCTGATCAATCACCCGCTGGATTGTCCTATCTGCGACCAGGGCGGTGAATGTGAACTGCAAGACCTTTCCATGGGATTCGGATCACCGGCTTCACACTACGATGAATGCAAGCGCTCGGTCGCTGATGAAAATCTCGGCCCGCTGATTGCCACTGAAATGACTCGCTGCATCTTGTGTACACGCTGCATCCGGTTTGGCGACGAAATTGCCGGTTTGCGTGAACTGGGCATGACTTATCGCGGTGAACATGAAGAAGTCACAACGTTTGTTGAACATGCCATTAAGTCAGAAGTATCCGGCAATATTATTGATATTTGTCCGGTAGGCGCGCTGACGTCCAGGCCGTATCGATTCACTGCGCGTGCTTGGGAACTGGATCAGGCGCCGAGTATCAGTCCGCATGATTGCTTGGGTTCGAATCTGAATATTCATACGCGCTATGGCAAAGTGATGCGCGTTGTGTCGCGTGAAAATACGGCAATCAATCAGACCTGGATTGCCGATCGTGATCGTTTCAGCTATACGGGACTTTATCATCCCGAGCGTCTCGAAGAACCCATGGCGAAGACCGAAGGTGTGTGGCGTGCGGTCGAATGGCAGGAGGCGTTTGAGGCGGCTGCGCGCGGTTTGCAGGATGCCATTGCTCAACACGGAAACGACAAACTGGGAGCGCTTGCTTCACCGAATTCAACGCTGGAAGAATTTTATTTATTGCAAAAAATTGTGCGCGGACTGGGCAGTCCGCATGTAGACCACCGTCTGCGTGAAACCGATACACAGGATCAGGCTTTCATGCCTGTTTATCCCGGTCTCGGAATGTCGATAGCGGATATTGAGTCATGTGACGCAGTGCTTCTCATCGGATCCAATCTGCAAAAAGAACAGCCGTTGGCGGCTACGCGGCTGCGCAAGGCATCGTTAAAAGGCGCGTCGATTACTGTCGTTAATCCAGTAGATTACAAATTCAACTTCAGAGTGACAGCGAAAAAAATCATTGCGCCGCAGCACATGCTTGATGGACTCGCGGCGATTGTCAAGGCACTGGATAGTCAGGCGGCGCCTGAATTTGCAGACGTGCAGGTTGATGACACAGCACGAGCAATTGCACAGCAGCTGCAGGGCAAACAGCACGGCTGTATCTTGCTTGGCGCCCTGGCAATGCATCATCCGCAAGCCTCAGGCATCCGTTATCTGGCGCAAAAGATCGCACAATTGACCAATGCCAGAGTTGGCTGGTTGACCAGCGGCGCAAATACGGCCGGCGGCTGGCTGGCCGGTGCCATTCCACACCGTCATGTTGGCGGTTCTCCCATTAACCACACCGGACTGGATGCTTATGCCATGCTGCATAAGCCGCGTAAGGCATATTTGTTACTGAATGTGGAGCCGGATCTCGATTGCGCAAATCCGATAGTCGCGACGGAAGCATTAAAGCAGGCACAATTTGTGGTTGCCCTGTCCATGTATCGTAATCCCGTGATTGAGGCACATGCGGATGTTATTCTGCCAATGGCTCCATTCACTGAGACATCTGGCACTTTCATCAACGCTGCTGGTGAGTGGCAGAGTTTCAATGGTGTTGCCAAGTCCTATGCCGCATCGCGCCCAGGCTGGAAAATCCTGCGTGTGCTCGGCAATTTCCTGCACCTCGACGGATTTGATTACGAAAGTTCCGAACAGATCAGACACGAAATAAAAACCATCATTGAAAAAATGCCGGTCTCCGAAAAACGTTCGACTGTTTCCCCGGATTTTTCTTTAATGACAAGAAGCAAGGTAAAACTAATGCGGGTTGGTGAAGTGCCGATCTATGCTCTCGACAGTCTGGTACGCCGGGCTCAGCCATTACAGGAAGCGCAAACCATTATGGAAGGTGATGTGTCCATGGTGCGCTTGCATCCTGAGACCGGCAGAAAACTGAATTTACAGGATGGTGACCGTGTTTCTGTCAGACAGCAGCATGGCGAGGCGCAGCTGACTGTGCAACTGGATTCATGCATTTCCATTGATTCAGCATGGATCGCCGGAGGCATTGCCGCCACCAGGCAGCTGGGCGACTTGTTTGGCGAAGTAGAGATACACAAGGTTTGATAAGGTGAGATATGTTAGAAAGCATATTTTTAATTGCAATCATCGTACTTAAAATATTGGCGATCATCATTGGCTTAGTGGTGATCGTGCTTTATCTCACATATTTTGAGCGCAAGGTTATTGGTTACATGCATGTGCGTATCGGCCCAAACCGCGTTGGTCCGTGGGGTTTCTGGCAGCCGTTTGCGGATACTATCAAACTGTTAACCAAGGAAATTATTGTTCCCACACCTTCCAACCGGTTTCTGTTTATTATTGCTCCGACACTAAGTTTCGGGATAGCGCTGATAGGCTGGGTAGTGATTCCATTTGATCAGGGTGTGGTACTGGCCAATCTGAATGCCGGGATACTGTATTCATTTGCGGTGTCATCATTGGGTGTCTATGGAATCATGATCGCTGGATGGGCATCCAACTCAAAATATGCCCTCTTTGGTTCGCTGCGCGCTGCTGCCCAATCGATCTCCTATGAAATTTCCATGGGCTTTGCCTTGATAGGTGTCATGATGGCGGCTGGGTCCCTGAATTTTCAGGATATCGTCAATGCGCAAAATGGGGGATTCTGGCACTGGTATTGGCTGCCATTATTGCCATTGTTTATTGTTTACTGGGTATCAGGCATTGCTGAAACCAACCGTTTGCCTTTTGACGTGGCTGAGGGTGAGTCTGAACTGGTTGCGGGATTTCATGTTGAATATTCAGGGGTCACATTTGCACTGTTTTTCTTTGCTGAATACGCGAACATGGTGTTGATCTCGACCCTGATTTCACTATTGTTTCTTGGCGGCTGGCTGTCACCCTTCCAGGGGATACCGTATCTTGATTCCTGGTTTGCCTGGGTGCCTGGGCCGCTCTGGCTGTTAATCAAGGTCAGCTTTTTCCTGTACTGCTATTTATGGTTCAGAGCGACGTTTCCGCGGTATCGCTATGATCAAATCATGCGATTGGGCTGGAAGATATTTATTCCACTCACACTGGTGTGGGTGATAGTGATTGCATTGGCGGTACAATTCCATGTGAGCCCCTGGTTTGCTTAGGAGAATAAGCATTAGGTAGAGGTTATGAGTATGTGGCGACGTTTAACGCAGTATATAAAAACATTTTCGCTGTGGGACTTGATCGGCGGGATGCGGTTGACTGGTAAATATTTCTGGAGAAAGAAATTTACCATTCAATATCCTGAGGAAAAAACCCCGACTTCTCCGCGTTTCCGCGGAATCCATGCGTTGCGTCGTTATCCAAACGGCGAAGAACGCTGTATTGCCTGCAAGTTATGCGAAGCGGTCTGCCCGGCTTTGGCTATTACAATTGAGGCAGAGCCGCGTGCCGATGGATCAAGAAGAACAACACTGTATGAAATTGATTTATTCAAATGCATATATTGCGGCTTTTGTGAAGAAGCCTGCCCGGTTGATTCCATCGTGTTGACAAACATGGCGGATTACCATATCGAAAACCGCGGCGAAAATATTCTGACCAAAGATAAATTATTGGCAATTGGCGACAAATATGAAGCCCAGATCGCCAAAGACCGCGATCAGGATAAAAATTATCGGTGATACGCGTCAGTTCTCCGGCGAGAAGCGCGCCAGGCGATCTGACACGAGTGGATACATGATAGAGAGATTGAATGAATGACTGAATTTCTAACGCCCTTGCATATTATTTTTTATGTCTTTGCAGCCATCGCTGTCTGCTCTGCGGTTGCGGTGATTACTGTGCGTAATCCTGTGAATAGTGTGCTGTCGCTGGTTATTACCTTTTTCTCCATGGCAGCGATCTGGATGACGCTGCGTGCGGAATTCCTGTCGCTGATTCTTTTACTGGTGTATGTGGGCGCTGTGATGACATTATTCCTGTTTGTTGTCATGATGCTGAATATTACCAAAGAATATCAACAAAGCGGTTTTGTGCGTTATCTGCCGTTTGGCGTGATCATTGTCCTGCTGGTCATTGGCCTGACTATTGCGGCGGTAGGCCCGCAATATTTTGGACTGGCGCAAATGCCTGCACCTGCGCCTGAGCCGCAGAACTACAGCAATATCCATAATCTTGGTTCCATGTTGTATGTCGAATACGCCTATCCATTTGAAATTGCCGGTGTGTTACTGCTGGCCGCGATAATTGCCGCGATTACACTGACCCATCGCCCGCCGCTGCGGCGCAAGGTGCAAAATCCAGGCGACCAGATTGCGGTGCGCCCGGAAGACCGTGTCCGTCTGATAAAAATGCCTCCCGAACCAAAGCAAGAAGGTGCATGATTATGGTATCACTCACAGAATATTTGATTGTCGCTGCTCTGTTGTTCGGATTGGGGATCGCCGGGATCATATTGAACCGCAAGAACATAATCGTTCTGCTGATGTCGATTGAATTGATTCTCTTGTCGGTGAATACGAATTTTATCGCGTTTTCTTATTTTCTTAATAATTTTGTCGGGCAGGTTTTTGTGTTTTTTGTGCTGACGGTCGCCGCAAGTGAAGCGGCAATTGGTCTTGCAATCCTGGTCGTGCTTTATCGAAAACGCAAATCGATCGAAGTACAAGAACTTGACGCCTTGAAAGGATGATGAACGTGGAAAATCCTCTGTTATATATTGCATTGATGATCGCCTTGCTGCCGCTCGCGGGAGCACTGATTGCCGGATTGCTGGGCAAAAACCTCGGCCGGCCGCTGATTAATACGATTGTTGTCTCGCTGGTCGGTATATCGTTTTTATTGTCCTGTTATCTATTCAAAGTCATAGTGATCAACGGGCATCCCACAGTGGATGACAGTTTGTATACCTGGGCAACCGCTGGTGTGCTGCGCTTTGATGTCGCTTTCCTGATTGACCGCTTAAGTGCGACCATGTGCATGATCGTGTTGTTCATTTCACTGATGGTGCATATCTATACCATAGGCTACATGGCTGATGATCCCGGTTATATGCGCTTTTTCAGTTATGTGTCACTGTTTACCTTTTCCATGCTGATACTGGTTCTCGCGGATAACTTCCTGCTGCTGTTTTTTGGCTGGGAAGGAGTGGGGCTGGTTTCCTATTTGCTGATCGGCTTCTGGTTTAACCGGGAAACGGCAAATTTCGGTAGCCTGAAGGCGTTTATCGTCAATCGTCTCGGCGATATCGGCTTTTTGCTTGCGACCGCAGCCGTATTAATGTTTTTCGGCACCTTGTCCTATCACGACGTGTTTCAGCAGGCACCCAATGCGGTTAACAAAATGATCTCGATTTTCCCCGGCCATGAAGTGCCTGTCATTACGGCAATCTGTCTGCTGCTTTTTATAGGAGCAATGGGTAAATCAGCGCAAGTGCCGCTGCATGTCTGGCTGCCGGAATCAATGGAAGGTCCTACACCGATTTCTGCATTGATTCATGCCGCGACCATGGTTACTGCGGGGATATACATGGTGGCGCGCATGTCACCGCTGTTTGAGTATTCTCCGGCGGCATTAAGCATCATCCTGGTGATTGGCGGTACCACCGCCTTCTTTATGGGGCTGGTGGCCATCGTTCAATACGATATCAAGCGCGTTATCGCCTATTCAACCATCTCCCAGCTGGGCTATATGGCTGTTGCCCTTGGCGCGTCAGCCTATGATGCGGCGATTTTTCATCTGATCACGCATGCTTTTTTCAAGGCATTATTGTTCCTGTGTGCCGGCTCTGTAATTATTGCGCTGCATCACGAACAGGACATGCGCAAAATGGGTGGTCTCGCACAGTATATGCCGGTGACTTACCTGACTTTTGCAATTGGAGCGCTGGCTCTTTGCGCTATTCCGCCTTTCTCCGGATTTTACTCCAAGGATCTCATTATCGATGCGGTGAAGATGAGCAATATGCCGGGTGCAGGCTATGCCTATGCCTGTGTGCTGGCGGGCGCTTTTATCACTCCAGTCTATACATTCCGGGCCCTGTTCATGACATTTCACACCAAAGAACGGGTGAACCCCAAATTACGCGGTCATGTTCATGAATCGCCCTGGGTCGTGCTGGTGCCGTTGCTTTTGCTGGCGATACCCAGTGTGGTGTCAGGACAGATCATGGTTCATCCCATGATATTTTCTCATACCACATTATTAGGCGATTCCATTTTCGTGCTGCCGGAACATAACGTTTTAAGTCAGTTATCTGGCGAATACCATGGGCCCAACATGATGGCGCTGGAAGCAGGCAAAACACTGAGTTTCTGGCTTGCGATTGCCGGTATTTTTACCGCCTGGCTGTTCACCGCTGGTGTTCCTGCCTGGTCGGAATTTCTCAAAAACAGGTTTAAGTGGATTTATGCGGTTCTGGTGCGTAAATACGGTTTTGACGATTTTAACCAGATTGTATTTGTACATGGGACACAGGAAGCAGGCCATGCTTTCTATGATGTAAGCGATGTGAAACTGATAGACGGTATCTGTGTGAATGGTTCCGGCCGTTTAATTCGATGGTTCGCACAGGTTGGACGCTTGCTGCAGACAGGCTACATTTATCATTATGCGCTGGCGATGGTGCTGGGTATTGTTGTGTTCCTGGCGTGGTACGTATGGGGATTATGAAACAAATAAACCTTACGATGACGAAGTATTTTAAAGCGGAGAGCTAGGAGTTTTAAAAAATATGTTTGAACAGCTTCCCCTGTTAACAGTCTTGATATGGCTGCCAGTTATTGGCGCTGTGCTGGTGCTTATGACTGGCGGTGATAAAAACGCCAACTGGGCGCGCGGTATTGCTGTCGCTGTGGCATTGTCAAACTTTCTGCTATGTATCCCGCTGTATCTGGGATTTGATCCGGGTCGTTATGACATGCAATTCCTGGAAGATCATTTGTGGATACGGGCGTACCAGACGCATTATGCCCTCGGAATTGACGGCATATCGTTAATCATGGTGATTCTGACGAACTTTACCGGGCTGCTGGTGGTGATCGCCGGCTGCCATTCGATCAAGGTTCGAGTGTCGCAATACATGGCCGCCTTTCTTACCATGCAGGGCATGATCGTCGGTGTCTTTTGCGCGATGGATGCGATCCTGTTTTATGTGTTCTGGGAAGGCATGCTGATTCCGATGTATCTCTCCATCGGCATGTGGGGAAGTGCAAACAGGTCATATGCTTCGATCAAATTCTTCTTGTTTACCTTCCTGGGTTCCATCCTGATGCTGGTCGCGCTGATCTATCTTTACAACCAGACAGGCAGTTTCATGATCCAGAATTTTTATGGGCTCCCGCTCGGATTGCGCACGCAGGTCTGGCTGTTTTTGGCATTTCTTCTGGCATTCGCGGTGAAAGTGCCAATGTGGCCGGTGCACACCTGGCTGCCTGACGCGCATACCGAAGCACCAGCGGGGGGCTCGGTGGTCCTGGCTGCGTTGATGCTGAAGCTGGGTGTTTATGGATTTTTGCGTCTGAGTATGCCGATTACTCCGCTTGCCAGTGAAAAGCTGGCATGGTTGATGATCGTGCTTTCGCTGATAGCGATCGTCTATATCGGCCTGATAGCAATCGTGCAAAAAGACATGAAAAAGCTGATCGCCTATTCTTCGATTGCACATATGGGTTTTGCGACACTGGGTTGCTTCATGGTTTACGACATTGTTTCCCATATGCATACTTTGCAGGACGCATACATGAGCCTGGAAGGTGCGGTCATTCAAATGGTTGCGCACGCATTCGGCTCGGGCGCCATGTTCCTTGGCGTTGGGTTGCTCGCCGAGCGTTTTTATAATCACAGCCGGCTTATCAAGGATTATGGTGGTGTCGCCCATACCATGCCGATTTTCGCTGCGTTTTTCATGCTGTTTGCCATGTCGAATGTCGGACTGCCCGGAACGGCAGGTTTCGTTGGTGAATTCATGGTAATCATGAGCGCATTCCAGACCCATTTCTGGGTTGCGGTTTTCGCATCCTTTACCCTGATTTTAAGTGCATCGTACACACTGTGGATGTACAAGCGCGTATTCTTTGGCCCGATTGGCAACCAGCACGTCGCTGCATTCAGTGATATTACCTGGACGGAAAAAATCAATTATATCCTGCTTGCTGCAGGTGTCTTTCTGGTCGGATTGTATCCGCAGCCAATTATCAATGTATTGCGCGTGACGGTCGGACATCTGCTGGTGCAAAGCATGCCGCCTGATCTCGCGTTTAATATGCCGAATGGCACATTGTTTGGGTAAGAAAATTTATAAACAGAGGTAAATATGGATTTTTCGATGCCACAATTTATTGCTGCCTTGCCTGAGATTTTTATTCTCGGCATGGTGTGTATTATCCTAATGGTGGATGTGTTTCTTCCCGCGCGTCATCGCATTGTGACCTATGTTCTCGTGCAATTCACGCTGGTGGCTGCCTTTGCGCTGACCCTGCCCCAATTCAGGCATTATCCTGAGCCAGTGGTATATTTTAGCGGTAATTATGTTATCGACAGATTGGCTGTCATATCAAAATTGTTCATGTACCTATTCAGCTTCTTTGCTTTCATTTATGCGCGCGAATATATTCAGGCGCGCAAAATCGCCCGCAGCGAATATTATCTGCTGGGACTGTTTTCCGTGCTTGGTATGTCTATCATGGTATCGGCTTACAGTCTGCTGACCATTTATCTGGGTTTGGAACTGCTTTCATTGTCACTTTATGCCATGGTCGCCATGAACAAGGAGTCTGATGTGGCGGCGGAAGCGGCGATGAAATATTTTGTGCTGGGTGCCCTGGCATCAGGCATGTTGTTATACGGCATTTCAATTTTGTATGGTGTGACGGGCAACATTCAGATTGCTGCGGTCGCGCAGATTTTGCAAAACCGCCACGATATTGTTCCTGTTGTAGCCCTGATCTTTGTCCTCGCAGGGTTGATTTTCAAATTTGGCGCTGTGCCTTTTCATATGTGGGTTCCTGATGTTTATCAGGGTGCGTCGACTCCCACAACCCTGTTCATCGCCAGCGCGCCCAAAATTGCCGCATTTGCGATTACGGTCCGTATTCTGGTGCAGACTGTTCCCAGTCTGCAGGCTAACTGGATAAACATCCTGATTGTGATATCCATTCTTTCCATGTTTTTTGGAAACCTGCTGGCGATTGCGCAGACCAATCTGAAACGCATGCTGGCCTATTCTTCCATTTCTCATATCGGATATACCTTGCTGGGTATCCTGGCAGGGCCAAACTCATCCCAAGGCTATTCAGCGGCCATGTTTTACATCTCTACCTATGTTCTGGTTGCAGCGGGTGCCTTTGCGATTATCGCTATCATGAGTCGGGAAGGGATTGAATTTGACAAGCTGGATGATTATCGTGGCTTAAATGCGCGTAATCCCTGGCTCGCGTTTATGATGCTGTTGCTTCTGTTCTCCATGGCGGGTGTGCCGCCAACAGTGGGCTTTTTCGCCAAACTGGGCTTGCTCGAAGCGCTGGTACAGGCGAATCTGGTCTGGCTCGCGGTATTGACCCTGATTTTCGCCCTGGTGGGTGCTTACTATTATCTCCGTGTCGTGATGCTTATGTATTTTGAAGAACCGGCTGAAGGTATGGCCAAAATACCTGTGGCTGTCTCGTCCGAATTGATGATGGCCATCAGTTTGAATGGTGCAGCAGCATTATTGCTTGGATTGTTACCCAGCTTTTTCATCGACATTTGCCGCATTTCAGTGGGCTGATCAGGCAGTGTGCAATTAAATAAACGTTTTTCCCGGGGGAGTGAGACCCTGGGAATACTCGCTGTCTATCTTTTGTTCAGTCTTTCATCTTTTCTGTCAGGATCTGATCTATAATACCGCTATGGATGCATGTAACATGCTTAGGGATGGGAGCCAAGAAGAATATTTTCCATAAAAAACAATAGATTATATTCGGGGAGGCGTTATGGATGTCACAAAGGCATGCAGGAGGGGTGCGATGGCATGTATTCTGATTTTAGGTTTGATGAGCATGACTGCCAATGCTTACTGGGTGCATCATCGCACTTATACGAATTGTCACAATGGATATTGTACCCATTTCCAGTCTGAAAGAGTCTGTGCAAATGGCCATTGCTGGTATCATTGGAGCCGGCATAACTGGTATAGATAATAGACCGCGATTGATGGGTGAGGCATGAGACAAGCGGAATGGGACCATGTTCAGGCAGTCTGGATGGGTCCCAGTTCTCGCAGCCGGTAAATAAGGCTTTGGATTGCGTTTTGCAATTCTTCGCTCATGGAGGTGTTCACCGTTGTGCCATTATCTTGTTGTTTTTCACGGGATATGACCAGATCTACCATATTTTCCTTTTTCATATGAAGTCCTTAGTTTAGACTATCAGGCCATTATATTTTTATACAATTACGTGCTCACTGGTATCAGCTAATGCCACAGCGTAGATTGGGATATTACTCACATAACCGCCGAACACTAAAGTGACAGAATAATGCAGTTAAACGACTTCAATTTTGAATTACCTTCAGAGCTGATTGCCCGTTATCCGCTTGCAAAGCGCAGCGCCAGCCGCTTGCTGTGCGTAGAAGCTGGAATGAATGAAATAATTCATCGTCAGTTTCACGATATTGTTGACCTGATAAACGAAGGGGATTTGCTGGTTTTCAATGATAGCAAAGTCATACCGGCAAGATTGACAGGCCGCAAAAGCACCGGAGGACATGCTGAAATACTGGTAGAGCGCATTCTGGATGACTCACGTATGCTTGCTCAGGTCAGAGCAAGCAAACCATTGCGGCTTGGCAGCTATCTGCTGCTTTCCGGTAATAATTTTCTTGAAGTCGCTGATCGTCAGAATCAGTTCTATGAACTTCGTTATAACAATCATCATCGATCAATACTTGAAATGATCGAGTCCATAGGCCAGATTCCGCTGCCTCCTTACATGCAGCGTGATCCTGAGGAAGAAGACAAGGAGCGTTATCAAACCGTGTATGCGAAGCACAAAGGATCGGTTGCTGCGCCAACTGCGGGGTTTCACTTTGATGATGATTTACTTCAGAAGCTGGCTGAGAAAAAAATAGATATGGGTTATCTGACCTTGCATATCGGGGCTGGAACATTTTCACCGGTTCGCGTCGATAACATTCGGGAACATCAAATGCATGCGGAATTTCTGGATGTGCCATCCGAGCTGTGTACGAAGATTGTTGCCGCCAAAGCGCGCGGCAAGCGGGTCATTGCGGTGGGCACGACCAGTATGCGTGCACTGGAGACTGCCTCGCAAAGCGGCGATATCGAGCCATACCGTGGCGAGACAAGCATTTTTATTTATCCAGGTTATGAATTTCGTTGCGTGGATGCGCTGATTACCAATTTGCATTTGCCGCGCTCAACATTGCTCATGCTGGTTTGCGCATTTGGCGGATTTGAAAAAGTCATGCGGGCTTACCAGGAAGCTGTCAGGAAAGCCTATCGATTTTACAGTTATGGCGACGCCATGTGGATTGAAAGAGATACCCTCAAGTAATCAGCAGGGAATGTTCGGCCAGAAATGCATGAAGAATGCTATCTGGCCGAAGCGACTACGAATATTTACCGAGATTCATGTTTGATTTTACTGACAGCTCATGGCTGATGACTTCTTTGTACAATACATCCATTGTTACACTTTCATTATAACTCCTGGCAATTTCCCTGTTCAGGATATTGATGAACGAATGTTCTGTCGGGCTGGTGATATAGCTGTTCCACCGTGACATCATGTATACAGTTTTGATTGTATCAGCGTAATTATCAGCTTTTTCATTATTTAAATAAGCCCAGATGATATGTGCGCGTTCAACGCCGGAATGTCCATGGCTCACATTTCCACTCCAGGGAGTGTTGCCCAGGAATTTCCCGTTTTCCTTGGCCTGATGCGGAGCAAGAAAGGCGAAATACTTATCGACTGCATTCAGTACAACAACCCGGAATTTTTTGATTGCATTGATTTCCGATGTGCTGATTTCCGGGTAGCTGCGATATGGATTGGGATCATTCACGTCAAAATGCAGCTGGAATGCATGATCATGTTTTGATTTGGGAAGCGTATGAATGCGAAATTCAATCGGTCCTCTTGCTGGACAATAAACATCTGTTACTGCATGACGTTTCAGAAAACACCCCATGTCAGCTTGATCGTCAAAACTTTCTCGTTTTTGTAGAGAACCGCCGCCACCGCCTGAGGTGACCTGGCAGATGGGGTATTCATGGACAGAATTGGTCTGGAGGCGTTCCTTGTTATTGATGTAATACACGTCATGATCATGAGCAGCGAGAACAAGATCGAACACTAGGTTGTTCTGTTTCAGTATTTCCTTGATGAGTGCATTATAAGACAGGGTTTTGCCTTGCAATAGTTCTCCAAACAGTGTTTTAAATTCCTGGCTTGTTAATTCTTCATTGCTCAGATACAGATGTATGTCATTGTGAAACGCACGCTTGCCTGGTGTAACAGGCGGATGATGCAATGCGAGAATGGTTTTTTTGCCCGCTTTAACTGCGACAGGATATTCGTGAAGCAGCCAGGCAACTTGGTTCCCGGGATGGACATCACCTCGGCAAAAGTTTAAATAATCCGATACGAATGTATTGGAATCTATGCAAAATATTTGTGTGCTCTCGCAGGCTAATGAATAGGCGCGGCTGGGCATGTTCCATTTAGGTAATTTATCCAGATTCAGGGCAACATGGTCCTCGTCGGTGTGACTGTGATACAAGTTCTGCTTGTCTTTTGTTTTTGGATACTGTGCATCAGGGTAATAGGAATGCGCGACCTGGTGCATGCCTCGTTCCACGCCTCGTTCAGATACCAATACATCCAGGCTATGCAGGTTTTCGTCATGATTGCCAAGAATAATGAAAAAGGGGATTTTTTTTAAATGCTTGTATTTCGGGTTGCTATAGATGGAATAAAAGTATTTTTCAAACATGTCGTCGTCAGGTTTTCCAACACCCCAGTCGTAAACATTATCGCCAAGCAGAAGAATGAAATCCGGAGGCGGCATGTCAGGATTTGCAGCGAGCATGTCCATGAGCTCAGCGACACTTTGCTGGGCAGCATTCGCGCTGCCCTGGCAGCCGACTGCATAAAACCGTACTCCAGGACGGTCTTTCCCAGCTGAACCCTGATCATTGATGGATTCAATGACAAGTTCCGAAGATGATGGTTTATGGGAGGTCGTATTTCTGTCATCATCAATGATGCTTATATTGACAGGGTCGATGGACGTGGTTGAGAAGTCATGATGCTGTGGTGAGACAAGATGATAAACCTTGGGCCGTGCCGCTTTGGCGGCTTCTTCGGCAAGGCGATTTCGCTTGTTAATTTCGTTAATAATCTTTTGTTGGGCAATTGATGCAGGAATATATGTTGGTCGAAACATGATGAACCCCGCCGTATTTTCTACTTGTAATGGTTTTGTGTTAGTCGACAATCTGGTAAATAAACTGTCTTGGTTTAACACTATAGCCCTCAATTCTTAGCCCAACATTAAAAAACACGGATAATCAGAGGAAATAATAGTGATTAAAATTTGCCCACCCATGGTGCCGCAATGCGGTTGTGGTTTGACGAAGCCCTGAAACCGCTTATAATCGTTCCATTTTCACGTTATCCGAAAAAGGTGCTCTAAATGCTGGATCAAATACTGGATTTTTTCATTGCAAGCGCCCACGCAGATTCACTGGGCGCATCCCAGGGTGCGCAAGGTGGTGGGTTTTCTTTCATTATCATTTTTGCCGTGTTTTTTCTTTTTATCTATTTTGCAGTCTGGCGTCCGCAAAGCAAGCGTGCGAAGGAAATGCAAAGCTTGATGGATTCTCTTGCCAAGGGAGATGAAGTTGTCACAACGGGAGGATTGCTAGGACGTATTTCTAAAATCACAGGTCAGTACATTACATTGTCAATAGCGAATAATATTGAAATCGTGATGCAGAAATCATCTGTTGTCAGCGTCATGCCAAAGGGAACTTTAAAATCGATAGAATAATTAACAGGATTTGTTACACATGGCAGCATTAATAAACCGCTATCCTATCTGGAAGTATCTTTTGATCCTGGTCGTGATTATTGCCGCATTCATCTATGCAGCGCCTAATCTGTATCCGGAATTTCCTGCAGTACAGATTATGGGCGCCAATACCACGATTGTGGATGATCAGGCGCTCGCGACTGTTAAAACAGCTCTCCAGACCGCTGGTATTGAATATCGTGACGCTCAATTCCAGAACCAGACACTGTTGTTTCGCTTTAACTCCACTGATATTCAGCTCAAGGCCAAGGATGTGATTCAACAGGCATTGGGCGATAATTATTTGGTCGCGCTCAATCTTGCAAATTCTACACCTGGATGGCTGAGATCGCTGGGTGCTGTTCCCATGAAGCTGGGCCTTGATTTGCGCGGTGGTGTGCACTTTCTGATGCAGGTTGATATCGATAGTGTCATGCAGCAGCGTATTGATGGTGAAATGCGCGGGATAGGGCAGACATTGCGCGATGAGCGCATACGCTATAGTGGTATAACTCGCCGGCCTAACAACCAGATTCTCCTGCAGTTTCGTGCGCAGGATGCCCTGGATAATGCCTATAGCGTTGTAAGAAGCCGATATGGTGAATTTAACTGGGTGAAGAATGTTGAGGGCAGCAACTTTATTCTTCAGGGAACTTTTATACCGGATGTGTATTTCAAGGCACGTCAGGAAGTTCTTGAGCAGGAAATGAATACGCTGCGTAATCGTGTTAATGAACTGGGTGTATCAGAAGCAATCGTGCAGCAACAGGGCGACAGCCGTATATCAATAGATTTGCCCGGCATACAGGATACTGCGGAAGCAAAGAATATTCTTGGCAAAACTGCCACTCTTGAGTTTCATATGGTGGATGTTGAGCATGACGCCATGCTGGCCGCACGTGAAGGAATTGCTCCGCCGGATACACATCTTTATATCTATCACAATCAGCCGATTTTGCTCAAGAATGAAATTATTTTACGTGGTTCTTCTATTGTGAGTGCGACATCCGGTTTCGGCGAAGATGGACGGCCGAACGTGTCGGTACGTCTGAATGGCGCGGGAGAAAGCCTGTTTACGAAAATGACCGCCGAGAATATCGGCAAGCCGATGGCTGTCATGTATGTTGAAGTCAAGTCAACACCCAAAATGGAAAATGGCAAGCAAGTCATTACGTATCAGACCCAGCGCACCATCATCAGTGTCGCAACCATCCAGAGTGCATTGGGCAGTAACTTCCAGATTACTGGTCTCACCAACCAGAATGAAGCGCGTAACCTTGCCTTGCTGCTGCGTGCCGGTGCCTTGCCTGCTGCTGTCACCATTATCGAAGAGCGGCAAGTCGGCCCGAGTCTCGGTAAGCAGAATATTCATATGGGTGTGCTTTCCGTTGAGGTTGGTATGGGCCTGGTCATTATTTTTATGGCCTTTTATTACGGCGTTATGGGATTGCTGGCTGATCTTGCGCTGGCGATGAATCTTATCCTGATCGTTGCGATTCTGTCGTTGTTGGGAGCAACGCTGACCCTGCCAGGCATCGCTGGTATTGTTCTTACCGTAGGTATGGCAGTCGATGCGAACGTCCTGATCTTCGAGCGTATACGTGAGGAATTACGGCGCGGTATGGGTGTCCAGGCGAGTATTCACGCAGGTTATGAACGCGCATTCATAACCATTCTTGATGCCAATATCACCACTCTTATTGTGATGATGATTTTGTTCAGTCTTGGTTCTGGCATGATTAAAGGCATAGCCATTACTGTGACCATTGGGTTGTTGACATCAATGTTTACCGCCATCACCGGGACACGTGCACTCGTCAATCTGATTTATGGCGGCCGTTCTTTAAAACGTATTTCAATCGGGATCTGACGCAATGGAATTTTTTAAACATAATACGAAAATTGATTTTATGGCCCAGCGTAAGTGGGCAGCGGTGCTTTCCATCATATTATTTTCATTATCGCTGATTTCACTGGCATATCATGGGCTGACCTGGGGACTCGATTTTACAGGCGGTACGCAAATCCAGGTTAGCTATCCCCAGGCGGCTGATCTCACCCAGATACAGGATAATCTGGAAAAAGCCGGCTTCAAGGATGCAGTTGTGATCAGCTATGGTACTTCCAAAGATGTACTGATCAGTCTGGTGCCGAAAGAAAGCAAACCTGCCATGATGGATGAAAAAGCCCAGACGGCTATGGTGAATCAGGTTTTGTCGGTATTGCCAGGAGCGAAAATGGACCAGGTCAACTATATTGGTCCGCAAGTGGGACAGGAAATGGCGAGCAAGGGATTGATCGCGATAGTGATCGCTCTGCTCGGCACCATGGTGTATATCGCATTCCGGTTTGACATGCGGTTTGCTATCGGCTCTACTGTGGCATTAATACATGATCCAGTCATTATTCTTGGAGTGTTTTCTTTCTTTCACATTGAGTTTAACCTGATCGCGCTCGCGGCGGTACTAACGGTAATTGGCTATTCATTGAATGATACGATTGTTATCTTTGACCGCGTTCGTGAAAACTTCCGCAAGTTTCGCAAGGCTGACGCTCTGGAAGTGATGAATCAGTCAATAAACCAGACACTGTCCCGAACAATCATGACTTCTGCCTTGACCCTGACGGTAGTATTGGCTCTGTTCTTCCTTGGAGGGAGTTTGCTGCACGGGTTCTCGCTGGCGTTAATCATAGGTATTATCGTTGGAACCTATTCCTCTATCTATGTGGCAGGATCACTGACAATTTCATTGGGGTTGACACGCGCGCATTTAATCGCAGTACCCAAGGAAGTCGACGAACGTCCATAGCTCTCATATAATTTTCTGGCGTGTCCGCAAGCCGGCTTGCGGACACGCTGCACTATCCGCATCCCTTCTGTCAAAATCCGTATTTTTACGGATATGCCAGTCAGACCTGCTGCGCTAAGCTGACAGCATATAAATCACAGTAAGTCAAAATTGAGATCAAGCAGCCGGGAAATCAATTCCGCTTTGGTACGGCAATGAAGTTTTTCCTTGATATGCTGTAAGTGGGTTTCAACCGTTCGGGGTGAGATGAATAATTGTTCGCCAATGAGACGCGCTGATTTACCCTGCAATAATAATTTCGCGCAAGCGATTTCACGTTGCGATAATGCGGGTATTTTTTTGCTGTAAAGATCCGGCATCTTCAGCAGATTGTAAGGGTGCGCCGGAGTGGATTTATAAGGAATGCCAAGTTCATGTGAGGTCACATTGACAAACTTGTCCGGAATCACCAGACGTTCTTTTTCTGCCTGTTTGATCAAGGAAGCGGCTTGCTCTTTGAAATAGGCAGTAAAGCGTATCAGCAAAGGGATATTGTTGATTAATAAATTCGTGACATAAGGTTTATCAGGCGTTGTGCCGATAAAGAAAAATTCACATCCTGCGGCATTTTTTTGAATGAGAGTCATCCCGTGATCGATATTGAAGTGACGGGCGGCATTTAATATCGGTTGGTGGTGGGAAAGGTGTGACCAGACGACGAATCCTGACTGATAGTGATCAGGATGCTTCTCAAAACCGCTGATTCGATAAAAGCCCTGGTCATAAAAATGCTTTTGCCAGTCAGGCTGGTTGGAAAGCCTGATTTCCGAGCCGTCATTGTCATTGCGCTGGTAGACAAAACTGGAGATACCGAAGCTCGCTTTCAGCGGATTCACAATGGAATCGACTTCCGGACTGGAGGTCAGAAAAACATGTGAGTTCTTGAGAGTAATATTGGCTGTCATTTTGAAATTGTACAATATTAACGCAAAAAATACATCTTTCTCTTGATTATTTTGCGACGCAGTTAACAAGTTGCTGAAAACCAACCACATAACTATTTTTGAGAGGCTGACATGAAGAATGTAACGAATGATAAGGATGCAATCACCAATGCGGTGACCACTTATTTTACCGGGACATATCACGCTGACAGTGAGCAGATTCGTGATGTATTTCATCCTGAGGCGGTTATCACCGGGATATTGAATGGTCAATTTTGTCACTGGTCATTAAACGATTTCATAGCCAGAATAACCAGTGTTCCAAGCGCTGCAAAAAATAATGAAATTTATGACAAGGTCATTCATTTGATCGATTACACCGGGGATGTGGCCATGGTCAAGGCGCGTGTTGTTGCTGCCGGGCACGTATTCACGGATTACATCACGCTGCTGAAAATTGATAAAAAGTGGGTAATCAGGAACAAGAGTTTTTTTGCCTGATTGTCTAAATATCGATAAATATTTAACAATATATATAATTTGATCACTCCAAGCGCAACCTGACTAATTACTACAAACGAGGCGTCTGCGAGAAATTACCTTCTCTTCTACATTTTGCCGTGGTCTTGTGTGCTGGCGGATTCAATCAGCCAGGCAGTATCAGCGCAACGAATACCAGCACAACGACCCACCGGAGAATCCGTCCTGTTTATGGGGTAGGCATGGGCTACGATATTCCCAAGTCGTATTTTTCAACCAACCTTGAGCTGACGCACACACAAGGGTCAGGTAATCTTAATTCCAGTTCCGGCGCCATTCCGTCAGCCAATATACTGACATTCACGCTGACATACAGTTTCGATTAAGGCCGCGGCACGTTCACGCAATAGCGTGCATTTCATTCACTATCTTTTGTCTCTGCGGGGATGACACCATTCGTTAAAGAGTTATAATCATACAAATAAGACTCTTAAATGTATAATCGTCAGGATGTGGTGCATGAGATTTAAGTGGATTCTCTATCAATTATCAGTCATTGTCTCAGCGATATTCGTTGCGGGTTGCACACAGGAATCTTCACGAAGCGCTCAAGGTTATGTTGAGGGGCGGTATACTTACATGGCGACCAGCGTTTCCGGTGTATTAAAACAGCTGCTGGTTACGCGCGGGAATGAAGTCAGGCAGGGCGATTTGCTATTTGTTCTGGAAGCGCAGCCCGAGAGTGATATCTATAATGCCGCAGTGGAAAATCTCAAACAGGCCGTTGATTCCCGTGACGCGATTGCTGCAAACCTGGAGTATGCGAAACTCACGTTTGAGCGTTACAAAATTCTTGTCACCAAAAATGCGATACAGCAATCACAGCTTGATAACGCAAGAGCCGTTTATAATGCCTATGTTGCGCAGCTTGCCCAGGCCAACGCCAATATCGCTTCGACATCGTCTGCGCTGGCCCAGTCCAAATGGACCACGGAACAGAAACAGATTCGAGCTCCTGTTGATGCAATTGTCTTTGATATCTATTATCGGCAGGGGGAGTATACACAATCCGGCCAGTCTGTTTTATCTCTATTGGCACCTGGAGATATCAAGGTTATTTTCTATGTTGAAGAGCCGGCGCTGGGTTTTTTAAAACTGGGCGGCAACGTATCGGTCAGGTGTGATGGGTGCGACAAATCCTATTCAGGAAAAATCAGCTTTATTTCGCCAAGCGCGGAATATACTCCTCCTGTGATATACAGCAATGAAACCAACGCAAAACTGGTTTACCGAATCGAGGCTGAGTTTGCGCCGCGGGATGCGTTCAATATGCATCCGGGACAGCCTATGTATGTGACGTATTAGGCCTGATGATATGTCTGACGATTATGTAGTGGATGTTCATGATTTAAATAAGAGCTTCAATGGCAAGCCCGCAGTCAATAACGTTTCCCTCAAGGTCAGACGCGGTGAGATATTCGGATTTCTGGGGCCGAATGGCAGCGGAAAGACAACAACCATCCGCATGTTATGCGGATTGATGACACCCGATTCAGGCACCGGAATCTGCCTTGGCTATGATATCTTGCAGAATTCACGCATGATCAAACGACTGGTCGGGTATGTGCCGCAGACATTCAGTCTTTACAAGGATTTGACAGTGAAGGAGAACCTCGAATTCATTGCGCGGATCTATGAAGAGTATGATTATATCAAGCGCGCACATGATCTTATGACAGACCTGGGGCTTGATCAGTATAAAAATACTCTTTCGGGTAAATTGTCGGGAGGCTGGAAGCAGCGTTTGTCGCTGGCTGCCGCGTTAATACACGATCCAAAGCTGTTGCTGCTGGATGAACCGACGGCGGGCGTGGATCCAAAGGCAAGACGTGATTTCTGGAATTACATCTCGCAGCTCACCATAAAAGGCATTACCTCACTGGTGAGTACCCATTACATGGACGAGGCTGAACGCTGCAACCGGCTCGCATACATTGTGTATGGCCGTCTGATGGCTGAGGGTACCATTCCTGATATCATCAAGCGTGTCGGGCTAGCTACCTGGTCGGCGAGCGGAAAGGACCTGGCAACCTTGTCAGAGAAAATCAGCAAGCAAAAAGGCATAGAACAGGTGATTGCCTGGGGAAATGAATTGCGTATTTGCGGGACTGATCCGCAGCTGATCCAGCAGGCAGTCGATCAGTATCCTGGTTTTCAATGGGAGCGGGTCAGCACCAGTCTTGAAGAAGTGTTCATCCATCTGGTCAACGAGAGAACCGCAGAAAATGGGGCAGCGTAATGGAATATAAACTTTCCTTCTTCCGGCTCTGGGGTTTGATCATCAAGGAATTCATGCAATTCCTGCGTGACCGCAGTACATTCATGATCATCATTTTCATGCCGATTGTACAATTGACCATCTTTGGCCTCGCAATTAACGCCAATCCCAAGCACCTGCCTAGCGCACTGATCAATTCCGATAATGGTCCTTTTTCACGGACCTTGATACATGAGCTGGAAAACACACAGTATTTCAAATTCGACCATTATCCGAAAACCGAGGATGCTGCGAAAAAACTGATTGAGACACATCAGGTTTTATTTACCTTGAATATACCGCCGGATTTTTCCCGCAAACTGGTAAGGCATGAGTATCCGTCTGCATTAATGGAGGTGGATGGGACAGATCCTGTATCCGTTGCTTACGCAGTTGCCGCGTCTAATGGAGTAATGTCGAACGTGTTTCAATATGATTTGGTCGGGCCGTTAAAATCATTGAAACCAAAACCAGGCCCGGCGCAGTTGATCGTCCACACCAAATATAATCCCAGCGCTATTACCCAATACAATATCGTGCCTGGATTAATGGGCACATTGTTGACCATGACATTTGTCATGGTCGCATCCATGGCGTTAACGCGCGAACGCGAACATGGCACGATGGAAACATTATTGTCGACTCCGATTTTGCCTATCGAGGTCATTATTGGCAAAGCGACGCCGTTTATTGTGGTGGGATATTTGCAAGTCATGGTGGTGCTATTCATTGCGACCGTTTTTTTCCAGGTTCCCATGACAGGCAGCCCGTTGCTGCTGTTGATCGTGGTGCTTCCATTCATATTGGCGAATCTGTCTGTCGGGATAACGATTTCAACGGTGGCAAAAACGCAACTGGAGGCTAGCCAGACCAGTATCTTTTTCTTTTTGCCATCGATGCTGCTTTCCGGATTCGCCTTTCCCTTCAAAGGCATGCCCGAGTGGGCGCAATGGATAGGCAACCTGCTGCCATTGACACATTTTATAAATATTGTCCGTGGTATCATGTTGAAAGGCATAGGTTTTGCGGAAGTATGGGTGGATCTGTGGCCTATCCTGACGTTTATGATATTCATGCTGATAATAGCCTTGAAGCGTTATCGGCAGACACTGGATTGATGTGACAAATCCGGTAATAAAGATGGCATGCCGCTTTCGATATCTCTGGTGCTGAGTAAAAACAAGGAAACCCGTGATGCTGGAAAAACACTATCTTGATGACTTATTCAACCCCGAAGGTGTGGCAGTCATTGGTGCCAGTGAACGCGCTGGCTCGGTTGGAAAAAAAGTCATGAGCAACATGCTGAAAAGCAATTACGCGGGAGGCTTGTTCGCGGTTAATCCAAAACACAAGAATGTGCTTGGCAAAGAGTGTTTTGCATCGGTGCGAGATGTACGCGAGAAAGTGGACCTTGCCGTGATTACCACACCTGCAGTAACCGTACCGGGCGTTATCAAGGACTGCGGCGAGAAAGGCATACGTTCTGCCATTATCATTTCGGCAGGATTCAGCGAAATGGGCGCGGAAGGTAAGGCGCTGGAGCAGTCTGTTCTGGAGACAGCTCAACAATATAACATCCATTTTATCGGCCCTAACTGTCTTGGCGTGATGCGGCCAGAATCACATCTTAATGCGACATTTGATAATAATTACGCGATGCCTGGCAGTATTGCGCTTGTTTCCCAATCTGGTGCGATCTGCGCTGCGATTCTCGATTGGGCGATGGACAAGGAAATTGGATTTTCAAGCATTATTTCCATGGGTAACAGCATTGATCTCGATTTTGGGGATATCCTTGAATATCTGGCGCTCGATCCCTCAACCAGAAGCATACTGCTTTATATTGAAGGTGTTCACTATCCACGACGCTTCATCAGCGGATTGCGCGCCGCATCGCGTGTAAAGCCGGTGATTGCCATCAAGGCTGGCAGGCATTCCACGGGTGTGCGTGCCGTGCACTCACATACTGGTGCACTGGTTGGCGATGATGATGTTTTTTCTGCGGCACTCAGACGTGCAGGTGCGGTACGCGTGGAGAGCATAGAAGAATTGTTCACTGCTGCCCAGGTTCTTTCAAGCAAGTACCGGGCCAAGGGCAATCGTTTGGCTATTGTGACCAACGGCGGCGGCGCGGGGGTGATGGCGGCTGACCGTGCAGCTGATCTCAACATTGCATTACCGACGTTGAGCGAGAAAATGCTGGCTGAACTTGGCCGGATTTTACCCGCGCAGTGGTCGCATCAGAATCCAATTGATATTCTTGGCGATGCGACGCCTGAGCGTTACCGTGGAGTAGTGGATGCGTGCCTCAAAGACGAAGATAACGATGCATTGCTCACCATTCTTGTGCCTGTCGCCATGTCTCAACCCTATGAAGTCGCTCAAGAAATTTGTACCTTCGCGCAGCGTAATCACAAACCATTGCTAGCCTGCTGGATGGGAGAAAAGCAGGTCAAGTCATCACTGAAGATTTTTGCCGAAAATAAAATCCCCTGCTATAGCACGCCCGAAATGGCGGTTGAGGCATTTTCCTATCTCGCGAATTATTATCAGAACCAGCAGTTATTATTACAGGTACCGGAGCCGCTGACAGCGAAGTCACGCTCGGACGCATCCGGCGCCGAGCTGATCATGAACGCTGCGCTGGCCGAGAAGCGCAAGTTACTGACGACGATTGAGTCAAAGGCGATACTCAGTGCGTTTGGTGTTCCTGTTTCACAAACCATGGAGGCACATTCCGCGAATGAGGCACTGGTGATTGCTGAATCGTTAGGTTTCCCTGTTGTCATGAAGATCAGTTCACCTGATATCACCCACAAGCAGGATGTCGATGGTGTGCAATTGAATATCCAGAATGGCGAAGCGGTACGTACCGCATTCAATCACATGATGGAACGAGTGAAGGCACGCATGCCTGAAGCAAAAATTTCAGGCGTGACAGTTGAGCGCATGTTTAAAAATACAAATTACCGCGAACTGATGATCGGTGTGATACGTGACAAGGTGTTTGGTCCGGTGATCGCATTTGGCGCAGGCGGATCACTGGTTGAAGTCATGCAGGATCGCGCTGTCGCATTGCCGCCCTTGAATTCATTTCTTGCCCAGCAGTTGATTGCACGAACCCGGGCGATGAAATTACTGGGTGAATTCCGCGGCAAGCCGCCGGTCGATATGAATGCGCTGGTGTCCGTGTTATTAAGCGTTTCCAACCTGGTGTGCGAGCTGCCGCAAATACAGGAAATGGATATCAATCCATTACTGATCGATGAGAATGGCGCGATTGCTGTCGACGCGCGCTTTGTGATTGATTATGCGCCTGAGTCGCGCGGCAATTACAGTCATATGGCGATTCATCCTTATCCGGCTGATCTGACCACGCAATGGCAGACGACAGAAGGCGTGATGGTGACGATCAGGCCCATCAGGCCGGAGGATGCGCGGCTGGAACAGGAGTTCATCGGCAATTTGTCGCCGATGGCTAAATATTTTCGTTTCATGCATGAAGTAAAGGAATTGACACCCGAAACGCTGGTGCGCTTTACCCAGGTTGATTATGAAACGGAAATGGCTTTTGTCGCCACCGTGCAAAATCAGAATGAAACAATCATTGGTATCGCCCGCTATTTTACACAGGCAGACAGGGAGTCGTGTGAATTTGCGATAGCAGTCGCCGATACCTGGCAAAATAAAGGCGTGGGATCCCGATTAATGAATGCGTTAATGAATGCCGCCAGAACGAAGGGCATCAAAAGCATGTCTGGCAGAATTCTTGCCGAGAATGCGAAAATGCTGGAAATGGTGCAGCATCTCGGGTTTGCTGTTAAGCCGGGAGAGGACACATCGGTAAAAGTGGCGGTGAAGAATTTTCAAGGGTAATCAGCCGTCTGTTCGTCACTATTCTTACCTTTGCTTTAAAAAGCATGAACTTGTCAGATTATCCGGCATGGTTTGGCATGGACTATACTTAATATAATAGCTGCTGGAGGAGAATAAATATGAACAGCAAACGCCGGAAAAGGCGTATTTTCTCACGAGAAAAAAAGTTGCGTCTGGGTGAGGAAACGGAAGAATCAGGTGACGAAACGGAAGAACTAAAACTTGACTTTGGTGATATGAATCTTGGTCAAGGTTTAGCGAAGAGCCCCTCCCGAAAAAGTAATCTCGAATTTGATACATCCTGGAAACCTGATTTTAAACAATATACCTCAAAACAGCTGAAGCAGATGCTGTCTGAATTAACGGTTTTTGAGCTTTATGATTTGCGAGGCAATCTGAAAAAGACAGCGCGCGAAGGCGAAGATAAGGATGATCAGGAGTATCTTCGTCGTGTTAATGCTGCTATCGCCGAAAAAGGCATAGATGAGCTGATGGAATCCATCAAAGAGCTAAAAGCTACTTTTAATGATTATATTCGCGATCAGGAAGCCATATCTCACAGCAGCGAAAAAAAATTGAATTTTGCGATATTAACGTGTGTCGATGCGCAAATCAGGGATATGCAAGAAGAAGACAGAAACGAATTCCTCAGCTCACAAGATGCGGAGCTGTTGTTTCGCCTGAGGGAAGCCCTGATGGATGAAGCAACGGATCCGGAACTGTTGAATGCAACCAGAAACGCCCTCAAAGCACAGCCTTTATCTGTACTGGATAGACTACCAGAAAAATTTCAGAAAGACGTGAAACAGGATTCAGATGCGAAGCTCAGGCCTGGCAGGTGTGAACTTGTCAAACTGTTGAAGTTCGAGAAGGAATTTGAGGATCTTCCATCTTCCAGGGAACAAAACGCCTATCTTGAGAGGATGACGGTTTTTGATCTTTATAAATTACGCATGACAGCGGTCAACGAAGGAAGGGGTCAAGATCAAATACAGTTTTTTGACAAAGCGATCGTAAACAAAGGCGTGACGGAAATGGCATCGCTCAAGCGAGCGATTTTACGGAGTCACATGCCGCATGATTATGCTGATTTCCTGAGTCAGCAAGCCGAGCGCATGATGTATACAACTGAAACTCAATCTGGAGTCCAGAAAGATAAAGGAAAGCAAAAAGATATTGGGAGTACAGTCAACGACGATTCATATCAAAGGGGAAGTGCGGCGAAGGTGATGAAAGAAATACATTCTGTGGATAGCACCGTGAAAACATCAGCCGTAGCTGCCGGCCCTGAGGGTCGTAAGGAAACCCGTCGTGATATCAGGAACACGGACAGTCAAAATTCTCAGGTGAAACAAAAAATCCATTTTTTTGAAGAACTGGAGCGGAGTCTGAGCGGGGATAAAATAAGGGGCAAGCAGGGGAAACCAGCGAAAGAACAAGATGGACAAGAAGAGCAAAAAGAAGATAAATCGGGAATTCAGCCTAAAACGCCTTAATGCGGAGTTTTTCCGTGTTTTTGCTGACTAGCCTGCATCCATGCCCCGATCCGGTATAAAATACTAGATAGAAATTAGCCACGGATGCCGGTAAACCATGTTTCGACTATTACCTGTTGATCGTATTAATAAATCCCTGTCGCCAGACTGGAGTTTAAGTGGCGAGGACGTCGCGTTGCGGCGTGAACAATATGGGGCAAATGATATAGTGGACAAGGTCAGGCATCCCTGGCTGGATCTCGCCAGGGAAACCATACTCGACCCCATGATCTGGTTTTTACTCGCCGCCAGCCTGCTCTTTGCCATGCTTTCGAAATATTCCAGCTCTGTCATCATGCTGCTTGCCACTATTCCGATAGGCGGAATGGATGCCTTTCTGCACTGGCGCACACAGGTATCGACACAGGCGCTGAGCAGTCGATTGATCACTTATGCGCGCGTAGTCCGGCAGGGCAGGGAGCTCATTATTGCCTCTCGAGACATTGTGCCGGGGGATCTCGTTATTGTCAGGGCAGGTGAGTATTTTTCAGCGGATGGAATTATTGTGGTTGCGAATAATGTACAGGTTGATGAATCTTCATTGACCGGGGAAGCATATCCGGTCACGAAACAGGCATTGACGCAACTGCCTGAGCTGCAGCAGGAAATCCTGATTGACTATCATCACTGGGGGTTTGTCGGTACACGGTTACTGACCGGACAAGCCATGCTTCGTGTGGTGTATACAGGCAAGGAAACCATTTATGGAGAAATTGTTACTTCTGTTTTGACAACCAGGCAGGATAGAACGCCGTTACAAAATGCGATCGCAAGGCTGGTGCTGATGCTGATCATCGTGGCGCTGATTTTTTGCATCGTTCTTGCAGTTGTTCGTTATTATCAGGGTTTTGGCATGATAGATGCACTCTTGAGTGCCGCAACACTGGCAGTGGTTGCGCTGCCGGATGAATTTCCGATGACGTTTACATTTTTTCTGGGCGTAGGTGTCTACCGCCTGGCAAAAAAACATGCCTTGGTACGGCGTGCTGTTTCAGTTGAAAATATCGGGCGTATCACCTGCATCTGTACAGATAAAACCGGCACGATCACTGAAGGTCGCTTTCGAATCGCCAAAACCAGGGCAATCAAGCCCTCACTTGAACTAGACTTGCTGTTGTGCGCCACACTGGCATCGAGGGCAGAAAGTGGTGATCCGCTCGATATTGCCATTCTGGATGCCGTTGACAGCCACGTTGCGGCAACTTATACACGGTTACACGTTTATCCATTCACGGAAGAGCGCAAACGTGAAACTGCCGTTTGCAAGCAGGATAATCTGTTGTATATCGCCACGAAGGGAGCACCAGAAACCATTTTTAAAATTGCCGCGCTGACGCCGGCACAAAATAATCGCTGGCGCGACGAAGTGACCGAATTGGCGAAACAGGGATTTAAAGTGATCGCGGTTGCGAGATATTTGACGCATAATCCATCTGCCGGCTTGTCCGAGCCTGAAAAGGATTATGAATTCATGGGATTATTGGCTTTCGAAGACCCGCCGCGCAAGGAAGTGTTCGCAGCCATCAAAATCTGCCAGCACAGCGCTATTCGTGTGCTTATGATTACTGGCGACCATCCATCCACGGCAAAAAAAATCGCCGCTGATATCGGGTTGGGCGGAGGCGCACCCAATGTGATTACGGCGCAAAAAGCGGAAGCATTATTGAAACAGGATGGGGGTGATTTTTTGCATAATGTGGACGTCATTGCGCGCGCCATTCCTTCCCAAAAATTTGCGATTGTACAGGCATTGCGTTCAATGAATGATATCGTGGCGGTGACTGGCGATGGTGTGAATGATGTGCCTGCTCTGCGCGCGGCTGATGTGGGTATCGCTATGGGAGAGCGGGGCACGCAAAGCGCACGCGAGGCAGCGTCCATCGTTTTGCTGGATGATAATTTTGACAGTATCGTCAATGCGATCAGCGAAGGTAGGCAATTGTTCAAGAATTTACAGCTCAGTTTCAAGTATCTGTTAATGGTGCACACGCCATACGTGATTTCTGCGACGATTATTCCACTGCTGGGTTTTCCGTTATTATATTATCCGATCCATATTGTCTGGATTGAATTATTTATCCATCCCACCTGCATGCTGGTATTTCAGAATTTACCCGGCGCAAAAATCGATAGAGCAGCTGATGCCAGCAGAAAACAGTTTGCGTTTTTCAGCCGTTTTGACTGGTGGGGAGTTGCGCTGCTTGGTGCGTACACAACAATGCTGGTTATCTGGACTTATCTGCTGACCCTGCAACTTACAGGGAGTGATCTTGCCGCACGCGCGAACGCGTTTACGGCGGTCGGCCTCTCACATATCGCGTTTACAATCGGCTTGAGCAGGCTGCAATCCATGACTTCGCGCATAATTGTGATTGCATCATTCATCATGCTGCTGGTGCTTGTGCAGATCCCTTTTATTGCGAACTATTTTTATATGGCACCACCCTCTGTGAGCACGTGGCTCATTCTCTCTGGCGCAAGCGTCTTGACAGCCTGTCTGGCGTACAAGTTTGCTTAGAACACAAATGTTGGCGGTTTTGAAAAGCGTTCCCCGGAAACCCAGAATCTCGCCCTTGCATGGTAGCAATACGAAAGCATGAGCTGACCAAAAATAACACAAAAAGTGTGCCTGCTACTTGCTTGCCATATTCTTGCAGGTATAATTTGCACACGACAGGGAATTCATAAGACCGCTTTTTGTCTCGTTCAGGGACGATAACCAAACAATTAACCAACTTAATAGGATACTTATGAAAAAGATCTGTCTTTCAGTGATTGCTGTTACAGGTATTGTCTTAGCTCCATTTTCATTTGCAGAGAGTCAAGCGATTGGTGGTTACTATAGCAGTCTGCAATCTCAGGCAGCTTCTACCTCATCCCCTTCTTTAGCAGCATCTGCGGCACCGGTTGCCAAAGCAAATGTTGCATTTGTTGATACCAAGACAAAAATCCTGATTACCAACTCCAGCCGGACAGCGATCCAGGTTGAAGTACAAGGTACGTCAATCAAGGATTATCTGCATACCAACACAATGGATTATATTCGTAATGGAAGTTACGCAGGCGATACATACATTGTTCTTAAGGATGCCTGGGGTAATCAATTCTGGGGTGGCAATGTTTGCAACCATGCAATTATTGATATCAACAATGTACCAAACACTTATAACTACAATATTGATGTTGACAGATATTGCCGTTAATTAAACAGGTATTTATATGAAAAAATTTGCTAAAGCAGCAATCGTGTTGACGGGTGTTGTGATGCTGGCGGGTTGCGTTGAAGATGATTTTTATGGCACTGATTATTATGGTGGAGGCGATGTAACCACCTACAATTATCATATCACCTCTGGTTATAACCGTGACTATCAGTCCCGGCATCATAATCGTGATCGCAGCAAAACCTATTACAGCTCGCAAACATCGAATTACAACCGGAGCAATGGCAGCAGCGGTTACTATAGTTCACAGACTCCGTCAGGCGGTAATCAGTCACCGGGGCCTTTTGGATATAGCAGCAGTGCTTCTACTGTACGCAATGGTGACAGCGGCTATTCAAGCTCTGGCTCCAGTGCACCAGCCAGCTCTGGGTATCAAAATTCTGCTTCGGCAAGCAGCGGCTATAGCAGTTCTGGTTCCGGTTCTGCTCCTGCTGCCAGTTCTGGTTATCAGAGCTCTACCAGCGCGAGCCAGGCGGCGCCTCAATCTGCGCCTGCTGATAATAGCAGCGGTTATTCTTCCGGCAATGCATCCAGTGCTGCGCCTGCTGCACAGACAGCGGATGCATCGCAGGGCAAGGATAGCAGCGGATACGCATCATCCACATCGGAATCAGCTTCGGGTTCGGCAGCATCCAGTGGCTATTCCAGCAGCTATTCGAGTTCTGGTTCAAACTAGGCATTATCATACCTTCATCCATGAAACCCCTGTTTCCTTGTGGAACAGGGGTTTTGCATAAACCTATCCCTCGCAAGCCAAAGATCAGACAGCTCCACCTGCATTGAAAACTAGGAAATAAAGTGGTATCCATTAGAAGCAGCAGTGAGATCAAGTAAAAGTTTTTTGAGCATTATTAAAGCCATGCCAAGTGGAAGGGAGGGAGCATGTTGGTGAGATACGCATTGTTTAGGTCAAGGAAAGCAGAAATACCCTCCAGGCATATTAGCCGGAATTCATCAAATCCATCAATACAGCAAAAATCAAAAAAGCTGGTGGAACAGGAATTCAGAAAATGGGAAGAGCTGAGACTGCGTCACGAGCACACACAGTTACAGGAAGCCCAAAGAACGATCCGGCAAATAAATCTTGCATCCGGATTCACCGGACGACCTTTTTCTTCACAGCAATCGACTTGTTTCAAGCCAGGTAAAAAGAATTCTGATCATTCCCGCCGATCCTATTCGACTGGCCGGCCGCCCAATGAAAAAAGCTCTTATGCAAAATTCATCCAGGGTATGAAATCAGAGCCGCCTGAAAATGTTAAAAACGCGATGGCTGCCTTATTGCTGGCCGGATTGGTGGGTTTGTTGTTATATCAAATTTATAAAGATAATGTGCAAACGCCGCTGATAGATAAATCCGTATTACGAGACGCCGAATACGAAGACAAAGATGTGGATGTCATTGATGCCATGACGCTGAAATCTGTCGATCATCACGTCACGTCCGGACGTTCGCATGGTTACAAGGTCAGCCATGCGCATGAGGATGAAGAACATAGATTTTATTATTACAAGGAACCATTTTCGCGTGAAGGGTATTTGAATGAATTAGTGCTGGGGGGTCTGTTAAGACAAATCCTTGGTGAAGCATTTCCGCGGATAATGGCGGTAGAGACGCCGGTGAATGATCTTGAAGATGATTCCAGGTATGGATTGATCTCCGAAAGTCTGAATGAGAAAAAGGGAAACCTCAACCTGGAAGAGTGGGCGACACTATATGTACAGGGAGAAATAACTGATATTCCGGAACATCTGGGAATATCGGTCGCCGCCGATATGTTGTTTGGAAAAACAGATTCCAAGCTCGCCAATCTGGTGTTCATGCGCAAACATGCCGGAGATTGTTATTCCATTGATCATGAGTCGGGTTGTGCATTGCGGGCGCAGTTTCTAACACAGCCAAATGAGGGGCTTGCATTCATTGGCGAGTTTCGCAAAAAAACGTTGAGTGAACATGTTTTCGAGCAGCAGGCCGACGGCGTCGTTGACACGGCAGCGGATAATCGTCACCAGCCTTTGAAAGGCAATGATGAAGTTAAACGAATAATTGCTCCTGTGTTGATTAAGGCCATTAATAATGACATTGAAAACCGAAGCGTCATTGCATTTTATGAAAAATTTGCCGCTTTGTCTGAAGCAGACATCAAAAAGGTTTTTGCCAGATACGGATCATTAATTCATGCTGATGAGCAGGAGAGATACCTGAAGGATATCCAGGCGCGACAGGAAGAGACCAGAAAGTTTCTGAGGGAATATACCATCGCCAACCTGCTGAAAGATGCCAGGGAGCAAAATGATCGGCCCTCTGCCACGTCCAGGTTCGGTAAATAAGGTTATTGCAGGGAAACGGAAGTCTGATTATGCGCGCCATGCTGATGGAAAAGCAAAAGCAGCCGTTACGGTTAGTTGATGTTGCTGTTCCTGTACCGGCTGAAAACCAGGTCTTGATCAAGGTTCATGCTTGCGGATTGTGCAGAACGGATTTGCATATTCTTGATGGTGAGCTTGATCAGCCCGTCTTGCCGCTTATTCCCGGGCATCAAATAATCGGCACGATAGTTGAAACAGGCAGACAAGTCAGTGGTTTTTCGGCAGGGCAGCGCATAGGTGTTCCATGGCTGGGAAACAGCTGCGGCAAATGCCGGTATTGTCTCGCTGGAAGAGAAAATCTTTGCGATAACGCAGAGTTCACGGGATATCAAATCAATGGCGGTCTTGCTGAATATTGTGTTGCAAATACACGGTTCTGTTTTCCTGTTCCTGTAAATTACCCTGATGATCAGGCTGCGCCTTTGTTATGCGCAGGATTAATCGGCTACCGGTGTTTAGGCAAGGCTGGGGATGCGAAACGCCTGGGAATTTATGGTTTCGGCGCGGCAGCGCATCTGCTGGTTCAGGTTGCATGTTATCAGGGCAGAGAAATTTATGCGTTCACGCGTGAAAATGACAGGCAGGCGCAGCAATTTGCACTTGATCTTGGTGCAGTCTGGGCGGGTGATTCCACTCAGGCACCACCTGAATTATTGGATGCGGCTATCATTTTTGCGCCTGTTGGCGAATTGGTTCCTGTCGCCTTGCGTGCTCTCGCGAAAGGGGGTACGGTCGTATGCGGCGGGATACACATGAGTGATATACCGTCGTTTCCCTATGATATTTTATGGGGAGAAAGAGTCATTTGTTCGGTTGCCAACCTGACCCGTCGTGACGGAGAAGAATTTTTAGCGCTGGCACCCAATATTCCGATCAGGACAGAAGTTCATACCTATCCTCTGGAAAAAGCCAATGAAGCTCTCGCGGATTTGCGCAGCGGCCGTTTTACCGGGTCGTATGTGATTAAACTGATATGATGTCCTCCGAGATGGCAAGGGAGTGTGGCGATTTATAAAACTTTGCGCTGCGCATCCTTCGCGGGCTCGCAATGACGACACGAAATATCATGACTGCTGCGCAGCCTCAATTACGACGATGCTGATTGCCGGCATTCTGCAGATGCACATCTGAATTTGCCATCGCGAGCCGCCCCCCGGCTAGGAGCTTGCCGGGGTAAACTTCGCTGGCGCGGCAATCTTCATGCGTGTATTGACTACCAGACTAAAGTCGTATCTGTTAGCTCTGTATCGTTACTTTCGTTTTCACTGAGGATGAGATAAAACAGTTTTCATGCGCTTTTTTGAATAATTCTTCAAGCAATGCCGGATCTGGCGCTTTGTCTTCATGGAAGATGATGGTTGGCTTGATGACGACTTCTGTCATGGCCATTTTGCCTTCTTCATTTTTAGCCAGTATGCCCACGGCTTCAGAGGTATAATCATTGATGATTAGCCCTTTGAGTGCTGCCCAGTAAAGAAAGGTCAACATAAAGCAGCTTGAAATGGAAGCAGTGAATAATTCTTCCGGATTGGGAAGATCACGATTGCCCAGGAATTCCGGTGCGCTGCTGGCAGAAATAGTGGCTCCGCCGCCAAATTCCACATCATGAGTTCTGTCATAGGATTTTACATTGAATGGAGTCGATTCATGACGTCTCCAGGAGACCTTCGAAGTATATTGCATGGTTTTCACGTCCTTAATTATGTGTAAATTTTTAACAGGGAGAGTAAATTCCCTGGCTCGCACAGAAATGCAATATACGAAGGATTGCGGAGGAGATCAATCAGGCGGAGCCTTGCGAAAGCTTCTGACGACTTTTTGGGTCTTGTTATCAACAATTTCACCGTGAAAATTGCCAAATTTTCCCTGAGCCTTGATCAGCATCCAGTTATAAAGCTCATCAACATCATCGCCGCTTTCATGGTCAACCTCACTGTCATCCACATATATTTTTGCCGTATAGTGAAATGCCATGCGAGCGGCCTCCTGTATGGAAATATCATAATTCTAGTATAAGGCATTTGCCAGGGCGTTTCCTGAAATCATGCCGTTGAATCATGGTTAAGCTTATGTTTTTTTTACTTTTTATTCGGCCTGGCTGTCCATCTGCGGTTTGATGGTTTTCAGGAATTGCCGCATGATGACGGGGTTGGCAGCAACCACATTTCCAGTCTTAAGGTAGTCCTCACCGCCATGCGGGTCACAAACCATGCCCCCGGCTTCCTTGACCAGCAAGATACCGGCAGCAATATCCCAGATATTCAGTCCCATTTCCCAGAAACCGTCGAGACGGCCACATGCGACATAGGCCAGATCGAGTGTCGCGGCGCCTGCCCGGCGGATATCGCCGAGGATCGGAATCATGGATTGAAAAACCTTGACGGGAATCGGATTGTCCTTGTCCTTGTGCCGGTAGGCGAATCCTGTGCCTAACAGGCAATCTTCCAGACGCTTGCGTTCACTTACCCGGATACGCCGTTCATTTAATTGGGCGCCCTTGCCGCGACTCGCGGTAAATAATTCCTGGCGGCTGGGGTCATAAATCACGCCATGCTCGATTTTGTTCCTGTAAGTGACTGCGATCGAAACTGCGAAATGCGGAAACCCATGAATAAAGTTTCGGGTGCCATCGATGGGATCGATAATCCATTGATAGTCATCACCTTTTACTTCGCCACTCTCTTCGCCAAGAAATCCGTGCGAAGGGTAGGCCTTGCGGATAATGGAGATGATTTCCTGCTCTACCCGCTGGTCGACTTCAGTGACAAAATCGTTGGGCCGCTTTTCAGCGATTTTAACGTTATCAAGGCGTTTCATGGACCGGATAATGATATTTCCAGCAGCTCGAGCGGCTTCAACAGCAATATTAATTAGAGGTTCTCGCATAGTGTTTAAAGAGCATCAGTTTATAGTTATTGAAGGTGGAAATAATAAAACGAATATGAAGAGGATGCCAGGGATAAATGCAGGCAAACCACGCCTTCACAATATTCAATGAAAATCAGACTGCGTTTGCCAGTTCGCCTGCGCTTAACATTTGCTCGAAATAAGCCACGGTATTTTGCAGGCCCTCCCTGAACGGGATAGCGGGAGCCCAGTTTAATTTCTCGCGTGCCAAATCAATGTTTGGACGTCGTCTGACCGGGTCATCCTGGGGTTTTGGCTTGAATATCAGTGATGATTTGGAACCGATGATATCAATCAGTGTTTCAGCCAGCTCAGCAATCGTGATTTCATGGGTGCTGCCAATGTTAACCGGTCCAATAAAGTCATCTCCGGTTGCCATCAGGGATAGCAGTCCCCGGATGGTATCTGTCACGTAGCAAAAGGAACGCGTCTGTAAGCCATCTCCATAAATGGTAATGGGCTGATCAAGCAGTGCCTGATGAATAAAATTGGGTATCACACGTCCATCATCAATCTGCATGCGCGGTCCATAAACATTAAACAGGCGTGCTATCTTGATGCGCAGTGCGTACTGTCGGTAATAATCTATGAACAATGTTTCGGCTGCGCGCTTTCCTTCTTCATAACAGGCTCGTATGCCAAGCGTATTGACATGGCCAACGTATTTTTCCACTTGCGGATGGACTTCCGGATCGCCATAGACTTCACTGGTCGAGGTTTGCAAAATCCTTGCATTCAACCTGCGGGAATATTCCAGCATATTGGCTGCGCCATAAACATTGGTTTTGAGTGTCTGGACAGGATTTTTTTGATATTGCAATGGCGAGGCAGGGCATGCGCAATTGTATATTTCATCAATGGGACCAAAATCAGAATGCACGTCTAACGGCGTGACTACATCATGCTGAATGAACTTAAACCTTGGATTGTCTGCAAAAATGTCTATATGGTGTGATGATCCGGTAGTGAGATTGTCGATGCAAATGACATGATGGCCTGCATCCAGCAGCTGCTCGCATAAATGTGATCCCAAAAATCCTGCGCCGCCTGTAATCAAGATACGCCTGGCTTGATATTCCATATCGGTAATTTTCCCTGGTATTTGTGTAGCTATAAGCGTGATGTCATCCTGGTGTATTTAACGGAGAACACTCTTGTTGGGTTTACCATAGCTTGTTATTTTGTTGTATGCAACTGTACCAGGTATTTCCGGAGCTGAGTTTGTGCGCTCAAGTTTTTCTTTACAAAATATGCCTGAAATCTTAATCTCAATAGAAGGCATTTTATGCCGGGGATATTATTATATGGAGATTTTATCATGATGGATGCGACAGACCTGAAAGAATGTCTTGGTGCATTAGTAAAAGATGTTTATTATTGCGGCGTGGATAGTAGCCAAGCCCTGACACTTTATGTGAAAGACTCACAAAGCAAGGCGCAAATAGAAAAATTATTAATCAATAAACCGGGTTTTGCTTTAATAAATGTTAAAACCACGAATTCACTCTCGCTAGAGAAAACCAAGTCTCTAGAAGAAATACTTTCCCGTGTTCCCCATCAGACAATTATTTTTGATCCAACAGCAACAATTGAACGCGCACAAGTTATGGTAAGCATGGCGAAACAGGCACGCCAATTATTGGGTGCAGCCCTGAAGGGTTGTTACTTTAACAGCGAAAGACGGAATATCCATTTTACGCTTAAGGCAGAATCTGCCGGGCAGACAATTAATTTTGCTCTCATTCGCGAACAACTGGAGCCTGTTATTCTCAAAAATACGCAAAAATTATCCAAGCCTTTTTATTATTCAATCACTGTTTCTGCGCAAAATCCGGCTGGCAAAGTAATAGCAGTCGATAAAGCCAGTGTTGTGAAAAAGAATGTCAAAGGCTTGTTAAGAAAAATGGTCAATAAGCTGAAGTGGCCGTTGCTCGTTGCTTCTGCATCATCAAGCATAGGCATGGGTGCAGCCAATGCAGCAAATTCTGGCTCATTGCCAGCGGTATCAAATGTCAATGGTTGGATAGACGCTGCAGGCGGCTATCTGCACAACAACATAGATAGCGGCGGCGGTGGTTTTGTTGAAGGTGGTTTGGCAATGCCGCTATCCCATGATTTCGGCGCCCAGTTACATGCTTTTGACGGATCTGTCGCTCATACCAACTCCCAGGGCCTGGATGGTTATATTTTCTGGAGAAATCCGGCGCAAGGATTGTTGGGTCCTCATGTCGCGTATACTAATAGCGACCATGTATATCAGACCCTTTATGGTCTTCATGGCGAAGATTATTGGAAAAATCTGACATTTGTTGGCGAAGCGGGCGGCATGCATGAAAATGAAGTTGGCGGTTCCTATTATGCTGAAGCAATTGTTCACTGGTATGCGATACCAAACCTGGATTTAAATCTCGGCGGTATTATTGTACAAGGTGACGGTGCTGGCCAGATAGGAGCGGAATATCAATTAGGACTAGCTTCCCTTCCGGGATTGTCCATTTTCGCTGATGCAGGTGTGGGTGCGCATAGCCTCAACTATGGATTCCTCGGGCTGCGTTATTACTTTGGCGACCCGTGCGATCCAGGCAAATCTCTGGAGCGTCGTCATCGCGAGGATATGGTTCCGCCGACACTGGATCTGCTGGTTATGAATACACATGAAAATGTTTTAACACCAAGATTCCATAGCTAATCATTTCAGCAACAAAACTTCCTTGAAGTGTGACAGTGAATCGTCATGCTTCAAGGCATGCTCACTAAGTTACAAAAATCACTAGAACCTGTCACAAAAATGATGTAATACCACTGATGGACAACAACATGCTAAACGCGTTGGTCACGTTTGCTTAAATGGAAGAGGCTGCAACATGAGTTCTGCAATCATTATTGCCTGGGAATATGAAAGAGATACTTCGCATATCTCAAGATTGAAACACCTGCAAAAACAATTAAAGCAGATCGGGCATCAAGTCTATCTGGTTGGCAGCAGTTTACCTGCGCTGGAAGATAGTGATTGCCTGCCATTCATTTCATCACCCAAAGCGCCTGCGCCTGCCATTCACAAGCCGAGAGCAGTGACGAAAATGGGAGGGTATGGTGACCGGCTGGCATTGCTGGGGTTTAATAACGCCAGAATCCTGGCTAATCTGGTTGCGTCATGGGATACGATATTTGAACTGATCAATCCTCGGCTGCTCATTTGTGATTGTGCTCCTGTTGCAAGTCTCGCGGCTTACAAGCACATTCCATCAATACAACTTAGTGATGCATTAAGCCTTCCACCGTCTCACCTTGCTGATTTTCCAAGATTAAGACCAGATGCACCGCCACTGGCATCAACACATGACATGCTGAAAAATGTACATGCCGTACAATCCCGAAGGAAAAAGGAGTTGCCGCCGTATTTGCCAGCGATTTTACAAAGTGAATACAGTTTTATCTCGCATATTCCCGAACTTGATCCCTATCAAACATTCCGGAGTGGCAATGGCAACGTGAAATCAGGACCGTTTTTGCCATTGCCATCCTATTCTATCCGTAATGAAAAGGATTATTTTTTCGCTTATCTGAAAATGGATTACCCAGATATTGAAGAAATCATCATTGGGTTGAGTGATCTGGATAAAAAAGGAATTTTTTATATACCCGGTGCGCCATACGGTTTACAGGAATATCTTGTCCAGTCAGGGATGATAGTGTGCCAGGCTTATCCGGTTCTTAATGAAGTATTGAAAAATTGCGCTTTTACCATTCATCATGGGGACATAGTGGTGGCCGAGGCGGCGCTGGCTGCCGGCATTCCGCAATTTGTCTTGCCAAATCACTTTGAAAGTAACTGGGTTGGGCATTATCTGGAGCAGATCGGTGTCGGAGTATCGTTTCATCCCGCGCTGCATCCAATTGCGGCAACAAAAAATAAAATCGAAAATGCGTTAATGCTCAAAACCGCCGAGAAAATTAAACGAAGTTCAAACAAGCAGACATTACGTGAGTGGGCGGATTTGCGTGCACAACATTTTCTGCAAAAGAAATATGAACCGATTGAAGCGGCAATCATGGATGCGTGCCGCGCAATTTTACAATAAGGCGAATCGCTTTAAGCGTGGCCATTGATTTTGAGTTTCCCTATGCAGGGGGATGCACGTATGCCAGATATAATGAGAAGCCGGGATTATTATGCAGCAACGAAAAAAGCCCTATATCAGCGTGATAATCAACAATTATAATTATGGCCGGTTTTTACATCAGGCTATCGCCAGTGTGTTGCGTCAGAATTTTACTGATTATGAACTCATTGTTGTAGATGATGCATCAACTGATCATTCACGCGACATCATTTCCCTGTATGCTGATCAGATCATCCCGGTGCTGCTTGCAGCCAATAGTGGACAGGGTGCGGCTTTTAATGCTGGTTTCACAGCGAGCAGTGGAGAGTTGATTGCATTTCTGGATGCGGATGATCTCTTTGTCGAGAGCAAATTATCCATTGTCGCGGAAGCGGGAATGAAAAAACAGGATGCAGTGATGTTTTATCATCAGGGTTATCTGGTGGATGGCAATCTAAACAGGATAGGTGAGGCCTTTCCAGCGGAAATGCCGCAAGGGAATTTAAAAAAACGCATCCTGCTTGTTGAGTCAGGAATTTTTCCACCGACCTCGTTTGTTGTATTCAGAAGAAGTTATCTCAGCAGGGTTTTACCATTATCACCATTTATGACCAGGGAAGGCGGAGATTTTCCACTCATACAACTTGCGCCGATTTTGGGAGAAATTGCCGCCATCCCGCATGCGCTGACATATTATCGTGTGCATGGAGATAACTGGTTTAGCAATGGAGAAACAAACAATGGCAATTTGCGAAATCTGCGGGAAGCGATGCGTAGAACGGAAAAAGGATTTTATTATCTCAATAAAAAACTGAATGAACTCGGTCTTGATGACCGGTTTGATTTGATGAAATCAAGAGACCATATCAGAAATTGCTATATTTTCAATGAAATTGGCTGGATGGAATATGTGTTTCGGGTTGGTATGCGTACCAGCTTAAAAAACTGGAAGAATTTGATAGGTTATTTGAATTTTGGCGTAAAGCGCCGGCGCCAATATTTGTCAAGCCTGGATCTGGGATGATTATGCAGAAAAAACCATATATTAGTGTGATTATCAATAATTATAATTATGCACGTTTTCTTACCGATGCCATCGACAGTGTGCTTGCCCAGGATTACACGGATTATGAAGTCATTGTCGTGGATGATGCGTCTACGGATCATTCCCGCGAAGTGATCGAGTCTTACGGCGACAGGATCAAGCCTGTTTTCCAGTTGAAAAACTGCGGCCAGGGAGCAGCGTTCAATGCGGGATTTCAGGCAAGCAAAGGCGAGCTGATCTGTTTTCTTGATGCGGATGACATTTATTATAAGAATAAATTATCCATTCTTTCCGAAGCCGCAGTCAGTAACCCTGATGCGGTATTGATCTATCACCGGGGTAAATACATCAATATTCACAGGGAGATAATCGGCGAGGTATTCCCTAAAAAAATCATGCAAGGGGATGTCAGCAAGCGGGTCCAGCTTTATTGTGAAACCTTGTTTCCGCCAACCTCATTTCTGTCCTTCAGGCGGACTTTTCTAGCCCGGGTCTTGCCGTTAACACCGTATCTAAACCGGATTGATGCTGATTTTCCTTTGCAAATGCTGGCTGGCATTATGGGGAATGTGGCTGCCATTAATCAGCCGCTTTGTTACTACCGTCTGCATGGCGACAATTGGTTTAGCAATAATGAGTTTGTGCAGCTGGATTTTGAAACCATTCGCCGGCTGACAAGACGAACTGAACGGGCATTTCACTACATCAATAAAAAGCTTGCGGATACAGGACGGCCTGAGCGGATCAATTTATTGAATCATCGTTTTCACAGCAGGAATTTATTCATGATACATCAGATCGGGTGGAAGGCTTTTTTGAAATGTGCGCTATTGAATCCAAACTTTATTAGTTTATGGGACAGACTGGATTACATTATCTTTGGCATTCTGCGCCGGCGTAAATTCAAGGCCGTGTTTGCTGTGGACCAATCAGGCTAGGGAAGTCAAGGCTGCGGTCAGGAATGCTCACTGGATTATGACGTACGCGCCACAGTTTCGCGGACATTCTCGATTATTCTTTTTCCGGCGGTTAGTGCTAGAATGGGGAAAATGATAAACATCATGATTGAATAAAAAATATGCTAGATCGTATTCGCATCGTTTTGGTAAATACTTCCCATCCAGGCAATATTGGTTCAACAGCCAGGGCCATGAAAACAATGGGCTTGTCAGACCTGGTCCTGGTTTCACCCCAGCAATTTCCGCACCCCAAGGCGGTAGAAATGGCTTCCGGCGCATCTGATATCCTCGATCAGGCGGTGGTCGTGGAAACGCTGGATGAGGCCATTGCTGACTGTCAGCTGGTCGTTGGAACCAGCGCGCGTATGCGCACGATTCCCTGGCCCCTGCTGATGCCCAGGGAAATGGCTGAAAAAGTTAAGAATGAGTCACCTGACAGCCAGACGGCTATTCTCTTTGGCCGTGAACAATCGGGATTAAGCAATGAAGAATTGCAGCGCTGTCACCTGCATATTCATATTCCAGCCAATCCGGAATATAGTTCTCTGAATATTGCCGCTGCTGTCCAGGTTGTGGCTTATGAGTTGCGTATCGCGAGTCTGGATCAAACTGCTGTTGCTGATGAATGGGATTATCGTCTGGCAACCGCGGATGAAATGGAAAAATTTTTCACGCATCTCCAGGAAGTGCTGGTCGAGATTGATTTTTTAAAATTGAATGCTCCGCGCAAATTAATGACACGTCTTAGGCGCATGTTTTTACGTACGCGGCCGGATGTTATGGAAATGAATATCTTGCGCGGGATCCTGACTGCGATACAAGAAAAAAAGACCAACAATGCATAACAGGGAACACTGAATGGAATCATGTGAGTTGACAATTCTAATGCCTTGCCTTAATGAATCGGAAACACTGGCGATCTGTATCCAGAAAGCAAGGAAATTTCTCGAGACCCAGCAGGTGCATGGCGAGATTCTCATTGCTGATAATGGCAGTGTTGATGGTTCCCGGGAGATTGCGCACGCGCTTGGTGCAAGAGTGATTTCAGTTGCGAAGCGCGGATACGGTGCTGCTTTAAAAAGCGGGATTCAGGAATCCAACGGGCGCTATATCATCATGGGCGATGCAGATGACAGCTATGATTTCCTGAATTTAATGCCTTTTTTAATCAAGCTCAGGGATGGATATGATTTGGTCATGGGTAACCGGTTCAAGGGCGGGATTATTGATGGCGCAATGCCATTTTTGAATCGGTACATTGGGAATCCGGTATTATCTTTTCTAGGCAGAATGTTCTTCAGAAGCGACATTGGCGATTTTCATTGCGGCTTGCGTGGATTCCGGCGTGATAGCTTTTTGCAGCTGGATTTGCAAGGCGATGGCATGGAATTCGCAAGCGAGATGGTGGTGAAGGCTACCTTGAAGAAACTCAATATCACTGAAGTACCTACACAATTATATCCAGATGGCCGCAGCCGGCGGCCACATTTGCGTCCCTGGCGGGATGGTTGGCGGCATTTGCGTTTGTTGCTCTTATTTAGCCCCCGATGGCTTTTCTTCTATCCTGGCCTGTTTCTTTTATTTTCCGGAATATTGCTTATGTCCTTGCTGATCAGGGGTCCGTTGCTGGTCGGTCATGTGAATCTCGATATTCATACGATGTTATTTGGGGGATTGTTCATGATAGTAGGTTTGCAAGCGGTCTGCTTTGCTTTTTTCGCGAAGCGTATTGCAGCCTTTCATATGAAAACAAGTTTCACGCCGGATTATTTCCCGCGAATATTAAAAAGGATCAGGCTTGAGCATGGGCTGGCAGCTGGATTGTGCTTGCTGCTTCCTGGTGCTGCCGGATCCTGCTATTCTTTTATCTATTGGCAGCAACATTCCTTTGGTCCGCTTGTTCCAGCCTATACAATGCGTATTCTTATTCCTTCAATTACAGTATTGATACTTGGCATGCAATTGATGTTCGCAAGTTTTTTCATGAGTCTTCTCGACATGCATTTTGGGAAGCAGGAAGCGGCCTGATACTCGGCAGCAGAATAATCAAAGCTGCCTGACTTCGCACAATAGCACATTTTGATGTGTGACAGCTTGCCGGTCGCTGAGAATTTTTTCACATTTTCCTGCCGGGATCAGACCAAATTTTTGCGCAGCCTGATAGAACGCGGGCATATTCATGTCAGATGACAGTAAATAAATTTTCCCTTCAGCGTGATGCAGATGTGATGTGATTTGCTGGCTGACAGCATGATCTGACAAATATCGCTCGTGCCAAAAAGGCACGCCTATGAAATGCCATTGAGAAGGGAAAAACGGGATCAGATAGGATTGCGGACGCGGATTCTGGTCCATTACATAAGCTGTGTAAGTGATCAGTACGGTTGCTTTAGGCGTGGAGTAAACAGACTGTGGCAGCCGTACATTAAAAAAGCTGGTGTCGTACCAGGGTGCTCTTACCATTGGAATAGGTGATAGTAAGATTATCAGCGAATAAAATATCGTCACCAGTAACACTATACGCACATGTATATTATTAATCACTTGCCTGATCAGGAGAAAAATAACTAGCGGCGACAATATTTCGAGGACAACAAGATAACGGGCGATAGAGAAATAGAACTGCCAGACCAGATAGGAAAAAATGAAAAACGCGAACAGCCAGTATTGCTGGACTTGTACGGTGTGCGTCACGCGGTTCTGTGGATGACTATTCTCTTTTTGCCGGGGTTTCATCCATGCCCATTGTATGCCTGCCAAAACAAACAGGACAAAGACAACCGGAAAGCGGAAATCACGAAAGGGTGCATCTGCCGTACGTCCATCTAGTGCAAAGTAAAACGGAAAGAAGAGCGTTTGCAGGATGCCTTGAGGAAGAAAGCGTTGGTCACGCCAGTTGATGGAAACAAAATCCGGTGAATGAAAGATGCTATTAAAAAATGGAAAGAATGGATTGTGGTGTTGTTGCCACATGAGATACATCCAGTGGCCTGCGGTAAGTGACATGCCAATGGCTGTAGAAAATCCCCAGAGCAGCAGCCATTTTAATCGTGTATTAACTGGGACAGGCAGGATCAGTGTTGCAATAATTGCGCCTGCAACATAAATCCCTGCAGTGAGCTTCAACCCAAAACCCAGTCCCAGGATGAAACCGGAAATCAGTAACGGCTTCACAGGTAATTTATGCATAACAGTAGAGTCATCCAGCGCTCTTATCTGCAACAGCACAAATCCCAAAACAAAAATGCTGACAAGATTATCATTCTGAAATGAGCCAATACCTGGCAGGGCGGTGGGACCGTAAAGACCTAATGCCGCCAGAAATATCGCCAAAAGCGTATTCATATTGAACACGCCTGGCCAGTTGCTGGTCCGTGCAGGCAAATAGCGGCGTGCGATCAGGAACGCCAGCCATAAATTGATTCCATGGAGGGCGCCTAAAATAAATTCAGCCGTACGCGGGGTAAAGGAGTTGATCAGGAAGTATGAGAGTAAGTCAATGGTTGGATTGATGAACTGGTGTATATACGAGTTTGGCCAGAAATCAATTCCCTGACGGGAATGCAGAAATGCGAATGGAGTATAGTAGTGATAATGAGCAAGGTCCCAGCATAATTCTTTGCCAAACCAGACCGATAGCCAGCCGCAAACCAGCATGGAAAGCGGAAGCATGATATGGCTGCCAATATTGTTCCGGTTGATCATGGACATAAAGGTCAGCGTACCGAGGTGGCAATGAGATACCAGCAGCGCTTAGTCTCCAGGCGTGACCTGCTGACACTGTCCAGAATGATGCCGCACGCCAGCGACAGGCTCGCCAATACTCCAAGCGATGCAGCCAATAGCGCTGTTGGCATCCTGGGTACCAAGCCGGTTTGAATGAAATGAACGATAACAGGTGTTCCCAGAATTAATGAGGCAAACATTAAAACAATAAATAAAATTCCAAAAAAAGCCATGGGGCGCACATACAAGAACAGTAAAAATATGGTGCGCAAGATCCGCAAGCCATCCTTGAAGGTATTCAGCTTGCTGGATGAACCCGCGGGGCGCTCCTGGTACGGTGTTTCAATTTCGGCTGCCGGAAGACCCAGTTGGAGTGCATGGATGGTAATTTCCGTTTCGATTTCAAAACCCTGCGAGATGGCAGGGAATGATTTCACGAAACGGTGCGAGAAAACCCTGTATCCGGAAAAGATATCATTGAATTGGTGGCCGAATAAAAAATTCACTGTTTGCGTGAACCATTTGTTTCCCAGGGCGTGGCCAGGGCGAAATGATTTGTCACCGATTGGGTTGCGAGTGCAGACAACCATATCCAGCGAATTCCTGAGCAGCAAATCTATGGCCTTATTCACACTGGCAGCGTCATACGTAGCATCTCCGTCAACCATGACATAGATATCCGCATCGATGTCGGCAAACATTCTACGTACAACCTGGCCTTTGCCGCGAATGGAAACGTGCCTGACTATGGCTCCGGATGCTTTGGCAATCGCCGCGCTGTTATCCGTTGAGCCGTTATCGTAGACATAAATGACAGCGTCTGGGAGCGCGCGCTTGAAATCATGAATGACTTGCGACAGTGTGGTGCTTTCGTTATAGCAGGGAATCAGTACAGCTGTCTGTGAATTTGCCATGGGCAAACCTGTTTGAAAGTCTGAAGATATTGAAAAATAATCATGCCGAAAATTCGGAATGTTGGCAAGGGCTTGGACAAGGATTTGACCGCCTTGCTTATCGAGCCTGCATCGATTCAAAAAATGAGTTTATCATAATTATCCATCTGGAAATGCGGATCAAGCAAAGGTGTGATTTTTTCAGGAACCAGTTTCAAGCGGAAATCGCCGCTGGCGTTAGTTAGGTATTGACCTTTTTGAAGGTAAATAATCGTGTTGTTCGCGTATTGTTTGCCATTTAAACTGATGTTGCCCGCTGATCTTGGTTCAATAAGATAATTGCCGGAAAATTTGATCGAAATGGATTGCGTGCCGCGGGAAATAGTCGGGGCGTAAATATAAACGCTGCCCCATAAATGTTCATACTGTGAGGCAAGATAAGTTTTGAGCTTACGCGGCAAGGCCATGATGCGATAATTATTTACATAAAATTTGACAGGTGAATTTCGCAGTGATGCAATGACTGAATCCATGGTCACACTGGGATCCTCATACAGGGAAGCCAGCATGACGGACCGAAGTTTGGGAGTCGGTTTGTACAGATAATCAATAGCGGGGCCCATCAAATGACGTAATCCCGCAATTGGTTGTGTCCGGTTGTAAATCAGTTCTATCCCCGCAACATAATCAGTTCCGTCCTCAATCAATTTGTTAACTACCCGGATGTGCGCTTTTTGATAATTGCCATTCATGTAAGCAATTCTGGCGGGAAAAAGTGTGAAAGGATAAATCAGGCCAATAAAAATGACAGTAATGATGGTGATGCTGAACAGGAGCGAGGAAAGCTGCTGCTGAAGGGTTGAATAATTGGTGACATAACAGATGAGCGATATCGGGATCAGGCAAATGAGCAGATAAGGCAACGGCAACGAGAAATCGACGACAATATAAATGACAGCCATTGTGTAAAGGGTGAGAAAAGTCCATAAAAAATATTTACTTACAATGACGCGCAATGTTCGTTGCAGGGTGAAGATGGCAAATAACCACGAGAAAAACGCGGCATATAACACAAAAAATACGGGAATGGTGACTTGCATGTAATACGGAAATACCTGTTTGTACGGTATGAGGCAAAGCAGGATCACAAGCGCATAGGTTAGTACGAACATCCTGTTTTGATAGTGATGATCATCATCATGCGTGACAAAAGCGCTGATGAGCGTGACTGGAGCCAATAAAAATATCAAGGGATTGTAAAGAGTGATTGCCTCCCAGAATAATTTTCGGGCACTGTCGTACCAGTCGAGCTTGTACATCGCGGATGCTTCAAGGAATACATTGTCGAAAACGCCATGCCAGCTGGAGAGCCATGCCCAAAACGCCAGATATGAACCGATGACGATTGCACAGACAAGATTGTATATAATACTGCCTTTTGCAATGTCTGACTTGTAACTATTGAGAAGCCAGTACACTCCGAGTGCACAGTTGCTGGCAAAAATATACCAGATGGCTTTTTGTGTTGTTGCAAAGCCAAGGCCAATTAACACGCCTGCCAGCCAATACCGTTTTTCGAGCAGTAACAGCAGGGAAAAAAAACAAAACCAGTAACCAAGCAGATCAACTCGAATTTGTGATGAGTATGACAAGACAATTTCAGATGACACCAGCAATGCCAGTCCGGCTAGAATGCCGGAACGCGAAAAAAATCGTGTCAGCCATAACGATGAAGAAAATAAAATGCATGTGTTTAATATGGTCAATGCATTTTTGGTTGTCAGCAAGGTATGAATTACACCGTGGGTTGACAACATTGATAGCAGCAAGAGGTAATAACCCAGAACAGTCTTATACGGTGAAAAATCGCGGTAAGGCAACCCATCCTTATATTGATAAACGACATGAGCGAACCAAAATTCGTCGACAGAAAGCATGGCATATTGATTGTAAAAAATTTCAAAGCCAAGGTAGAACAGGCAAAGTCCTGTCAGTACCAAGATGAAGGATCGAGATTGTCCTTTTATAGACAGCACGGCGCGATGTCCTTTGTATGATGTATAAAGATATCGGGAGAATAGCGCAAAATATATGCATAGGAAAGCCCTGTCCAGATGAATGAAATCCTGGAATGATCAGATAACGACGGATCTGAACATGTCGAGGAAGTTATCTGTCTGATATTTCGGATTGCTAGTATCCACATTCACGTCGGGTTGCAGTTCAAGGTGATATGCGTGGCTGGACCAATTGGTATGGTCGCCTTTGTTCAGTTTGATGATTTGTCCCGGTCTGAAGTTTTTTCCATCTATCGTTATCTGGCTGTTCACGGATGAATTTATCCGGTATCGTGCCGTAAATTTTAGAATAAAACTCAGCTGCTGAGGTTGTATGGATGGAGCATATAGATAAATGCTGCCATAAAAATGACGATAGTTATCAGCCACAAATGCCTTGATAGCCGGCGGCAGGCTGGCCATTCTGACATTATTGATAATCACTTTAACGGGTGATTTATCAAAATTTGCCAGGACTTCTTCTTGTGTCGCCGGAGCCAGATACAAAGAAGGCAGCAAGAGAGGCTTGATGGAAGCCTTTGGCTTGAATAAATAGGCAATCGCCGGACTGATCAGATTCCTGACTCCTTCTACAGGCTGTTCTTTATAGTAAATAAATGGTATTCCGCCGATGAATTCTCCATCCCTGCCTAGCAATTCGGAACTCATTTTGATCATGGCTTGCTGGTAATCACCGCGAATATACGTATTAAGACGCATGGATTGATAGAGCGGATAAATAATTCCACCAGAAACAAAAATTACAAATATCATCTTGTAAGCAATGCGTGGAATCCTCGGATTGTTTTTTGCCGGACGCAACAGATATCCAAAAACCAGAGGAAAAAATACCAGAACATAATATGGAAGATCGAAATCATATCGATTCAGGAAATAAAATATACCCACGGTATAGAGCGACATCAGGCAGGAAATGGATGAGGCATGAATGCCGGGAGCGGCGTTTTCGTCAGCTCTTGTCTTGAGCGCAAGCAGCCAGGAGATAAAATCGCTGTATAAAAGAAAAAATGCCGGTATGGTAAATACAAAATTGTATGGAAAGGGTTGTTTGTAGCTGATAAACAGAAGCAGGGCGATTGTGGAAAAACTGGCAGCAAAAACGCGCTGCTGGAATATCTTGTCCGAATGAGTGCCAGCAGTCTGGCTGGCAGCGGGTAGAAGCAGGGACAGAAAAGTGGCCGGCCAGAGAAGAAACAAGACAGGGCCATGGCGCAGAAGAGTCATCCATGAGAAGTAATATATATGCATATACCAGCTGGTCCTGGCTTGAGTATAGGCTTCATAGAAAAGATTATGCACGAGTTCGCCTGGAGGCACGGCCATCGACCAGATCACGATGTAAATGACAACAGTTATGGTCATGAAGAGATTGAAATGCCATAGCGATCGCAATGTATAGGAAGAAGCGGGCAGCAGCATGCAAATCATGAGAGCGCCATCGATGGCGAAAAGATACCAGATGGTTTTTTGCGAAATCAGGAAAGCGATGCCAAGCAGCGTGCCGCCGGTACGCAGATACTTTTGTAATACAGCCAGGCCGGAAAATAGACAAAACCAGCTTGTCAGCATGTCAACGCGTAATTCGGAAGAATAGACCAGAAAAAGCTGATTGGCGATAATAGCGAGGATGATAAGTAACACGGCGCGTTTATCATAAAAACGGCATGCCCAATAGCCTCCCGTCACCAGGCAGAAAACATTGATGATGGCGATTTCATCCTTGATGTAAAAAAGCGGCTTTAGCAATGCATGTGAAAAAAACATCGGGATTGATAACAGATAATAGCCCAGCACGGTTTTGTAGGGCGCAAAATCCAGATAAGGAATGCGGAATGTGTAGTCATAAATATGCCGTGCAAAAACAAATTCGTCAGCTGCGAGCGACCAGCGCGGAATGTAATAATATTCATAAGCAAGATAACAAATGGATATCAGGAGCAGGCAGGAATAAAAAAGAGAGCGGCTGATGCCGGAGCGGCGCGATTTTAGCCCTGTCATTTTGAATGATTTCCTTTATGATGTTACTATTTCCAGCCGGGAAGCTTTTGTCTCAGACACGGCTGCCGGGCCTTAAGTTAACAATTCTGATTGTAAATGGATTTCATGAATATGCAAACGCATGTGGCAATCATCGGTGCCGGGCCTGCCGGGCTGACAGCCGCCTATCTTCTTGCCAAAGAAAATATTCCAGTGACCGTATTTGAAGCTGATCCGGTCTATGTGGGCGGTATCGCGAGGACAGTGAATTACAAGGGCTATTGTTTTGATATCGGCGGTCATCGTTTTTTTTCCAAAGCCAGCGAGGTTGAAGCGCTTTGGTCCGAGATCCTGCCTGATGACATGCTGGAGAGGCCGCGTTCATCCAGGATTTTATACAGACAACAGTTTTTTGCTTATCCTCTCAGAGCATTCGAAGCGCTGTACAAACTTGGTTTGACAGAGTCATCAATGTGCTTATTGTCTTACCTCAAGGCGCGATGGGCACCCATCAAAAATGTGAAGAGTTTTTCTGACTGGGTCACCAATCATTTTGGAGCAAGACTGTTTCAGATTTTCTTCAAGACTTATACGGAAAAAGTCTGGGGCATGCCCTGTGAGGAAATTTCTGCCGACTGGGCAGCGCAGCGTATTAAAGGTTTATCACTGCTTTCCGCAATCACGAGCGCGCTTCTTCCAAAGTGGCTGCGACGAGACCGCCAGCAGTCCATCAAAACCCTGATTGATTCCTTCCGTTATCCGCGCAAGGGCCCAGGCATGTTATGGGAGGCTTGTGCGGAAAAAATCAGGCTCAAGGGCGGAGAAGTTATCTTGGGAAATACAGTCGTTCATTGTGAATACCATGCGCATGAAAAGCAGTGGGAAGTTCATGCCAGGGATAGTCATGGCAATATAAAAAAAATCAGAGCGACCCATCTGGTTTCATCAGCACCTGTGCGTGAACTGGTGCTTGATTATTTATATCCATCGATATCATTGTCGGCGATGAACGCAGCACGAGAATTGCAATATCGTGACTTTTTGATTGTTGTGTTGATTCTCAAGGACAGGAATCAATTTTCGGATAACTGGATTTATGTCCATGACGCGGATGTGGATGTTGCTCGCATACAGAATTTCAAATCCTGGTCACCGCAGATGGTACCTGAAGACGGAATGTGCAGTTACGGAATGGAATATTTTTGTTTCAAGGACGATAAAATCTGGTCTGCAACAGATTCCGGTTTAATACGGAAAGCATCCGATGAAGTTGTGAAATTAGGGCTTGCGAAACGGGAGGATATTGTCGATGGGTGTGTGGTACGCCAACCCAAGGCTTATCCTGTGTATGATAATAATTACCAAACCCATCTCCATACAATCCAGCGGGAACTGGAAGAAAAGTTTCCTTCGCTATTTCTTGTTGGCCGAAATGGCATGCACAAGTATAACAATCAGGATCATGCCATGATGACAGCGATGCTCACCGTGAAAAATATTCTTGCGGGCGAGCGCAAATATGATGTCTGGTGTGTCAACCAGGATGCGGAATACATCGAGTCTGGTGCAGCCGCGACGCAAACGATTCAAGTCGGATTGCGAGAGGTACCGCAGAGGCTAAGCTGAATGTCTTGTGTTACTGAATGCGTCATGTGCCCGGATGACCAGCGTTCATCACCGTCTCGCCATTGCTTCGTCGCAAAAAACGCACCTCGCGAGCTCAAGCGTAGGCAGCCGTCTATCCTTCTGCCGCTTTGACATATACGATAATATTGTCTATTTTGATACTCATCCTGAATAACATTAATAATATTGACACAGCATGAAACCCATTTATCTTGATTATGCAGCCACTACACCTGTTGATCCTCGTGTGGCGGAGAAAATGCTCGCCTGTCTTACGCCTGCTGGAATATACGGAAACCCGGCTTCACAGCATGTCTATGGCCAGGAGGCCAGGCGCATGGTTGAAGCAGCACGCGAGCAGGTCGCCGCGCTGATACACGCAGATCCAGGAGAAATTATCTGGACGTCAGGTGCAACGGAGTCCGACAATCTCGCATTAAAAGGCGCCGCACATCTTTATCAACGCAAAGGCCGGCATATCATCACGATGAAAACCGAACACAAGGCGGTGCTGGATACTTGCCAGCACCTGGAAAAGGAAGGTTATTCAGTGACTTATCTGGCGCCTGAACCGGATGGCATGTTGTCTTTGGATAAGCTCAACGCAGCGCTCAGAAATGATACGATTCTGGTGTCCATCATGCATGTGAACAATGAAACAGGGGTCATACAGGACATAGATTCAGTCGCTGGCATCACATCGTCGCACGGTATCCTGTTTCATGTCGATGCTGCACAATCCACCGGCAAGACAGCGATAAATTTACAGAAAACGCCTGTTGATTTATTGTCCTTGTCTGCGCATAAAACGTTTGGTCCCAAGGGAATTGGCGCTTTGTATCTGCGCAAAAAACCGCGAGTGAGAGTGGAGCCGCTGATTCATGGCGGAGGCCACGAACAGGGAATGCGTTCCGGCACACTGGCTACCCATCAAATTGCGGGCATGGGCGAAGCCTTCCGGATTGCGCGCGACGTCATGCACAGTGAAATTAATACGATTAAAACATTACGCGATGCATTTTTGCAAAAATTGGCGATGATTCCCAATTTGCGTGTGAATGTAGATCCAGCCCATACCGTGCCGCACATCCTGAGTTTGCGTTTTGAAGGCATGCTGGCGGATGCGATATTAAATCTGCTGCCAGAAATTGCTGCAT
>JAJPJI010000037.1 GCA_021324305.1 Gammaproteobacteria bacterium | reverse complement strand
CTGTCATTTTGCTGACAGGGTCTTGTACATCAATTCTTATCTGGTCCTGGTTACCGGTGTGTGCGAGAATTCGAAATAAAATGCCAGTCCACGTCAAAGTGCTTTGACCATCAACACTGATGATTTCCTGGTTCGGCTTCAACCCGCCTTCTGCAGCAATGGAATGCGGGGTAATGGTTCCTGTGACAGGCCGCACAGTTACAAAACCAATGACAAAAATCAGCCAGTATAAAACCAGTGCACAAAAAATATTGGTCAGCGGTCCCGCGATGACGATCAGAAATTTTTTATAATAGGGCTGATTGTTGTATGCAAGATGCAGTTCATCCTTGGGAACCTCGCCTTCGCTTTCATCCAGCATTTTTACATAGCCGCCCAGAGGAACCAGGGCAAATACATATTCTGTGCCTTTCTTGTCATGCCAGCGCAGCAGCGTTTTGCCAAATCCGATGGAAAAGCGTAACACCTTGACGCCAAGCAGTCGTGCCGCCACAAAATGTGCGGATTCATGTGTTCCAATTACAAAAAATATTGTCAGGAGTATGCCGGCAATCGAAATCAGGAAATGTATCATCAGTCGGTCCTTCAGGCACCATAAGTTTTGCTTGGATATATACCCATGTCTTTCAACTGCCCAGTCATCCTGTCAGCGGAAGCAGTATCCTTGAATGGCCCGATTTGTACCCGATACAGGGTTCCGGCAGAGAATGGATAAAGAATTTTTACCGGTGTTGATAGCAGGGTTGCCAGATGCTGCTTGTATTTTTCAGCATTCAGGCGGCTGCGGAAAGCGCCGACCTGCAGGTAAATATCCTTGCCCGAATTATTCGCCTGGAAAAGGGATTTAGAAGAAGAGGACGGTGCTTTAAGGTGACGTGAGGCGACATAAAATCCGGTATCTCTTCCAAATGTATAAGGATCAATGGCTTTGATTCTTACCCTGGTAGTTCCATGTCCCAGCATGCCGAGTTTTTTTGCCGCTACATAGGAAAGATCAATCAGGCGATTGGATTCAAACGGACCGCGGTCATTGACTTTTACAATGATGCTCCGCTGGTTTTTTAGATTCGTAACCTCAACATAAGTCGGCAATGGCAGCGTTTTATGGGCGGCTGTCATGCCGAGCATGTCGTAGCGTTCTCCACTGGATGTGTAACGTGAATTGAATTTTGTCCCATACCAGGATGCAATGCCGACAGCTTCGTAATTTTTGCTGGATCGCAAAGTGTAATAGCGCTTGCCAAAAACAACGTATGACTTGTAGTTGCCGTATTTTGAAAGCGGTTCGGGTTTGGGAACAGCGTTGGGAATTTTTGTTTCATCTACATAGAAATCTGGTGGACCATCCTTGCGCGATGTATGGCTGCAACTGCTTAACAATATCATCACCAAAATGAGAATTAGTATTCGCACTCTGTTACACGAAGTCCATGCCATTTCATTATTCCTTGTTTAATCGGCCTCTCAGGGTCGTGATGTAATAACTTAACTGATATACCGCCATGGCGTACAAATCGCTTGCATTATAGCGTTTGATAACATCAAAGTTGCGGAAGCCCAGCCAGTATTCCTTTGTATACCGGCTGTCCAGTTCGATGATTTTCGCCTTGAGACCGGATTGAGATATTTTGTATTTTGGCACGATGCCATAACGATTCAGATCGGACAGGTTGAGCGCCTGGTTAATGCTGTTGTTGCGTAAAAAATAATTATAGCGGTCGCCGACGATGACGGCCTGAATGGCGACTGGCTCATTGGGTATCCAGCCGTGTTTTTGATAATAATTGGCGACACTGCCAATGACATCAATTTCATTATTCATCAAGTCTGTCTTGCCGCTTCTGGAAAAATTGACCGCATAGTATCGATAACTGCTGGGCATGAATTGAGGCTGTCCGATAGCGCCCGCATAAGATCCCATTATTTTGGTGGGATCCAGGCTTTGCTCCTTGCACAACATCAGGAATTCTTCCAGCTCCTTACGGAAAAAATAAGCGCGTGACGAACTGCTAAAGGCAAGGTTCGTAAGCGAGTCAATGACGCGATACTCACCGGTTTTTTGGCCATAACGGGTCTCAATGCCGATAGTGGCAACAATAATGCCCGCCGGAACGCCATAAATTTTTTCTGCGGCTTGCAAGGCATCGGCATACTTGTTCCAGAATTCCACGCCATGGGTGATTCGCCACTCATTAACAAAAAGCATCTGGTATAAACGCCAGGGTTCTTTTTCAAGTGGCTTGTTGATTTTTCGAATGACCTGGGGGCGAATGTTCACTTCGCTGAATAACGTGATCAGCCATTGCTTGTTAAAGCCATGTTTTTGAACCATATGCTGAATGAATGTCTGCACATCCTCACGCCGCACAAAGTTGCCGTCAGCGTGGACGGTACCGCTAAACAGGCTCCAAAGAAGCAGCATGACAAGAAAGGTTTTTTGTGCAACAGGTCTGAGCATTTCATTTCCCTTATGTAGTAACCAGCTTTCTGTGAGTCTGTATTGACATCAGAATACCGAAACTTGCCATGATCGTCACCATTGAAGATCCGCCATAACTGACCAGCAACAGGGGGATACCAACGACTGGCAGGGCGCCGGTGACCATGCCCATGTTGATGAAAAATGACACGAAGAATGTAAACGTGATGCTCCCGGCGAGCAAGCGTGAAAAGGTGTCCTGGGCATTGATCGTGATATACAGTCCTCGGAACACAATCAGCAGGTACAGAAAAATCAGAATCAGGCTGCCGACAAATCCAAATTCTTCCCCGCATACTGCAAAAATAAAATCGGTGGTGTGTTCTGGTAAAAAATGCAGATTGGATTGTGTGCCATTCAACCAGCCTTTCCCGAACAGGCCGCCGGAACCGATGGCGATCTTGGATTGAATAATGTGATAACCGGTTCCCAAGGGATCATGTTCCGGATTTAGAAATGTCAGCACGCGTTGCCGTTGATAGTCATGCAGTAAATACCATGCAAATGGAATGGAGATACCGATAAATGTGAGTGAAGAGAGAATGATTTGCCAGCTTAACCCTGCGAGGAACAGGACACTGGCACCGGCGATAGTCATTAATATGGCGGTGCTGAGATCCGGCTGTTTGGCAGTCAGGACAGCTGGAACCAGAATAATGGGAATGGCAACCAGCACGGACCGCAACGTGATGGGAAGGTTGATGCGGTGATAATACCAGGCAAGTATCAGTGGTATGGCCAGCTTCATCAATTCTGCCGGCTGGAAGCGCATGAATCCCAGATTAAGCCAGCGCTGGGCGCCTTTGCCAATATGCCCGACGACAAGGACCACAAGCAGCAGCGTTAAACTGAAAATATAGATCAACGGAGCCCAGCGCTGCAGGGACGAGGGTGAGATTTGGGCGACAATAAATAAAAAAGCAAACGCCACTAAAAAGTGCATTGTCTGGTATTCAACCAGTCTGAGATTCTGATTGCTCGCGCTATAAAGAATAAACAAGCCTGCGGCGCAAAGCAGCATGATAAACGACAAGAGGGTGCCATCGATATGTATGGATTGCCAGAACGTGCGGTAGCGCGGGTCATGTGCCGGCTTTTTTAATCTGATTTTGAGGTTGTCGATTAGCATTTTGTTGACTTCCTAAATAGTAATCCAGGATATAGCGGGCTGTTTCAACGGCATCATTGCTGTTTTCAGTGACAATGGCCAGAGCAATCTTTGGTTTGTCTACAGGAGCAAAAGCAATAAAAAGATGGTGATCACGCAATTTTTCCGGAACACTTTCCTGCTTGTCTTCCTCGTTTGGATTGCGGCGCTTGGAAAGAGCGCCGGTTCCCGTTTTCGCAGCGACCGTATAGGTATATCCACGGCCAAACAGGGAATATGCGGTTCCCTGCGGGGAGCCAACGACATCTTGCATCGCGTTAATCACGACATCCCAGTATTTGTTATCATGCAATTTCACCGGTTCCAGCGGAATGGGCTGCTGCGGTGTATATGCTTTTCCTGGTAACTGTTCACCCAGTAACAGGTATGGCATAAAGCGTTGTCCTCGGTTTGCGAGAGTCGCGACAGCGGAGGCGAGCTGGATGGGTGTTGCCTGCATGTCGCCCTGTCCAATGGTTGAAATAATTGTGTCACCGGGGTACCAGCGGGTGCCCCTGTTTTTACGTTTCCAGGCAGGCGATGCCACGATGCCAGGCAGCTCACCATCCAGGTCTATACCTGTTAATGCGCCATAGCCGAAGCGGGTGAGGATGTCATCCATCTTGTCTATGCCCATTTTCATGGACAGATTATAGAAATAAATGTCGCAGGAAACAGTGATTGCCCTTGGGAGGTTGACTCTGCCGTGACCATTGCGGACCCAGTCGTGGAAGATGTGGGAGCTGTTAGGCAATTTGAATATTCCATTATCAAATATTGTGTAATCAGGGTTGGTAATGCCGGTATCCAGTCCCTGAAGGGCCAGATAGGGCTTAATGGTCGAAGCCATAGGGTAAAGCCCGCGCAACGCCCGGTCATAAAGCGGCTTGTCATCGGACTGTTGCAAGTCCTGGTAGTCTTTCTGGCTGATACCCAGAACAAAAATGCTTGGGTCATATCCCGGTTTGCTGACCATGGCAAGAACTTGTCCGGTTTGCGGCTGAATCGCAACGACTGCTCCCCGGTCATCGCCAAGAGCTTTTTCTGCTGCAAACTGCAACCCACTGTCTATGGTAAGGTACAGGTTTTTGCCCGGAATACCATTGATCTTTTTTAGTACACGTATGGGCTTGCCACTGGCATCGTTTTCGACTTCTTCATAACCGACCTTGCCATGCAATTCTTCTTCATAATATTTCTCAATACCCAGCTTGCCAATATAATGACTGGCGCTATAGTTGATTTGATCAATTTCATTTAATTCCTGGGCATTGATCCGGCCAACGTAACCCAGTACATGGCTGAAACTTTCTCCAAAAGGATAATGACGCATTAGGCGTGCCTTAATGATGACGCCAGGAAAGCGGTGCTGGTTTTCGGTGAAGATTGCAACTTCCTGCTCTGTGAGCCGCAATTTCAACGGGATTTCATCGAAACGGCGGTGCTGTTTAAGCTGTTTCTTGAACTGGCTGACATCATTGTCGCTGAGTTGAATGATCTTACCCAGGTCTGTCAGTGTTTTTTGCAAATCGGTTACCTGGTAGGGAATGACATCCAGACTGAATACTGGAATATTTTCTGCCAACAGAATGCCATTACGATCAAATATCAAGCCTCGCGTAGGCTCTACAGGAACCAGGTCAATTGCGTTTTTAGTGGACAAGGTCGTATAAAGTTCATTTTTATATATTTGCAGATAGGCGAGCCGCCAGATCAGAAAACCCACCAGCAAACAAATCAGGATCAACCCTAACATGCAGCGTCGGGCAATCAGCTGGATTTCATAGTAATGGTTTTTAAAAGCGGAGCGTTTCTGCATGGCCATATCACTTGTCAATGTCTCTCTATCTTACAGTGAATGGTTGCTAACATCGAGCAGAATGCAGTGCCGGACAAGTGTCATTTGTATATTTCAGCGTTCAGTTTCAGGAAAAGCGGTAGCCGATATCAACCACCAGCGGGACGGTGATTCCCGAATTGTGGCTGGAGAGATGAGCGTTTGAGTAATGGACAGCATGAATTCCCAATGAGATTTGCTGTGCTGTTCCCATGAACGCACCGATACCCATACGATCCTGGAAGGCAAAGTGAATTCCAAGATTGCGGTCATCAAGATGGGTATGGTTGAGGTAAGACAAACCGATGCTGAATTCAAGAAATGGATAGACAGGCCCGCGTTTCTTGAAGGTGTAACGGACCACCGGCGCAATGGAATATATATTGACAGTAGTGTAGTAAGGTGTGTTGTTAATCCAGAAGTGTGAAAAGCCGCCATCAAAATAAACATTAAATTGCCGCCATTGGAACCGTTGCGGATCATAATCCAGCATGAGTTGATAGCCGTGCAGATAGGGAGGCTCTTTTGCGACCGCGGCGTAAGATATTTTTCCGCCATAATAAGGGACCGCAAGACCCAGGCCGGGAAGCAGTAAAAGAATAGCAGCGATGACGGGTTTCAGGCGTCCCATGTATGTATTTATCTTCCATAATGCCTGGAAAATTCAATATTAACATGGAGGTAAGAGGGTGACAATCAAGTTGCATCCGGTGTACCACCGGATGCCTAGGATTTCTTTCTGAATCCAAGTGCGGCTAATCTCGCCTCGAGACTGGGATGGGTGGAAAACAAATCGCTGACAGATGAAATGGATTCTATGCCTGCCTGCATGGGGTCATAAATATAGGCTTCGCGGCGGACCTGTTCATGCGGCGTCTGCTGGTAAGCTGCATTATATTGATCCCGGTTTTGTGTGTGGTCATCGGATATCTTGATCAGCGCGGAAGCGAGCGGCTGGTTGGTGCGCATCAATTCAACGGATCCTGCATCCGCCATGAGTTCGCGTGTGCGGCTGAGATACATGAGCAAAATGACACTGATGAGAGGCAGGAGATAACGCAGAATCATGATGACGGTTGCCAGTGTATTGCGCGAATTGCCTTCCGAGTCGCGCCGGCTGCCGGAAAAGATGACATTATAAAAAAGCATGTCAAGAACCATGATGGACATATTGGAGAGTAGTGAAGCGGTGAGGGTCAGTTTGATATCGAGATGCCGGATATGGCTTAACTCGTGTGCCATCACAGCCTGTAATTCATCGCGATTGAGTTTTTCCATCAGGCCGCGGGTGATTGCAACCATTGCGGATTTTTCACTATAGCCGCTCGCGAATGCATTCATGTAGTCAGCGTCGATAATAAAAACCCTGGGCATATAGCGCAAGCCGGCGGCGATCTTCATTTCTTCAACGACGTTATATAATTGCTGTTCAGCGACATTCTGCGCAGTAGTGGGCGTGATTTCATGATATTCGGTTCCAAGCAGCATCAATTTGTCATACAAGGCATAACTGACAAACAGTGAAATACTGGCGATGACTAGCATCACAATGGTCGCCAGTGGAAAGAGTTGCAGTGTGATGAATGCATAAAAAAGTTGGGAGATGGTGGCCTGTGGATAATAGGACGAATCGATATACATATCGACCAGCAGGCCAATACCGCAATAAATCACAAAAAACAGGATAATGACAACGACCGTGCGAAAATTATTTTGGCGCAAGGTCTTGCGCCAATCCGCGGTGCTGACAGAATAATGATCCAGATTGCTTGGCATGATAATCAGCTAGTTATAATTGTACAGTATAGGATTCTTGCTCTGCGACTTTCTGTTCGCTCAGCTGCCAATAAGGAAAATCAAAATCAAGCTTGGTCTTAAACGCGCCGACAATGGCAGAAGCCGGAAATGATTTTTTATTGGCGTTGTAGATTTCCACGCTGTCGTTGAAAGATTGTTTTGCGTATGCCAGTTTGTTTTCGGTGCTGACAATTTCTTCCTGGAGCTGCATGACATTCTGGTTGGCTTTTAAATCCGGATATTGTTCAAACACGACATTGAGGTGGGATGCAATATCGGAAATCTTGTTTTCAGCAGCAATACGGCCTTTTTCATCACCGCTGGCCTGGGCTTGCTGGGCCTGGTTGCGCAGCGCGACCACATCCTTCAATGTGGTTTTTTCATAATCCATATACTTTCTGACAACGTTGATCAGTGATTCGAATACCTTGAAACGGCGGTCCAGCTGAATATCAATCTGCTTTTGATTGTTACGAACGGCTTCAATCTGCGCGATCAGGCGATTGTAAGTAAGGATGACGTAACCGATGATTGCCAATATGACAAGTAACAGGATAAGAGACATTATGAGTTTACTCCCTTGAAGAATGACTATATCAATCATTAATGGTAATTATAACATTTTGTTATTTTAAACCAAGTTGTGTCATTCGCTATAAAATGTTATGTCTGGATAGTATAAAATTAAGCCAAAGGAAATCACCATGTCCACCGAAACAATTAATTTGACCCACAGCGTCTACGAATATCTCTTGAACAAATCCTTGCGCGAACCAGATGTGCTCAAAAAATTGCGCGAAGAAACGCATACACTTAGCAGTTATGTCATGCAGATATCACCGGAGCAAGGTCAGTTCATGGCATTATTGATGGAATTGCTGGGCGCAAAAAAAACGCTGGATATCGGTACATTTACCGGTTATAGCGCGCTGGTGGTGGCGCTTGCCTTGCCGCAAGACGGCAAAGTGATCGCTTGCGATATCAGCACGGAAACCACCAGCATTGCGCGACGCTTCTGGGAAATGGCTGGCGTGTCAGGAAAAATTGATTTGCGGATCGCGCCAGCGCTGGATACGCTGCAAAACCTGCTGGACAACGGCGAGGGTGGTACGTTTGATTTTGCATTTATCGATGCGGACAAGACGAATTATGTCAATTATTATGAAAAAGCACTCGCATTACTCAGGCCGGGCGGGCTGATTGGAATTGATAATGTGCTGTGGAGTGGAGAGGTAGCAGATCCTCACAATCAGGACAAGGATACCAATGCCATCCGCGCGTTGAATGAGCATGTATATAAAGATGATCGGGTGAGTATCAGCATGCTTCCAATTGGTGATGGATTGACGCTGGCGCGGAAGCGGTAACCGGATAGCCGCATCCTGCCAGCGCAGCAATATTGTACGAGTATGACTGGGTAAATTGTTCTTGACTTATCACGCAAGTTAAGTAACATATAAGATTAGAAGATTATACTATAATATAAAGTGAGTGAATTTCAGGGACTTGAAAAAATATAATCGATAAATCATTTAGATACGAGGAAATCCACATGTCGCAATCTCGTCGTTACGTGACTTTTACAGGAAAAAACAACGTACATACAGACATCCGAATCATATTCCCTCTTGACAGTGAATATGGCAGCTGGAAGGAAAAGCTAGGTCTTGAGTTAAGCCCGGCTAAAGAACTGGAATTCATGGAAAAAATTGCGGCCTACATTTTGCAGACGTCCAAAATTCATCCGCCAGCGATAAGAGAGTTTGTACCGCGGGTTTTTTATAATTCTAGTGATGATACGTATCAAATTATTTCTGTCTCGGGGCTCGGTGTTGAGAATCCAGTCATTAAAAGAGAAGCATTATTCAGTATTCAACTGCCAAAGGACATGCAGCAAGAGGATTTTTCATCAGCTCTAAGTGATCACCAATCCAGTATCAGGGAAATCGAAGGGTTTATTGAGACAAGAAGAAGCCAATTCTCGGGCTATCTTAAACAGGATAGTCCCAAAGTTGTTCATAAGCCCACATCTGAAGGCGTCGGTGATGTACGATATCTTTTCTCTTTAGGTGAAAAGCCACAACTGAGAACGAGTATTTCAATCGATGAGAGTGAGAAGGCCGACTTGTTCAAGGTGCTCAGAAATGGACAAACGCTGGAGGGTCTCAGAAAAACAATCAAAAGCAAAGCTGAAACTCAAAAAAAAGTATTGGAAAATCTGGATAAGCAGATAAAGGAATACGAGAAAGAATTGAAACAATTGCAGCAGGATTTAAGCTATATCCCCAATTCTGATACCGTTTATAATGCCTACTACGACAAGGTAGAAAGTCTTTTAATCGTTCTTGAGAAGCTTAAGAAGAAATATTCTGAAAAACGTGAAGAGGTATTTCAGTTTGAAAGCAAGATTAATCGCGCCATTGATGCGGCATATGAGGAATACAAACAGTATCAAAATAAATTGACCTATATTGAGCAGCGAGTTGCGTATGCTTTAAGAGAAGCGATAAGAGAGTATGCTCAAAACATAGTGGATGAGGGTAACGTAAGCGAAAAAAAGAGATTGATTCAACAATTCAATGAAAGATTTAAAGATATAGCGCTTCTTTCTGAAAGCGGTGATTTGAAATATTTATATTCGCTAAACGATATGCCAAAAGCAGTTGGCGGATTAAGCGGGTTAGTCAAAAAAATTGGCGAGATATACCAGCGCAAAAATATGGGAAGCGGCCGTGCGCGTAACGCATTGGACAGAAATCTTAAATCTGCACATGAGGAATTGCAAAAAGAGTTTTCCGGAATGCCGTTTATTGGCGGTCTGGATTTGACCGTATTAACTAGAATCGATTCTAAATTCGCGGAAGTTGTCAAGGCGGCTGGTCAATTAGAAACGGCACATTACGATGTAATTCAGGAAGCCAATAAAAAAATCAAAAAGGAAGTTGATGATATTGATGGAGTAAGATACTCAATACAGGAAGATCTGGATGAAGGAATAAAAAGTTCTCATGATTATAGCAAGACAATTCAGATCAGGTTGGCTGAGGTGAATAATGAAAGAGTCAAGCGGGGATTTTCAGAGCTGAAGATAGATGAAATCCGGAATGCATACGAGGCTGCAAAACAGGCGTGGGAATCTATCAGTGCATTATCTGAAGATGTAAAAAAATCAGGTCTGAATAATAAGGACAGTCAATCAGTCTTGACAATTGCAGAGACTGCCAAAAAGCAATTTGATGCAATTGAAAGAGCTTATAAAGCGGTAATCCATGTGGAAAAATTTAGCATTCCTGATCTTTCATCTCTTTTCTTGAGGGAAATAAATGAAGTAGTTATGTCTACCTGGGTTGCTCTTCGACAGATCAATGATGCCAAGAAGATTGAAGCCAGCAGCAATGAACTTAAGAAGAGTCTGAACGATGCGCAGAAAAAAGCATTGGCCGTGCAGGGCACGAGAAAAACAATGGCTCTCGAGAGTGCTACATCATCTTTACAGGAAATGAAAAGCTTCCAGGCAACCCTTGTTGGAATTGATCACGAGGTGACAGGATCAACCAAAAAGACTGTTGAAAATAGAGAGTCTGAAATTGAGCAATTAAGTGGTGTTCAATCAAAAATTTACAATGTGGTTAAGGAAGCCGCTGACCAGGCGGAAAAATTGAATCAAGACATGAGTCAGGAAGTGGTTAGTATCAAGAAATCTGTCCTGCAAGTGCACCGTGAGAGGAAAGCAGCGGCACTTGAGAGTGCTAGAACATCCTTAGAGGAAATGAAAAAAATTCAGCTATCCCTTGAGGGTATTGAGCACAAGGATGAAATTAACAACTATAAATCAGTGCTTGAGTCAATTAAACAGAGAATTGAAAACCAAGAGTCTGCAATCAAGAAATTAGAAACTCTTCAATCAGAGGATTGCAGTGAGGTTAAGCGTGCTGCTGAAAGCGCAGAAGCGTTAAGTAAGGAAATGAAGGTGGAATTGTCTGATTTTCAAAAATCAGCATTAGAGATTGGTGAAGTGAATATAGAGATACAAGCAAGAATCGAGAAAGACAGACGGGTACAGGAAGAAGAGATAAAGAGACGAGATGAAGAAGAGCGAAAGAGACAAGAGGAAGAAGATCAAAGGAAAGCAGAAGAAAAGAATACCCGGTTGGAACAAATGAAAGATTTGATTTGTCAGGTTTTGCAGAAAGGACAGTTCTGGAATTCAAATGTATCATATAAAATATTTGGCGGCGGCAAAGAGGCAACTATTAATGGTAAGAAGATAAAAGTACCGCATGGTATAGCAGCTATGTTAAATGCGGATACAAAGCAGAAGCCGGTTAAATTTTTAGCTGAAGTCAGGAACGCTGTAATCAGCAGACCTGAATCAAAGTCCGGGCGGAATGAACCGACTACCAGGTTTTACGAAATAATTCGTAACTTGAATATTGCGAATCCATCAGAAAATGATGTAATGAATCTAAAATCGAGGTTGGAAGAAATAGTTCATGAAACCTTGAATGAAGTAGCTCCATCGAAGAAACTCCATAACTCCCACTGATGGCTTTGTTGAATAAACCCACTTGCCTGTCATCCCGGCGAAGGCCGGGATCCATCCATCTTATTCAATAAGATGCCGCGGATACAGAAATAAGCTTGCCAGGAGCACAGAAATCATGGACTTTTGGGTTCCAACACCTCGAAGTCAAAGAATTGAATGATGTCAAAGAAACATACGCGAAATTTTTCGGCTGCCCTTGTGCGGTGCCGAATGATAGCTTACGAGCCAGAATTTTTGCAAATCAATCGACAGAAGCGTTTTTACATTGTCGAGTGTTAAATGAAATGACTCAACTTGGCATGCCTGATAGTTACCGTGTAAAATAAATTCGAGATGTCCCGGCCTTCGCCGGGATGACAGGCAAGTGGAAGTATTCAACAAAGCCATTACTGATTATCAGGTAGTTTGTATTTGAGAGTTTAAGCTGCACAGGACAAAACTGGCGCAATGTTCTTGCTTGTAAAATACTGTATAACAGGGAGGTGGCATGAAACAGGAAAAATACATTGCCGATATCGGCAAGGACGGATCAAGAGGCCTGGGTACGCTTGATCATTGCTTCAATCAAACCACCCAGGCATTCCTGCTCAGTTCCGGTTTGAATCCCGGAATGACTATTCTGGATATTGGCTGCGGTTCAGGGGTCATGACTTGCTGGATGGCGCAACAGGTTGGCCCAAAAGGCAAAGTGATTGGCATTGAAAATAATGAAAACCAGCTGCATGCCGCACAAAAACGCGCCGACTCACACGCCCTTGCCAATGCTGCATTCCGGCTTTGTTCCGCATATGACATTGAGTCATTGCATGAGCAATTTGATCTCGTTTATTGCCGCTTTGTCTTGCATCATTTAATCCGCCCGGTTGATGTCATCGCCAAAATTTTTCAAATATTAAAGCCCAATGGTATTTATGTTTCTGAAGAAGGCATTGTGAATCATGCTTTTTCGTATCCCTTTTCGCACGTCTGGGGGGATGAATGCGTGCGCCTGACGCCGCCATGGGTGGATTACGAAGGTGTGGACCGTGATGGCAATGTGGGTATCAAAATGGTGACAAAAATGCGTCATGCCGGCTTTCGAGTGTTGTTCGCGAACGTTGTCCAGCCGCTTCTGATCACGCGCGAAGAAAAAGCGCTGTTATTGCTGGGAAGAGAAGAGCTCAAACGTCACTTTCTCGAGGAAGGGCATACAGAAGCAGAATGGATTGCTGCTGGCGTAGAGCTGGAAAATGTCATTAATAATGATGCGCAGATTATTGGCTTTTATGGCAGCTGCCAGGTGGCGGGTGTGAAACCTACATAAAAGTTAGTGGGTGCTTCAACTGCTTTCCAGGCTTGCAATGACGAGTAAAATATACAGCCGTTATCTTTTACACACGTGCTATATCATATTCCCTGAAGATATGCTCGACCCACAGGCTGCTCATCTGTTCCAGCAGGCGGTTTTGCATTTGCCGTGCATCAATATGATCGATGTCGATGATTTCCAGCGGCTGGTCTTGCCAGGAGCAGGCGAATACGGCTTTTGTGCGCTGTCCGGTTTCGGGATCAACTTGCCATTGCAGGCATTGCGCGCACACGCCTTTCAGCATGCACTGCATATTGCCATACACGGAGCCAAACACCTTGGGGTCCTTGAGTAAATATTCCCGCAACGAAGTTTTGCGCGCAGCCTGAAACTGGCGCAGCAAATCCGTGTCGCCGACAATGAAGATACGGTCCACATTGCTGAGTGCGATTTCGCGCGCATGGGCGATGAGGGTATCAATCACTGTCGTGCCGCTTGTACTATAGTCGCTCGCGCGATTCACATGAATGGGTTCACCGGACTTGGTCAGCCAGATGATTGTGTCGGAAGCATTTTCCAGTTCCTGCTGGCAATAGACTTCTTCATCGTTATTGAAAACGCCCAGGTAAATGACATGATTCCCTGCTGCACGAAGTTCAGGGCCATAACTGCGCAGAAACGCAAAGCTTGCCTGACTGCCGATTATCAACACGGTTTCATGTTCTCCTGGAATTTTTGCGCGAACACCGGTCGGTCCCATGAGCGAGACGGGTTCGTCAGGTTTCAGGGTGGCGCATAATTTCGCGGTTGCGTTAGATTCATTGACAAGAAATGTCAGCACACCATGTGTGTTGTCACAATCCGCGGTGACCAGTGCGAGAGGTTCCATTTGCAGCAATGTGTGATCTATGCGCGGCGCCAGTGTTTCAAAGTTTTGCAAACGATAAAATTGCCCGGGTTTATAGTGTCTGGCCGCAAGCGGAGCTTGAATGGCCAGCTCGATAATATTTTTTGTCATGCGTCTGACATGTTTGACGCGTGCCTTGAAAAGGTAATCCATGTGGTTGGCAAATTGGTCATATTCAGCCTGGCTGCCAAGCTTGCCGAGTTTTTTCTGCAGGCTTTGGAGTATCTTTGGATACGTACGCAAACCGGATGCGATCGCTTTTACCACGCTGCCGTGAAATACAGGATGCGTATCGCCAATCAGGCTGACACGGCGCTGGTTTTTATGATATGAAGTGAAAGCGCCAAACTGCGGGTCTTTGCAATGCTCCACGCCATGGGCAACATTCAATTCATTATTGATATCTTCATAATGCTGGTATTGCAAATTAAGACGATTGAATGTGCCGCGATGTTCAAACTCGTAAGCGGTATTGGGCTGGGTACCGGTTGCCACCAGAATGGAGCGTGCAGGCAGCCGCACTTCCTCGGTAGTGGTTACCCATTCATTATCCTGATTGCGAATGCGCTTATGGCAAATCAGGGCTTCCGCATGACCGTATTCATTCAGGTCGACAGCAGTTGGTTCCATGCCTTCGCAATAATAAATACCTTCTTCCAGTGCTTTCTGCAGTTCTTCATGATTATTGACGTAGGCGGGTGATTCCTGCATGGAGCGGCGGTAAGCAATGGTGACACCGCCCCATTCACGCGCCAGTTTGATGAAATCTGGCTGCTGGCTAAGCATTTTTGCGCGTTCGCGTTCCTTGCGCACGGCAAGACCGTGGCGTAAGTATTCAGCAAGAATTTCCCGGGAAGCGGGATCCAGCTGGCCATGAATGAAATCTTCGCCATATTCACTGGCGAGAATCTCATAACGCATCTGGATTTTTTCAACTTGTGAAATATAGTAAGCCTGTAATTCCGTGGCAGTATCCACGCCTGTCAAACCCCCGCCTATCACCACCGCAGGCAGCCGGATTTGCAGATTCGTCAGACTGCTGGATTTGGCCGCATTGCCTAACTGCAATGCCATGAGAAAATCATTGGCTTGCCGCATGCCGGGCGCGAGGCTGCCGGGAATTGGCAGTGCCTTTGGTAATCCGGCGCCAACGGCGACGACAAAATGATCGAAGCCCATTTCCCAGGCATCTTCAATGGTAATGGTTCCGCCAAAACGCACACCTCCAAATACCTGGAAATAAGGACGCCGCATCAGGCTGAGATAAATTAGTTTCAAGAAGTTTTTGTCCCAGCGGACGGTAATGCCGTATTCAGCGACACCACCGAAGCCCGCCATTAACCGTTCATCCAGCGATTCCTTGAGATCACTGAACCGGTAAACGGGTTGTGTCAGGAGCGATTCTGGCAGCGGCTCAATTTTCAGGCCGTCGAATCCAACCACCGCGAAGCCTTCCAGGAGTAAATGATGGGCAAGCGTGAATCCAGCGGGGCCCATGCCGGCAATCATGATTTTTAATCCATTATACGGTTTCATGATCCATTGCTTTGATCGCAGCGGGTTCCAGCGTGTCAATAAGTCATAAATCTCAACACCCCAGGGCAGATCGAGGACATCGGTCAGGACACGGGTTTCGATTTGCGGAATATTGACCGGATCCTGTTTTTGGTAAATACAGGCCTTCATGCATTCATTACAGATTCGATGGCCGGTTGCCGGACACATGGGGTTATCCACCATCACCATAGCCAATGAAGCCAGCGTAAAGCCGTCCCTCTTGAGAAAATGCATTTCGGAAATTTTTTCTTCCAGTGGACAGCCGGTCAGGGTGACATTCAGGGGGTTTTTTTTGAAACCCTGGGCAGGATCGCCTTTTTTGACCGGGAATCCTTTCGAGCAAAAATCACCGTCATGATCGTGGCAATAAATACAATAATTGATTTCATCCTGGACTTCTCGCGCGCTCATGCGCGGATCGGTCAGTTTGAAACCGTCGCGAAAACGGAATTCGGATTCCGGGGCGGCAACACGGCCGAATTTGTCGCTTGGAACAGGAACCGTGCGGACCAGATTCATGTATTCAAGCCGTTCGGGAATTTGAAAGCTGGTCCAGCCACGGGTTAATTCCTGTCCTGTCTTTGTGGTGAGTGTCCGCGCACACCATTGCACCAGTTTTTCAATTTCCTGCGCGTATTGCTCCGGCTTGTCCAGGAATTGCATTCCCAATAATGCAACGGCAAGTTCCTTGTCATCTGTTTGCAAGGCAGCCTGGGTTAATTGCATCTGCAGCCAGTCATCCAGCTCTGAATAATCCGGAAAGGCATCGACCCGGTTCATTTCTTTCTTGGCTCTGCGTAAGACAAAATATTTCTTGAATGCTGAAATCGGATTGAAAGAAGTGGTTTTGACCTGGCTGATAGCGACCGCGTCCCGGATATTGAACAGGGAAGCAAGGAAATCCTCAAGGACAGTGGCGCAGCTGATTAATAATTCACTTGTTTCCAGGCTGTCAAATTTGTCAGGCGTATCACGGTAAGACAATAGTCTGGCATGAAGATCCGGGCTTTGGCTGTTTAAATGCGCCATAAATGCCTGGTCCAGACGGTTTAATCCATCCGAGTGAAATAACTCGTTAAAATTGAAGCCATTGAGGCGCAAGTCTGGGTGTGATGTCATGCTGTTATTGTAAAGTAATTTGCGAAGAAGCAGGTGAATTATAGGTGATTTTATCCGGGTTGGAAACAACCGGAAATCAGTTTTCGATCAAAAAGCCGGCTTTTTGGGTATAATGATAACAATATAATAATAATAAATCGGGGAGTCTGAAATGTCATTTTCGTTATTCAAACCAGTTAAAAATACATTGGAATATTTTGATTTTACCTATGCTGATCACCTTTTCGTTGAAAACCGTCTGGCTGACTGGATAGGAGAGAAAAAAGCCGATGGAACAGAAATAAAATCACTCAGTGATTTTTTTCAGCCAAATTATATCCCTACCCAGATGCAGGCCTTTTTTTGGGGCCTGGATACTATTCCCGATGAACTCAATTTTTCCTGGATCAGCCAGCTCCATTATCTGGCTTCCCGCAATTTGTTTCATGAAAAGGGTTCGCCCATTCGTCACAGCATCAGAAGAAATGCCACATATCTGGATTTCCCTACCATTCTTGCCCAAGTTGCTTATGGTGCCGCAAACAAGGCGTCATCCACAGGAATTGAAAGCATGAACAAGGAATTAAGTGATCCAGATGATGAGGAAACAAAAGGCAAAGTCATCTTTGGGCTTAGAGATCCCAGCATTGAAGATGATGACGCCTTCAGGGGGCAAGTGCTGGATGCGGAAACAGCAAAACAATATTATGAGCAGCAGTTAATAATGTTTAACCAGCATGCATCGTTTTTTACTGACATGCTGATCCAGCACAAGATCAATCCGGCTACAATTTTCGCTTCAGGCATGAATCTCACTGAAAATGACAAGGCTGTCGTCAAGGAAGCTATTCAAAAAATTATCGCGGCTGGATATGGGCCTTTATTAAAACAGGTTGGATATTGTCTGTTAAACCGAAATCCATTTCAGATTCGCGCTAAAGCGGAAAAAATGATCCGGATTTATAATCAACGGCCAAAAAACACGGAGACAGAAAAGCTCGATGCAATCATCAGTCTGGTCAAGGGATTGTTGAATCTGCATGTCTGGCCAGATGGAAACGGACGTTTGTGTGCGCATCATCTTCTGAACCTGCTTTTAATAAAAAATGGGCTTTGTCCGGCGCTGCTCAAAAATAATTGTCTGGATGCATTCGACCCTGAAGAATTGCGTGAACGCATCAGGGAGGGAATGAAGTTATTTAACGCGAAATGCACAAGCAAGGAGAGCATGTATGAACGCTTTCGCAAGGATAACGAACTCCCAAGAGCAGTTGAATCGAGCTTTATTACAGCAATATTGCAAAACAGGATTGAAAAGGCAAAAAAATATCTTCAGGGTGACGCAGTGGTATTGACCAATAAGGGCCTCGAATTTTTTGCGAGTTGTTCGCAGGCGAACGTTGACTGGTTAATTCCTTATTTTAGCGCGCATCATTCGATGGTGATTGATGGTAAATCATATCAATGGGATGACATGATAGAAAAGATCATTTCACTTGCCATGCAAAATGCAAATGAAAACCTGTTAATCAGCCTGCTTGGGCATTGCATGAACAAAAATATTGACATATCCAGTGATCAGCTCGATGAAATTGTAACATATGGGAATTTCAGGATGTATCAAATACTCAAGCCAGTGATTGAAAATCCGCATGTGAAAATACCAGCAGAAAGGTTGTTCCGGTTAATCGTGGGTGGACGGGATGCAGAAACTGTGTCAGCGCTGATGGATATTTGTTTTGCGGAAGAAAAAAACATTCAGGCGGTATCGTATCAATTGATAGAGCAAATGTTTATGTTTCAGCAACCATCAATCATCGTGAAATTTCTGGAAGTGAGCAGTGTCAAAGACTATTTCCCATCTCCTTTGAGCATGGGCATCCTGACAACTCATTTGATTAATACCATCAGTGCCCGGAATGATTTGACAGCAGTGGAAAAAAATCACATTTTACAAAAAATCAATCCTTCCCTGAAATTCGATGTAGTGAACCCGCTGACGGATTTTTCCAAGCCAGCATTCAAATTTTTAAGTTGATGATGTATCAAACGCCAGATTTTTTGCGCAAATGCCGCGGCAGTCTTCGTGACCGATAAAATGCGCGCAATCGTCTGGCGAGAGAGGGCGACAGGGAAAAGAGCAGGACACTAGCGACACTGCGTAAATAGGCTTTGTTAAACCAGCAGCTGACATACTTGTTTAACAGTAATCTTGCATAGCGCAAACGGTAAAAAGGGCCTGACAAGCTGCGCCGCGCTGTTTCAAGGTCTTGTTCGGTGTAATTGGCGTTTTTTGTGTAAAAACTGAAGTGAAACCGTTTTGGAAAGATAATACCGGCGCGGTGCCAGTTCATGACAAGAAAATGGTCGAGCAACAGCTGTTCCCAGAGCCTGAAAAGCGCATAAGAAGTATAACAGGTATGCGGTAAGTTGATTTCATAACCGTGTTTTTTAAGCCAGCGCAGCATGAGTGTCTGTTCCGGGACTTGCGCGAGAGAAGTATGCCCCACAAAATGCCCCAGCAGCCTGAACGTTGGCATGTCAGGGAGATAGATCTCGCTCTGCCTGGGTAGATCGACTGCCCATAAATCCAGCATGTCTTCACGCCGGCCGAATTGCACCAGATCAGAGATATGAAACAGCATGGGAACTTCAAGAGGATTGCGGATAAAGTAATTTGTTACAGTGACAGGTTGTTTGAACAGGCGCTTCCCGGCTGGAAAATTTTCCGGATACTCGCGAAGAACTGCGAAGTCAGCGTTTATCAGCATATGATCGGCGCGGAATTTCAATACGTGGGGACGTGTGGCTGCTTCAATGCCGCGACGGGTAGAAACCATTTGCCGCAGGATATTGTTGGTGTTGCCATTCGTATCGGTGAAACCTGGTGGTTCCTCAGACAGGATGATGCGGTCTGCATCCAGGCCCGCCGTGTTTTGATGATGCCAGGTGGAAATCAGGATATCGGCGTCAGGCAGATGGCGGCGTATCGATGCGATACATTGAAGCGCCAGATCACCATCCTCATGATTCCTGTACAATGGACCCTGGATGACAACTGTGATATCACGGCTTGCGATTCTGGCTTCAGGAAAAGTACTTATAAACATAACGTTTCAATTTCTGTGAAAAAATATGCATGGACCGTGCCGCTCTGGACAGGCGTCCGAACCCCAGCCAGCGGTGGAAAAAAATATGCATGTACATATTGGCTGACTCGGATCGAATAGCCTGTCTGGATGTTGACAGGGATTGTATGTAAAAGGTTCCTGATAATTCGCGTGCAAGCTGAGGGCTGTGGAAATCATCCGCAACGAGTATAAATGCTGGCTGCCAGGCTGACAGGCGAAACCAGGCATGCGAAACTTGATGCAATACGCCCGCAACAATATGTGTGTCGAAATGCCTGGCGTCAAGTAATACGGCGGTGTCTTTGCTGAAGTTGACTGCAGTGCAGCGTATCTCGACAGTGAGCGGCTGCTGTGATGCGTCTATCCAGTCTGAAATGCGAACCATCTGCACAGGCAACGCTTCGGTAGCGGATGAACCGGCATGACTATGCAGAAATTGCTGGTCCAGTAACAATCCGGCGCGCAATTCAGGGCGAACCCTGATCAGTTCATTGATGTACTTCAGGCATGCTGCTGAATTGCTCTCATAAGCGGAAGCACTGATGACAACCGGGATCATGATGTGACCTCTGTATAATCCAAGAAAGGTGTGCTTGCCAGAATTGCCTGGTAATATCCGCGCCATCCGTCCGGATGGTAAAGAAAGTCGCCATTCATTCTGGCAAGCCGCCATGCGCTCAGCAAGGTACCAAGTTTTACTTTCCATCCTCGCTGCGGAAAATAATCGAGTATGCTTTGATAAAAACGCCGGCCATGCGGGCGTTGTGCAAACTGAAAGGTAATTTCCTTGAAATGTCTGCCAAAATTGATTTTGGCGTGGCTGCGGTGTTGGATAAATTGTTCAGTCAACCATTGTTTTGCGCCGTAACCCAGCTGGTCACATAAGACATCGCGCTCGACATCGTCTATGAATTCACATATAGCGGATTTCCTGAAAGGAAACTCGGATGCGTAAATAACGGAAATTATTTTAGTCAGGCTGTCTGGTTCATTCGAAAAACGTGCAAAGCCGTCAGTGCAATATTTCGAGCTGAATCTCGCCAGGCGTTTATTCGCTTCGGATTCAGGCACTTTAATCAGCGGCTTGAGCAGTCGTGCAGGCAGCGGGACAGTTTTACGGGTAAGCTGTATTGAGCCGGAAGCTGTAAAATAACTGGAATAACCTGCCGCATACAGGATTGGCCGCGCGAACAGGCTTTGTGTAAAGGCACCAGGAATGATGCGGTGAGGAATACCTTCCTGCTCGCAGCGTTTTGCGTGTTCAATATCTTCAAACTCAGCCCAGAATAAATCTTCATCCTGCGGTGTGTGTAACCATACTTGACGTTTTGTGATATACAGGCTACCAGTCAGGTAACTGCCGGGATGGTTTCTTAACGGGTTGCCATTTTTGAAATTCTGCTTTTCAATTTCGGGAAACAACGAAGCTGCGAACAAGGAAACCTTGTTTCCTTTGGCGGCGATAACCGCATTAGCCATGTGGCTTTCGGAAGCGCAGCCATAATCTGAATAACGGACGGGTATCAGGTTCAGTAAGTCATCGAACCATAGTGACTGAAATGCCGCAAAAGGATAATAATCACCGAATTTGCGCACCGCTTCCATGAAATTCAGCGGCAAAAATACGCGGTCATGTAAAATGCACAGGTTCTCAAAACGGGCTTCCCTTGCCAGCACATTTTTTTTGCGTGTGATCCAGACAGGGGGTGCGGGAATATCTTCGCCCACGATGCGTACCTTGTCAAAGTACTGAAAGGTTTTATCTGGGCGTCCGCAGAGAAGGATTTCCTTCTCGGGTATATCCAGTTCGAGTATGCGTTTTACAACTGCATTCAGGCCGGTAGCATCGCCTGGGCCAGTCGGGATACAAAAACTCCAACGTGTCAGCCCCGCGTCCTGTTCTGCGAGTAATGGAGCTGTTTTTCGCAAGATCACTTGCTGGCTGTCACGCTTTTCGACTGTGAATGCCTTGTGAAAATATTCACGCTCAAGGAAGCAGGGTTGTCCAAAATCATCCAGCAAGGTGATGCTGGCGCCGATCGGCAGGTAGTGTGCTGCATCCCATAAAATCAATGGCGCTAGCGGAGAATCGCTTTCTATGCCGCAAAAACTCAAATCTCCTTTTGGAAAGTCCGAGATGCGCTTGCCGGCATTTAACTTCGCATATATTTTCGCCGGTTTGATCTCCGCGGCATCACGAAAAGTAATGAGAGGGGTTTTTCTCGCGGCATCGATGGCGTGCCGGGACAGCATAGGCAAGTTAGTTCTTGCTGGATAGCCAAGCTGAGAATCATGTTGAAGCTGGATGATATTCATAAATCATGTTCTGGTATATCTGTTTTCTCAATTTCATGGGTGGATACGGGATTTATTTCAGTATCTTTGTTCTTGTTTCTTACACCAGATATTTATCATTCAAGGCTCCGGGATGTTTGACAACCACAGTGACAGTGTCACTCAAGGCTTCGAAATCGGATGCTTCTCCTGGTTCAAGAAGAATGATATCGCCGGCGTGCCATTCGCCGCCAGCCATACGCACGTGACCTGATATAATCACTGTGATTTCAGTGGCAACTCGATGATAATGCGCAGCTTCATGATCGCCCTTTTGATATTTTTTGACAGCGACTTCGCAATCCTGTGTGTGTAACAAGGTCGGCTCAAATGCGCCGACGAACCAACCTTTGGTCATGTTTTCAAGGCGGGCATGCTTCATGAGTATCTTCCTGCTTCAAGGACGGATTCAAAATGCTGGATCTGACGCATGGTTTTCAGCGGATGATAATGCTGATTATCAATAAAATGGACGCCTATTTTGGCGTGTGCCAGAATCAATTCGTTCATTACCGGGCAAATATAAAAGTGACCGTCCACATGCCCGTCTTTTGTGATCATCGAGCGTGTTGCGCTGATAAAATCATTTCCGCGTGCAAACCAGTAAAATCCAGCGGTAGCGTGCTGACTGATTGGATTTTTTTCCGCAGCCTCGATGACCAGGTTGTCTTGATCGAGCGAGACATAGGAGTAGCGGGGATGAATGGAATGAAAGACGATAGTGCCCGCGTCTAATTGCCGGGATTCGAAGTCGTTTATTACTTCGGCAAAATTGACCTGTATCATGTCATTCATATTGAGAATGAGTAAGGATTCATTCGTATCAATGTGTTCAATTGCGAGCAGCGCTGTGCAAGCCGCGCCAGCCGTGTTGCTCTTGACGTGAATGAGATGACCTTCGGGAGTCAATTGCTTGATGACACTGTCCAGGCGCCATTGTTTTATTTCATTTTCAGGTATGGCGAAATGAAATTTGGGATGCTTGATGGATTGGCACTGGGTTACCAGCCGCTCGATCAGGGGAATGCCTTCCAGTTCTGTCAAATAAAACGGGTAGCCGCTGTCATTTAACGTTGTCTCATTTTCTCCTGCACCCAGGATCAGAATATTCATGATTTAAACCTCGTTATTGCACTCATCAATTCGTCGAATCAGATTGTTATAATTCACCTCATCAACGGTTCTGACCACCAGAAGATGCGCGCCTGAAGCCGTTGCTGCGCGTATGCCATGCTCATTATCCTCAACGATCAAACACTCTTTGGGTGTCAGGCCCAGTTTTTTTATGGCTTTCAGGTAAATATCCGGCGATGGTTTGGGTTGTTCAACATCTTCATTTGAAAGCATGAAATCAAGATATGCTTTGAGACGCGCATTATCCATCATCAATTCAACCGTGTTGCGGATTGAGTTTGAAGCGACGGCCAGATGATAGCCGGCGGCTTTCAGCTTCGATAATGCATATTCATGCTTGAAGCGCGGCCGGCACAGTGAACGGACCAGTTCAGTGGTATATTGCTGCTTCATTTCATTGATAAAGCGATGCAGTTTTTTGGGCAGGCCATTTTGTACGCTGAGCATCTCGAGCTTTTTACTGGTTGGCAATCCATCATACGTTGTCAAATGATCATAACGGCTGATTTCATAACCGAACAGGCGCAATGCGCGATTGAGTGCCTCATAATGCCAGTCCTTGGCATCTATTAATACGCCGTCCATGTCAAAAATAACGGCTTTAATCATGGTATGTTTCCGAAATATTGTTGCGCGTCCTCAGGGTGATCGGTGCATAGCATCAGATGTGGATCACGAATAAAACCGGTTTCGCGCAAGTTTTTCCAAAGGGGTTGATGGTCTCGTCCATGCAGCTCTGGTGATACAAGGCATACACGCTTCCCTTGTGCAAGCCATGGTCCGATACGCTCCAGCCGCCAGTCATCATAATAAAAAGCATCCAGCCATATGCCGGTGATTTCATCAAAACAGACAGGCTCCGGTTCAATCTCACTGACACGCGCATAGACCGGATTGCCGCAGGCAAGATGTGCACGCATGTCGGGAATGGACATATCGAAAACAAACCAGTTGTCACGATCATAATGAGTCATGACAGATTTGATTTTTTCAGCGAGACCGTCTGCCTTGATATTAAGCGCGAGTGGAAGTGACTGATCTTGTAGTAAATCAAGGAATTTAACCAGGGAGATTTCATTGCCAGCAGGCATATCATGGGAAATGACCAGGTCGCAGCAATGATCGCGAATATCTGTTTCGGTTCCCAGTCCGAGATTGAAAGAACGAGAAAACGCTTCTACCGAATTTTTTTCAGCTGGCTGTTTCCAGTATCCGCGATGGCTGATGACAATCATGCGATTGTCTCCGCGCGTTGTGAAACCGGTAAGGATAAAAACAAATCGAGGTCAGCTGGTGTGCCCAAACCATACATGCCATCGGCTTCCTTGCCAATATTCCAGATGCCGATGCGAGCACCCTCTCTGATGCAAGTGTTGTAAACAGGTGCGACATAAAACTCGCCATTCACGCGCTGGTCTTGCGCGATCATGTTTTTTGCGCCCCGGACAAAATCTTTTCCGTGGCGGAAATTATATATGCCCACGGTGGCTTCGTCAGAAATGACTTCTTTTTCAACGACGCGAGTCACTAATCCATCTTCATTCAACCCCACAAAAGACCATTTGGGATCGTTGGCGCCCATGGTCATGATGAGGCCGTCCAGACGCTGTGTTTCCATCTGGCGCAGATACAGGTTGATATCTGCGTCAATATATTGATCGCTGTTTGCAATCATCAGGGGAGAATCGTTATCTATGTATGACTGCGCGGCAAGCACAGTGCATGCAGCGCCTTCGGTGACGCCGTCAAGTTGAACGAGTGCCGATCCTGGCGCCCACTGGGATAATTTGCTTGCAAGATCATAAGCTTCAACATGCGCACGCTGGCAAATGAAAATAAAACGATGCGGCGTTTCGGGGCGCAGGTTTTCTATGACCAGCTTGATCATGGGAACGCCTTTCACCTGAATGAGAGGTTTGGGATCTTGATAACCAGCTTTTGCAAAACGGCTGCCTAACCCCGCCATGGGGATTACGATATTGATCATCTAACACTTCCTCGCATTTTTTGTTTTATTGACTATGAACCCAGTTATATATGTAGAAACAAGTGAAATAATACGGAGTTTGCGTCTTGTGCTTCAGTTATTTGATTAATTATGCTGGTATTTTGATTGCTGGGATTCAATTAGTCAATACTTAACCAATTTCTTGTTTCGATCTTGCAAGCGGAGATACATGCGTCAGATAACTGGCCGCTTTGATCATATAGCTTGTAAAGATGGTTGTGGCGGCAGAAATATTCCAGTCTAAACAATTTCTTAAGGCATGTTTGTGCATAGTCTGAGAAGACTGGTGCTGACCGTATATCAGGTAGCTCAAATGCTATACTTAAAAAGTGAAATTAAGAGAGAAAGACTATGGCTTCCTATTCGAAAGGAAGGTGAAGAATTTGAGCTGTCTGATAAAGGAGATCAGTGAGAAATCAGGATAGGTGAATGACGAATGCGAGGAAAATATGATGCCTGAGCCAAATCCTGGCAGTCAAACAGACACATCGCCTGTCGAAGAAAAAATGACAGATCAGAACACTGGCCCCGATATCAAGGGGGCATCACATGTCGTACCAATAACAACTTTACAGGATCAACAATCGACTTCTGGTATGGATTCAACTGCACAGCAAGAAGAAAAAGCGGGTCCAAATATCGATACTACTGCATCAGAAACAAATCCGGATGTTAAAGATAAATATACCGCATTAATAGTGAGCAAGGATGCTACACCAGATCAGATACGTGCAGCATATAAGGAATGGGAACGTAAAATTCATGGCGCAAAGTGAATATGTCGCGGCTCTGGAAAGCAAGAGCCAGCAAGTGGCCAGAGTTATTGTCAGACTTTATAACCATAAGAGGAGCTGGGGATGAGTGAAATTCATGATGCCATCATGAGGGAAGAGCTTGATGTGGTGATCAAGCTGCTCGACAAGGACAAACGGTTAATCAACAAGCAGAACGAGGATGGTAATACGCCATTACATCTGATACTCAAGAAGCTGGAGGAAACAATCGATCCTGTCAAATCAAAAGCATACCTGGACATACTCGATAAGATGCTTCAAAACAAAGAGCTCAAGCTGAATATAAAAAACAAGAAAAACAAGACGTGTGTGCAGCTTTTTTCCCGATCCCTTTACGGGAAAACATTTTCTGATTACCTGCCATATTTAAAGGCGCTGTTGAATAGCGACAAACGTAATATTGTGTATCTCTTCCATGATGCAATCTATGCGCACAATCTGGATGTGGTCAAGCATCTGCTGCAAATAAATAACGAACTGATTTATGAAAAAGATGAGAGGGGGTTTTCACCGTTTCAGATCGCGCTGGCTGCTTCCGCTGTGAATGTGGAACAATTTTTCAATGAAAACTATCCTGATGTTATTGCATCTGAAACCAAACTTGATCTGGATTTTTCCAAGCCGCATACGGCGGCCACTATCATCAAGGCTGCATTTACCTATGAACACAAGGCGTTGCGCGAGGATTTTGAGAAAATAATCGATGAGCTCTATGATAATCCTGAATTCCGACCTGTAATGGATATTGTGGCTGCTTCTCTGGTCCAGCGGCGTGACAAGGGCAATATGCCAATCAGAATTTTCGTTGCTAATTCAGGCCAGGTATCGGATTTAACACCCAAGTCGAGTGGTCATGGTGATTTTGACATCGATGCCAATATTCTTCGTATCGGCGGAGCAAGGGACAAAAAGGTTATCAAGGGTACGATCATCCATGAGTTTACTCACCTCGCTGCCCTGATTACCTATGCGAATGCCTGTAAGCCGTATGTGAAAGATTCAAAAGAAGAGCAGATGTATAAAGAGGCTATTAATGGGTTGGTAGAAATATACTTGAGACAGACCAATTTTAATCCGTTAGAACGGCCTCTTTCCGATCTGCTGGTCTCGCGAATTGAAGCGTATCGTTCCGCTGAGGAAAGATCGAAATTACCAAGCGGCACCTTAAGCGAACCCGAGTGGCTGGTTAGTATCCCTCAGGCATTTGTTCTTTACGGCATGAATTATATTGATGGCCAGGTGTCCCTGGTTGAAAACCATGGGATGCCAATGGTGCAGTTTTGGCGACATCAATTCAATGCAGATGTGAAAACAGCATTTGAGCGGCATCCATTCAGGAAATTTGTTAACACACATGTTGCATTAAAAGATGTAGATTCGCCAAAGGTTGTGTTGACGACAGAACCAGATGCGATTTTAAAGTTTCTGATGTCAAAAAGATATGAAATAAGAGGTTATGACATGGCAGAAGGGTATGATGAAGGCCATGTTTTGCAATATAAGATAATCAATCAGATACTGATAGGCGACTTGTTTGATCAGGTCATGAAGAATTGTAAACTGCCATCCAGTCTGAATCTGGCTGATGCAAAAGCGCTTGCCCAGCATCCGATATTCTTTTCGCCCGAGTATAAGGATGCTTATCGGAGGATTTATAATGCTCTGACAGTGATATGGAAGGAAAAGGGCAGTCCAAAAGAATTTTCATTGAAGGATCTCGATCCCTCAGAGGTTAAAAAGCTGAGGTCGCTTGTCCCGCCAGAGTTTGAAACGCAACTCCAGAAGGTGATAGGAGAATGGGGCATCCGGATTGAAGAGCGTTATAAAGAAGCAGGTATCTGTGTTGATACTATCCTCAACATGCTGCTTGAGGACAAATCATATAATAAAAAAGATTTCACCGGATTGCGGCAGAAACTGATAGAGTCTTTATACGCCCATTGGCCAACTCAATCCCCCATCCCTCGTGATGCGGTGCAAGATGTTCTAGCCCAGGAGCTCGTACAAGCACAGATTATCAAGTCGTCACCGACTTTCATAAATAAAAACCTGTATTCAATCAAGGGTAGTGAAGAGAAAATCTCGGGCTGTGTTCAGACTTGTTTGCGTGTGCTGCAGGAACGTAAAATCTTGCAGCCGTTAAAGATGTGATTCAAGGTGACAGCAGGCCCGGATGAGCACATCCGGGCCTGCTGTGTTTAACCCTGCAGTTTCTTCTTTAGCAATTCATTTAATTGCGCAGGATTTAATTTGCCGCCGGATGCCTTCATGGCCTGGCCAATGAAGAAGCCAAAGAGTTTGTCCTTGCCAGCCCGGTAATCCGCGACCTGTTGGGGATTGGCAGCCATGATTTCATCAATTAATTTTTCAATGGCGCCGGCATCTGTTACCTGTTTCAGGCCGCGCTTTTCGATGATCTCATCCACGTCACCTTCCTTGTTCCACAAGGCCTCGAAAATGGTTTTCGCAATTTTGCCTGAGATAGTGTCATCCGCGATGCGCAGAACCAGTTTGCCGAGCTGAGCGGAAGAAATCGGGCTTTCGCTGATTTCGAGTCCGTCCTTATTGAGCACGCCAAGTAATTCACTGATGATCCAGTTGGCAGCCAGTTTGGGCTGGTTTCCGGATTCCTTGACTGCTTCTTCATAGAATTGCGCCATGTCCCGGCTGCTGACCAGAATGCCCGCATCGTATGCGCTCAAGCCATATTGCTCCATGAAACGCTGGCGTTTTTGTTGTGGCAGCTCAGGTAATTCATTGCGTACCTGTTCAATCAATTCATCCGTAATCACGAGCGGCAATAAATCTGGATCGGGGAAGTAGCGGTAATCATTGGCTTCTTCCTTGCTGCGCATGGAGCGGGTTTCATTTTTATTTGGATCATATAAACGCGTTTCCTGAACAACCTTGCCGCCGTTTTCAATGATATTGATCTGACGTTCAACTTCATAATTGATTGCCCGCTCAACATAGCGGAATGAATTAATGTTTTTTAATTCGGTGCGCGTGCCGAACTTGGTTTCACCCTTGGGGCGGACCGATACGTTGGCATCACATCGAAAGGAGCCTTCCTGCATGTTGCCGTCACAGATTTCGAGATAACGCACCAATGAATGCAGTGTCTTGAGATAGGTAACTGCTTCTTTTGCTGAGCGCATGTCAGGCTCGGATACGATTTCCAGCAGCGGTGTGCCCGCACGATTTAAATCGATACCGCTTAATCCATGGAAATCTTCATGCAGGGATTTACCGGCGTCCTCTTCCAGGTGCGCGCGTGTGATACGAATGCGTTTGCAGGTATTCTCATCCAACTGGATATCGAGATAACCATGTCCGACAACAGGCAATTCATACTGGCTGATTTGGTAGCCTTTGGGTAAGTCGGGGTAAAAATAATTCTTGCGCGCAAATACTGACTTGCGTGCAATTTCAGCGTTGGCACCCAAACCGAACTTGATTGCCATTTCTACCGCCTCTTTGTTGAGTACGGGCAGAACTCCGGGCAATCCCAGATCAACCGCACAGGCTTGCGAGTTTGGTTCGGCGCCAAACCTGGTAGACGCGGCGGAAAAAATTTTACTTTTGGTCGATAATTGTGCGTGGACTTCTAGGCCAATCACTACTTCCCATTCCATCTTAATAACCCTCCGGAATTCGTTTGTGCCAGTCGGTGGCATGTTGATATTGGTGCGCGATATTTAGCAGTTTTGCTTCGCCAAATAAATTGCCGATCAATTGCATGCCAATTGGCAGGTTATTAACAAATCCGGCTGGAACGGAAATGCCTGGCAAGCCGGCAAGATTCACTGCAATTGTATAGATATCGGAAAGATACATGCTGATAGGATCGCTGGTTTTTTCGCCGAGTTTGAATGCGGGTGTCGGAGCGGTCGGCGATAGGATCACGTCCACTTTTTTGAATGCCTCCACAAAATCATCGCGTATCAGACGACGCACTTTTTGTGCTTTAAGATAATAGGCATCGTAATATCCGGCGGACAGTACATACGTGCCGACCATAATGCGGCGCTTGACTTCGCTGCCAAATCCTTCGCTGCGTGAGCGCTTGTACAAGTCCTGCAAATCCACTGGATTTTCGCATCGGTAGCCATAACGAACGCCATCATAGCGCGCCAGGTTGGAAGAGCATTCAGCGGGTGCGATCACATAATAGGCGGCGACAGACAGGGCTGTGTTTGGCAAGCTGATTTCTTCTATAATCGCGCCCATTTTTTTGTATTCTTCAATGGCTGCCTCGATTGCCTTGGCAACCTCATTGCTCAGTCCCCCGGTAAAGTATTCTTTAGGCAAGCCTATGCGTATTCCCCTGATTGGGTCATTCAGTGTGGCGGTATAGTCTGGAACTGGCTGGTTAATACTCGTGGAATCGCGTTCATCAAAACCAGACATGGCATTGAGCAGTAACGCACAGTCTTCAACGGTTTTTGCCAGCGGTCCACCCTGGTCCAGACTGGAGGCGAATGCGATCATGCCATAGCGGGATACTCGTCCGTAAGTGGGTTTAATGCCGGTGATACCGCATAAGGCGGCAGGCTGGCGTATGGATCCGCCAGTGTCTGTACCGGTTGCAGCAGGTACCAGGTTGGCGGCAACGGCTGCGGCGGATCCGCCTGAGGATCCGCCTGGTACATATTCGGGATTCCACGGATTTTTAACGGGTCCATAGTAACTCGTTTCATTTGAGGAGCCCATGGCGAATTCGTCCATATTGGTTTTTCCTAACATGACGGTGCCAGCTTCCCTGAGTTGTTTGACAACGGTAGCGTCGTAAGGTGCAATGAAATTATCCAGCATTTTAGATCCGCAGCTGGTTTTGATTCCGTCAGTACAAAAGATATCTTTTTGTGCAATGGGAATGCCGGTGAGAGGTCCTGCTTTGCCTTGGGCGCGTAACTCATCGGCCTTTTTGGCTGCCTCGAGGGCGTATTCTTCTGTAACAGTAATAAAGCTGTTCAGCTTGTTATCAAGTCGCTGGATACGGTCAAGATAATGCCGGGTCAACTCTATGCTGGAAATTTTTTTCTCTGCCAATTCTTTTGATAATTCTGCGATGGTTTTGTGGTGCATTATGCTTATGCCTCTTCAATAACTTTGGGTACCAGATAAAGGCCTGCTTCAACTTGAGGTGCGATACGCTGATATTTATCGCGCAAGTCCGGCTCAGTAATGGCATCCGGACGCAGGCGCTGGGAAATGTCCAGGGGATGTGCGAGCGGCTCAATTTTTGAAGTGTCAGCGGAATTTAACTGTTCGATAAACTGTAAAATGGAAGACAGCTGGGGTGTGTAACGTGCGATATCGCTTTCTGATAGATTCAGGCGCGCGAGATGAGCGATTTTTTTGACGTCTTCTGGCGTTAGAGACATGTAAAACTCCTGATTTTATACCTGCTAATGCAAAGAACCAGCGATTATAAAGCACAATTACTTCTCCGTCATCCCGGAAATGAGGCTGTGCTCGCAGGCCAGCGGAGGCTGTCGTGGATATACAGGGTGTGACATCTGAGGGTTATCATTCACAGAAATGACGTGATGGCTTTCACTCCAACTACGCGGCAGCCAGAGAATCCGGGTACAAGAAATGGGGCAGGAAATTGCTCAGAAAATGCAAACTTTTAACTTTTAAATAGCGTCCCGGAAACAAATTGATTAGAATGCAGAGTTAATACTGGTTAGAAATACCTCATCAAGAAGGAAGTCGTGTTTTATGTTCAAAAAGCTTCGTGGAATGTTTTCGAATGATTTGTCCATCGATTTAGGGACAGCAAATACCCTCATTTATGTTCGCGGTAAGGGCATCATACTCAATGAACCTTCCGTCGTTGCGATTCGTCAGGGCAATGACAACGGTCAAAAACACGTCGTTGCTGTTGGAAGTGAAGCCAAGTTAATGCTGGGTCGTACGCCCGGAAATATCAGCGCAATCCGGCCTATGAAGGATGGTGTGATCGCGGATTTTTACGTAACAGAGAAGATGTTACAGCATTTTATTCATAAAGTGCATGAAAACCGTTTCTTGCGGCCCAGTCCGCGTGTCCTGGTATCTGTTCCCTGTGGTTCTACCCAGGTGGAGCGGCGTGCGATTAAAGAATCAGCCATCAGTGCTGGCGCGCGCGAAGTATTCCTTCTTGAAGAACCTATGGCTGCTGCCATGGGTGCTGGAATGCCGGTTGAGGAAGCACGGGGCTCAATGGTGGTTGATATTGGCGGTGGTACCACTGAAGTGGCAATTATTTCACTGAATGGCATCGTTTATTCGGCATCGGTCCGTATTGGCGGCGACCGCTTCGATGAATCAATTGTCAGTTATGTTCGCCGTAATTATGGAATTTTGATCGGGGAATCCACAGCTGAACGCATCAAGCATGAAATCGGGCTGGCCTATCCTGCCAACCAGATGTTGCAGATGGAAGTTCGTGGTCGTAATCTGGCTGAAGGCATACCACGCAGCTTTACCATTACCAGCAATGAAGTTCTTGAAGCATTGCAGGAACCATTATCCGGAATTCTGGGCGCGGTCAGGGCGGCATTGGAACAGGCTCCACCGGAATTGGCGGCAGACATCGCCGAGCGCGGCATGGTATTGACGGGCGGCGGTGCGCTCTTGAGAAATATCGATCGTTTATTTATGGAAGAAACAGGCTTACCGGTTATAATTGCTGATGAACCGCTTACCTGCGTTGCACGCGGCGGCGGCAAGGCATTGGAAATGATACAAACATCGGGCGTCGATTTTCTGTTGAAGGAATAGAGAGGGCTGAACTATCCGCTCCATATTTCATCGCGAATCACAGCCTGGAATTCGTGCAATTCTCCTGATTCTCCTATCTGTTGCCCTGATGGTAATGGATAAGCGGATGGAGGCTTTTGCATCAATCCGGGCAGCTTTATCTTTGCCGCTTGCACCGATACAATACATTGTAAGCTGGCCGACTACCTTCATTGATAATTTAAAAAGCGTGATTAGTACGCACGATGATCTGATTAATGAAAATCTTAGCCTCAAAGCTGAGCAATTATTGCTCCGTTCGCAATTACAGCGGCTTATCGCAATAGAGAGCGAAAATAATTACCTTAAGGCCTTATTGCAGTCATCCCGGCAGGTCAAGGGTAAAACACTGATTGCTGAACTCCTGGCTGTGGATTTTGAACCCTTCGTCAATCAAGTTATACTCAATAAAGGCTCCCGTGATGGGGTTTATATTGGACAGCCGGTGCTTGACGCAACTGGTATAATGGGTCAGATCGTGCAAGTGGGGCCAATTACCAGCCGGTTATTATTGATTAATGATCCCCATAGCGGTATCGCTGTTCAGGATGCCCGGAATGGTATCCGGGCGATTGCCGTTGGTGATACATATTCTGGCAAGCTGAAACTTATGTATGTTCCCAATACGGCAGATATCAGGGTCGATGATATCTTTCTGTCATCAGGCTTGGGCGACCACTATCCGGAAGGTTATCCTGTCGGGAGAGTGATCTCTGTCAACAAGGACCCGGCACGACAATTTGCTGAAGTCTATATTCAGCCAAGTGCACATCTGGATAGCAGCAGGCAGGTTTTATTAATTTGGTATCAAAAAAATGCATAGCTTTTTTGCCATTCTGACGACGGTCATTATAGCGATCATTCTCGCATTGCTCCCAATGCCGGACTGGACGATATGGCTGCGTCCGGCATGGGTGCTGATGGTGCTTATCTACTGGGCAATGATGACACCTTATCAGGTCAGTGTTGGTATTGCCTGGATAACAGGCCTGATCATGGACTTGCTGAACGGAACCCTCCTCGGTGAGCATGCGCTTGCATATACAATTGTGATTTATTTTGTTTCCAAAATGCATATTCGCTTGCGCATGTATCCAATGCTGCAACAAGGCATCAGTATTTTTGTTTTTGTGACACTTTATCTTTTCATCATTTATTGTATACAGGGATTTATCGGCGAATTGCCCGCTAGTCAATTATATTGGCTTTCTGCAGTGACCAGTATGCTGTTATGGCCGTGGCTTTTTGTGCTCATGCGCGACTGCCGTCGATGGTTTAAACTGGCATGACGGAGGCGCTGTGCGACGCTTGCTAAAGTCCATTGCCAGAAAAACAGCCTATGTGTTTGCTACCGTGATCATCATGGCTGCCATAGTTGTATGTATTGTGCGTTTTCTTACCCCTATCCTTGATGAACATCGCGCTGATTTTGAAAAACTTGCGACCCAGTTATTACAGACACCGGTTACGATTAAGAATGTGCAGGTTTCCTGGTTTCAATATCAGCCGGTTATCAGTTTGAATGAAGTCACCATTTTGAACAAGGACACGAAAGAACCTATCCTGCAGATCAAGAAGGTAAACATCCTCTTTTCCATACCCGAAACACTTTGGCAGCGTAAAGTGGTTCCCAGTGGAATCATGATTGCGGGCGCGAGTCTGACAATCAATCAGTCTTCTACAGGCGAATTGATGGTACGAGGGTTTTCTTCTTTCGGGTTCAATCAGCAGCCGTATAAAAGTGAAACCAGATTTGTCGATTTTATGGCATGGCTGTCTCAGCAGCCTTACCTGATACTTCGTGATATTGATTTGCGCTATGCGGGATATAAAAGTGAGGAGCGTCTCGTCACGCTGTATGATCTCAGTTTCGAAAACTCAAACAATGAGCATACCATTCAGGGAAAAGCCATTTTACATCAGGAACTACCCACGGAAGTTTCTTTAGTGACGCAATGGACGGGCGAGACGGTCGATCTTACAAAACTCCAGGCGCAAATTTACCTCTATGTTTCCGGTTTGTCGATTGCCCAGTGGTCAAAGGGATTTGCATGGCAGGGCTGGCAGGTCAAAGATGGGGTTGCAAGCGCAAAAATCTGGGCGACCTGGAGTGAAGGGAAGTTCCAGAAAATCCAGACTGCATTCCAGTCCTATGGTTTGTCATTGTATTCGCAGGCGGATAAATCAACTCACAGGATTAACCGACTGAGTGGAAACATTGGATGGAAACGTGAGGGCGATACACAGGTATTTGCAGGTGATGATTTGCTGCTGGACCTTCCCAATCATCTTTGGCCGGTAACCAGCTTTTACATATCATTGTCTCCGGATGCAAACGGCAATCTGCTTCCCAAAGCGGCAGATCTGGGTTACATCGATCTTGCTGACGTCCAATCCTATCTCTTCTCTGCGCCGGCCCTGGTTTCTGATCCAGTGAAAAAAATGCTGGCGGCTTTGAATGTCCGCGGCAATCTGCAAAATACCGCGGTGGTCTTTTCCGGCGCATGGAATGATTACAGGCATATTGCACTGAATGCGAGCTTTAACCAGCTCAGTTTTGCCGCATGGCAAAACTATCCGGGAATAACCAATCTTTCCGGTGCCGTGAAATGGAACGGTTCTGAAGGTAAGGTGCAGCTCGATACTGCGCAAACTGTATTTCGTTATGACAGCCTGTTTACTGATGTACTGGCTCTTGATCAGTTGAAAGGTGATGTACAGGTAATCCAGGATCAGAATCAAGACTGGATCCTGACATCGCCTGGCATGAATGTGGTGAACAAAGATTTGACCGCAACAATCAGGGGAAAATTCACGATTCCTGTGAATGCTTCGCCTGTTGCCGATATCAATGCTGATTTCTCCTTGCAAAATGCCGCGCGAATAGCACGCTATCTGCCTATGCGGATTTTTGACAAGGACCTGAATGAGTGGTTAAAACAGGCATTTCTCAAGGGCAAGGTAACTTCCGGCAATGCCGTACTGCGCGGACCAGTAAATGATTTTCCCTTTGATTCCGGTAACGGGACGTTTAGCATCACCGGAACCGTTAATGATATCGATTTTCAATTTGCCCCCGACTGGCCCATGCTGCGGCAGGTGAATGGCAAGCTGGAATTCAGCGGCAGAAAAATTGTCATTGATGTGGATCACGCATCGACGCTGGGCATTCCGATAGGAAATGTACACGGAGTCATTCCCTATCTTGGTGACGCGCAGCCACAAATCCTGCAAGTGCAAACCGGCGATATTCAAACCGATTTTGCCCAGGCCTTGCAATATGTGCACACGAGTCCGCTTGAAAAATCTATCGGTAAAATGTTTGCCGGCGTTGATATGAACGGCCCGATTACGCTAAGGCTGGGCTTGACTGTTCCGCTCAAGAATCCGGATGACACTCAGATTCAGGGTGATCTCTCCGTTAACAATGGTGAAATGGATCTGACGCCATGGAACTTAAATCTGCAACGATTGAATGGACAAGTCAAATTTACTGAAAAAACAACACAAGCAAAAGGAATTCAGGCGGTATTATTCAACAAGCCTTTGCAATTCGATCTATCGACCGTGCAAAAAACAAAAAATGTTTCCGTTGTACGCGCGAGTTTCACCAATATTCTTAACATTTCGGATCTCGAATCCTGGCTTAGGATTCCTTTTTCAAAACTGGTTCGGGGTTCGGCTGATGTGACAGGCACAATTGATTTTTCACTCACTTCGCCGATTGATATCCATTTGCAATCCAATCTTGTCGGTGTATCAGTGAATCTCATTGATGAGTTTAATAAAAAGGCTCAGGAAGCGAAGGATTTTACCGCGGATATTCTGGTTCAGGATGGACAGCCAATGCGGTTGAAGCTTGGTTATGATGGGTTACTGAATACAGCCATGATACTGGATCGCAAACAAGGGAAGTTCAGCCTGGTCAGTGCTGATTTCCGCTTGGGTACGGGCGAGGCTAGCTGGCCAAATGTGCCCGGGATATATATTTCCGGGGTCTTTGACAAACTGGATTTGGAAAAAATCAAGAAATACCTCAATCAGCCTGGCGGAAGCAGCATGTCGCTGTCGATTCTGAAAGGAATCGATATTCAGGCCAATGATTTAAAAGTTGGCGGAAAAGAATTTACCAAAGTGCACATACAGGCTGCTCCTGTGCAGGGTGGATGGAACGCCAACGTCAGCAGCAACGAAATCAGCGGCCAGATTAAAATTCCGGTTCCGTTTAATAAACAATCACTGATTACCGCCCAAATCCAGAAAATTGATATGCGCTCAACTGCTGGTGCCGGAGGCAGATCGACAGCTTTATTTGATATTAAAACATTGCCTGCGATTTCATTGGTCGCGAATGATGTGAAATATAATAATATGTCGCTTGGCCAGATGGCATTCAAAGCTGTGCCGGGCGCGAATGGCCTCGTTATTCAGTCATTGAAACTGGTGTCACCGCGCATTGATCTCAAGGCAACAGGCCAGTGGATACAAAGCGGCAATGGGTATCTGACGCAATTACAGGGCGTGGCTACTTCGACACGCGTGAGTGATCTCCTGAACAGTCTGGGCATGGATGCTAATAACTTTGTCGCTGGTAACGGTTCGCTTACTTTCAATCTCAACTGGAATGATGCGCCTTATGCTCCTTCCATTGCCAGTATAAATGGCCATGCTTCCCTGATCCTTGGGCCTGGACGTATCGTTGATATCGGCAAGGAAGGCGGCGCGAAAATGGATCTTGGGCGTATGCTCAGTATTTTTAGTTTGCAAACTATTCCACGACGTCTATCGCTGGATTTCAGTGATGTCTTCCAGAAAGGATACAGCTTTGATTCTGTCCGTGGTGATTTCAATATTCAAAGCGGAGATGTCTACACCCGTAATCTCAGATTCGATGGACCAGTAGCAAGTGTGAGCATCAATGGCAGGATTGGATTAAAAGATAAGGATTATAATTTTATTTTATCCGTGACGGCGCATGTCACTTCCAGTCTTCCGGTTGCGGCCACTCTGTTGACGGGAAATCCGTTAATTGGGCTGGGTGCGTTCGCGGTGAATACAGTTATTGGCTCCCAAGTATCCAATGCGACAACTTATTATTATTCTGTGACGGGTCCGTGGAATAATCCATCCTGGAAAGCGGTTAGTGCATCAAAAGGCGTAAAGCCATAACCATATTCTTCTATTACCTTCTCGATGCTGCGAATAATTTCATGATGGGATGATCAAATACTTTTCACGTCAAAGACTGTTTTTTTTCCTTGACCCTTTCTATCGCGGCCTGAATATAACTTTGTTTGACAGACTTGGATTGATTTTGCCGTGAGTTCTTCTTCGATGCATTTTCATCAGCGAGGCGTTTTTGCCTAGCCTGAAAACGCTGCCGGTAATAATCGGCTTTTGTTTTTCCTGGTTCAGGCGGTGCTATTTCAAGCATATCAATGCAGTCCACAGGACAAGGTGTGATGCATAACTCGCAACCTGTGCAGTCTGCCGAGATAACAGAATGCATTTGTTTGGCAGAGCCAATAATCGCATCGACAGGGCATGCCTGAATGCATTTGGTGCAGCCAATGCATTCTGCTTCACGAATAACAGCCAGCATTGCCGGTTTTGCTTTTTTTTCCATATCAGGGATATATGGAGCGGGGTCCTGGCCAAGAAGATCACCAAGAGCGCGCAACGTGCTTACGCCGCCTGGCGGACACAAATTAATTGGCGCATTTTCAAAAACGATAGCTTCCGCATAAGGCATGCAGCCGCCATGACCGCACAGCCCGCATTGAGTTTGCGGCAATAAGCTGTCAATTTGTTCAGGCGTGATATTTTTTGGCATGAAGTAAATCTTTCAATATGGTTAGGTTGTCTGCCCTGAGAGCGCGATATCCGGTAAGTAAGGAACCTGCATCACAGGGCACAGGTTCCTTACTTCACTTTCATTCCTGGTTCTGCTCCGCTATCTGGACTGACGATGAACAAATTGCCGCTCTCGCCATCAGATGCAACTATCACCATTCCCTCGGACACGCCAAAGCGCATTTTGCGCGGGGCAAGATTGGCGACAATCACAACCTGGCGGCCAACCAGTTGATCAGGCTGATAGGCTGACTTGATTCCCGCGAATATCTGGCGGGTTTCATTTCCAAGATCAACTTTCAGGCGTAATAATTTATCTGCTCCTTCCACAGACTCGGCTTCCAGTACTTTCGCAATCCTCAGGTCAATCTTGTTAAAGTCATCGATGCTGATGTGCTCTTTTGCTGGCTCTTTTACAGGTTCTTTGGCTGGTGCTGGTGTGACTGCTGCCTGTGCAGGCGCGCTAGCGGATTTGTCAATATCTTGTTGTGCTGCCATTTTTAATGCCTCTATCTGTTTGGGATCAATGCGGTTAATCAGGGGTTGGAAGTCATTTATCTTGTGGCCCAGTAATGGTTCGTCCTTGTCCTGCCATTGCAAGGGTGGAATATTCAAAAAGTTTTCAACCTGTTTTGCCGTGCTCGGTAATATTGGTTTCAGGTAAATCATCAGTATCCGAAAGAGATTTATTCCCGCTGTGCAGATATCCTGAACTTCCTGATGCCTGCCTGGGTCCTTCATTAAAGCCCAGGGTTTTTTCTCGTCAATATATTGATTTGCCTTGTCAGCGAGCGTCATGATTTGCCGAATTGCGTGACTGTATTCCAGTTTTTTGTAATTGTCAGCAATAATAGCCCCGGCTTTGGCAAATTCCCGGTAAAGCATATGCTCAGAAATTTCTGCGGATAATTTTCCTGAAAAGCTCTTGTTGATGAAACTTGCGCAACGGCTGGCGATATTGATGAATTTGCCAACCAGATCCGAATTGATGCGCTGGCTGAAATCATCGAAATTGATATCGAGATCTTCAATACGGTCGCTTAATTTGGCAGCAAAATAATATCGCAGATACTCTGGCTGCAAATGATCGAGGTAAGTTCTTGCTTTGATAAAAGTGCCGCGTGACTTTGACATTTTCTGGCCGTCCACAGTCAGAAAGCCATTCACATAGATTTGCGATGGTGTTCTAAAGCCGGCGCCGTGCAGCATGGCGGGCCAAAACAGGGCGTGGAAATAGATGATGTCCTTGCCAATGAAATGGATCAGATCTGCGGTATCATAACTTTCCCAATAATCCGCAAAATTTATATCTTTTCTTTTTGCGCACAAATTTTTGAAGCTTGCCATATAACCAACCGGAGCATCGAGCCAGACATAAAAATACTTATTCGTTTCGCCCGGAATGGAAAATCCAAAATAAGGTGAATCACGGGAAATGTCCCACTCCTTCAGGCCGTCCTTGAACCATTCATCCAGTTTGTTTGTGACTTGCTCCTGCAAGTGACCATGCCTGGTCCACTGTTTTAGAAATTCATCGTAGTTTTGTAATTTGAAAAAGTAATGTTCGGATTCTTTTTCAACCGGCTTTGTGCCAGAGAGAGTGGAATATGGGTTTTTTAAATCGGTCGGTAAATACGTCGCGCCGCAGACTTCGCAATTATCCCCATATTGGTCTTTTGCGCCGCAATTTGGACACTCGCCCTTGATGTAACGATCTGGCAGGAACATGTTTTTTACGGGATCGAACAATTGCCTGATTGTCCGCTTTGTAATATTGCCCGCTTCCAGATGGCGTTTAAAAATTGTCTCTACCAGTTCCCGGTTTTCTTCGGAATGCGTAGTGTAGTAATTGTCGAATTCAACGAGAAAATCAGCAAAATCCCGTTCCTGCTGGGTGCGCACCTGATTGATCAATGCTTCGGGCGTGATCCCCATTTTCTCCGCCTGGATCATGATAGGCGTGCCATGACTGTCGCTGCCGCAGATATACATACAGTCGTGGCCCAGCATTTTTTGCAGCCGTACCCAGATATCGCCCTGGATGGTTCCGACCAGGTGGCCCAGGTGAGGTGCACCATTCGCGTACGGAAGCGCATTAGTGGCTAGAATTTTTCGTTTAACTGACATTTCATTTTTTCCTTGCAATTTAAGTAGAGGCGGCAAACAGAGAATTCCTGTTGCCGACCACTGCGGCTTTTCTCAAAAAGTGCTAAAGTATAGCAAATTCAAAATCCTGTGGAGAGTGTTGTGTTACAGAAAGAGATTGAAACGAGGCTGGCTGAATATAGCGATCCCTATCTGGGGAAAACGTGGGGGGAAGTAAAGGCTGTCAGGCGAGTTGTTGCTGACCAGGATACTATCCATCTCGATATCGCATTGGGATATCCAGCTATTTCTTTTAAAAATGAACTACTTGCATCGATAACGCAATGGCTTGCATCCCTTGCGGCCGGGAAGGCGATCAACCTGAATTTGATGGCGCAGATAGATGCGCATGTGGGTAAGCAAGGTATACCAGGCAAGCCTAATGTCAAAAATATCATTGCTGTGGCATCTGGAAAAGGGGGGGTGGGTAAGTCGACTGTTGCCATCAACCTTGCGCTGGCGCTAGCCAGAGAAGGAGCAAGGACCGGTTTGCTCGATGCGGATATCTATGGTCCGAGTCAGCCATCCATGCTGGGGGCTGCAGGCCAGCGGCCTGTTATAAAAGACCGGACAATCCAGCCTGTCATCCGGCACGGTATTCAATCCATGTCCATCGGATTTTTGGTTGATCCGAGTGCAGCCATGGTGTGGCGCGGCCCTATGCTTGGTAAGGCACTGGAACAGCTGATGAATGATACAGCCTGGGATGCGCTGGATTACCTGGTTGTGGATTTGCCGCCTGGAACGGGTGATGTGCAGCTGACATTATGCCAGAAAATGCCGGTCAGCGGTGCGGTTATCGTTACTACGCCTCAGGATATTGCCTTGATTGATGTGCGGCGCGCATGTGAAATGTTTAACAAGTTGAATGTGCCTATTCTTGGTGTGGTAGAAAACATGAGCGTTTACCATTGTTCGCATTGCGGACATGAAGAACAGATATTTGGAGAGGGCGGAGGCATGAAACTGGCACAGGAATTTGGGATCACGTCATTGGCCGCCATACCACTTGATAAGCGCATACGCGAAATGACTGACAGCGGCTATCCGCCAGTTGTGCAGGATCCGGAGAGCCATTATGCTAAGACGTTTTATGAACTGGCACGAAAAACAGGCGCACGGCTTGCTCTGCAGGCAAAAGATTATTCTGCTAGGTTTCCAAAAATTGTTATTGAATAAGGTTGTTTGAAACAGGAATACATATGAGCATCAAGTCAGATAAATGGATTCGCCGCATGGCGGAAGAACATAACATGATTTCACCTTTTGAGCCGCGTCAGGTCAGGCATAGCGAAAATGGAAAAATTGTTTCGCATGGTACATCCAGTTATGGATATGACATTCGTTGTTCAAATGAATTCAAGATTTTTACTAATATCAATTCAGCTGTGGTAGATCCTAAAAATTTTGCTCCGAATAGTTTCGTTGATATCGTTTCTGATGTTTGCATCATTCCACCCAATTCTTTTGCGCTTGCCCGAAGTGTCGAATACTTCCGGATTCCACGCAGTGTGTTGGTGATTTGCCTGGGGAAATCCACTTATGCGCGTTGTGGGATTATCGTGAATGTCACTCCGCTTGAGCCTGAGTGGGAAGGGCATATTACCCTGGAATTTTCGAATACAACGCCCTTGCCAGCAAAAATTTATGCAAATGAAGGTGTGGCGCAATTATTGTTTTTACAATCAGATGAAGAATGTGAAACATCATATAAAGACCGCGGCGGTAAATATCAGGGGCAAAGAGGTGTGACGCTGCCTATTACCTGAGCTGACATGTTTCGCTTGCCTGAGCGTAAGGCTATTGTGGCCTGGCAAATGAATTTGTGTTTTTATGATTGAATTAATTATAACGGATTCAGGTCATTCTATTTGAAGACGTTTAGAATCAACTGTCGGAATGATATTGGCAGAGCTTTTTATTCAGTCTCGTCTTCGAGGTCTTCCTGTGATACGGATTCAATGGGGGATTGACGGTTATTGTTAACCTGCTCACGTAACTCTTTCCCTGGCTTGAAATGCACCGCATACTTGGGATTTGTAATCAATTTTTCGCCGGTTTTAGGATTGTGTGCCCGGCGAGGAGGGCGAAAATGAAGATTAAAGCTGCCAAAGCCACGAATTTCTATTCTTCCACCTTGACTGAGTACATTGCTCATGTGTTCAATAATATGATTAACACCCAGTGCGATGTCTTTTTCCGGAAGATGAGGAAAGTGCTTGCTGAGTTCACCAATTAGTTGTGATTTGATCAGCATATCCGTTCAGCAATTGCTGCCTCCGTTTCATAGCCTATAGTTTCAATATAACTCAACGGCTTAGCAAGTCAAGTATTATGCTGTTAGCTGATCCGGAATGGCCACAATTAAAGCACTTTTTATGAAATAGAATATATATTCAATCAATTAGATAGCTTTTGCTTGTTGCATGATCAAAAAATTTGCTTATATTGTCATTCAGACTTGACAGAAAACATGTTGATCACTGCCTGGTTCCATTGTTGAGGCTGCTCCAGACTGGATAAATGTCCCGCATTCTGAATAATAATGAGTTCGCTATTTTTTGCCAGTGCATGCATATTTTGACTTTCCTGTGGAGAAATCAGTGCGTCTTGATCGCCAGTCAAGATCAGAATAGGAAGTTCTGTGTTACTAAGTACACTGGATGTATTTTCACGCAATGCCATGCCGCGTAAGGCAGATGCTATCCCTGTTGAGGATTGTTCAATCAGGATATTTTTCAGGTATGATCGCGTTTCATCTGATGCCATTGGTGACAACGCCTTTGGCATAAAATCGTTGATTACTTTTTCGGTTCCATTTTCAAGAACATCTTTTGCGCCGGCTTCACGCTTTAGTTTTACTTCCGGAGAGTCTTCGCCTGTCCGGGTATCAGACAGGATTAATCCCGCAACACTATCGGGATATTGTTTCAGAAATGCGAGTGCAATATATCCGCCCATGGATTCACCGCCGATAATGGCTTTCCTGATGTGAAGTTGATCCATCAGTTTTTTAATGCCGCGCGCTTGTTCCACCATGCTTACTGCTTCACCATTGGTTTGAGACGCTTGACCAAATCCGTAAAGATCAGGTGTGATCACGCGGAAATGTCGCTGCAAGACATCTATCTGCGGTGCCCAAAGCCTGTGATCAGTCGGAAAAGCATGTATTAGTATAAGGGGGAAACCTTTGCCTTTGATCTGATATGAAATTCCTGTCTTGTTTGCATGTGTTGTTGATGCGTGTACGGTAGTCATCAATGAACAGATTATTAAAAGAAGAGCTGGAATCAGATGAAATTTGAAAAAATGACTGGAAATCTCCGATATTTTTATTCTTGACACGATTCATTCCTCATATCGTAAGCAGATAATTAAGATGAAACTATATTGAATCATCGGCCAAGTATAATTATTTTTTTTAATCACACCAATAGCAAATTACTATCAGAATGAACCTGCTCAGAATTGAATATTTTCTGTTTTAATCGGCATTGTAACTTAGCAGATCACTCCAGCCAGAAGGCTCGGAATTAAAGGTTTTTGATTTCCGGAGCTTTAATTAAGTCTTTCATTTTTAATAATAATTATCAAATCTGAACGATCTGAATTTCGACTATACTTTTTGTAGAGTCAGAAAATTTATATTTATAACAGAGGAGTGGAATAAATGTTATTCAGGTCGAGTGATAAAAGCGGAAAAAAATCCGGCACGGCGAGTGTTGCAGAGACGAGACGCCTGAAGCTGGAGCCGCCATTCAGTGCGGGAGACTGCGGTTATAAAGCAATTGTAACAGGAATATTTTACCTGGCATTGCGCGAATTGTATCAACCCGAGAGCAGCAATCCAGACAGCAAGCTTGAAAATCCCATTTTAAAAAAAGTGCTCATGGACAATAAATTCATGAAATATATAAATGTGGACGAAAGTGCAAACAACAAAGTGATTATCAAGACTATTCTGGAAGGTATCAGAGATGGAAAAATTTCCCTCACTGAAGTTTTGGATCAACTGGCAAGTCAGTTACGCGCATTAAGCATCAAGTCTGATTGGCTGCGAAATCAAATCAAGGAAACAATCAAATCCGGATTGTGGGCTGAACAAGACAGCGGGTATTCAAAAATTCTTGAAATAAAGCAAATCGAGAGGGACATTCAGAATGAACTTCAGCGTCTTCTTTATGAAGAAAAAGTTGATGCATTGTCCAGTAATTTTGAAAAGAGATGTGAGGAATTGCTGCCCAGGGCGACGGAGAATGTGTGTTCAAGCTTGACTGAAACAAGGCTGAATAATTGCGCGAAAGCTGTGATAGAAGGCATCTATTCGAAAGATGCTGTCTGGCTGGATAGTTACTATCTCCAGCAGCTTACTCAGCAATTGTTTGGTTCAAGTGCGATATTGTTCAATGATGATGACGTCAAGATCAATTCAGGACCAAAAACAACACATTGGTATGTGGATGTTCCGGATGATGCGTTTGCCAATGAATTGGTAAAACTGACTCGTAACATTGTTATCGCAGAAACATTTTTCAAACCGGTCCAAAACGGAAAAGATAACGAGCTTGAGAGGGTGAGCGAAAACCTCAAAAGACTCACGGACAGGTTCGATACGATAGTGAAAGAGCTTGGTAAAAGTTTCCAGGATTTCCCAAAGAAAATTACTCCCGGCATGTCATCGAGTGATATTACAAATACCATGATGCTGGTTCTTTCTGATATTTTTGAAAATCAAAAGTACTCTGAAATGTTTACCAACCTGTGCAGTGTGGCGGACCAGATTGTAGGACTGGAATCAAAACGGCAAAATTTATTGGGAAAGGAAACGGAAGTCAGTAAGGTCAGCTCCTCCAAGCAGATGTAACAGGCACCGCACAGTTGCAAGAAATTCTCATACCTGCGTATCCTGAGCGTAATGGTTATGAAATCATAAATTGACAGGTTTGACATTGATGATATTTCCTAGTAAACCATTGCTATCAAGTAGAGGGGAATTCTTGTGTCCGTTAGCCGATCATCGCGAAAAAGCCATATTGCAAAACGAATACGGGTTGAGCCATCGTTCGATACCGGCGATTGCGGCTATCGTGCAATCATTATTGCATTGCTTTATTTGTCCCTGAGAGCAAAGAGTGATGAGCAGAACCCTCTTGTCAGGAGCGATACCCTTAAAAAAATCCTGCGGTCTGGTCCTGATGATTTATACAAAAAGTTGCTTGATCTGAATCTCATAAAAGCGGATGCCGGCAATGCCGAAATCCTGCGTGCCATGATAAGTGCCGCCAGCGACTGGATTTTTTCCTTGACGGAAATTAATAATTACTTGACTCCCAGGCTGAGAAAATTGGCTGTTGAATCATCATGGCTGCATGATCATGTGAAAACAATCGTGGTGAACGGCCTTTGGGAATTTTATAATCCTGCCTATGCAAATACAAAATCAATCCGAAAGCTGGAGCAGGATATCAGGGACAAGACGCTGGAGTTGCTGGAAAAACAGCATGTCGATCCCCTATCAGTGGAGTTTGATCAACACTATGAGGAAATGCGGGCACATGCGAAGATAATGGTATGCTCTGCACTGAAGGAATCCGCATTGGAGAAATGTATTGCGGATGTTATCAATGAGCTGTATGCCAGGTCTGGCATATGGCTGGATATGAATTACCTGAAATCGCTGACGATGACGCTGCTTGGCTCTCCTGATCTGCTCTTTGATGACAAGGGCATCAATATCAATGGTAATGGTCCACAAACTTCGCACTGGTATCTTGATTTGCCGGAGGATGAGTACTCTGCACAGCTTGTCAGCGCGTTCAGAAGCCAGATTCCTGTTATTGAGTCAATGAGCACGAAGCATGCTTTCATGGATGTAATTGAGCAGCCATCTCTCAATACGGTGTTTTCGATCTGGAACAGAAGAGAGGAAGGGGAGTCGGCGCAAGGGATAGATATTCATCAAAGGCGACGGCAGGACCCATTCATGTAGCCGCTCACGGGTTCTGGCGACATACTTATTTTGGGTTCGAGGACTGATTACTGATCACGACATTTATCAATGTCTTTCCAAGCAAGTAGTAGCGCTCATTTGGGTAGCGTAGCTGGAATTGCTGAAACTCTTTTTGTCCCATGAAGACGAAAATTCGCCTGTTGCTATGCCAGCGCTGCCAGAAAGTATTGTCATCTATCATCCATTCATGTGTGTCCTGGTGCTGCATGCCATAGCTCATTTCATTGCGCCAGTTCAGAATGCTGACACGGCGTTGAAGATAAAAAGGTAAATCCTGATAATACTGATTGTACGTAATGACATCATCTTCGGGTGTCAGGAGAGGGGTGATCACTGCAACCAGGGGTGAAATAGTCCGGGTTTCAATCGAAGGGATAGCGGCAAGACTCAGTAGCAGAAATATCCAGGCAGTCCCTGCGGTTATCATGATTGCGCGGACAATATTCCGAAAAACAAAATAGCAAGCTGTCAACATCCCGATGATCAGGAGTATGCCCGCGAGAGTCAGATATAATGTCGCGCGTTCCGGGTCGGGTATTTGTGCATAATGCGGAAGAGCAAAATAAACACACGCGATGGCGATGCTCAATACTGCCAGGCAGATATAGCCGATATAAACGCCTGAATGGCGTTTATTCAGGACAGACAGGCGGAGGTAGCGCGCGGTGAGTATCGCGAGCGGAGGAAAGACCGGTAAAATGTAGGGAATCAGTTTTGATTTCGAAAATGAGAAAAATAGAAATATCAGGCTTGCCCACAAGACGAAAAACAGTTCTGTTCTGCGTTCATTGCGGCGCTGCCAGGAAAATGGAACCAGCTTCAGCATGCTTTGGGGCAAGAATGCAATCCAGGGAAAAAAACCGATAATCAGGTTGGGAATAAAAAACCAGGCCGGTTGATAATGCCCGACGTCTCTGGTCGTATACCGCAGGAAATGTTGCTCAATAAAGTAGAAATAAAAAAACTCCGGATTACGTTGTCCAACCAGGATATGCCATGGCGCTGCGATGAGAAGAAAAATGATCAGGCAGGAGGGTAAATAAAGCTGCTTCAAGAGACGCCATTCCCCTAGTACAGCGATCCATGCAAATATAATCATTCCCGGGAAGACAAGGCCAATCAATCCCTTGGTTAAGACCGCGCAAGCTGAAGCAACGGCTGCACCCCATAGCAATAAACGGCGGCTATTCCCCGGTGGCTGCAGCACGCCCAGGATAAATGCATAAAGGGTTGCAGCGAGGAATATGGTCACAGGCAGGTCCAGACTGATCATGTGCACCATTACAAAATACAGCATGCTGGTGCCAAGAATCAGTGCGGCAATCAAGCCAGTGATGCGGTCATACAGTTTACGGCTAGTCACATAGGTCAGCAGGCATCCTGCCAGTCCCAGGATTGCGTTAATACCGCGTAATGACCAGAGATTCAACCCGGATAATTTGATGGAGGCTGCTTCCAGCCAGTAATACAGTATCGGCTTTTCAAAATACTTGATATGGTTCAGGTAGGGTGTGACATAATCTCCCGATATGAACATTTCACGGGCAATTTCGGCGTAGCGCCCTTCATCGGGCACGAATAATGTTCTTGTACCCAGCAAGATAAAAAACAGTCCGCCCAGAATAATTGTCAGAAAGATAGTGTCTTTCCACCATGATGTGTCATATTGATTGGGCAACCGGGTTTGCTGCATGAACGTTGTCGTCAATAAATTTTACAAAGGGCAAAATTTATCACAATTATCCGGGGTGGACGAGTGGTTTTAACTTAAATTCCGGACAGACAGATCATAATTTGATCATTTATATTATTGATGGCCTTGCATTTTTAGAGGTAAAAAAAAATTATTCTTACGTTATAATAGCTTCAACTTGACTCCGGACTTCTTGAAACATCATGAAAAAGATACTCTTATCTATTCTTGTCATGGCGATACTGACGGTTACGAATGTATATGCGGTAAAGCTAGTGAGTCTTTATCAGGCAGAAGTTCCTGTTATATCGCAAACCAGTGACATGAAAGAACAGGCGGTGAGAGACGGGTTTTTACAGGTTCTCATCAAAATCAGCGGCGATACCCAGATCGACCGTAACCCTGTGATCAAGGCTGGGTTAAGAAAAGCCGATTACTATGTCCAGGATTATAGTTATTCGGCGGAATCAACATCTGACTCACAGTATCTTTTACAAATTCGCTATGAACCTCAGGATATCAATCGGTTTTTACAACAGGCTGGTGTGCCTGTCTGGGGAGAGATCAGGCCGCTGGTTCTCGTGTGGCTGGTGGTAGAGGACAATCAGAATCAGGCTGATATCATTGGCAGCGAATCCCCAAGTGACATATTTTCCGAAGCCAGATCAGAAGCCAAAAAATTTGGGCTGCCCTTGATATTCCCGATGATGGATGTAGATGAGATTAACGAAGTGTCAGCAAGCGATGTGAAAGAAATGTCGCTTTCTATCCTGAAAGAAGCTTCCAAGCGCTATGCTCCCGATGCTTTATTGATAGGTGAAGTGGATGTAAGTAATCACGGTGTGCAAAGCAAGTGGAAGCTCGTGAAAAATAATACTCAATGGAATTGGAAGCTGGAGGGGAAATCCACTCTTGAAGTGATTTCCCTCATCATGAACCAGGTTAGCAATACACTGGCTGGGCGTGCGACCGCAAAAATAGAAAATCCTTCTTCCCTGACAATTAAAATGGAAGTGGGGAATGTGGAGAGTCGTCGTGATTTGAGACGCCTTATGCAATATCTCAAGGAATTGCCAGCTGTACAGTTAGTCGAAATAGCCCAGTTCGACAGCGATATCGTCGATTTGTCTGTCAAGGTGCAGGGTACGCAGGATGCCTTCCAGCAAAATGCGGTTTCCGGGAGGCATCTTATTTTCAAGTCGATAGATGACAACAATATGCTGATTTTTGAGTGGGTGCGTTAACAATGCATAAACAATCAGCGCAACTGACACTGGGGCTAAGCCTGAAAGATGAGGCTACATTTTCCAATTTCCACGCAGTCAATAATGCGGAAATAATTGCTGAATTGAAAAAAGCAGCAAGCGGGCAGGGAGAAAAAATGATCTACTTGTGCGGAACGCGTGGACAAGGCTGCAGTCATCTGCTTCAGGCTGCCTGTCACTATGCACATCAGCACTGCATTACCTCCGTCTATCTTCCGCTGGCGAACCTGAAATCGCTGACCCCTGAGATTTTGAATGGTCTTGAATCCCTGAAGCTGGTTTGTATCGATGACTTGCAGGTTATCGCTGGGCATCCGGAATGGGAAGAGGCGGTCTTCCATCTTTATAACCGTATTTATGATTCAGGCGGCCGGATTATCATTGCTGCCAATGACTTGCCAAAATCCATCAATCTGGGATTGTCGGATTTGGTATCCCGGCTGTCGTGGGGCATTGTTTTTCAGCTGCATCCCCTGGCGGATGAGGAAAAATTGTCGATCTTGATTGCGCGGGCTAACCGTCGTGGAATCAGCCTGTCAGAAGAGGTGGGAAAATATATTTTGACGCATTGCCCGCGGCATATGGGCACATTGGTCGCGGCACTGGATGTATTGGATAAGGCATCATTGGCAGCTCAGCGTCGCTTGACGATTCCGTTTGTCAAGGAAGTATTGGAGATCTGAGGGAGTATTGAATACAGTTGTCACATAGCGTGGTGGTATACAAATAGATAGGTGGAGAAAAACATGTCACAGATAAAAGAAATCAAGGGCCGTGAAATTCTGGATTCACGCGGTAATCCTACTGTTGAAGCAGAGGTCATTTTGAGTACTGGAGAAATTGGCCGTGCCGCTGTGCCGTCTGGTGCCTCCACCGGATCCCGTGAAGCGCTGGAACAGCGGGATCACGATAAAAACAGATATCTTGGAAAAGGTGTCCTGAACGCCGTTGCTCATATAAATAATGATCTGTCAAAAGCTTTAAAAGGTTTTGAAATCACACATCAGCAGGAAATTGATGACGCCATGCTTGCATTGGATGGAACCATGAACAAGGAAAAATTTGGTGCGAATGCATTGCTCGCGGTTTCACTCGCAACGGCAAAAGCCGCAGCTCTTAGCCGCAATGAACCGCTTTATCAGTATCTGGGCAGTCACGCCAGCTATCTATTGCCCGTACCAATGATGAACATCATCAATGGGGGTGCGCATGCCGACAATAATCTCGATTTTCAGGAATTCATGATCTTGCCGGTTGGCGCGCCAACATTCTCTGATGCATTGCGTGCTGGCACAGAGGTTTTTCATTATTTAAAGCAGTTGCTGAAGTCCAGGAATTACAATACCAATGTGGGTGACGAGGGCGGATTCGCGCCTGATCTGCCGAATCAGTCAGCTGCGGTTGAATTAATTCTGGAAGCTGTCAGTCGTGCTGGCTATCACCCGTTAAAAGACATTTGTCTCGGTCTGGATGTAGCGAGCAATGAATTGTATCGAGATGGAAAATATCATCTGGAAGGTGAAAATCGCAGTTTGTCTGACGAGGAATTTATTGAATATCTGGCGCGCTTTGTTGAGCAATATCCGATTATCAGTATCGAAGATGGGATGGCAGAAGATGACTGGGATGGCTGGCATAAGCTGACAAAACGTTTAGGCAATAAAGTTCAGCTGGTCGGGGATGATTTGTTTGTCACAAATACTGCGCTATTGCAAAAAGGAATCAGCCAGCAGGTTGCCAATGCGATACTTATCAAGCTCAACCAGATTGGTACATTGACAGAAACACTGGCTGCCATTCAGCTTGCTAAAGATGCTCATTATAACACTGTTATTTCACATCGCTCGGGTGAAACTGAAGATACGACCATTGCTGACCTGGCTGTCGCAACCAATGCCGGCCAAATCAAGACTGGGTCGTTATGCCGTACTGACCGTGTTGCCAAATATAACCAGCTGCTCCGGATTGAAGAACAGCTTGGTAATAAGGGTAAATATGCAGGTGTTCAGGTATTTTCAAGATTGAATGAGATCAAAATGCGGGTGACAAGCTGATGGCCAGGTGGCGTTTGAATTTATTAATAGTCATTCTGTTGGGGGCCCTGGTGTTTCTGCAGTATCGCTTGTGGTTTGAGAGTGGCGGTATTCTTGATATGCTGAAGATGAAAACAACACTGGCCCGGCAAACAGATGAAAATGATAAATTAAAAAAACGCAACGAAGAGCTTTTATTTCAAATTCAACGGCTTCAGAATAGTAAGGATGCTTCGGAATCACGGGCAAGAAATGAATTGGGCATGATCAAGAAAGGCGAGACATTTTATCAGATCGTTAAATGACGGTTCCTGATTGCTCGGCAAGACGGGTATTGGATAGACAGATTCCTAGAGGAAGTCATAGGGAGATAAATGAAAATTTTAATTAGTAATGATGATGGTGTGCATGCGCCAGGCCTGATGTTTCTTTCCAATGCGCTGGGAAAAATAGCTGATATCACGGTTGTTGCTCCGGATCGCAATCGCAGTGGTGTCAGTAACTCATTGACACTGGAGAACCCGCTGCGTGTTGTGACCGCCTCGAATGGATTTTATAGTGTCAATGGGACGCCGACTGACTGTGTGCACCTTGCAGTGACTGGCTTGTTAAAGGAAATGCCTGATATGGTAGTATCAGGCATTAATGAAGGATCAAATCTTAGCGATGATGTACTTTATTCCGGAACGGTGGCGGCAGCTACAGAAGGACGGTTTCTAGGGTTACCATCCATTGCCATCTCACTTGCGGGCCCGAGATGCGAACACTATGACACAGCTGCGCAAATCGCCAAGCTTTTAGTGGAACGTTTACGGGAAACACCGTTAACATCAGATACCATTCTGAATGTGAATGTTCCTGATGTACCGTTTTCTGAATTGCATGGTATTCAGGTCACCCGTCTGGGGACACGCCATATCGCTGAACCGACGATCAAGGCGATTGATCCGAGAGGCCGGAAAATTTATTGGGTTGGTCAGCCTGGTCCAGAGCAGGATGCAGGTCCGGGAACGGATTTTTATGCTGTCAATACCGGTTATGTGTCAGTTACACCATTACATCTCGATTTGACGCATTATAAGGTTCTGGATGAACTGTCTACCTGGGTCCAACCGTTGCAGATAGGATAACCGGTTTGAACAAGCGATTATTTCAGGGAATGCTCACAATTCTTTCGCTGACAATCCTGTCAGGATGCGATAACGGAAGCAATTTTGCCCCTGTTGCTGATATTGGCGGCATGGATCCGATTCCACGTTCCGGAGTACACCGAGTCAGGCATGGTGAATCGTTATATGAAATCGCTTGGCGGTATGGAATGGATTATCGTGTTCTTGCAGAGCGTAATCACATGAATTCGCCATATTATATTCACACAGGCGAGTTGATCTATTTGCGCGGTACAAGTCCATCAGGTCTGTTACACTCTGTGCAATTAGCACAGTCAGCAAAAGAGACTGACAGCATCCGGGCAAGCGCGCCCCCTGTACTGAATAAGTCTTTGACCTTTTCTGCCGCACAGAAGCCCGACGTGGAACCGAATTACCCGATTACTGCCTGGATATGGCCTGCCAAAGGGAAAATAATCAATACCTTTTCCAGTTACAATAAAGGCATCAATATAGCGGGCAGCCGGGGTGAGGCTATTCATGCAGCTGCAGCAGGCAAGGTAGTGTATTGTGGTGACGGCTTACGTGGCTATGGGAATTTGATTATTATTAAACATAATAGCTTATACTTGTCAGCTTATGCGCACAACAGGAAGGTCTATGTCAGGGAAGGCGATTGGGTACGGCAAGGGCAAAAAATTGCCGAAATGGGTAATACCGGATCAGATAAGGTCATGCTGCATTTCGAAATCAGACGCGCAGGCAAGCCAATTGACCCGGCTTCCCTGCTCTAAATCACTTGTTCCAGGAATGTTTTTTTAGCCAGAAAAGCTTAAATTCAAGATATAATATTGATAAGGGATTGCATTCTTCAACTGAGGTTTTGTCTATGCCTAGAATCAAAAAAGGGAAGGGTAGTACATCAAAGACTTCCCGTGACGAAGACAAAGAAATTATTTCTGTTGAGGAAGAAACGGAACCAACAGAGAGTGACCTTGTAGAAGATATGGCAGGTACGGAAGCCGGCAGCAAATCTGCTGAAGAACCAGAAGAACCTGAAACCAAAGAACCAGCCGCTATCGTCATTCAAAAAGCAAGAAATCAGGAACCTTCTCTGGATCCTACACAAATCTATCTGAAGGAAATTGGATTTTCTCCGCTTCTGACGGCTGAAGAAGAAGTAAAATATGGACGTCTGGCAAGAAAAGGCGATCCGGCCGCACGCAAGAAAATGATAGAAAGCAATTTACGTCTGGTGGTAAAAATTGCGCGGCATTATTACAACCGTGGCCTGGAATTTTCAGATCTGATAGAAGAAGGCAATCTTGGTCTGCTGCGCGCAGTTGAAAAATTTGATCCCGAACGTGGCTTCCGCTTCTCAACCTACGCGACATGGTGGATACGCCAGACGATAGAAAGAGCAATCATGAATCAAACCCGTACCATACGTTTGCCTATTCATGTGTTGCGCGAACTCAATATGTATCTCTCTACATCCAGGGAATTAATGAAAAGTCAGGATCATGAACCCTCATATCATGAAATTGCCGCCGCGCTTGACCGTTCCATTGAGGATGTAAAAAACATGATGGAATTGAACGAGCATATGATTTCACTTGATATGCAGGTCTCCAGCGAAAATTCGCCTGGTAAACCCTTGATTGAAGCACTGGCTGACAAAAATGCCACGGACCCTGCTGAAATGCTGGCAAATGAACGTCTTCATGAAAGTCTGGAGCGTTGTCTCGCCGAGTTGAATGACAAGCAGCGGGAAGTGTTGTGCCGCCGTTTTGGACTTGGTGGTTATGAGCGGCAAACTCTTGAAGAAGTCGGCAAAGCGGTTGGATTGACGAGAGAGCGAGTGAGACAAATCCAGATGAGCGCTCTTAAAGCCTTGCGTGAAATCATGGAAAGATATGGCCTGGATGGGAATATTTTGTAACAGATTGAACGGGTTGATATAATGAAATGACAGTCTTTCTTTACTATCTAAATCTTTTTCAAAAAATTATAAGGATATTTTTATATCTGATTTTAAATCCTGCAGGAACTCTTGGGTCACGGGTTTCTTTTCTTTGGCTTGAGTGCAAATCACATTTGCTAGTGTAGGACTGTTTGCCAGAATTTCTTTTACAATATCCTGAGTTAATAATGTTTTTCCATTTGAGTCCTTGGCTTCCTTGATAAGGAGTATGGCCGTAGCCAAATTTTTTGAGATTTTGTTATCCTGTATTAATGCAAAAGCGATATCTTTGTCTAAGAGATTGAGATTTTTAAGTGCAACGATTGCCATGCAAACATTCTTATTTTTACTAAAGGAAAATTTCCTGAAAGATTTGTTAGAGTTGGGTTGTTTATAATTCCACAGGCCTGAAAGATGGATTGCAATTACTGCCTTATGTATATATTGATCCGAAGATGAAGCTTTTAACTGAGATAATTTGGACAGCTCATTCATTACTATCATGATTTCTTCGTGAGATGGTTTGGATTGAATATATTTAAGCAATGCATTTTTATTCAAGAAATCATTATCCTGCTTAAAAAATTGTGAGTGGGTGCTTGGATTGCTTTTACTGGTGTCTAATAAGGCTCTCAAAGTTTGAGTTGCATTTCTTCCTGCGAGCGAATCCGATAGAAAGCTTATTGAATACAAAAGCTTGTATTCTTCAAGTATTGTCAGTGCTGGTGGTGAGCGACTTAAATTTTTTAATGCCATCAATAATCCTACAAAAACAATTTCCTGATCCTTTGGAAATGGATCAGTGGCTGATGTTCGTTTGCTAAGAAGCGACGATACAAGATCAAATAATTGATTTCGAGTAAAATTGCTGGAAAGATATAATTGTGTAATTGTTATTAGCGTGTCAATTTTATCCGAGGCATTTGGAGATAATCTGTCGATGGTTGATATTGATGAGAGACTGGTAGCAAAATGTCCAAAGCTGTCTCGTGTAACAATGGTTGCATCAGCTGCCTTTTTTAACGCAGGATTTTCTGTGATCAGGAAAAAATATAGCTCATTCAAATCGCGCAGCATTTCATCATAATGAATTTCTTTCGTCACATAATCAGGTGTATCCTTAAAAAAGCTGTTGAATAAAGCCCCATTTTTAAAATGTTGTTCTTTGATTCGCTCTATATATTGTCCACTGTGTTCATGCATAAAGCTTGCGACAGCCATATCAAGATGATTTTCTAAATCATTTTTAGCATTAGTCTCAAAATCACTGATGACGGTTGGTTGAAATGTAGTATCACTGCAAATGCCGTATACAACACCGCCTTGTACCTGATCAGTATGCGCAAGCCCAAATTTCTGATAGCTTTCATAACATATTATAGAGATATCTCCATTTTCAACTAATTTTTTTATGTCATCATCTAGTTTCAGGTTTTTGTGGAGACCTGTGGTGACGTCAACAACAATGGTAACGGGTTTGGGAGGCTTGTCCTTGCCTTGTAATAACTTGTTCTTGATGAAGATATTGATATCAGTTCCTGGTGTGACACCATTTGGATTGACAATAGGTCCAGCAGAAATATGATAAATATCAGCCAAGCCATCTTCATCGCGATGATTTTCTGGTATAAATTTTTTGAACTCGAAATATGCTGATCCTGTAATTTGAATTGTTGGTTCTCGATCTGCGGGGAGATTCATTTTTTTGGCTAAATCCATAGCAATCATGAAAGCATGAGTTCCTGCCATTGCAGGCGCAGCAATAGTTTTACAACGTTTGTTGGGGTCGCTTGATAATCCAAAAGAAGAAATCACATCTTTTTCAATGGATTTTTTGAACCCCTGATAATCAGTAACTTTCACGCCTTTTTTCATTGCATCATCAATTAGTAGTGACAATTCGTGTGTTACTGCATAAACAGAAAAGGCAAATCTTTCATAATTCATTTTATAGAATTTAACGCCAAAATTCAGAAATAAAGCCATACGCTGAAGTGTTTCTTTATTATATTCTCCATCCGGAAGACCTGTGATCATACGGTAAAGACAAGCCGCAAGCAGCTTGTTTGGGTTCGAAGGGTCCACAGCTATCTTAGATAGCTCAACTAGCAATTGGCTTTCCTTTAAACCTTTTATTGTGTCTGGAAATTTTGGTAAGAGTCTCTCTATTGCTGACTCAGTCAAGGATAATTTATCGACTTGCTTTTTGCTTTCACCACTATTGCTTTTATCGCTTAGTTTACCTCTGATATCTCGTTCTGTATCACCGAATTCTGTATCATCTTCGGTTGACTTATTATCGATATCTTGTTCTGCATCGAGTTCTATTCCAGATATTATAGGCTCAGTATGAGCATCTGTGTTTTCTTCATTAACATCTTTAACATCATCCACTGTGGATTTTGTTTTTTGATCACCGATATCTGTAATTTCAGCTATTTCATCTTCTAACGCTTCTTTATCTTTTGTTTCATCCACTATATCTTCTGTTTCTTTTTGGCCTTTATGCTTTGCGTTGAATTTGGCTATTTCCCAAGGAGAAGCAATTAGACCAGCAGATTGAATTTTGGGTAGAATGTCGCTGCTCGCTTTTTTGTCAATTTCGATTACGCCTATGGTTTCATGTGTTTTTTTATGAATGGTGACAAATTTTCTTTGATCTTCAGTCAAGAAGTTTTTCAGAACATCTTCAATTGAAGCATTATTGACGATGATTATTGGAACATATAAAAATTTACTATGATCAGGATTTGTAAGATAAAGTTTTGCAACATCATCAATTAATTTTCCTGATAATTTATCATCGCGGTGGTAATATGCATTTGTTGGCCATTCTGGATGTTGTTCAGTTGGGAAATCAAAGTCTGAAGCGTTTTTAGGGGTGTCCTTTCTTACAGCGGCGATAGTTTTTCCAAACATCATTTTGGCGAGTAAGTTGCTTTCACTTTCAGAAAGTTCTGGATTCTGTCTATCTAGCATTTGCCAATATACATCACGACTCTGTTCGGAAAAAAAATCATTTGCAAGTTGCCGCGTTCTCCATATTCGTTGCAAAACAATAGCAGCTTCTTCATTAGTCATGGCTGGTTTATCTTCCTTTTTGTCTGGCTTCGTTTTGGGGTCTTCGGTAATAGTTGATTTATCTTGTTTGGATTTTGTATTGGTACTCGCAGGTTGCGCTCTTTTATGTAGGTCATCTCTTTTGGATTGTTTTGCCTTAGCATCTTTAGTTGTGGCTGATTTATCTTGTTGTTGAGTAGGTATAATAGGTCGCGCCTCTACGTTCATATTTATAAACGTGATTAGATCAGAAATAATATGACCTTGTTTCCTTTGTAATTTCTTTTTTTCAAGGTATCTGCTTAACGGATTGCGCGATTTATCTGGATTGCCACTGTCCATAATCGTTCACCTCGTTTTATTTTGTATTCTTTATTTTTAAGTATAGTTCGTTATGGCAATACGTGATGAAGAGGGAGGAATTCATAATTATTTGAAAATACTTACTATTAATATACAAATTGTTAGTGAATAATTAAAAACATCTTAATAAATATAATGGGAGTGATTGGGCTGCCGTCTTGGATAAATAATTTTATCAATATTTTTAATCACGCAGTTAAGTCGTTACTTAAACTGTCTTCGTTATATAAAAAGATATAATGTTGATTTCAGGTTTGATTGGCGGGTAATGTAAAGATCTTTAATGGAATATTATGAAACACAGCGCGGGACAGCCCGCGCCGGGTTTTGGTGAGCAATCAGGCAAATTCGAAAGTCGTCGTGAGTTTCTTTTCTACTGGAAGGTTTTTTAGCTTCACATAAACAGGCAAGCCGTTATGATACGGAGGATAATCCTCACCCTGGATCAGCGGAGATAAATATCTGCGGCAGGCCTCGGTAATTCCAAAGCCGTCTTCGGAAATGTATTCACGCGGCATTTTGACTTCCACATTGGCGACTTTTTCCAGCGGCGCTTCGCTAATGCTCCAGTGATAGGAATCACCTTTTTCGCGGACGATAATAGGCATGACCGCGTTTTTGCCCGAGAGCGCCATCTCCACGGCTTTTTTGCCGACAGCGTAAGCTTGTTCGACATCGGTTTTTGAAGCAATGTGTCTTGCTGATCGCTGCAAGTAATCAGCAAGTGCCCAGTGATACTTGTACCCCAGGTTATCCTTGATTAACTTCGCGATCACAGGTGCGACACCGCCTAGCTGTTTGTGGCCGAATGCATCCACCAGGCCTTGTTCGGAAATGAAATTGCCATCGGAATTTTTGACGCCTTCTGAAACAACGATAGAGCAGTGATCATATTTTTTAACACATTCTTTCACGCGATTTAAAAATGCTTCTGTGTTTAACGGAATTTCAGGAAACAGGATGATGTGCGGCGAATCACCTTCATGTTCGGCAGCAAGACCGCCAGCTGCAGCAATCCAGCCAGCATGCCTACCCATGACTTCGAGAATGAAAACCTTGGTGGAGGTTAATGCCATGGAAGCCACATCCATTCCGGCTTCACGGATGGAGACGGCGACATATTTTGCAACGGAGCCAAATCCCGGAGAATTGTCCGTGAACGGCAGATCATTGTCGACGGTTTTTGGAATGCCAATGCAAGTGATGGGATAGCCAAGCTCTTTGCTGATTTGTGAAACCTTGTGTGCTGTATCCTGCGAATCGCCGCCGCCATTGTAAAAGAAATAGCGGATATTGTGAGCGGAAAATACTTCAACCAGGCGCTCGTATTGTTTGCGGTGCTTTTCAATTGATCCGAGTTTATGGCGGCAGGAGCCAAACGCACCGGCAGGGGTATGACGCAGGGCGGCGATATCGGCGTCTGATTCAAGACTGGTGTCAATCAGGTCTTCGGTGAGAGCACCGATAATGCCGTTACGTGCGGCATAGACTTTACCGATTTTATCGCTGTGCTTTCTAGCAGTTTCGATGACGCCGCAAGCGGAGGCATTGATGACTGACGTCACGCCGCCAGATTGAGCGTAAAGTGCATTAAATTTTTCCATTGATAGTCACTCCAAAGTTAAGACAGGAATGGCGTAAAAGTATACAGGTTTGTAACAGATGATCAACAGGAAGAGAAGATTGCGGGAGGATTTCACAGTTTTGTGAATATCCTCCGAACGTAAGGTCTGAGTCAGAAATAATACTGGATGGGATTGTCCGGGCATGCTCCAAATCCACATTCCATAAGCACAGAAACGAAGTTTGAAATAATGAGCAGCGTCATGACAACGAATAAGAATTGCACAACCCAGGACGGGCGCACCGGGTTTTCCTCAAGCCTGTACTGTCTATCCATGCCTAATACGATGGTGGTTGAAATAATGATGACCATGCAAATGATGTATGACCAGGTATATAAATGCAATCCAAGAATTGCACTTCCGTATGAGCCGGTTCCTGGCACAACATGTAATGCGATTTGCCGCAAGGCAACAAAACTTGTGAAGAGTGCACTCAATAGTGCAATTGCGTAGTGGCTGGGTCTTGGTCCAAAACGTAGATTCATCAAAAAACCCAGAGCGACACATAAAAAACCAACCCGCTGCAACAGACACAAAGGACAAGGCAGCTCATGCAAAAGCAGTTGAAATGAAAATGCGAGGATGAGCATCAGGAAAATACCTGCCAGTTCAGCAAAGTCTCCAAAACGTCCCAGTAATTGAAAAATGGATTTTCCTTCCATGGATTGCCTCATGAATTTAAAGTTGAAGAGTAAGTTGTGAGGTAACGTGATGTAAAAATAAACCGATGCTGCAAACGAATGTGACAACAAAGCACACTAGCGCTGCCATACGTCTGCCAGACCAGATCGTGATCGTTGATATCAGTAGCAGAATAAAAATGAGGGCCATCATCGTATATCTTCCTTGTAAGGTTATCATTCCTGAAGGTTAAAACATCATGCTTTTTCAAATGCTGCCAGCCTGAGGCCTAATCCGATCAAAATGCAGCCGGTTATTTTCTGCTGCATTTTTAGCAACAGAGGATGGTTGGTCAGCCATTGTTTGGCGGCGCCAAAGAATAATGCAACCAGCATATTAACAGTCGTTCCCACGCCATTGAATAACAGTCCGAGTATAAGCAGCTGCAAGCCGATGGAACCCGAAGCGGCTGGATCAACAAATTGCGGCAAAAATGCCAGGAAAAACAGTGCAACCTTGGGATTGAAAACATTGGTTATAAATCCCTGTAAAAATGCTTTACGCCATGATGCGGTATGGGTTGTGTTTACATTGACGAGGATGTTTGACTGTCTGGTACTTAGTGACATGACACCCAGATAAAGCAGATAGCAGGCACCTGTATATTTGACAATGGAAAACGCCAGTGTCGACTGGAAGATGAATGATGACAAGCCGATTGATACAGCAAAGATATGCACAAAACAGCCTGATCCTATTCCGAGGGCGGCTGCCACTCCCAGCCGCTTGCCATGACCCAGACTTTGGCTGACGATGTACAGCATGTCTGGTCCCGGGAATAATGCCACGGTCAAGACAGCGATGAAATACAATAAAAAATGATGAATCATTTTGTCACCTTGTCATATTCAGGTCTGCCAGTTTAGCAAAAAAAGCTGATTTCGTGCCAGTCCAAATCCTTCCGGACATTGCATGGCGAGAATTTTTCCCTTTGCGGGTGGCCCATAATGCGCATAAAAAAACCCGCAATGAATGGGAGGATTCATTGCGGGTTAAATACTCAAGTTCGTCGGATTCTCGAGGAGATTTTTTAACTTGAGCAATAACACTTATAATTGTTTGAGCTGGTTAATGTTTTTAATCAGGGCGTATTGATGTATGTTCTTGAAAAACAGTGATCTTTGCAGTTCCTGTATTTGCTGAGAGCTGGCAAGGATGAAGCTTGAACCGAGTTTATTTGCTAGGCGCAATACTTCAGTACGAATTTTACCAGTGATCAGCCATTGATCTTTTTTAGCCACGCCCAGATGTTTGCCCACCTGGCTTAAGGATTCCTTGGCTTCGTCATAATATTTTTCGATCAGCATGCCCATTGAGGGAATATTGAAATAGCATGTTGGCAAATGTGGAATTACATGTACAAGGCTAAGTTTGATGTCCATTTGGGGAGCAAATTCAGCACTGAAGGCTTTTCTTATCTGCAAGACTTCATCTTCTGTGATCGCATTTGTTACTATTAAAACCTGCTTCCTTTTGTCCATGGCTGCATTCTCCTAAAGCATTTTTTATGTATATTTCCTAGTGAGGGATACTAATCATCTCACTATTGAACGCTTATAAAAATTGGGAGAAAGCCATAACGAGGTACTTAAATATACCTAGATTACTCAGGGTTACTACCATCAGGTTATTACTAATCTGAATGAGATATACCCTTATTAATTTAATCTGTGTTAATCTTCTTCAATTTCCTCCTCCTGAATGCTGTTTGTTAATACCAGTTTGACAAGTTCGGGCACGGATTTGACGCCCATCTTTTTCATGACAGAAGCACGATGTGCTTCGACTGTCTTTAATGAGATATTCAATTCTGCGGAAATTACCTTATTGGGCTTGCCTGCGACAATACCTTGCAAGACCTGGACTTCCCGTGGAGACAGAAGCGCAAACTTGGCTTTTGCCTGGGCGCATTCCTGGCGTTTCTCGCGATTGGCTTTATCTATTCTGAGTGCTTTATTGATACTTTCCAGAAGGACCTGATCATTAAATGGCTTGGTTAGAAAGTCTATGGCACCGGCTTTCATGACGCGCACTGCCAGAGGAACATCCCCATGGCCGCTGATAAAAATGATAGGCAATGTTGGCAATCCCTGTTCATTCAGTTTGGCTTGCAATTCAGGACCGCTCATGCCTGGCATGCGCACATCAAGCAGCAGGCAGCCGTGCTGCTGCGGATCGTACTCTTCAAGAAACTCATGAGCTCGCACATAGGTTTTGACACGCAAACCTATGGACTCGATGATCCATAACAAGGATTCGACCATGGCCTGATCATCGTCAATGATATAAACAATAGGCTCTCGTGTTGACATCCTGCGCTCCCTGCAATCAGCCTTGTTGAATAATTCCCTTTTTGCCACTTTACCGGCATGTAACACTCTGTATTCAAGAATAATTTGTCGGGTTGGTCCCGGCATAACTCAAGAATAACGATGTCAGCATTTTTTCTCAATCAGTTCATCCATCTACGCCTGCCACTGCTAGATTGAAATCGGCAAGGAAAAACGTATCCAGCTGCTCCCGCTTGAATTCGTATTAATCGTAAATTGTCCGCCATGGGCTTCAATAATCGAGCGGCAAATCGCAAGTCCCATGCCCCGGCCATGTGCCTTGGTGGTAAAGAATGGCATAAAAACCTTGTTGGCAATTTCCTTTGAGAAACCAGGCCCGGTATCATTCAATGTAATATCGATGGTTTCCCAGGCTGTGGCCTTGGTCTGAATATGGATGCGTTTTTCTTTGGTGAAATTTTCATTCATTGCCTCGATTGCATTTTGTATCAGGTTCAGAAGGACTTGCTGAATCTGGATCTTGTCGATAATGATGAACGGGATATTTTTATCGAAGTCAAAGTCGACCTTGGTTTTGGACGTCGTCAGTTCATGCTTGATCAGGTTGACTGTTTCACGGATTACATTGTTAAGCTTGCAGGGGGTCTTGACCAATTGGCCTTTACAGAAAAAGTTTTTTAAACGATGTACAATTTCACCGGCACGCTCAGCCTGGGCCACGGCTTTTTCCATAATATGTTTGATTTGATCGCGGTCATGGCTGTCATTATGCAGATGCCGCACGCATCCGCGTGTGTAATTGACGATGGCAGCAAGAGGCTGGCTGATCTCATGGGCCATGCCTGAAGCCATTTCTTCCATGGTACTCAAGCGGAATACGTGTGCCAGCTGTTGTCCGCGCAGACGGGCTTTTTTATCGAGTACCCGGTCAGTAATATCCCGGGAGGCCAGCTGGATTTCACTGATGATCCGCGTTTGTTCGTCGATAATCAGGCGTATGTTGCTTTCAAACCACCGGAATTCGCCCTCCTTGCGTTTGAGGCGATAAATGATGGATTTGTTATTTGTGTTTTCACGTCTACGGGTAAAGGCTTTTTTGATTTTTGGCAAATCATCGTGATGAATCAGCTTGTAAATATTTTTCGTGCTTAATTCATCCGGGGTGTAACCGATCGATGTCTTGCATGCGGGCGAAACATACAGGTAGGCGCCATCGGGAGTATGGCGTGAAATCACGTCGGTCGCGTTTTCGGCGAGGAGATGAAAACGTAATTCGCTTTCTCGTAATTTGCGCTCGGTTTGATCCAGGGAATTCATCGTATCCAGCAGTAATGCGTTTGCACTCCAGAATCCGTTCAGGGTGCTTTGTAATTGCTGCTGCAAGCTGCTGTTTGTCTTCCGCAAATCATCTTCGACCTTTTTGAGTTCGGAAATGTTTTGATGAATCAGCAGGGCGGTGATTTTTCCTTGTTCGGTCAGCGGCAGTACGCCGAGTGAGGACTTGCAAGTCCCTTTAATACCGTTTTTTCGAATAAAAATGGTATCTTCATGCCATTTCTTCTGATGGGCACTGATTTCCTGAATAATCTTGGGAAAAGGATAGTTGCGGTCGTAAATAAAATTGATGGAGCGCCCCAGCACTTCCTTCCTGGAATAACCAAAAAGGGTGGTCGCACCTGCATTCCAGTTGATAATCCGCCCGGCCTTGTCGAGGAGCACGGCGCTTTCCGGAATTGCATCAAATAATCCCAGATGATCCATTCTGGCTTTATCCTTTGCGGGATGTCCTAAATTCGATAATAATATCACATTCGTAGAATTTACATATCCATGTGATCAGAGTCGATTGGTCGGAAGGCAGCTCAGACAGAGCTGATTATTGATGAGGTAGAGAATGCGGTTACATATATTAGGTATTTGCGGTACTTTCATGAGCGGCATTGCAATCCTGGCCAAGCAAAGCGGTCATGATGTTACGGGCTCAGACATGAATGTATATCCCCCTATGAGTACACAGCTGATGGAGCAGGGTATACAGTTAATGGAAGGATATGATCCTTCCCATATTGATCCCGAGGTCGATTGTGTCATCGTCGGCAATGTGATCAAGCGCGGAAATCCTGCCATGGAGTATGTACTGGCGAACCGCATCCCCTATATCTCAGGCCCGCAATGGCTGGCTGAAAATGTAATCAACAAACGCTGGGTGCTGGGCGTTGCCGGCACGCATGGAAAAACCACGACCACCAGTTTGCTGACCTGGATTCTGGAACAAGCCGGTACCCAGCCAGGATTTTTAATTGGGGGTGTGCCGCAGAATTTTGGTGTTTCCGCCCGTCTGGGGAAGGATCCCTACTTTGTAATTGAAGCAGATGAGTATGATAGTGCATTCTTTGATAAGCGTTCGAAATTTGTTCATTATCGTCCCAGGACAATGATATTAAATAACCTCGAATATGATCATGCAGATATTTTCCCTGACCTGGCAGCTATCAAACAGCAATTTCAATATCTGGTGAGAACGATCCCGGGAAATGGCCTGATTATCCGCCATGCTGACGATAGCAATCTCACGGATGTACTCAACATGGGCTGCTGGACCCCTGTATCGACATTCGGTGGTTCGCAGGGTGAATGGCAGGCTTCACTGCTGGAAAAAGATGGCAGTGCTTTCCGGGTCTTGCTGAATGGTAAGCCGTTAGGCGATGTGCATTGGGACTTGCTGGGCAATCACAATGTAGATAATGCGCTTGCAGCTCTCGCGGCCGCGCACCATGTGAATATACCGGTTGAAGCCGCGATTTCTGCCTTGTCATCTTTTAAAAATGTGAAACGGCGTCTGGAAATCAAGGGCAAGGTGAATAATATCATTGTCTATGATGATTTCGCGCACCATCCAACAGCAATCGCAACAACGCTAGCTGGATTGCGGGCAAAAATCGGTGATCAGGCGCGAATGATTGCGGTTGTGGAATTTGGATCCTATACCATGCGTTCGGGTGTGCACAAGGAGCGGATCCAGGATTCGCTCAGCCTTGCGGATATGGTTGTCTGTAAAAGCACAGAAGCTGATTGGGGATTGAAATCCATTCTCGCTGAATTTAAACAGCCGACTGCTCTCTTTGATAATGTTGATACACTGGTTACCAGTCTTGTTCCCAAGCTGCACGCTGGCGATCATATTGTTATCATGAGCAATTCAGGGTTTGGCGGCGTCCATAAGAAACTGCTGGATGCAATAGAAAAGGGTGGGATCCTGCATGGAACATGATGACCAGAAAGATAAATTAACATTCACAACCAAAGGCGCATGGCTGGGCCTGGCTGCCTATATCGTTGTCGTTCTTTTGCTGGTAACAATATTTATTGTCGGATAGAAATATGAAAAACAAATCTCATTCCATAGTGGTAAGCGCGCAACCGAGCTACGTGCCTGAGCAGTCCAATCCGGCGAATGAAAAATTCGTCTGGTCATATGAAATTACAATTATCAATGAAAGCGAGGATATCGTTCAATTGCTCAATCGTTTCTGGCGGATTACCGACATGACAGGCAAAATTGAGGATATCCACGGTGCGGGTGTCGTTGGTCTGCAGCCTCTTATCAAGCCCGGTAAACAGTTTGTCTATACCAGTTACTGCCAACTGGTCACACCGCAAGGCACGATGGAAGGTTACTATGAAATGCAAAATCTGGATGAAATGCATTTCAATATCGAAATACCCAAATTTATTCTTAGCGCTCCTTCTTCCATCACCCAGGCTTATCGATCCAGGCTGCATTAATGACTCTGACTGAATTACGCTATGTATTGACACTTGCTCAGGAAAAGCATTTTGGGCGTGCGGCTAAGGTTGCCCATGTCAGCCAGCCTACGCTTAGTGTCGCTATCAATAAACTGGAATCCGAGCTGGGTGTATCCATTTTTGAGCGGGACCGAAATAATGTCCGGATCACGGAAATCGGAAAACAGATTGTAGCCCAGGCCCAGCGTGTGCTCGATGAGGTGAATCAGATTCAGGATATTGCTCAGGGCGGGAAATCGCAGCTGGATTCGCCATTAAAGGTCGGAGCCATATATACCATTGGGCCTTATCTGTTTCCCAATATCATTCCCAAGCTGAAGAAAGTTTCGCCTGACATGCCATTAGTCATCCAGGAAGACTACACGGCAAACCTGCGGGCAAAATTATTGCGCGGCGAGCTGGATGCCATCTTTATTTCTTTGCCATTCACAGACACGGGAGTGGTAACGCAGGCACTGTACGATGAACCTTTTGTTGTTCTGATGCGCAAAGACCATCCTTTATCAAAAAAGGAAAGTATCAAACCCAGCGAATTGAGAGCAGATGAAATGCTGCTGCTTGGGGAAGGCCATTGCTTCAGAAATCAGGTCATTGAAGTATGTCCTAATTGTTACCCCGATGAATCCGCCAGCCATACGGTGGAAGGCACTTCACTCGAAACATTACGTCATATGGTCGCCTCCGGAAACGGGATATCTGTCTTGCCGAGTACAGCGACCCAGATTCAATATTACAAATCCATTTTGTGCACCAGACCGTTTGCCGGAAAAGTTCCGCAGCGCCGTATTGCGCTTGCCTGGCGCGTCAGTTTTACCAGACCCAAGGCTATTGGAGCATTGATTCGTGCATTGCATGCCAGCTCCATGCATGATATTTGCCTGCTGCCGGAATGAAACATCTTCCAGATTCTCCGCAGGTCATTGGTTGTATTCAAATAATCTGTGCTTCGGAAGAGTCGATTAACTATTTGTATGCATGTGATTTTTTTTCTGCTGGATGTTAATTCATATTATTCCTGAACTTGTGTGAATAGGATGTCTCAAAACTGCATGACTCACTGGTGTATAATGATAATCATGGGAGTGATGAAGATATTAAAAATACCAACCGCAGAAGGAGACAGCCATGAAAAACAAACTTGTTGCATTCTTATTGGCGTTTAGTGTTATCTTCGTGATAGCAGGTTCGATCAATACAGCTAATGCATATTGTTGGCGTGGTTATCATGGATATATTCATTGTAATGGATGGGGACCCCGCTACTATTATTATTACGGGCCTCATTATTATCATTATTACTATGGTCCTCGCTGCCGTACCTGGGTAGATGCTTATGGCTATTGGAACCGATGATGCTGGTAATTGTCTCTGGTGTGTAACTATTCAAAATGATTGACTTGAGGAGGCTATGATATGTCCTCCTCACTTTATTTATTATCAATCCGGCAAGCTCTGCTCATTGGCATGTGTGCATCAGCTTATTGATATCTTTAATAACGTCGAGACACTGTGTTCCCTGGCAAACATAGGCACACGTTTTTTCGTGCGGGGCTTTTTCCGCTAACAGTCCGGGTAATCCAGTTAGATCATCAGGTATGGCAAAAACATGATTATGTATGTTGCTGCATGCTTTTTTCCAGATAGCCATTTCATCCAGCGGGCCGCGCAATATAACAAGTTGCGGCGGACGGAGAAAGTGCTGTAGTGCTTGCAGGAGTGAACCGTGCTCGTAGGGATATTGCGTCATCAGTGGCCAACCGGCATGTAATGTTTTTTCTGCTGCATCGAGATAACGGGTTTCACCGAGAAGATGCCCCAGGACAAGAAGTGTGCTTGCAGCAATGCCATTGCCGGAAGGTATTGCTTCATCCATCATGCTCTTGGGACGATATAATAATTTTTCGTGATCGTAAGGCGTGAAATAAAATCCTCCGGCAGTGTGATCTGAAAAATGGTTCAGCAGCGCATCGGCAAGATTGATCGCAAATGATAAGCGCTGCGAGTCCCAGGATACCTGTAAGGATGTGACCAGGGCATCCATCAGGAAAGCATAATCATCAAGATAGCCGGACAATTGTCTTGCGCCGGATTGATTGACCGCAAGCAGTCTGGTGTCAATCCACAAGTTGTGATGAATCCAGGATAATGCCTTTAATGCTGAGTCTGTATATTTTTGTTCGCCAAGTGCCAGGCCTGCGGTCAGCATGCCTTTAATCATCAATGCATTCCAGGCGGTCAGTATTTTTGTATCTTTGGCAGGCGGGATACGCTGTTCACGTGCAGACAACAAACGCTGTTTTACGGATTGCAGTAAACTTTCTGCCGCACTTAGGCTTATATTCAATTCATGGGCGGTCGATTCCAGTGGCTGGGCTATCCTGAAATGCCAATGATTCTCAAAGTTTGGCGGCTGGTTCATTCCGAAATATTTTTTGGCAAATGCGAGTTCATTTTTATTCAGTAATTTTTCGAGTTCGGATGTGCTCCAGATATAGTATTTGCCTTCATGGCCTTCGGAGTCAGCATCAATGCTGGAATAGTAGGCTCCTTCCGTTGATTGCATTCTTCGCATGACCCAGTCTGCTGTTTCATGAGTGATACGCGCAAAGAGAGGATCGTGATATTGACTGTAAGCCTGGGCATATAAAAATAACAATTGACCATTGTCATACAGCATTTTTTCAAAATGAGGAATTTCCCATTGGGCATCCACGGAATACCGGTAAAAACCGCCATCCAGCTGGTCATAAATTCCTCCCTCAGCCATCTGTGTCAGGGTGGCTGGCGTGATAGGTGAATTAACGCGGAGCAGAAAATCCAGACGCGAAGCTTGTGGAAATTTTGGTGCACTTCCAAAACCGCCATGCATATGGTCATAACTTCTCTGCAGTGATTGCAGTGCGTGTTGTATCGGCTGTTCATTCAGGTGCACGTCGGAAATGTGGGGGTGGAGAGGATGGAGTATTCTGATGAGTTCTTCATTCTGCTGTTTGATATCCTCACGGCGCTTGTGATACAGGTCGGAAATGCCAAGCAGCACATCCTTGAATGCCGGTAATTGATATTTCGCCTGAGGTGGAAAATAGGTCCCGCTAAAAAAAGGCGCCTGGTCATCGGCTGACAGAAAAATGGTGAGCGGCCATCCGCCGCTCTGTTGTGTTAACAGATAATGGGCGGATTGGTAGATCTTGTCGAGATCGGGGCGTTCTTCCCTGTCAACCTTGATGTTGACAAATAAGCGATTCATTAATTCCGCTGTTTCAATATCTTCGAATGACTCATGCGCCATCACGTGACACCAATGGCAAGCCGCATAGCCGATGGAAAGTAAAACAGGCTTGTTTTCGTGCTTCGCTTTCTCAAGCGCCTCATCTCCCCATGGATACCAGTCAACCGGATTGTAGGCATGCTGCAAGAGATAGGGGCTGGATTCGTTGATGAGACGATTGGGTTTGTGTGAGTGTGGCATGTCAAAATGATCCCTCTTGTTTTTAATCCAGTATAAATCATCATGCTGGAAATGACATGCCAAATCACAGGCTGATGCAGTTGCAAACTATGAGCGCTGACCGGTTGGGGCCGTTAACGCATTCTTCAGGGGAATCCAGTCTTTTGTTACAAGTGACTGTTGTGCCTTGTCGAGAATTTCGTGCGCAGATTCACTGGATGCGCCTTTCAGAATATTGCTAATCATGATGAGTCTTTCTTCGGGATTGATTGCTGGCAATATGTATTCCAGGCTGTTTATCAATTCCTGCATGCTGATGCTCTTGATCAGAGAATTCAGCACTTCTGATAATTCATCCTCAGTGAAATTGTTCTGCAGCGCTGGCATGAGTGATTCCTCTTCCTCGAGATGAAGAATATACCTGGCGATAAAGCAATTCATTTCTTTATACAGCGTCAGTCCAATACTGTTTCGGGTTTCTGCCTGATCAGTGATGAGTAAATCCTTACTGTGCTTGATGATGCCGCTGAATTCACATTCGAGTGTGATATGCGCTTGATCCATTTTTTGCGCTGCCTCCGGGAATTTTTTGCTGACAAGAGGATGAATATACGCTTCTTCATGCTGCGCATGAGAACGGAGAAGATCCCCGAGTCGGGATATCCGTTCGCATATGTCATGGCATGCATGCATCGCAGTAAAATCGGTCGCAGCCGTTTCTGTGGCGAGCAGATACAGGCATCGTCTCAGCGCCTTGTGGATTTGACTGTAAAAATCAATGCTCATGTTGTTTCTCCGAATAATGATGGATTGCCGGGTACTGTAAGCTGGGGTCATTTATTTGACAAATTATAAATTTTTATAATATATATAAATAAATTTATAGGTAATGGCATGGCAAACCGATTGGCGTTTCACTCATTTCTTGCTGTCTATCGTTCCGGCTCCCAGACCCAGGCTGCCAGGGAGTTATTCCTTACACAGCCTGCTGTTTCCCAGCACATCAAATATCTGGAACATTATCTCCAGCGTCCCTTGTTCAGGCGTGCCGGCAAGAGACTGGTACCAACATCGGTTGCGCATCAATTGGCATTTGCTATCGGCACGCACGTTGATGCGCTCGACGGGGTGTGGAAAAATTTCAGGCCTGGGGCGAAGTCCGGCACGCTTGCGGGCCCAGTTTACTTGGGGGGGATTGCGGAATTTTTTTCATCGGTCATCTCGCCTGATCTGGCGTTACTGAACGAGCATGGCATACAACTGCGTTTTGAAATCGGCCATGATGTTCTTCTTGAAAAATTATTGTTGGGTGAGCTTGACCTTGCGCAATTTTGTACGCATGTTGTACATGCAGGAATCACAGTTGAAAAGCTGTTTCACCAGGAATATCTTCTGGTCGGAGCGCCGCAATGGAAAAGGAAAATTGCATCCAAATCATTGGCTGTAAATGATACTGCTTCATTGGATCAGATGCCCTGGATTGCATATGACGAGAGCTTGCTGTTTATAAAGGAATATTATCAGTCAGCTTTTAATAAAAGCTTTACCGCGCATATAGCACTCATGATCAAAGACTTATGGTCAATCCAGCGTGCAGCGGTGGGAGGATTGGGTGTAACCGTATTACCTTCATATTTCTGCCGGGAAGCACTGGATAATGGAGAATTGGTTGTTTTATATAAACCAGCTAAAAAACTTAGCCATTATTTTTATCTAGGCTGGAAAGACGGAATGTTGCGCAATCCGCGGATAAAATTCGTGCGCGACTTGCTGCATCAGGCGGCAAGGAAAAAATCTTTATAATCTTTTTGATGACGGTCTCTTGTCCAGGGCTAACATACTTGCGGCAATTGACGAGCATCTCACAAATTTTCTTTTACGTATTTTTGCAGAAAGTGCAAGGCCTTATTTATCTCGCGCTTGTCTGGCATGAGCTTTTTCAGCATGTCATTCATGGCGGTGCCGCCATTCTGCCAATCCTTGCGGAACGTGTCTTCCAGCCCTCTGATCACTTCCGTATCCCGGGAGATCACAGATAGCTCACGGTTGTCGTCCAGTGAGGCGCGGGTCAGATTGATCGAGCCGACCAGGGCTTTTTCATGGTCAACAAGCAATATCTTGGCGTGAATCATTAGATTCTTGCTGTAATGAATATTGACGCCTGCGCGCATCAGGTAGGCAATTTGTTTTTCACGCATTTTTGTAGAAGTCAGAATCTGGATATTGACGCCTTTCTTCGCCGCTTTCGCCAATGCTCCAACGACTTTGTAATCATTCAGATTTTGTGCGTAAATCTGTATGGTATTTTTTGCGTTCGCGATCAGTGATAGCAGCTTGCTCCGGCTATCGTCCGGGCTGAACAGCAAGTCTGGGTTGTGGTTGATGCTGCTGAGATGGTTCCAGTCAGCAGAAAAAACCGCCGCAATTTCTTTTACCTTGGATGGATCATCAATCAATAGGGCGAAATTTCTTTCATTCTTGAATGACGCATGGGTGAAATTAAACGTCATCACCAGTGCCTTGCTGTTATCTACAATCAGGGTTTTCTGGTGAATGAGCCGGTATGGTGGGATCTGGCCCTGCCACATGACGGCATTTTTATTCAGCGCAGCAATGGTCTTGCTATTTTCCGCCTCAGCCTTGTATGGACTGCGTTCCAGAATGATTTTGATGGTTTTTCCATTCAGTTTTTGACGTATGAGGGCATTCAGAAGTTGATCGTCTGTGAACCCGTACATGACCAGATTAATTGAATGATTCGCTTCATTGATAGCATTGATGACTGGCTGTCTGCCCATGTCAGGTTCAATAATTAACTGATCGGCCCACGCAGGTATGACTATGCATGCAAATAATAGCAAAAGAAACCGTGCCAGCATCAGATAGTCTCTCGGCCAGCAAATGCGTGAGCAAGAGTATTGGGATCAATGTATTCCAGTTCGCTGCCAATTGAAACCCCGCGTGCAATCCGGGTTACCTTGATGGAATGTTGTTTTGCCATTTCAGAAATATAATGCGCTGTCGCTTCGCCTTCGACGGTTGGATTGGTGGCAAGAATGACTTCATGAATGTCGCCGCGTTCAAAATGTTTTTTCAGTTGTGCGATGCCAATTTCTTCCGGACCGATGCCATCCAGGGGTGATAAATGACCGAGCAGGACAAAATATTTTCCTCTAAAGCTGCTGGTCTGTTCAATGACGCTCACATCGATGGGATTTTCCACAATGCACAATAATCCAGAATCGCGATGTTTGGAGGTGCAGATTTCACAGATATCGGTTTCACTAAAGATACGGCATTGCTGGCAATGCCCAATATTTTCCATGGCTTCAATCAGGCTTTTTGCGAGACGTTTGCCATTGTCACGGCCGCGGGTGAGCAGCTGTAGTGCCATGCGTTGAGCTGTTTTGGGGCCCACACCTGGCAGGCAGCGCAATGTTTCGATCAATTGTTCAAGCAGGGGACTGAAGCGCATGTTTCAAAATTCATCTTTTAACATCTGGGAGTTTATTGCCCTGGTCAGTCTGGCTCCCACACCCGCGAATTATTTTAACGGGAGTGCGGGAATGCCTCGAGTGTTATGTATCAGGGTTACTTTGGTAAGTCGCCTAATCCGTCTGGTAACTTCATCCCGGCAAGTCCGCCCATTTTGTCGCGCAGGTTTCGTTCGATTTTATCAGTCGCATCATTAATTGCCGCGGCAATCAAGTCTTCGATAATGGCTTTTTCTTCTTTCAGCAGGTTTGGATCGAGGGTGACTTTTTTCGCATAATGCTGGCCGGTCATGACAATTTTGACAACACCGCCGCCAGATTGGCCAATGACTTCCATTTCAGCGACCTGTTTTTGAATATCCTGAAGTTTTTTTTGCATTTCCTGGGCCCGTTTCATGATTTCATTCAGGCCGATCTTGTCGTTAGTTGGCTTGTTCATTATAAACTCCATAACCATATTAAGGGTTCGGGCATTTTATCAAAGATAGGCTGCTTGTACTAGGATGTCATGCGTGCTCTCGCTGCGCCATTACACCTAACCCCATAAATCCAGCTGCGGCGATACTGCTGTCCTGACAGGCGGAAGGAAGCTTCCAGTGTCAAGCGGACTGGATGGCGTGGTATTTAAACGATACCGTCGGCAGGCAATCTTGAAGCGTTGTGCGAGCAGGGCGGCAAATTCTCCCTCGCCGCGCATGCGTTTTCCAAACGTCGAGTCATATTCCTTGCCACCTCGCATTTGGCGTATCAAGCTCATGACATGTTCGGCTCGTTCCGGAAAGTGTGTTGCCAGCCATTCCTTGAAGAGTGTTTTAACTTCATGAGGCAGGCGAATCAGAGTAAAACTGGCATGGGTAGCGCCAGCACCTGATGCCAATCCCAGAATTCGTTCGAGTTCCATATCATTGATCATGGGTATCATCGGAGCAGTCATGACCCTGACTGGTATGTTCATTTCACTGAAAGTCCGTATAACGCGCAATCTTGCTTGTGGTGCTGAAGTGCGAGGTTCCAGTATGTGTTTTAACTCCGTGCGTAATGTGGTGATGCTGACAGCGATGGTCGCCAGTCTGCGTTTTGCCATCTCAGCGATGAGATCAATATCACGTTCGATCAGGGAATTTTTTGTAATAATGACGACGGGATGATGGCAGCGGTTTAATACCTCAAGTATGCTGCGTGTGACGCGGAGTCTGTTTTCAGCTGGCTGATAAGGGTCTGTATTTGCGCCAAGCATGATAGGTTTGCAGACATAGCCGGGTTTCGCCAGTTCCATTTCAAGTAATTGCGCTGCATTTTCTTTGTAAAAGATTTTCGTCTCGAAATCCAGGCCGGGTGACAGGTTCATGTAAGCATGGCTGGGTCTTGCGTAGCAGTAGATACAGCCATGTTCACAGCCACGATAAGGATTGATGGAGTGCTCAAAACCAATATCTGGTGAATCGTTGTGCGTTATGACTGATTTGGCTTTCTCAGGAAAAAGAAGGGTAGTCAGGGCTGGAAGTGCTTCCTCTTCTAGGTTCCAGCCATCGTCATATGCTTCGTATCCATGTTTTTCGAAACGACCTTCCGGGTTGCTTAATGCACCTCTATTTTTGATTGTCATACATTAGCTTATTAGTGAAACCTCAACCGTCGCATCATACATGTCGATGAACTTTTTAACCTTGGGGTCTGCCAGGATGGTTTGTCTTGCCTCTGCCAGGCGTTGTTCATGTTCGGACTGCTGCTGTTTGATCGGTGTCATGAGGTCAGCAGTGGTAATGCGGATCTCGAGTTGTAAGTTCTGCTTGAGAAGGCGGCTTAATGCCTCTGTAATCCGGTCTTTCAGTTTCTGGCTTAACAGTGGCTGATGATTGGCGGAGAGGGCAAGTTCCACTTTGTTTCCGGTGATTTTTTCCAGCGTACAATTGGCTGCCAACGTTCTTGCCATGCCCGTTAATTCAAGTTTCGGCAGCATATCGTGCCACTCTGCAAGCCCGGTGATGGTCGTGGGCTCGGAAACTGGCTCCGCTTGTTTCACAGCGGCTGATTCCGTGCTTGCGGTGCCGGAAGCAGTGCTTGCCGTTTCAGCGGGTTGTTTTACAGTCGCGGCAGGCACGGCAGGGTTCGCTGCCGTCTTGACAGGTGCACCGGGTTTGAATGCCAGCATGCGCAACATCGTCATTTCAAAGCCCTGTTGCGGAGAAGGGGAAATGGACAGATCGCGTTTGCCCAGCAACGCAATTTGATAATAAAGCTGGACATCTTCCGGGGCAAATCGGGAAGCAAGGGATGTCATCACGTTTTCCACGTGCGTTGCGCCTGGGACAAGCTGGGCGATGGCCAGTTTGTGGAACACACTGATGAGTTCATCCAGTATTTGCTGAAAGTCAGGCGCGCGTTCCGCAAGCTGATTAATAATGGTAAAGAGCAGGGAGCCATTTTGAGCAGCAAGTGCTTCCAGCAGTGGTACCAGATCATCCTGTGCCATGCTGCCCAGCATGGCGTTGACATCGGATTTGTTCACGGTGCCATGGCCATACGCAATAGCCTGGTCAAGCAGGCTGAGCGCATCGCGCATGCTGCCATCGGCGGCTTTTGCGAGCTTATCCAAGGCTGGTGGTTCATGGCTTATGTTTTCACTGGCGCAAATATGCTGTAAGTGTTTCGCGATTTGTTCGGGTGTGATACGTTTTAAATGAAATTGCAGGCAGCGAGAAAGCACGGTCACTGGCAGGCGCTTGGGATCAGTTGTCGCCAACAGGAATTTGACATGTTCCGGGGGTTCTTCCAGGGTTTTGAGCAAGGCGTTGAAACTGTGGTTCGAAAGCATGTGCACTTCATCGATCAGGTAGACTTTATAGCGACCTTGAGTTGGCGGATAGAGTACATTGTCAAGCAATTCACGCGTATCCTCGACTTTGGTGCGTGAGGCAGCATCGACTTCGAATAAATCCAGAAACTGGCCGGCATCGATGGCTGTGCATGTCTTGCATGTGCCGCAGGGTGCGGCGGTGATGCCGGTATCGCAATTCAGGCATTTGGCCAGAATGCGAGCCAGCGTGGTTTTGCCAACGCCGCGTGTGCCGGTGAATAAATAAGCATGATGAATACGTTGTTGTTCAAGCGCATTGGCGAGCATACGCAGAATGTGTTCTTGTCCTACCATGTCTTTAAAGCTGCGCGGGCGCCATTTGCGGGCTAATACTTGATAACTCATATCAGGCCTTATGAAATATTAATGTTTATTGCCAGGAATAAGAATAACGATGTGTGAGTGTTTTCTCAATCAGTTCAAGGGGGGCAGGTTTAAACTTATAGTAGCGAGCATCAGCCGCACTTCGGCGCCCGCATCAGCTGCTACCGTTGCTTCCTTCCGGACCTGGCGGGGTTCACAGCCTGTCGTCGCGAAGGGACCAATACTCGCTACTATAAATTCAATACCATTGGGAACTTTCATCCGGAGAGAGAGGGATTCGAACCCTCGATACGTCGTTAAACGTATACACGCTTTCCAGGCGTGCTCCTTCGACCGCTCGGACATCTCTCCATTAGCAGCGCGTAAGGTTAAACCAGAATGCGCTTTTGTGCAATTAGAATGTGTAGATTATTGGCGCGAAGTTTTTTGACGCTTTCTGGCGTTCTGTGACTGCAGATCTGGCTTTCTTTCATGGGACATGGAGCTTGCAAAGAGGGAGTGTTTTCTGAGCGGAGCAGTTGTTGCTGGTTTGTCTTTATAAGCAAGTCTCAATTCCTGCTCCAGGAAATTGATACTGTCCTGGTGGCGGTGTTCTCTGGCGTAATCAAGCGGGGTTTTGCCGGCGGCATCCGATTTGAAAAGATTGACTTCGTAATGCGAAAACAGTTTGAGAATGTGTAAATGCCCCTTTTCCGCGGCAATGGTGACGGCTGATGACTTGGCCTTGGAAGTCAGGTGGGGATCAGAATAATGCCTGAGCAATAATTCAACCATTTTTTTGTCGCCATTCTTCGCGGCGACATACAGAGGGGTTTCCATTTCATCGTTTGCCAGATCCACCTGTGTTGAATCGTTTTCGAGCAGTCTTTTTGCCGTATCAAAATGGCCATGGTATGCGGCTATAAACAAGGGTGTTTCCTCGGAATCCTTTTTATCATTTGGATTGAATTCAATTATATCCAGAATGGTATCTGCCGACTCTGCGTGACCATAGCGCGCGGCCAAATGCAGCAGGCTGGATTTGTCTTTGGTTCGGTGCGAGGCTTTAGATGGTGTAATGGTAAGAAGATTCTGGAATTCAGGATCGGACTTGAGAGCGGAAAGCATCTGGTTGACATTGCTGCGGCTATTTCCGGTCGAGTAGATGCGGGTTGAGATGGCGGTAGAATCAAATGCTTCACCATTGAATGTATAAGCAGCAAATACCCGCTCAGTCAGGTCTTTTAATGCCACTTCGTGTGCAGGCAGCTGATTAGCATCGATGAGTATCCATTTTTTTGTGCGACCGTTATAGCAGACACTGATTCTGTGATTGTTGCTGCTAAAACTCATGGCAATTTTTTCATTGCCTGCATGCTTTTCCAGGAGAGAAAAAAAGCCTGCCAGTTCTTCTGCCGTGTAATAAGTGAGAAAATGTTCAAGCTGATACAGACCGCCTTTTGCGGACAGCTTTCGGCTGCGTGCGGTAATGGAAATTTCGGCTGGTTTATATTGGGATAGATGCCTGCCGAGAAATTCAGTGTTTTCATCGGGTTTCTGGTATAACTCGATTCCGTCAAAAAAGGCGAGACAATCGATTCTTCGCAAATTCCCCATCAGTCTCTGGTAATCTGAGTTGGCAGCCAGGTTGGTAATGCTTTTATCCTGTTTCAGGGCGGCAATTTTTTTCCAGGTATCGTGTATATAAACAATACGCTCGTTGAAGGTGTCAAGTTCGTCAACCAGAAATGCCTGGATGGCCATTTGTGCAAGGCCCGCGCACATGCCTTTGGAAGTCTTGTATCCCAATTCTTGCATGGCGGATACGAAATAATCCTGTCCATGATATCTTTCCAGTCTTGCTCGCAGCATGTCGGTTATCTGAAAATAGTATGTAGGATTTTATTATATATTATTTCCAGCGTATGCAAATCCTCGGTTTTGACGCATTCGTTTATGTGATGTGCTGTTGCATTTAAAGTGCCGAGTTCCACGACTTCCGTGCCCGTTGGGGCGATAAACCGCCCATCCGATGTGCCGCCGCCAGTTGATAATCTTGTGGAACGGCCGGTGATGTTCCTGACCGCATCCTCGACGGCTGCAATCAAATTTCCCTTTTTGGTGAGGAATGGCTCTGCGCCGATTTGCCAGTCAACATCATATTTCAATCCGTATTTTTTGAGAATAGCTTCACTGCGTTGTTGTAATTCCACGATTGTGACGGCTGTAGAGAAGCGGAAATTAAACAATGCATCCAGATGTCCCGGAATAACATTCGCTGCGCCCGTTCCGCTATGGAGGTTGGAAATCTGGAAGGTCGTAGGCGGGTAGTACTCATTCCCTTTGTCCCATTCAGCTGAGGCGAGCTCATGCAGTGCCAAAACGCTTGTGTGTATCGGATTGATGGCGAGGTGCGGATGCGCCACGTGGCCTTGTTTGCCATGAATGCGCAGCCTGCCGTGCAGGGATCCGCGTCTTCCGATACGGATCTGGTCAGCTATTGTCTGGTCACTGCTGGGTTCGCCAATAATGCAGTAATCGATGTTCTCGCCACGTTTCTGCAGCGTTTCCATGACCTTGGCTGTGCCATTGACTGCGGGCCCTTCTTCATCGCTGGTGATAAGAAAAGCGATCGAACCGTGAAATTGCGGTTGTGACTGAATGAATTTTTCTGCGGCGATCAGCATGGCGGCAATCGCCCCTTTCATGTCTGCAGCGCCGCGTCCGTAGAGGTAGCCATCGCGTATGGCAGGTTCAAACGGAGGAGACTGCCATTCTGATTCCGGTCCTGTTGGTACAACATCTGTATGGCCTGCAAACACAATCAGCGGCGCCTGTCTGCCATAGCGTGCCCAGAGATTGTCAACATCGCCAAAGCGCATGGATTCACAATGAAATCCAGCGGCGGTGAGGCGCTTGCTGATGAGTTCCTGGCAGCCGGCATCATTGGGTGTGACAGAAGGCCGGGTTATCAGTGCCTTGGCTAATTCCAGTGTATCCTGCGTCATAACAGTGCCACCATTTTGACAGATGAAAGTATGGGATCCATGTTGGGTTGCATGTCATGAAAGTTTCTCATTTCTCCCTGGTTCCTGACAAATGTCAGTTTGTCCCAGGACAAGTCGGCAGTAATCATCATGGGTGTATTTAATTGAGCTTGCGCCAGGATACCCTGTTCCGGAAAACCGCTGTCTGCCGGGCAGTAGATACCTGACTGGCCGGTATTGATATCGATCAGATCACACCAGTTTGCCTTGCCTATCAGGCAGGATTGAGCAACGTAACACTGGTTTTCGATGGCGCGCGCTCGCGATGATATAGTGACTCGTGTCAACCCGCTGAATTTTTCCGTGCAGCTGGGAGTTAGCAGCAGATTTGCACCCGCATGCACGAGTTGAGCAGAAAGTATTGGGAATTCACAGTCATAACAAATGGCGATCCCGATTTTGCCGAAAGCGGTATCAAACAGGCATAGTTCAGTTCCACCCTGCAGCAGCTGCGTGCGCTGCTCAAACGGAGTGAGAAAAATTTTGTCCTGGTAACCTGTTTTTCCATCCGGGGCAAAAAAGTAAGCCCGGTTTCGATAACGTTGACCAGTGCCTGATACCGGTAGTGTGCCTGGCTGAATATATAGTTGATATTGGCTGGAAAGAGAGGAAAGCAAAGCGAGATAGTCAGGCAGACGCGACTGGATGTATTCAAATTGCTGGCGGAGGCTCCCGCTTATCCAGCTTGCGATTTCCATTCCGGCATATTCACTGATCGCAAGCACGTCTGCATTGTCTGCTTTTGCCCGCTCGACGGTACGCAGCATTTTGTCTTCGAATGCCTCCCAGCCGGGCAGACATTCAATCTCGTACTGAGCAACTGCGATTCTTAATTGAGATTTCATAGATGTTTGATCCAGAAAGTCATGGGCTTGAGTGTTTCCTTTTCTTCGCCTATCTCTTTCCAGCTAAAAGCCGTTGTTAATTCCGGATGCTTGACGTAGCCGAGCCGCGTCCAGAACGCATCTAGCGGGTGCCAGTCTTCGCTTTTGCGCGGATGATCCGCCGGGCGTTCTACCGCACAAAATGCAGCAACAGAATAACCTTGCTCCCTGGCCGCGGATTCACGTTCAGCAAAAAAGCGTTCGCCGATCTTTTGGCCGCGATAGGCATGCAGTAAAACTGATTCACCGAAATAAAAAATCCGGTCGACGTTCATGTTGGCCACAAGGAACGGGTTCCTGATTTCTTCTGTTTCATATTGCAATGGAATTGCTGTGGATGCGCCTACGACCTTGCTGTCATCCAAAGCCAGCACCAGAACACTGTAAGGGCAGCGGGTATATGTCTGTAAATATTTTTTTTCGTATTCCAGGTCGCCTTCATATAAATAAGGGTAATCGTGAAATATTTTTATTCTCAACGCTGCCAAATCCGGGATATATCTTTGAATCTCATCGCCGGATAGTCTGATCACCTGCATTTTCATTTCCTTGTCTTGCTGTCATGATGAAATTTTGCTGACCCATTCCCGGATATTATAATAATTCGTCACCCTGGTGATTTTGTTTTCCCTGATTTCAAAAAATGCGCCTGCCGGTATCCGGTAGGGTTGATTGGCTGCTTCGGGGAATCCCTGGTCTGTCGCGATATAGATCCCGTCAACCGTGAATTCAGCGGCAGCCCGCGAACCGTCGTCGTTGACGAATATAATCAGGTCAGAAATTTTTTCACGATAACAATGATTCATATGATTCAGGAATTGCTGAAAGGCCTGCCTGCCGATTTCACGCTTGCCTTGATTGATGTCATGAATGACATTATCGTCCAGCAAATCCAGTAATCCCTGTGTGTCTCCGCTGCCAAATGCGCCATAATAATTCTGAATCAATTGTCTGGTTTGGTTCATGACATCTTGCTCCTGTTATTCAATGTTGCGCAAAAGTTCATTCAGGGATACCTTGGCGCGTGTTTTGGCATCGACCTGTTTTACAATGACTGCGCAGTAGAGACTGTATTTTCCATCCGGACCTGGCAGGCTGCCCGGGACGACAACAGAGCCTGCGGGAACCCTGCCGTAAAGGATTTCTCCCGTTTCGCGATGATAGATGCGGGTGCTTTGGCCGATGAAAACACCCATGGACACGACTGCGCCTTCTTCAATGATGACACCTTCCACAATTTCTGATCGAGCCCCAATGAAACAATTGTCTTCAATAATAGTTGGGCTGGCTTGCAGCGGTTCAAGGACGCCGCCTATTCCTGCGCCGCCGGAAATATGGACATTCTTGCCAATCTGGGCACAGGAGCCTACCGTTGCCCAGGTATCAATCATGGTGCCGCTATCGATATAGGCGCCAATGTTGACATAACTCGGCATGAGTATGGTTCCTGAAGCAATGTATGCGCCTTTGCGAGCAATCGCAGGCGGAACAACACGCACGCCGCCCGAGACAAATTCTTCGTGAGTATGCCGCTGATATTTCAATGGCACTTTATCAAAATGACGGGTGAAACCACCGTGAACGATTTGATTGTCATGAATCCGGAAATAGAGAAGGACTGCCTTTTTGAGCCATTCGTTAATCTGCCACTCGCCATTGATTTTTTCAGCAATGCGGGCCTTGCCCGAATCGAGAAGGTCAACCGCTTCTCCAACAGCGTGCTTGATCTCTGCCGGCGCGTTTTGCGGGCTCAGTTTGGCGCGGTCGTCAAACGCTGATTCGATGATGGGTTGTATATTTTGCATTTGGCTGCTCCTGAACAATTATCTCTCAAGCAGCGTATAGTGACGAGTTCATCAGCAAGTTGTCAATTCCAGGAATGATTTATTTTCTTGCAGCCGGCGGCTGGGTGCGCTGCGGATGCTCATTTCTGCCAATTTGCGCGGCGCGAAAGCTGCGCGCAGGGTATGGCAGGCAGTTTATAGCAAATAACTATCAAAATTATAGTATCAATTAATTATATTAATCAACTAATCCGGGCTTAGATATTGCTTTCCAACGACACATAATCGGAGAGTGATATGACACATACAAGAACAACCGACCATACGTCTGAAAGGCTGCAATCGAGAAAATACGAAGCTTACGCGAGCGTGCCATTGTTCCATAGTTTGGGCGGCAATGATGTGATCACCGCGCAGGTATCGGACCATCATCCGCTTGTTCATGACGGCGTTTTATTCTGGAATATCATGATGCAGGGAAAGATCAGGTCCAGAGGCAGCAAGGCGGGATTTAATAACGGTCTTGGATTGATTGAAAACGATGCGCAGTATCAGGAGCGCCTGATAAAAGTCGCGAAGGTAATTGCTGAAATTGTGCTGCGCGATCCGAAAATTCATGTGATTGGTCTTTGCGAAGGTCCGGTACGTACAGGCGACATCAAAAAAATTCATTCAGCACTGTTTAAATACCAGTTCATGCATAAGTTTGCTCTTCACACGGGGTTTACTGTTTCAGATCATGCCGCAGCACAATGGGGATTGTTTATGCTTGCTGACAAAAAATATGCAATCAAGGAATTCCCGTTGCCTCATTACCTGCAGAGAAAGGAGCTGGTTAATCGTGTCATGCTGTGGCGTATGCAAAAACCAGACGAGGAAAAATATTTTATGCTGGCGCACCTGCCATTCGGTCGTGATGAGCATGCAACCGAGATACGTCATTTGTCCAGCCAGGGTCATGAATACCGAAATACCCTGGTCAGACTGAAGGAAGACTATGACAGGGAAAGCAAACATTTAATAATTGCGGCTGATTATAATTTCAATCCGGTGCTGGTTGATGCAAGCAGTGAAACATTTGGATATCAGATACCAGCCAATAACAGTATTGTCCTGTGTTCAGACGGGGGTGAACGGGAAGAAATTGAGCATGTGACCGTTGATGGAATATTGTTATCGAGAATGGCGCGGCAAAAATTCCACTCTGCTTATCATAATCTGGGATTATTCGGATGGCTTAAAGCAGAGAATTCACTGGCCCTGAAGTTTGAGTCATGCCATCTGTCAGAAAACCGATATCACTCTGCGGATTTGCAGCGAAGCTATGACAAGCGGTTCGGTCTGGTTTTATATAAAGGACAATGACGCATGCATTAACTACCAAGCTCCTGCATAGATAACGAATGCATACCAGGACTATGCCTGGTATGTATTTATTTCTGATTAATGTGCCGCTTCCTTGTGTGTGATGGTCATTATCTTGTCTGTGAATGCGATGGCCAGCGCCGAGAAGACCAGGGTTACGTGAATGACCACTTGCCACATGACAACATAAAAATCCTTTTGTGTTGGATCAATGAAGGTACGCAACAAGTGGATTGAAGAGATGGTGACGAGAGCGAGCGCAAGTTTGATTTTCATCGTGCCTGCATTGACTTCATCCAGCCACTCGGGATGATCCGGGTTGCCTTGCAGGTTAAGGCGCGAGACAAAGGTTTCATACCCACCCAGAATAACCATGATCAGCAGGTTCGCGATCATGACCATATCAATCAGGTCCAGGGCCAGCAGCATGACAACAGTTTCATTTAATTTGTTTGCACTGGTAATCAAATGTATGAGTCCCAGGGCGAACTGATACACGTATACACCCATGACTATGATTAAGCCGAGATAGAGAGGAGCTTGCAGCCAGCGGCTCATAAAAACAAATTTGGGCAATGACTTGACGACAGTATTCATAAGCTTTTTCTTCCAGCGTGTTAGAGGCATGTAATAACTTTGATATTATGTTGATTTTTAAGAACACTGACAAGAAAGGATCTTGTAAATCCGGCGACACGTTGATTGACGATGACGCAGTCGTAAGCAGCGCAGGCAGGGAACTATTTGAACATGGCTTCAGAGAGAAAAATGACTGAGGACAATATGGATCTGCGGATTGATCAAAATGTGCCCAATCATGATGCCTGGCTGCCATGAATTGAATTTTATACTGACAGCCAAACATGGTAGTATACACGCCTTTGAAAATTCGCAAGAATTGAGATATGGCAAACGAGAAAACCAAGCCCAGACATGTAGCAAACGCATATCATGTATACAAGCGCTTATTTACCTATGTGCGCCGATACTGGTCGGCACTGGTAATTGCCGGAATCGCAAGCATGTTGTATTCAGGCGTCGATTCCTGGTTTATCTATTTTTTAAAACCTTTATTAAATAAAGGCTTAGTTGCAAAAAACCATGAATTCCTTGAAAAGGCTCCATTCCTGATATTGAGTGTATTTATTGTCCGGGGTATAGCCAGCTTTTTTTCCAACTATTATATTGCATCGGCTTCCCGCAGTGTCATTATGAATCTGCGCCAGGATTTATTTGCCCATTTGCAGCGTCTTCCAGCGCGATATTATGACCATTCCACAACAGGACAGGTATTGTCCGTGCTTTTATATGGTGTGGATCAGGTCGCTAATGCCAGCGCCGATGTATTGACAACAGCCATACAAGCCTTATTCCTGATACTTGGCCTGGTATATGTGATGTTTTCCATCAGCTGGAAGCTGACATTGCTGTATTTCATTATCATCCCGTTGGTCACTGTTATCATGCGCGTCGCAAGTCTGCGCATCCGTCGCCTGAGCTTGAGTATCCAGGATTCGATAGCTGAGTTAAGCCATCGAGCTGAAGAAAACATCGAAGGATACAAAGTGGTCAGATCATTTGAAGGCCAGGATTACGAGACGGATAAGTTCAACAAGGCTGCGCGCACCAATCGTCAGCGTGAAATGAAAGTGGTGGTGGCGCGCACGCTTAGCGTGACGGCAGTGCAGTTTATTACCGCGGCTGCGCTGGCATTGACATTGTACATTGCGACACTGGACATTGCTGACTCACTTCTTACACCCGGTGGTTTCGTGGCGATGGTCGCAGCCATGCTGGCATTGCTGAAACCAATGAAAGACCTCGCTTTTGTGCAAAACAAGCTGTATCGCGGCCTGGCCGGAGCGCAAAGTGTGTTTGAGCTGATGGATGAAAAACCCGAAGAAGATAACGGAGCAAGAGCTATTACGCGCGCCAAGGGTAATATCAGATTTTCCCAGGTCAGTTTTATGTACCAGGATAGCAAGGAAGTATTACAGGATGTTTCTTTCTCGATAGAACCGGGAGAAATTGTCGCACTGGTCGGCCGGTCCGGCAGCGGCAAATCCACGCTGGTTAGCCTGCTTCCGCGTTTCTATGATAATTTTACCGGTGAAATCACACTGGATGGTGTTTCAATCCGCGATTACCGTCTCAAGGATTTGCGCCGCCAGTTTGCACAGGTCTCGCAAAATGTCACGCTCTTCCATGACACGGTGTTTAACAATATCGCTTACGGCCAGTTTGGCAGAGTGACCGAAGAAGCGGTGATCGCCGCTGCCAAGGCTTCTCATGCAATGGAATTCATCGAACAATTGCCCAAGGGTATACACTCACTGATTGGTGAAAATGGTGTCTTGTTGTCTGGAGGTCAGCGTCAGCGGATTGCAATCGCGCGTGCCATACTCAAGGATGCGCCAATCCTGATACTGGACGAAGCGACTTCAGCGCTGGATACAGAATCCGAACGTTATATTCAGTCGGCGTTCGAAGAATTGATGAAAAACCGCACGACACTTGTTATTGCCCATCGTCTTTCCACCGTTGAGCATGCGAACAAGATTATTGTCATGGATGAAGGCAGGATAATTGAAGCCGGGAACCATGAAGAATTACTGCAGCGCAATGGACACTATGCCAGACTCTATCGCTTGCAATTCAAGGACATGCCACAGGTTCTGGACGCAGCCAATGCAGTTTGATCTGATGAAATGCTGGTATCGGAAATCCCTGCATCCCGTTGCCATGCTGTTATTGCCATTGTCGTGGCTTTTTGGGTGCGGCGTGGCGCTGCGGCGATTATTTTTTCGTATCGGATTATTTAAAACCTGTCATTTTGATGTGCCCGTTATTGTTGTCGGCAATATTACTGTCGGCGGCACAGGCAAAACACCATTTGTCATTTCGCTGGTCAAGCTTTTGCAGTCTCATGGCTATCGGCCTGGCATCGTATCGCGCGGTGTCGGCGGCAAACGGCATACAAAACCGCATCGGGTCAGAGAAACAGACAAGGCCGGAGACGTTGGTGATGAAGCCTTGCTGCTTTTGCAAAATACGCATTGCCCTGTTGTGATTGGTGTGGACAGAGTGGCGGCAGTGCGGGAATTACTGCGGCAGTCAGCATGCGATATCGTGATTAGTGATGATGGATTGCAGCATTACCATTTGGGTCGTGACCTGGAGATTGTGATGGTGGATGCTGAACGCGGCTATGGCAACGAATGCCTGTTGCCCGCCGGTCCATTACGAGAGCCGGTTTCACGATTGAAGAAGGTAGACATGGTGGTCATCAATGGCGGTGCAGGCAATGACCGGTTCACCATGACACTTGAACCAGCTGAGTTTGTCTCTGTGAAAAATCCACAGAAAAAAATCAGCCTGTCAGAATTTTCACGAGACAAAATACATGCTGTTACAGGAATTGGCAACCCGCACAGATTTTTTATGACTTTGACATCCCTGGGGTTTGATCTCGTCAGGCACGTTTTTCCGGATCATTACCTATATCTGCCTCATGATATTGATTTCAAGGATAATCTGAAGGTGATGATGACTGAAAAAGATGCAGTCAAATGCAGGGCAATAGTGAACGAGCACTATTGGTATTTGCGTATAACTGCTAAAATCAATAATAGACTCGAACAGGCCATTTTACTGAAGTTAAAATCGTTGGAGGCGTGCGATGAACATAAAAAAGCTTTCACAAACACTTCTGATCCTATTGCTAACCGTGTCCAGTGCGACGATATTCGCAGCTAATACTGACACATCAAGTAATGCGGCTGCCAATAGTATTTATACAGAAGATAAATTGAATATTATGGTCGCTCCTGGGCAACCTGAATTCACAATCAAATTAAAATCCAATCCTTCAACTGGTTATTCATGGTTTTTGCGTGAATACGACAACACCCTGATTACTCCCGTCAAACATGCATTTCAGCAGCCAACCAAGGGCTTGATTGGAGCTCCAGGTTATGAAACATGGGTATTTCGGGTGAAACAGGCGGCTTTTATTGTGCCGCAGCAAACGACCATACGGATGATATACGCACGGCCGTGGCAAGGCAGCGATAGTTCCACGCAAACCGTATTCCGTGTAACGATACAAGGCAAATAACCTGATGTCGATTCATGCCGGCATGACATGGCGGATATTTAAACCGCATTATTTTTTCTCGGTCAATTTACCATTCTCAAAGACAAGAACCGCTGGCGGGTTGACATTTGCATAGGTAAATTCAACCACCTTGACTTCATTTTTGGCAGCGGTTGCCGCGTCAACGCTTTGTTTATTCACAAAGGCCGGATCACCGCAGGCGCCTTTGACGGAATCCTTGTCCGCACCCAGGCTGATGCTTGATCCGCAGATTGATGTCGATCCCACTCCGATGCCATTGACACTGATATTGATCGCCTTGCCTTTATCATCAAATGTTACAGTGGTCTTTAACGTGCCTTGTGCATTCTGCTGTGTGCCGCCCATATTTACTGTCTGGGGAATGTAATAACTCCATTCCTGGGGAATGTTATCATTTGACTTGGTGGATTCTTTTTGAAAACTCGGTTTGCCGCATATCTGCGTTACTTCATCTATCGACATGCCATAATCAATCTGACTGAAGTTTGTCGGGCAGAAAAATGCAAGGCTTATCGTTGGAAAGATGGTGATGCTAACGGTTGCAACTATCAATTTCCTGAAATTCATTGAAGGTACTCCTATCCATTATCATGACGGCGAGCCAGGTCGCAGTGTATTTATCTTAGCCAGAATACGCTGGTCATGTACATGGTATCAAGGCAATTTAACTGTGATGTCCGCGAGGACGTTGTTGCTGCTCGGTTGATTGCTGCGCTGATTCGCTGACAGTATGAGAATCCGGGTGGCTGAAAAGTTGACTCGAAGAATGGATATGAGTTCTTTGTTCAGGGTGGTGAGCGGGTTTGCTGGCTTGTTCTTCTGCTTTTATCTTGTTGTCACGGGTCTCCAGTTCGGCGGCCTTGCTTCTCAAGAGCTCGCCGATAGCAACATAAATATCATTCTGCGTTCTGCTTGCTGCATAGTCCAATGCTGATCTCCCCTTGTATGTGTACCGGGGATCAGCTCCGTGATTGAGCAGCAGTCGGACAAGCGGTAAATTGCCGTTTGCAACCGCAACATGCAGAACACTTTCACCTGCACGGTTTTTTTCATCAGGCTTGCAGCCGAGTTCCAATAAGTCTTCCACATAGGATATGTTGTTTTGGTTTGCCGCCTTGCAAAGTGGTGAGCTGCCTTCAGCGTAAGCTTGCATGGTGAATATAATTGCCTCCGTGACATCAATGCCGCGGAAAGATACTTCTTCGCGCATCTCTGCAACCTGGATAGGTGTTTCACCGTCATCATTGGTGGCGTCGAGGCTGGCATTAGCTTGCAGCAGCGCCATGATAGACGAGAAACTGCCTCTGCCAGCCGCAAGATGCAATGCGGTATCCCCGTTCAATTCCGAAGCAAGTTCAATATTGGCGCCGTGCTTTAAGAGGAGGGTGACTTGCGCAGCGGATCCGTGTAAGGCAGCTTCATGCAGCGCAGTCCTGCCGTATGCGTATATATCTGGATCAGCGCCATGTTGCAGTAACAATGAGACAATTTCGTCGTTGCCCTTCTTGATCGCGGCATAAAGAGGCGTTCTGCCATCATCATCAAGACAGTCAATGTCAATTTTGTGATGAGTGTTCTTGATAATGAGCTTGATGATTTCATGATGGCCGGATTGCGCAGCAATATGCAGAGGAGTCACCTGACGTGAATCTGCCAGATCAGGGTTTGCTTTATGATTTAACAGGACTTCAGCTGTTTTGGCAAGGCCATGCACTGCTGTGAGATAAAGCGCTGTCTGATTGTCGCTCAAAATGGTATCGGGATTCGCTCCGGCAGACAACAAGGCGTTCATAAGCACAGCTTTTTTTTCATCTGGAATACCGTGAGCGAGAATGATATCACGCAGCACTTGAGCGTGATTTGTAATGATGCCTAGGTCGAATAATTCTCTCATGAGTTGAACCTGGGACGTAGTCTTGTCGATATAGCCATCAGTGATAATTTGAAACACAGATTTTATTATTTCTTCATTTGGCAGAGTTCTGATCCCGGGCACAGTGCGGATGCTGTTTGACTGGATTATTTTCAGCTTCAATCTGTTACTGTCGCTCAGAGATTCTTCCGATGCGCCCAATTTGATTAATTCTTCAAGTATTTTTCTTGGCTTTTTCTTGTCTAGTGCGACGCTTAGCAAGGTTTGTCCAATGTATTCGGCATTAATGGATAAGCCCAGTTCTTTCAATGTCATGGGATTGTCAGGATCAGATGAAATCACTCTTGGTTCCAGGGCAACGATTCTTTTGATGACATCAAGTTGGTCATCATTAAGAGCAGCAAACATATTCATGACCAGCTTGTCTTTGATTTGTTCCGGACTTGATTTTCGATATTCACTTTCGGCATCAAACAAATGTTGTGCAACATTTTCGCGGATGGCGCGTTTATGCGTAGGGTCATTGACAGGCAACTGTGTGATTAATGTTTCCATGATGCGCGATGAAATATCATTTGGAATGGAGCGCATGATATAAAATGCCTGGTCCAGATTGGCAAGCAGATAAAGTTCATCATACTGGAAGGCAAAACTGTTTTGTGAAAATGATTTGTTTCTAAATTGATATATAAATTCCATTTGCGAGTCTTTATCCAGTGTACCTTTGAAAATTCCAAAACCAGCCATTAATCCATTCGACCCGCCTTTATGGCCTTTGCCAATTATGCGGAGCCCGTCTGTGTGCACCTGACCAGTGCTTTTGCCTAGCGGTTCATTTGATACGACAAAGTAATCTTTCGTTTCGCCATTTACAGTGAATTTGTCTCTGGTTTTGTTATCTTCAGCATTGTAAGCAGGTACCAGATCTATCTCGCCTGTCTGCAAATCCAGAAAACCGGCATACCCCTGGCCAGGTTTCCCTTGCTCGAACAGGGATCTGGAACGTTCGTTAATCCATAAAGTTACCTGGCCTGTTTGTATGCCTGTCAAGCTGTCGCGGAGACCGCCTTGTTCAGTAGATTCTGATCCATGCAATGCCTTGAATTGATACACTGGCATTTTTTCCGGATCTCTGCTTAACATGATTAATTACCTCTACACGTTGGTAATTTTTAAATTGAGGTATCATCATTAAGTATAGTTTGTGAACAAGGCATTGTTGGATTCATGTCATGGAGCAAGAAGAAAGTCTGACCAAGCAATTGACTGATATGGTTTATTTTCCCGGGCTACCCTTGTTTCAGGTTTGTCCGGTTCAGGAATTTGTTTGTTATGATTATTCCTTCTTTCTGAAACCTATTAATAATTGTCTTTCCTGGCCAACACGTCTGAGGCTGTCGCTTAATCTTTTTCCATAAGTGCTGTCTGTGGTAATCATGTGTCTGGAGGCGATGGCATCCAATACTTTTTTATTGGCAGTGAAATTTTTCTGATAACATTCCTTGTATTTTTCTTCGTAAAGACTTTTCAAGGCGAGAATGCAGTTTGTCTTGTTTATTTCAGGATCAATAAACATGGTGGTATGTTGAATATCCAGATTTAATGCCAGTTTGCCCTCGATAATTTTGGTGAACACGCTATTAATCTGTGCCATGGCTTTTTCAGAATCATCAGAGAGGTGTTTTTTTATTTCTGTGACATCTAATCGGTTATTTTCCTGCAAATAGTTTTCGAGATTTTTTGTGGAGTAGGATTCAAATTCCAATCTGCCTTCTTTAAGTTCGTCCACCAATTGACTGACAGAAAACAGATCGAACCGGTTTGGATTTTTAAGCATGGCAAGTGACAGGCCGCATTCTCTTAGAGCCCAAATACTGAGCTCCATGACAACTGTTCTACAATTTGCATCTTCAAATCCATGGGTAAATTCCAGACTATGGATGAATTTTGCAATCGCACGTAATTTGTCATCCTCGCTGCCGGCGAGATCAAGTTCTTGATAAAACGTTTCAATAATCTTGTTAAAGCGGTTGGCAATGGACTCTTTATCTTGCGCGGTCACAGTCAGTGCTCCCACTGTTGACTTGCGAAGTCTTTCTGTTAACTCTTCCATATTGATTGGTTCTGCAGTTATTACAAGTTCCTCGAGCTTGTCGCTGCCTGGAATGTTGATTTCGATGGAAAGCGATGGAGTAGCGCCATTTCGGATTTCTTCCTGGATTGATTCAACAAGTTCCAGAATGCCTTCTACGGTTGCATTGCAATGCGGGTCCTCACGATCAAGTATAAAGCCGAATCCTGTGGTGCCGCTTCTGATTCCAAGTTCAAAGTGTTCATTTGGTTTGCCTAGATTATTTTCGGGATATTTATTAATTGTCTCTGCGACAATGTCATGATATTTGACTATTTGTCCCACTGTTAACCGGGTTCCGGGCGGCTGACTCAGCATTATATTCAGCACTTCAGTCAACCCTTCCATGTAACCTTTTTCCTTTTCGTCAAACTTGTCCGGCCCTTCGTTGTGTCTGGTTCTCTCCATGAAGAGCCGCCATATTTCACTGGCAGGAAAATACGTCAGGGGATTATCAGGCATCATTTCCGGATTGGCAGACATAAAATTATCCTGATTAATGGATGATATTTAAATTATAGAATACTAAAAATGGTTCATTGTTAAATGGCTTGCTAATTGATTACTTAAGGTGATGAATAAGTTGAGAATATTTTACGCGGTGTATGTCATGTCGGGTATCCGCGTGCCGCAGAGGCGTTGGGCTTGTTATGCGGATTCCCGGTCTTTCTGTGCGTCAACCCCCGGTTTCAGGCGTTTTGCCTGTGCTGATTGATGGCGTGCGACCCTGTCTGTATCAATGTATTTGTCCATGGTGGCGGGATTCTCATGGCCGACATCATCGCGGATATGTTCGCGAGGCCGATATTCAACTTCGCTGGATATCGCAGTATGCCGCAGCCAGTGAACAGTCGCTGTCGCCAGATCTTCCGCTTCGTCATTTTTTCCCACGGCGAACAATTTATCTATCGCACGGTCAAATACCGACTGGACAATGTTCCGGATCTGGCGTGTACCAAGCCCCTGTTTGCCTTTTAATTTTGGGAACAGCGGCGTCGACTCCTCGCGATGCGGAAGGGGCGGCAACCCCAAATGAGTGCGATAGCGTTTTAATGCTTCCAGTAATTCATCCGGAACGGCAACGTCACGGATTTTGTTGCCTTTGCCTATCGTTGTGTACCACCACAGGCCGCGTTTGTCAGGCGCAAAATTTCCCATAGTTGCCATGCGGTCAGAAGAGTAAGCCAATTCAGAAATTCGCAATCCCAGAAGATAAAACGCCGACATCAGAAACAGGGTGCGCTCATGCTGCTGATCTTCTTTTGTCATTTCTTCCGCGGTGGTGATCACATACATCCATTGCAGCTTGCTTAATTTGCGCGTTACCTTGCGTGTTTGCTGGCGTTGGATATAACCTTTTTTTTGTCGTATAAGTGTGATCGGATTTATTTCAAGATATTCTTCCTGCTGCAGATAGGTGAACATGGAGCTCAATACCGCGAATATCGCCTCGATCGATTTGTTGCTTAGTTGATAATGCGATTTGTTTGGTTCTTTACCATGTCGTTTCGCAATTTTGCTTACTTTAACAACGAAAGGTCGCCAGTCAGGATTTGACAGGCGCTGATCATTTTGCACAATAAACCGATTGACTATTTTAGTTCCCATCCATTGTTTGGGAGGCGCATTGATGAATGCAAGATAATCGCGTATATCGTTGCGGGTCGTTTCTTTTAATGATTTTTTGCCGATCAGCCATACCCAATGCAGCAAGCGTTCGACTTCTCTGCGGTAAGAGGTAAATGTGTCCCTGGAGTTCGCATAACTTTTTAAAAACTCAACGCACAATTCAAACTCCTTTAATGCGGCGGGAATATTTAATGAGGTGATGTAAGTTGTGACGCATTCAGGTATGTCGTGAATATTGTCCAGCGTATCAAACAATGGTTGTGGAAGCGGTTGATTCATGCTGTTTTATTCCTTGTCGTGAGGTGTCTGATCGGTGGTGCTTTGCTCTTTGTCCTGATCGCCTTTTTTGTCCTGATCGGACTGACCTTCTTCCTTGTGACGGCCAAATATATGCAGCCTTTTTCTAGTTTTCTTGAGGGGTGCATGCAGTATCCCGTCATCCTGATGCAGAAAACCGCTTTTGCTCCACGGCAGACGACGGTAATAGGGTAAGGGTTCATCTGGATTGAATAATGGATACTTGATGATTTCAAAATACGGGGAGTAATCGAAATCCTTTGGGGTGAACAGGTGAGGATTACGCTGGAAAACTTCAATTCCGCTTTCATCATCTGGCTTTATATACGGTAATATCGGGAAATGCACAGAAGTGAAAGCTTCAGCAATAAGTGATGAGCATATTCCACTTTCAGGTTCGCCTGTCGATGTCCGGAAGAGCGATGATCCCCAGCGGCGCGGCAATATTGTCCATGGCAGCATAAACCGTGTGAGATCCAGTAAATGCCGGACATTATAAGGCTGTCCCAATGCCTTGATTGCATAATGGACGACCAGATTTAAATCAGCCGGGGTGATTCCGATGGGACGGCAGATGCGAATGTGATGATGATGATAAAAATTGAGCGGGGTGATAACCGTGCCATTATCCATCATGTCTTCAATGATAAGACGCGTCGTGTCTTTTGCGTCAATATGCTTTCGAATGATATTTTTGATCTCTTCATCTTCGAAATCAACTTGCCGTCCGATATATAAGGCCGCGTGTGTCCATGGGCTTTGTGTGATCGTGCGAATAACACTGCTGATGCGGCTGCGTCCTTCGATCAGCAATACATCACCAGGCCTGATTTCATATTTAAGGCGGTTGAAATCATAAGGCATGATGTCAGTTGCGGGTGGTTCATAGATGAGCCAGTTGATGAACTTGTCCCGCAGTTTTTGGTAAAGTGATTTTACCATGTAAACATCCTTATTGTTTGCCACCAGGCGCGAACCAGGCAAGACAGGCCGCGCCGCTTACAAATCTCATATCCTCTTGGCGAGCTCTTCCGCATAGCCGGTATAGCTGCCGGGTGTTAACTCCAGCAATTGCTTTTTGACTTCATCCGGCAGGGACAGGTCAGTGATAAATTGCTGCAACGACATTTTATCGATTCGCTTGCCGCGTGTGAATGATTTTAATTTCTCGTATGGTTGTTCAAGGTTATAACGGCGCATGACCGTTTGCACGGCTTCCGCCAATACTTCCCAGTGATGGTCGAGATCAGCGGCAATGACCACGTGATTGGGTTCAAGTTTTGCCAGGCCTTTGCAGGTAGACTGATAGGCGAGCACTGCATGACCAATGGCTACTCCAATATTCCGTAGTACAGTGGAATCAGAGAGATCCCGCTGCCAGCGTGAAACCGGAAGTTTTGCAATCATGTGCTCGAAGAGGGCATTTGCAATACCAAGATTGCCTTCGGAATTTTCAAAATCAATGGGATTGACTTTGTGAGGCATGGTTGAAGAGCCAACTTCATTTGAAAATGATTTTTGCTTGAAATAATTGATTGAGATATAACCCCAGATATCCCGGTCAAGGTCGAGTATGATGTTATTGATGCGGACCATCACTGCGAAAAATTCAGCCATGGAATCATGCGGCTCAATTTGCGTTGTGTAAGGGTTCCAGATTAACCCCAGTTTGGAAACGAAATTTTTGCTCAGGCATTGCCAGTCTGTTTTGGGGTAGGCAATCGCAACCGCGTTGTAATTACCGGATGCGCCATTCATTTTGCCGAGAATGGGAACGCTGATTAACTGATCGATTTGTCTCTGGAGCCGCGCAATCACATTGGCGATTTCCTTTCCTGCCGTGGTTGGCGTGGCGGGTTGACCATGGGTCCGTGCCAGCATGGGCAGGCCGGCATGATCATGAGCAAATCTTCTCAGCAGCATCAGTAAATCATCAAGAGCTGGCAGAATGCATTGTTGACGGGCTGTCTGCAGCATCAGGCCATAAGCAAGATTGTTAATGTCTTCGGAAGTGCAGCCGAAATGAATGAATTCACTGATTGCGCCCAATTCTTCGTTGCCGCCGATTTTTTCCTTTATGAAATATTCAACCGCTTTGACATCATGATTGATCCCGGATTCAATGTGTTTTACCCGTAATGCATCCTGTATGGAAAAGTTTTCAATAATGTCATCAAGCAGATTTTTTGCGTGAGGACTCAGGCGGGGAATTTCGGGAAGATCAGCGAATTCGGAAAGCATCTCCAGCCAGCGAATTTCAACGATGACACGAAACTTGATTAAGCCGTACTCACTGAAAATGGCACGTAATTGTGCTGATTTTTCCTGATAACGGCCGTCAAGAGGCGAGATGGCCATTAGCGCAGAGGTATCCATGGTTTGCTCCTGAATAGATTGCATATCGTTTTCAATTATATTTAACAAGCTCATATCGAATAGTGATTTCTATTGACTGCTATCCTTCAATGATACCACCACCGAGGCAAATATCATCCTGATAAAAAACAATGGATTGACCGGGAGTAATGGCGCGCTGGGCCTGCTCAAATATCACGCGATGGCGGATACCATCAATTGAGCTGATAACGCAAGCCTGGTCTGGCTGGCGGTATCGGGTTTTGGCCGACGCCTTAAACGGCAATTTAGGGGGATCTCCTATCCAATGCAGTGGTCCCGTCGTCAATGATTCCTTGAAAAGAGCGGGGTGATGGTCACCCTGAACAACGATGAGCACATTGCGTTTTATATCCTTATCAACCACATACCAGGGTGCTTCCGATCTTCCTTTTTTGCCGCCGATATGTAATCCCTGGCGCTGGCCTATGGTGTGAAACATCAAGCCATCATGTGTGCCAATCTGTTCACCTTCCGGGGTTTCAATATTTCCGGGCTGGGCTGGTAGAAACTCATTGAGGAAAGCCTTGAATTTGCGTTCACCGATGAAGCAAATGCCAGTGCTGTCTTTTTTTGCATGATTTACCAGGCCGATTTCCTGCGCAATGGCGCGGACTTGTTGTTTGGGCAGGCCGCCAACCGGAAAAAGGCTGTTGGCCAGCTGGTGCTCATCCAGTGCGTACAGGAAATAACTCTGATCCTTGAGAGGGTCGCTTCCCTTGATTAAATGAGTTTTATCATGGATGCGCCTTGAGCGCGCATAATGACCGGTGGCGATATAATCAGCGCCTCGTTGTTTGGCATAATCCAGAAAGGCCTTAAATTTAATTTCCTTATTACAGAGTATATCTGGATTTGGAGTACGGCCGGCACGGTATTCATCCAGGAAATAGGCAAACACGCGCTCCCAGTATTTGTCGGCGAAATTGACCATATGCAAATCGATTTGCAGCAAATCACAAACCGCCTGTGCATCAGCCATGTCTTTTGTTGCCGGGCAATAGCTGTCAGTGTCATCGCCTTCCCAGTTTTTCATGAAAATCCCTTCTACATGATGGCCGGCTTTCTTGAGTAAATACGCAGCCACGGAGGAATCAACACCTCCGGACATGCCGACAATGATGTGCGAGGAAGGTAACTGGCTGGTTTCGTGCTGCATGGCGATTATTTATTGCGTATAACATTTCATCAAGTTTTATTTTGGCAATTTTACCTTATTTTCATCATATTAGGTACGGGTTTTCTTGGGTTGCCTTAATTGATTGATTAATAACCTCTTTGAAATCAGGCCATGTCCTATTTTGCCGTGCGTTCCTGTCGTTTCAAATTCCGGAGGCATGGGTTACAGTAAATGAGAACATGGACTAAGGAGATGGTGCCGTGATCAGAAGACAGAATGCGATAGTGGATCGTCAGACAGGGAAAATCATTGTTCAAACACCTCTTCCTCCGATTAACTGCCTGGCCTTTGAAGGCGGCGGCAGCCGGTGTGCAGCGTTTACCGGGTTGCATCGGGTGTTAAGTAAAGCCGGCGTCATGGATTCAGTCGAGCATGTTTCCGGCACTTCTGGCGGAGCGATTTATGCTTTGGCGGTTGCACTGGGGTATGAACCGGATGAAGCGGAAACGTTGCTGCTTGAATTGAATATGGAGCATTTTCTTGAAGGTTATCATTCCTGGTTATCGCAATCAGGTCTGTGGTCAAAAGGCAAAGCGGCATTTTCCATCTGGTATAACAATGGGCATTCACTTTCATCTGGCAAGGAATTTTTAAACTGGCTTGAGATTATCGTGGAAAAAAAGCTGGGCAATAAAAAGGCGACATTCGCAGATCTTGCCAGACGTGTAGCGGAAGAAAAAAATCAAAAAGGCGAGAAGATCAATTCCTGCAAATATCTTTATGTGACAGGGACAAATCTCTCGTTTGAAATGCCGGAGTGCAAATTCCTCAGTCATGAAACGGAACCGGACATGCCGCTGGCTTTGGCGGTTGCCTTGTCAGGAGCATATCCATTTGTCATGGAACCAGTACGCTGGAACAATCACTTATACGGTGATGGTGGATTAATGTGGAATTTGCCGACAAAAATTTTTGATGACAGAAGATTTTTACCGGCAGGTTACGATTTTAATGAAAAAGGACTCAATCCAGGCGTGCTTGCCATCAAAATCGATTCCCAGGTGGAGATAGACCAGGTGATTTGGGGCAAACGCAAGGAAGTCTATTTAAAATCTGCGAGTGAAGTAGCGACAGCAGTGTATAACGCCCTGGCACAGAATACCGATACAGCGGAAGTGCGTGAAGCGCGGATGACCGTTGCCTTGCCAGACAATAATATCAGTGTGCTTGATTTTGCTGTGAGTCGGGCTGGCAAATTGGGATTGATTGCGGCAGCGGAGAGAGAAACGCAGAACTTTGTGGAGAATTATTATCGCACTGCTTTTGACCTGAAAGTATATGACAATGTTGTGTCCTGGCTGGATTCATTGAGCATGGATGATATTGATGATGTGATTGCGACTTACGAAGAAATGAAGCTGCAGTTGCAGGATAAACAACCGGGCAAGACAAAAGCACTGGTTTCAGATCAACAGGGTGATTTGGATTCACATGTGCTGCCTGTTTCTGATGCCAATCAGCCGACATTGTCAGAACTGGAAGAGTATATCGTCTTTCTTGAGGATTATCTGCGCTATAGAAGAATGAAAAAGCGCCGTCCTGAATGTGAATTCAAACCCAGGTCTGTTCCTCTGCATATTAATATCAAGCCTCGGCCCGTCTGTCTGGACTGGAGTATCCGCGTGGAAAAAAACATGCAGAGGAAATTAAGCCATGTACTGGATGAGCTGGAGTATTGCCGCCTGCGGCTCCAATCCATCAAGATGGATTTCACTGACAGTCCCGCAATTACTCCTTTGACCCAGCTTCATCACAGGTTCTATTTTGAAAATATCCAGGCTTTAACCTGTTTGCGTGAATACCAGAAGCTATTACTCGAAGAGAAGAAAGAGCTGGAAATCAAGCTGGGAACATTTGACAAGACCAAGGAACAATATTCAAGCGAGATGAGCAGGAATTATGCGGCATTCATGCAGATTCTCAATCCCTTGCTAACCGTTAGTCAAATGGCGCCTGAATTGAAAGCAGTCCTGCCGGAGCAGCTGCCGGTCATGAAAATGGAATCCAGCAGTTATGCCAGCAACATTGTTTTTATGCTGGACCTCCATAACGAACTGGATCGCAAGATTTATATTGTTGCTGCGCTGTTATATCTGACGCAAAAAAAATCCCGGAGCAGGGAAGTGTTCATACGGCTGTTCCAGGAATTTGTCGTGAAAGATGCGCTGTTGCCTGCCAATATGGAAGCCTTGGGCAAGGTGCTAAAACTGGATGGTTATGAGTTGTTGCGGGAAGCGTACCGTATGGAAGAGCTCCTGCATCATTTCGAAAAACATGAGAACCCCAAAGCAACACCCGTGATGAATATCGATACAATATTCGGTGTTGATAAGCTGAAGAGCAAACATGACTCGTCTCTGCAATCCGACGGCGCCTTGAGCATGAAACATATTATCCGAACGAGTTCGATTTTTAGCCGCGTTGATGATAAGGAACGCGATGGATTGCATGATCCATCCAGGATGGGTGAGAAAAAAAGGGATGATGATGGCTCCTCATTGCCATTCTTTATGAAGGGTGATAATAAAGAAGAATTGACTGTTAGTGAAAAGCTACAATCCCAGTCGACCGGCAGGAACTCCGGGCAATTCTATTCGTGACCGTCTTTGCCTGATTATTTTTTATTTGTGATTTGATAAGCGCAAATTTATCAATTTATTATGATTGTGTACTATACTTTAAATATTAATATCGCCAAACATAGCGAGGTTTTGTATGGAACCCAGATCCGATTTAGATTTAACTGTATACGATGAGACTATTGTTCATTCTTGGGATTTTGATGGGATGCTTGCCTCAAAAGCGTACACAGATAAAATGAAAGAACTTATTATACGCGCGGCAAATGAAGGCCGCACTTTGACTATGGATGATTATAGAGAGTTGGCTGATCATATCATAAATGTTTATAAAGAAGAATTTTTCGATCAAAAATTTGCAAATCCAAAGAGTAAACAAGCACGTCATGTGTTGTTTGTCGGGTCTGACAGGCAAGACAGGCACACAGACAAATCTAATGGGAGTTTTAAAGGAAAGGCAACTTCACCAGGTGGCATAACAACTACTTTGTCCTGCTTTCCTTTTTTTGAAGCATTGGCTGAACAATTGCCCAAGCATTATGGGGTTAATCTTACGTTAGATAAATTACTTTTAGAAGATCTATATCAGGGACTTCGTATTGGTACGGTGTTTGATGATGAAAAGCAGGCGTATTTATCCTTGCACCCTGATGTGATAAAAGCAATGGCAGAAACCTATGACGGGAAGAGAGATCCTTATGATACTGATCGCATGATCAAGGATGAAGTGTCAAAGCACCGAAAATTACCTCCACCAGTTGCGCCCACGTATATTGATAAGCAGAAGTTTTTGGTTATGTATGCGCAAATACATTATGCGGATTTCAAGTATGGACATGGTAATCAAATGGAATATCGCTATATGGATGACAGGAAGGACATACTTACTCCAGCATATGAAACGATTGAGCAATACTCACAACTATTTCCTTCTAATGTAAGCCCATTTATCGAGCAATTTTTACCTGCTGATGCTGAATTTCGTAGAATGAAACGTGAAGACATACGTCAGGATGATATCAATAAATTTGGCGAGTTTCGTAATCGGGAAGATCTTAAAACAACGGGAGTTAGGGATCCAGATGCATTGGCTAATGTTGCTGCTCTACATCAAGACTTGACAGATCGACCATTTCTTTATGATTTGAATCCGGAAGAAATGACCAAAAGACTGTCTAGAGTGCAGGCTGAAGCTAATCAAAAAACTATTTTAAGAGAGATACAAGCTATTGTCATGACTATTCATGTCAAATCAGACTCCAAAGGCTTTGTCGCAATGCGTGATATATTTGAGAATAAAAAGCCAAGCGACTCGCCAAGGGAAATCTTGATGCAGTTGCAAGAAATTGCCAAAACCAGATTGAGCAAAAAACATCTGGGAACCGGAAAAGGTGTTTTTTCTTTTCTACAAAAAACCCGGAGCGACACAAACCAGGCATTATATGAGGCGCTCAGAGACCTGAATATTGATAACCCGGATGTTAAACAATTTCGCGATAAAATGAAGTTGACTCAGCCAGAGAAGAAAGATTCCGAGAGCGAGAGTCTCCATAAACACTAAATTGATGATATCCTTAACCAGCATTGATTATGACGCATGAAGAATAGGGCAGCAACGCAGGAATTTTCATTCCTATTGTTTGCCTCCTTCCAGCTTGCTACCATGTGCCTACTTTCTCGAATAAAAAAGGAATTCTTTCATGACATATCAGCACATTTCGGTTCCAGCCAATGGCCAGAAAATCACCGTTAACCAGGATTTCACTTTAAATGTACCGAATAACCCCATTATTCCTTTTATCGAAGGGGATGGCATAGGCGTTGACATCACACCCGTCATGAAAAAAGTGGTGGATGAGGCTGTCAACAAGGCTTATGGCGGCAAGCGGCAGATTCAGTGGATGGAAATTTACGCTGGTGAAAAAGCCACCAAGGTATACAGCAAAGATGCCTGGCTGCCCCAGGAAACAATAGATGCCGTACGTGAGTATGTCGTGTCCATCAAGGGTCCGTTAACCACGCCAGTCGGCGGCGGCATTCGCTCATTGAATGTGACATTGCGCCAGGATCTGGATTTATATGTCTGTTTGCGTCCAGTGCGGTATTTCAAAGGCGTACCAAGTCCAGTCAGAGAACCTTGGAATACCAATATGGTGATTTTCCGTGAAAACTCGGAAGATATTTATGCAGGTATTGAATGGGCAGGCGACAGTCCGGAAGCAAAAAAAGTGATTCAGTTTTTGCAGACTGAAATGAAAGTGAAAAAAATTCGTTTTCCCGAAAATTGCGGCATCGGTGTGAAGCCGGTTTCCAAGGCTGGAACGTCACGCCTGGTCAAACGTGCGATTCAATACGCGATCGATCATCAACGCGATTCCGTGACGCTCGTTCACAAAGGCAATATCATGAAATTTACCGAAGGTGCGTTTCGTGACTGGGGCTATGAAGTTGCACGCACGGAATTTGGAGCCCAGCCACTGGACGGCGGTCCCTGGCACAAATTTAAAAACCCCAACACCGGCAAGGATATCGTCATCAAGGATGTGATTGCTGATGCGTTTCTGCAACAGATCCTGCTGCGTCCCGCAGACTATAGCGTGATTGCCACCTTGAATCTCAATGGTGATTATATTTCCGATGCACTGGCTGCGCAGGTCGGCGGTATTGGTATTGCACCTGGTGCCAATATGAGTGATGGTGTCGCCATGTTTGAAGCGACTCATGGCACGGCGCCCAAATATGCCGGACAAAACAAGGTTAATCCCGGTTCGATTATCCTGTCTGCGGAAATGATGCTGCGTCACATGGGCTGGAATGAGGCTGCTGACCTGATCATCAAGGGCATGGAAGGCGCCATTACCGCCAAAACTGTCACTTATGATTTTGCCCGTTTGATGAGTGATGCAAGAGAAGTAAGTTGCTCAGGTTTCGGTGATGCAATGATCAGCCACATGCATGACAAGGCATACGCTGTTTAATTTATCGCTATGCTTGTTTGGATGCGATAAACATCGCTCACACCAGTCTTGTCAAATAACGGCATGGACGTTTCTGGCCCCGTGGATAACGGGGTCAAGCGTGACGCGGACGACCCCCTGGATACGTCATTCCACAGCCCGCGCTTTATGTCGCGGGATTCAAACAAAACCAGCCATGCAGGATGTTTCGATACGCTCGAATAACCGTATGAATTTTATGGGTTATTTGTCAGCCAGCCCCTTCTTTTCAGGCATCGCCGGCCATCAGATTTGCCAGATAAATGCAAAAATTGAACAGTTAGAATAAATGGTTGTATAATAATTGTACATGCAGTTAAACCAGTGTATAATTTGAACATCTTTTTGCGGCATCCATCTTAATAGTATAGATGTTATTTCCGCTTTTTTAACTTTTTTAAAAATATATTTCCTATTTAAGGAAAATCTAAATCTCATCGTCTATAAGAAAGGTAAAGAAACATGAAAAATGAGGTAAATAAAGAATATACAACAAACCTGGAAGCATTAAGTGAAATATCTGAAGAGATATGTGAACCACCGCTTTACCAGATTGTTGTGCATAACGATGATTTTACACCGATGGAATTTGTAGTAGGTATTTTGGAAAAGTTTTTTTACATGAACAGGAGCAAGGCCGCAGAGATAATGCTTGAAGCACATACCAATGGAAAGGCGGCATGCGGCGTTTTTAGCAAGGATCTTGCGGAAACCAAAATATCGCAAATCATCGAGTATGCAGAGTCACACGAATATCCGTTACATTGCAGCATGGAGGTTGCATAAGCATAAAAAGATTTAACTGAGGAGGGTGTGTCATGTTGGACAAAGAACTAGAGTATACACTCAACACGGCGTTTAAGGAGGCTCGCAACAAAAGACATGAATTTGTCACTGTCGAACATTTGTTGCTCGCTTTGTTAGACAATAGTTCGGCTCTCGAGGTTTTGAAAGCCTGCGGTGCGAATGTCAATCGCTTGCGCAGCAACCTTACGGAGTTTATTGACCGCACGACACCTGTTATCCCTCTCAATGTGCATGATAGAGATACACAGCCTACCCTGGGTTTCCAACGTGTCATACAACGTGCTGTTTTTCAGGTCCAGTCATCAGGAAAAACAGAAGTTGCGGGTGCCAATATTCTTGCTGCCATTTTCAGCGAGCAAGAGAGCCAAAGCGTTTATTTCATCCGCCAGGAAAATATCAGCAGACTGGATGTCATCAACTTTATCGCTCATGGTACAGCAAAACCCAAGGCACCGCCGCAGCAGCGGGAAGATCATCCTTTCAATCACTATTCAGAAGATTCAGAAGGATTGGGGGAGGAAAATGGAACGAGTCCACTGGAACTGTATACCACTAACCTGAATGCACGCGCCAAAATGGGATTGGTTGATCCACTGATAGGGCGCGAAGAAGAAATTGAACGTACCATACAGGTGCTATGCCGCCGCCGCAAGAACAATCCATTGCTGGTGGGCGAAGCCGGCGTTGGGAAAACAGCGATAGCAGAGGGACTGGCAAGATTAATCGTCGAAAAGAAAGTGCCATCCGTATTGCATGAAAGCACTATTTACTCTCTGGATCTTGGCAGTTTACTTGCTGGAACCAAATATCGCGGTGATTTCGAGAAACGCTTAAAGAGTGTCCTGCATCAATTAAAAGAACAGAAGGGTGCAATCCTGTTCATTGATGAAATCCACACTATCATTGGCGCAGGCGCTGCATCCGGCGGATTAATGGATGTCTCTAACCTGATCAAGCCATTGCTCGCATCCGGTGAGCTGACATGCATTGGGTCCACAACTTACAAGGAATATCGCAGTATTTTTGAAAAAGATCATGCGCTGGATCGGCGCTTCCAGAAAATCGATGTGAAGGAACCTTCCATCGAGCAAACCATAGAAGTATTGAAAGGTTTACGCGGCCGTTTTGAAGCGCATCATAATGTTCAGTATACCGATGAAGCACTGGAAGCTGCAGCGCGTCTTTCAGCACGCTATATCAGCGACCGGCATCTGCCAGACAAGGCGATTGACCTGGTTGACGAAGTTGGAGCCTATCAATATCTATTGCCGGAAGCAAACCGCAAGAAAGTCATTGATGTGATGGATATTGAAAAAATGGTCGCGAAAATTGCTCGTGTACCAGAACGAAATGTCTCAGCATCTGATCGAGAGGTACTCAAGAATTTAACCCGGGATCTCAAGATGATGATTTACGGACAGGATGAATCAATTGAAACATTAGGCGCGGCAGTCAAACTTGCGCGATCCGGGTTGCGTGATCCGAACAAGCCAATCGGCTCCTTCCTGTTTGTCGGACCGACAGGCGTTGGCAAAACCGAAGTTTGCAAACAACTCGCGAAAATCATGGGTGTCGAGTTAATACGCTTTGATATGTCTGAATACATGGAACGCCATTCCGTTTCCAGGCTGATAGGTGCTCCTCCCGGATATGTGGGTTACGACGAGGGCGGCTTGCTGACAGAAGCGGTTAACAAGACTCCGCATTCCATTGTCCTGCTGGATGAAATTGAGAAGGCACATCCGGATGTCTATAACCTGCTATTACAGATCATGGATCATGGAACATTGACTGACATGAATGGCCGTAAAACAGATTTCCGCCATACTGTATTGATCATGACATCAAACGCGGGTGCTGACGTGATTGATAAAGCCAATATCGGCTTTACCTCACAGGATAGTGCCAGCGATATCATGGCAGCGGTCAATCGGGTCTTTTCGCCAGAGTTCCGCAACCGTCTGGATGCCATCATCCAGTTCAAGTCACTGGATAACAAAACCATACTGTCAGTGGTCAACAAGTTTATTTCCGAACTTGAAGCGCAGTTGGAAAACAAGCATGTCATTCTGGAAGTGGATGAGGAAGCCCGCGCATGGCTGGCGAGAAATGGCTACGACAAGAAGATGGGAGCAAGGCCAATGGCGCGCCTGATACAGGAACAAATCAAGAAACCATTAGCGGAAGAGCTGCTCTTTGGACAGCTAAGTAATGGCGGACATGTCAAGGTGACGATTGAAAAAGGCAAGATCAAGTTTCTAATGGAAGACACATCGGATACAGCAGTTGTGAAAGTGAATTAAAAAAACGAGGAGTTAGCCCTTCGCAGGCAATTTGCAGCGAAGGGTTTTTTGTCTTTGATACAAGCTTACATGCATGCATCAATCAGCGCAGAAAAATACCTGGGCTGCTGGTGACGCGGATACCAGGCAAGCACATACGGATAGGGGTAGCTTTTCCCCGAATTAAGAGCGATTAATGACTGTTTGGCGAGATAGGGTTTGGCAAACTCTAATGGCAAAACACCATAACCTATCTTGTCAGCTATCATCGTTGCCAGACAATCTGTGCGGTTTGCGAAATGGCGGTCTTTGCTGGCATGTTCAAACAAGCCGTAATGTTTTAGATAGTCAAATGTCATTTGATCGTCAGGATTGAAGTCAACAATACGTTCCTGCTGGATGATGTCACGCAAGCGGCGCTTTTTCCATTCAGGCGAAGCAACCAGAATATAGTCTTCCGGATTCAAGTCCTTGTATTCCATTTCATCTGATAGCAAATGCTTTTCTATAATGGCTAATTGACTTTCACCTCTGCGCAAGGATTTGATCCGGTATTCACTGTCATTGATATCAAACTGCATGAGCAAATGCGGGTAGCGCTGCATCACGTTGACACATGCTGGAATGATGCGCGAATGCATGATGGTATAAGGCCCGGTCATGCTGATAAATACGTTTTTATCGATTCCTGCGCTAATGACGGAAGATAATATTTCACCTTCCAGGTCTTGAACTTCACGGCAGTAACGCAGCAAGGCTTCACCTTCTCTGGTCAGCAGCATTCCACGGCGAGTGCGCACAAACAGGGAAGTGGACAAGCGCTTTTCCAGGGATTTGATACGTTGGGTGACTGCGGTTTGGGTGAGGTGCAAGTGTTCTGCCGCCGTATGAACAGTCTTGTGTTTGACAACTGCCAGAAACGCCTGCAATTGGGGGCTGAGTAATTTCATAAGGTTATTCATGCCAATGAAAATTGCGCTCACTGCCTCGTCACGCCAGTGAGGCAAATCGCACTCTATCACGCCAGTGAAAGCTCGAACCGCATTCTGTCATGCCAGCGCAAGCTGGCATGACGACATCAATGATAAAATAAACAGACAATATCTATTCTTCTTTCTCGGGAGCAGGTTTACCACCGCCTTCCTTGTGGCGGAAGGTGATACGGCCTTTGGTCAAGTCATAAGGGGTCATTTCAACAGTCACTTTATCGCCTTTCAGAATGCGGATATAGTTTTTACGCATCTTGCCGGATATATGTGCCAGTACGACATGGCCATTTTCCAGTTGTACTCTGAACATGGTATTTGGCAGTGCGTCAATCACTGTTCCTTCCATTTCTATTTGCTCTTCTTTCGCCATTTGTCCCCATCTCGCTAAATATTGAAGGTTGTCATTATATCCCAGGTAAATTTAGGGAATATATCGAATTTTGTAAAAACTGTTAAATGGTTTCAGTCACCGGCAGTGACAGGCTGCTCACTAGCTCGTTTTTTTTTCCATTTGCAAATTATCCAGGTATTTGTCCGCATCCAGTGCTGCCATGCATCCCGAGCCTGCTGCTGTAATAGCCTGACGGTAGGTTGGATCCGATACATCTCCGGCTGCAAAAACACCGGGAATATTGGTTGCCGTCGAGTTTTGTCCTGTACCGCTGCGAACCTTGATATACCCGCTGCTATCCATGTCAAGCTGGCCGGCGAAGATATCAGTATTAGGTTTGTGACCGATAGCAATGAATACACCTGTTGCATCAAGCATGCGCGTATCACCCGTGATGGTGTTTTTGATACGCACCCCGGTTACACCCGAATCATTGCCCACGATCTCGTCAATAACGCTATTCCAGGCGTAGTCAATTTTCCCTGTGCTTTCTTTTTTATGTGCAAGATGATCGATAAGGATTTTCTCCGCGCGTAATTTGTCTCTGCGGTGGATAAGTGTGACATTAGATACCAGATTGGACAGGTATAGCGTTTCTTCAACGGCTGTATTGCCGCCGCCAACGACAACCACGTTCTGATTTCGGTAAAAGAAACCATCGCAAGTCGCACAGGCAGACACGCCTTTGCCTTTGTATTTTTCTTCGGAGGATAGACCCAGGTATTTGGCGCTGGCTCCGGTTGCGATAATCAGGGCATCGCAAGTATAGGTATTTTCGCCCTTCAGCACAAAAGGATGCTGTTTCAGATCAGCAAATGTAATTTCATCAAAAACGACCTGGGTATTAAATCGTTCGGCATGATGCTTCATGCTTTCCATCAAATCCGGTCCTTGCAGGCCTTCTCTGCCGCCTGGCCAGTTATCGACGTCTGTGGTCAGGCTAAGCTGTCCGCCAGGTGTCATGCCTGTGATGACAACCGGTTTCAAATTTGCTCTGGCAGCATAGACAGCTGCAGTCCAGCCGGCGGGGCCGGATCCAAGAATGATCAGTTTATGGTGATTGGTGGTGGTCATATCGCTCTATATCTCATTATTGCAAAGCTGGTATAGTACAAGAGCTAAGGCTGGTAAACAATTGAAGGTTTGTGCACAATCACAATATGAAAAATCGTTATAAACAGGCAGTTGATAATAAAAAACGCAAGCCGCTATCGCCACAAATGCGGCATCGTTTACGGGAAGGATTATTTCTGGCATCGGTCGCATGCGCAGTATTTCTTTTAATCTCACTTGCAACTTACCACGCCAGTGATCCAGGCTGGTCCAGTACAGGTCTTGGCAAAAAAGTCGCAAACTGGGGCGGCAGGGTAGGGGCATGGATTGCGGATATTTTTCTGTCTTTATTTGGCATGGTTGCCTATCTTTTCCCTTTTCTGATGGTCTTGTCCAGCTGGCTGGCTGTTCAGGAACATGAAGAGGAACCTAAAAAATCCCATGAATGGATCATCAAGTCTCTGGGATGGCTTTTTTTGATTGCCAGCTGTTGTGGATTGGTCAGTTTCTATTTCGCGGCAAAATCACGTTTGCCAGCAGCGGCGGGCGGCATTATAGGTGACTTGCTTAGCGGCGGATTATCGCTTTTATTCAACAAGACCGGCAGTACCTTGCTCTTTATTACGACACTGCTTTGCGGCATTACACTGGTTACCGGGTTGTCGTGGTTGTGGGTAATCGAGGCGATAGGCGAGCGTGCCAATCAATTCTTTGGATACCTGCAGACAAAACGCAGGAACATGATACAACGGGCTTTGGCCAGGAAAGCCGAAAAAGCCGAAAAAGCTGCGAAGGCCGAAAAAGCTGTAAAATCAGAGGCGGTTGTGGAAAAAACCAGACGCGGTAATGTACGTGAAGAACCTGTTCTGGTGGAAAAAATACCGACGGTGACAGTCGCTGAAAAGCCTGATCCAGTTGTTCCGCCACCAGTTATTACCAAGCCTTTAGTGATTACAAAAGTGGAACCGCCGCGTGAGAAAAAGAAAATTGAGGTGGATCCCGCGATCAAACTGAAACCAGGCGCATTGCCGCCTTTCAGCTTGCTGGATCCTACACCGCCTGCTGCAGAAAAGCCTTTTTCAAATATTTCATTTGAAGCATTATCGCAATTGGTTGAACAAAGGCTGTCTGATTTTGGTGTACAGGTAAAAGTTGTCGCTGTTCTGCCGGGTCCGGTGATTACACGTTTTGAGCTTGAATTGGCGCCGGGCATCAAGGTTAGCAAAATCACAGGCCTTGCCAAGGACATTGCTCGCTCGCTTTCGGCTGTGAGTGTGCGAGTGGTGGAGGTCATTCCGGGCAAGTCTGTCATCGGACTCGAAATCCCGAATGAAAACCGTGAACTGGTAACGCTGCGAGATATTTTTGAGTCTCAGCGTTATGCCCAGTCACGCTCTCCTGTGAGTCTGGTACTGGGCAAGGATATTTCCGGGAATCCGGTAGTGGTTGATCTGACCAAAATGCCGCATTTGCTGGTGGCGGGAACCACAGGATCAGGCAAGTCTGTCAGCCTGAATGCCATGCTGCTCAGCATGTTATTCAAGTCAACACCCGAACAGTTACGCTTGATCATGATCGATCCCAAAATGCTGGAATTATCCGTCTATGATGGTATTCCGCATTTGTTGACCCCGGTGATTACCGACATGAAAGATGCAGCAAACGCATTACGCTGGTGTGTGGGCGAAATGGACAAACGGTATCGCTTAATGGCGTCTTTGGGTGTGCGCAATATCACTGGCTATAATCAGAAGGTGAGTGACGCAATCAAACAGGGTCAGCCAATTCCCATGCCTGGGACCCTGGTTAACGATGAGGTATCAGCCAAGGCGCAGCTGGAGCCGCTGCCATTAATCGTGGTTGTGGTGGATGAGCTGGCAGACATGATGATGGTGGTTGGTAAAAAAGTTGAAGACTTGATTGCCCGTATCGCCCAGAAAGCTCGTGCTGCCGGTATTCATTTGATTATTGCAACCCAGCGTCCATCGGTGGATGTGATCACTGGTCTGATCAAGGCCAATATTCCCACTCGTATTGCCTTTCAGGTGTCGTCAAGAATCGACTCCCGCACCATTCTGGATCAGCAAGGCGCTGAGCAGCTGCTGGGGCATGGCGATATGTTATACTTGCCGCCGGGTGCGGGTGTGCCTATCCGTGTGCATGGTGCATATGTGGCGGATGAAGAGGTGCACCGTGTTGTGGCAGCCTGGCGCAGCAGCGGAGAGCCTGAGTATTTGTATGAAGTCACTGATGAAGTCAGTGAAGGCGGCGGGAGTGGTGACGGTCAAGGCTCGGGTGAGGAAGACCCCTTATACGATGAGGCAGTGCGTATTGTAACGGAAAGTCGTCGTGCCTCAATTTCGCTGGTTCAGCGGCGTTTGCGGATAGGTTATAATCGCGCTGCACGCATCATGGAAGTAATGGAAGCGGCAGGTGTTGTTAGTACCATGGATAATAGCGGTACGCGAGAAGTACTGGCTGCTGGTCCGCCATTGGATTGATGAAAGATAAAGGTATTTGTACTCGAACAACGATGTCGCCATTGATGCCGTTGACGCTTCTCGTCATAACGATGACACGCTGATATCAATTAACTACAACTGATCCAGGGGTAAAAAATGAAAATTTCATTTATCCGATTTTTTTTCTCAGCGGCGCTCATCGCTGTTTTCACTTCTGCTTATGCTTCAGCAAGCTCTGATTTATCCAGTCTCCTGGATGCGGTGCAAAGCATGCGGGCAAATTTCACGCAAACGATTTATGACAACCGCGGCAAGGCGATTCAGAAATCCTATGGACGTATGGCTATGCAGCGGCCGGGCAAATTTCGCTGGGAAGTCACCAGGCCGATACCGCAATTAATTATCGCAAATGGCACAAAATTATGGATTTATGATCCTGATCTGCAGCAGTTGACCATTCGATCGTTAGAGAAGGCGGCGGGCGAGACGCCTGCTCTGTTGCTGAGCCATGTAGGAAATGTACTAGACAATGATTTTACCGTAAAAACACTTCAGAAGAATTCGCCGAAATGGAACTGGTTTGCGTTGACGCCAAAAAATCAGGGCAACATGTTCGATTCCATTCAGATGGGTTTTGTGAATAAGCAAATCCAGGAGATGCGTCTGGCTGATAATCTGGGTCACACCACAGTAATTCAATACCAGAATATTCAAACGAACGTCAATATTCCCGCTTCCTTGTTTGTGTTCAAACCAACGGCAAAAATAGACGTCATCGATGAAACACGCAAAAAAAAGTGAAACATCAGGAACAGAGTCATTTCAGCCGCTTGCAACGCGGATGCGGCCGGCATCACTGGATGAATTTGTAGGCCAGGCGCATCTGTTAGGGCAGGGCAAGCCCTTGCGGCGTGCCATTGAGCAGGGAATTTTGCATTCCATGATTTTATGGGGTCCTCCGGGCACAGGCAAAACGACGCTTGCACAATTGATGGCGGCCAAAACTCATGCGCGTTTTGAGAGGTTGTCAGCTATCTTTTCCGGAGTCAAGGATATCCGCAAGGCAGTGGAAGATGCGAAGTTGGCAAGAAAGGAACATCAGCAGGCAACCATCTTGTTCATTGACGAGGTGCATCGTTTCAATAAGGCCCAGCAGGATGTATTTTTGCCTTACGTTGAAGATGGAACATTCATTCTGATCGGTGCCACAACTGAAAATCCGTCATTCGAGCTGAACAGTGCGTTATTGTCACGTACGCGTGTTTATGTATTAAAACGTTTGACGGAAGAAGAGCTATTGCGGGTGTTGCTGGCAGCATTGTCAGATAAGCAACGCGGACTTGGCGGGTTGTCACTCAATTTTCCGGAAGAGTTGCGGTTGATTCTGGTGCGCGCCGCTGATGGTGATGCAAGACAAGTGTTAAACTTGCTGGAAATCATTGCTGATCTGGCGCAAGACCAGGGTGGTGAATTAGTCATTACGAAAGAATTGCTGGCTGAGGTCATTCAAGTCAATTTGCGCCGTTTTGACAAGCAAGGTGAAGCTTTCTATGACCAGATTTCAGCCTTGCACAAATCAGTGCGCGGTTCAGCACCTGACGCTGCCTTGTATTGGCTGTGCAGAATGCTGGATGGAGGATGTGATCCGCTGTATATCGCACGACGCGTGATCCGCATGGCGAGCGAAGACATTGGTCTTGCTGACCCGCGCGCACTGGAATTAGCAATCAATGCATGCGATGTCTATGAAAGACTGGGCTCGCCAGAAGGGGAATTAACCATTGCGCAGGCGGTCGTCTATCTTGCTTGCGCGCCAAAAAGTAACGCTGTTTATGTTGCATTCGGTGAAGCAATGCATGATGCACAGGTGCATGGTTCACTGGAGGTGCCTATGCATATTCGCAACGCTCCTACCAGATTAATGAAGAATCTCGGCTATGGTAAGGCATATCGTTATGCTCATGATGAGCCGGAAGGTTATGCGGCAGGAGAAAATTATTTTCCTGAAGGATTGACTGACCGGGCTTATTATCATCCGGTATCACGCGGGCTGGAGGCCAAAATTGCAGAACGGCTTGCCTATTTAAGAGAGCTGGACAAGAAAAAGAAGTAGGATCCGTGTGTCTCAGCAAGAGATCATTTCCGCAATGACGAGTCAGGATTTCAGGGCATTTTCTATTGCGGGTCGTATTGAAAGCGTACTGTAATGATAAATATTTCCTTCCCGGCTCACAGGCTGTAATTCCGCATTCATGGTGAATGCCCAGGTTTGTCTGGATTCAGGGTATTCTTCTCCATGACTGGTCCAGTTTTCATTATTACCGCGTCCGTGATCTGTGGTTACAATCACGATGGTGCTGCCGTCCATATGCAATGCGTTAAGTGTGGTCAACAAGCCGTCAATCGCGTCGTCATAAAATCCTAGTAACTGATTGTAATTGTCAAGGTGGGCGAAATGCGCTTCATTGTCAGCATTCACCAATGAAATCCACAGAAAGCGCGGTTGATATTTTTCCAGGTAATGCAATGCTTGAGCGAATGTGTATTTGTCATAACGATTTGGTTTATACGAAGGATGATCAATATCTTGCTCTTGATTGATTGCGACCATAACTGCATCAGGCCGATTTGTGACGGGATCAATAACTGGCACATTGCCTGCATTACTGTAAACAGTCCCCGCTTTTGACTCAATCGCATCAGCGATGACTGGCCATGAAGAAAAAACGGCAACATCTTGTCTGGCGAAATGCAAATTGTTGACGAGAAATTCCGGTAGTGTTGTTTTCTGTATACGTCCGCATTCATTATTGATGCACGGCGGTATTTTGCCAGACATCTGGGTTTGATAAGATGGCAGGCTGATGGGAATCGAGGCGGTCTCCATGATGGTGTTACTGCCTGGTAAACCATAAAAGTTTAATCTGGCGGAATATTTCCTCCAGAGTTTGGGGAAATGGGAGTGGTCGAGATAGATATCCTGCCAGCGCACACCGTCCAAGGTGAGGTAGATAACATGTTTGACTTTTAATGGCTTTGACTGGTGCAGGATTTCAGGGTAGGCATTGGAAAAGACCAGAAGAGAGATAAATGTAATCAAACAGCGCCTGACCATAATGACATCCATTCCATGAATGAGTTACTTATTCTGCTGGTTAGGAGCAGTATGGTCAATATGAATCTGTGATTCATGCGCGTGATGTTAACACTGGGTCCTGCGCATAAAGCGCAGGACGACGAGGAGTAGCTCGGGATGACGAGTAGTATGAAGTACATTCTTCCGCTCTTTATGCTCGGGATCCATCAAACGCATGCAATGACACATCGAACCGGAACACGACTGTTTATATCAATACACACTTACTCGACATATCACAGTTGCGGTCAATTTTTTCTTTGCTATCCTTGTCCGGTTCCTCAATTTTTTGCACTGGCCACATTTTGCCATAATCTGGTTTTTTACCTTTGAAATTATTCTCAACATGTTTTTTGGTCTTGCCGGTGAGTTTGGGTTGTGGATGAAAATATTCAATGACTGCCTGTTTGCCGGAAGCCTGCAAGGCAGATACAGTATGACTATCAATATTAAAATTAAACGGCGAAACACCCAGGGTATCAATCTCAATCGTTCGCTTGGCGTTTTTCTTTTTATTTAATCCTTCTTGTTCAAAGTCAAGCAGAAATGAATTTAGGACCCCTTCGAAAGCCTTGACTGGATCATGATCGCCAATTCGCTTTTTGACAGGCTTGTGCTGGCTATTGATGATTTTTGATTTTGGCCTGACTGCTAGTCCTAGTGTATGCGGATTGATGATCTCACTGACATTGTTATCATCCGTCCCAGGCAAATATTTTGGATGATCAAAGATATCGATTGGAAAATCATTTAAAACACCGCCATCGCAATACAGATCGCCATCTTCATCCAGGACATAATGGCCTTTTGCCACTTTCTTTAACCGAACTCTTTCAAAAAAGAGCGGCGCCGCCGCTGAGGCGTGTATCACAGCAGCGACAGGCGTATCGGGAGTCTTGTCAAATGAAAAGTGTTTCAGTTTCCCGGTGGGCGCTCCATTGATTTCCTGGATTTTTGTGGCGACAACATGCAAGTCTCTGAAACCAAGTTTCTGCAAATCAGCGAATGTCACTGTGGCAGGATTGATTTTCGGAACAAGAAGGCTGGTTTTTTCTTCAATCAGGCTGAGGATAAGTGCATACAGAGCTTCGCCTTTATAGATGCCATATCTGGTGGCTAAGTGAATGCCTTCTTCAGGCAGCAGCCCGCCATCCGCAAGCTTTTTAAAATTGATTCCCGCCAGCGTCTGGCTGGCCTGCTCCGGGGTGTATTTAAGGCTGATCATTAATGCAGCCAACGCGCCAACTGATGCCCCTGCTACACTTTCAATTTGATCGAACGAAAATTCAGGTTCCCGCTCCAGTTGTTCAATTGCACCGGAATAAGCAATGCCTGTTGAGCCGCCGCCAGCAAACACGAGATATTTATAGTCAGCCATAAATCCTCCTTATGCGTGGTAAATGATTTGAATGATGCTTTCGATACCGATATGACAATTGCGATTAACATTCGCCAGCAAACACGAGATATTTATAGTCAGCCATAAATCCTCCTTATGCGTGGTAAATGATTTGAATGATGCTTTCGATACCGATATGACAATTGCGATTAACATTTGTTTCATGAAAGTTATTTTTGCTTGCATAAAAAGAAGGGCGGCTGATAGTGGTACGTGTAATGCTGCCGCCCAACGATTTCGCTCCCCCTCACAAGGAGCATACGCTTCCTTCACGGAAGTGGCATATCGGCCAGGGTGATATGAAAACAACGATACATTTATTAAGGTAATACCTTATGAATATTACCTAACATATGATCATGCATGAAAATATGAGCGTTATCTGTTTGCTCACACGTTGCCTGGCTCTGGACATTCTGAATGGAATTGTCTTGCGATTTGCTGCGTAATTCCATTTACCGATAGTCCCCCCTTCCATGCCTTCTTCTATACTGCTCCTCCAATTCTTAAGAGATGCTTAAATTAGTAAATTTAATCATTTAAGAAAACCTTAAGGATTTGTCTTTATCTTGGATAGGGGATATTAACCGTGCTCTTAAACAATTCATGGAGGGGATTTAGGTATGCGCATTAAAGAACTCGTGGCAAGAGTGCAAGGCAGCATTAGTGGGTACAAGGGCGACATCACTGAGACACTCAGCCCATCTGCATTTTTAGAGTCGCAGGAATCATTAAAAGAATTGCATGAAGTATTGATGAAACACGCCAGTGATGAAACTATCATTGATAGTGAAGATGTTTTGCTCCCCTTTATCGAATTTTTGCGCAAACGCTGGGAAAAAATTGCCGGAAGCGAATCCTCTTACCGTGTTGTCCCGAAATCCAGAATAAATCTTCAATGCAAGGCCTTGGAATTGCACATGATTCTTGCCTGCCAGCAATTCCATTACAAAAATCGCGAAAGAAACACATGGTTAATGCCTGAATTACCGATGAGTGTTGTAGCGAAAGAGATTCTGCGCGACATCGGGATGCTTAGTAAGAATAAACCTGAAAATGAAGACAGTGATGTTTATCTAGAGTCATTGCGGACACTGGATGATCTGAAAACACTTGCGACATCCTTTCTTGAATCCAGTGCACCAGTGTCGGTTGCGGAACTGGCTCCATTTATCAATTTTCTCAAGCTGCGCTGGGAAAGAATCCAGGGAACCAGCGCTGATTATCGTGTGAATACCTCCAGTGACGCCAATGTTGTTTGTCAATTCATGGCGGGTTATCTCTGCCGCGCGATTGATTTCAATAATCGTGACAAGGAGGGAAAAATCGATCCACAATCATTCCTCATGCCTATTACCAATCAGGCATTTGTCATGGAGAATACTGGCCATCGTCTGCGCGATGAAATATTCGCTACTTTGAAACAAGAGGAAACCGTTGATGATGATAAGAAGCGATTAACGACTCTGCTGGCAAGATCAAGCATGGATATGCGTGTTTTCGCAATGCAACTGTTAAAAGCGCTAGATAAGCTGCAACAGGATAATTTACAGGAACTTGACCTGGTTGTTTATCTGGAGTCAAAGCGTACGCTTCAAAAGTTGAGGGTGTTATTGGAAAAATACAGCAGCTCATCTGAACCTATCACAGACAAGACATTGGCGCCATTTATTGATTTCCTGAAAAATCGCTGGGATATTATTGATGGCACAAAAGCATCCTATCCTGCGAACACGAGCGCTAATCAAGCATGCATATTGCTGGCTGACCGGCTGTCTCTGGCAGGATATCAGATCAACTATCTGAACCGTAATCAGCTCAGGTTGTTGCAGCCCGTCCCGCACCATGGTCTGAACAAGGAATCGGCGAATATCAATTTACGTCTGAGTGTGATCAGTGACATGGGAAATGTCGACGATTTGCTGAGAGAAATGTCCGAACTTGATCAGTCAAAATGGAAAGAACTGGTGTCCAGCTTTGATCTGGAAAGTCTTGTCAAGGTCATTACCAAAGGCAAAACTTCTCTGGACGATGTGCTCCAGATTAATGATATTTATACGCAGGATGAGGCGCGCAGCAAGAAATTACTGTTTGCATTATTTGAAATCTATATCAAGGATAGAAGTAAAATCGAAGGAGATCATAAAACCATGGTAGGCTCTATAGTCGCCTTCACTCACTTTGTGAAAGTTCCAACGGGTACGGAGAAAATTGCAGCGGCGAACGAAATACAAAGACTTATTCTAGGCGGCGTAAGTCTTGCCTCTATACTTGCTGACATTAACAATCAGGAATCGGAGCTATACAAGAAGCATCATTATTCACTGAATGACAGTACTCTGAAAAAATTTGTTGCTCAGCTCGAACGTGCTGTTGCCGTGCTGCCTGGCGCGCAACAAAAAATCACGCAGGAATATGTTCCGGCGCTTGACTGTAAGTAAGAAAATTGTCAATCACTTCCGCATCCTGTGCAATGACAGGATGCGGAAGTTGAATAGTCAATAATAAGAGAGGAGAAGTGTATGGAGTCACGACGGGTTCAGGATTTTGTTGTTGAGGCAATACAGATAATTTCCCAGATCCCAAAAGATAATGTCGATTTTTTATCTTTACCAGAAAGCAAAAGAGCGGTAGCTGTCCTGGTGCAGCTGGAGGCTGACAGCGCATTTGGCAGGCTGATCAAGCTGCTGAATGATCATACCTTGTCCTTGCAATCCATTTCGGCTGAAACCCTGAAACCTTTTTATAGGTTTTTGAGTGAACGTTGGGAGCTGATTCAGAAAACAGATACGATGTATACTTTCATGCCGGATTCGCACATCAACAAGGCTTGCATCAGCCTGGCTGAACTGCTGTCAAAGATTGATGACACGCCGGTTTTCGATTTGTTGATGCCGCCTTTGCGGTCTGCAAATCATGATTTTGCGCAGCAAGGCGATTTGACAAACTTACAATTGCATCAGTTTATCATCGGAAATGATGGAGCTCCATTATCAATCGAATTGTGTTTTCAATTCCTTGAATATAAAGCCGAGTTCGATCGAGCCAGAACAAGCTCATCGAATGGCCTGGGCGGTAATCTGTCACGTTCGCCCAAATCCTCTTTTAATCCGCCTATGCGGTCCCTGACACTTGAAGAAGAGCAGCTGGTTGCAAACCATTCAGTGGAGGCAGCGCAATATTATGTCGCTATCAAGACGAATCAGAATGTCAGGGAGGCAAGAGAGGCATTTCTGAAAGCGATACGGAGCAACAAATACAAAGTTACGTCATCGTATGAAGAAGAGGGCATGAATCGCCTGGCAGGCGGTGTATTGCGTGAAGTTCGATCGCCCTATACTTTATCGGATATTATGTGTGACAGCGTGCCCATGCAGCAATGGAGCGCATTCCTCGGTTCGATCAAAAATGAAGATTTGTTCAAGATTGTCCTGGGTATCGATCTCGCAGGTTTAAAGAGGAATAATCCCAGCGCAGAAAAATACAAGGAAGCCCAGTTACAAAAGACGGATGATGTGTTGTTAGCCTTGTCGAAAGGTAATTTTACATTCAAGGACGAAAATCATCTTCGTGCCTACATGCTGTGCCTGAATCAGGTTTACAGGATTTCAAGGCAAGAGGGACCCGAGTTCAAGACATCGACAGGTTATTACTTCGGCTATTATTTATCCTGGGCTCATTCCAGGGAGCAAAAGATGAAATCATCCGACGTGTTTCGTGATTTCCTGCTGAGTGATCCGCCGCATCCCATTCATGATCTGGAAGGATATCTGCGCAAGCGTAAATTATATGATCAACACTGGGGGCCCTTAACGACTTTTACGACGTTTGGCTATAACACACTTCCCAATCTGATCCAGCTTGCCGTTAACTGCAGTAAACAATTCCTGCAGAAAAAAAGCAGTGCATTAGTTCACTGAGCAAGCTGGTTAGCTATATGAGAACAGGTTAGAGTATAATGCGATTGTCACGTCGGATGACAAAAATTGTGTAATGCCCCATACAATTGCTGCAACACAGCCCGCAGCAGGAATGGTAAGAATCCATGCCCAGACAATGTTTTTTGCTACTCCCCAGCGTACGGCGGAAAATCCATTGATTGAGCCGACACCGATAATGGCGCCAGTCACAGTATGTGTGGTTGATACCGGAATGCCTAGCATGGTGGCTAAAGCCAGCGTCGAGGCGCTTGCAGTATCAGAGCAAAATCCACTGACGGGTTTCAATTTTGTGATCCTCATCCCCATGGTTTTGACAATGCGCCAGCCGCCAAAAACTGTTCCCAGCGCAATGACAAAATTGCATGAAATCACCACCCAGAATGGCACATAAAACTGATTGCCGATCAGGTTGGATGAATATAGCAGCATGGCGATAATACCCATGGTTTTTTGCGCGTCATTACTGCCATGGCCAAGGCTGATAAATGCAGAAGACAGAAATTGCAGTTTGTGAAACCAGCCTTCAACCTTGTGAGGCGTTGAATAGAAAAACAGGCGTGCTGTCAATACCATTAATATCATGCCCATTAACATTCCCAGCAAGGGTGAAATCACGATCGCTGAGAGCACCTTGCAAATGCCATACCATTTCAAAGGCTGCATGCCAGCGTGAGCGATGCTGGCTCCCAGCAGGCCGCCAATGAGGGCATGCGATGAGCTTGAAGGCAAGCCATACAGCCAGGTAAAGATATTCCACAAGATGGCGCCCAATAATGCTGACAATATGACATGGAGATTAATGACGCTTGGATCAACTAGTCCGGTGCCGATGGTGGTTGCGACGTGAACACCAAAGAATAAAAAGGCGACAAAATTAAAAAATGCAGCCCACAGGACAGCCCAATGCGGCTTGAGCAGCCGGGTGGACACCATTGCTGCGATAGAATTGGCTGCATCATGAAAGCCGTTCAAAAAGTCAAAGAACAACGCCAAGCCAATAGTAATGATAACTAAAGTCAAAGATGAATCCATATTAAGAGTACTCTAGTACGATGCCTTTAAGAATATTGGCAACATCCTGGCAGCGATTGATAACTGATTTGGTATGGCTGTAAATTTCTTTTAATTTGAAAAACTGCTTGAAGTCCTGTTCTTCCATGAATAATTTTTTCTCTCCCGCAAGTACAACTTGATGTGCCTTGCTTTCCACCTTGTCGATCTCATTGCAAAACTTGAAGATATCAGCTGAATTTTTCAGAGAATGCAAATAATAAATGGATGCTTTCAGGTGACCGGTAGCTTCCGCGCTTAACTGGGAAAGCTTGATCATTTCTTCCGGGACACTTTTTAGCTGGTAAAAGGGAAAGCGTTGTGCAATTCGATTAATCAGATCTATGATGTCATCGAGCGTGCTGGTCAGTTGGTGGATATCGTGCCTGTCGAAAGGCGTGATGAAGGTTTTATGCAATAATTCGAATGTGGTATACGCTATTTGATCAGCCTCTTCTTCGTGCTTGGCGATTTCGTCTACATAATACTGCTGATTGTCCAGATGCTGTAACATGTTTGAGAATTCGGTCGATGCCAATACCAATTTATCTGCAGCCCGTTGAAATAACTGGAAAAAACTATCCTGGCGCGGTAATAAGCGTTTAAGCATGATATATCTACGTTTCCTGTTAATTGATTGAATCATTGAAACATCAATACATAGCGAATCCAGAGCATAGAAGAAGGATGGCCTTACCACTGTCTTCCGTCTTATATACTCCAATAGCAGATCCGCAAATGAATGCACATTTTAAGCGTGATATTTAGGAAATGCTACATCGAATTGCAAACCGGTGCCATTTGCTGGCGTTGACAAGTTGATCACGGCATGATGGAGGGCAGTAATCTGACTGACAATAGCCAGACCCAGGCCGCTTCCCGATGCTTTGGTGCCCAATATCCGGTAAAAACGCTCAAAGACCCGTTCCCTGAGTTCGATGGGGATGCCTGGTCCCGTGTCTTCGACCCGGAATATGATGAGTGTGTCAGTATCGATGATGCTGACTTTGACGGCACCATTGGCTGGTGTATAGCGAATGGCATTATCAACGACATTACGAATCAGGATCCCGAGCGCCGTATCATTTCCCATTACAACAGGTTCGGCAGGCGGAGGCGCAAGTTCAATTTCAATATTCTTTTCCAGAGCGTGGGGAGCCAGATAAGCAATGATTTCTGTTGCCAGTTTGTGCAGATCAAGCGGCTTGACATCGGTCAATGCTTCTTCTTCGCCCAGACGGCTTAATGTCAGTAATTGCGCTACGACGTGAGAACTGCGGTCGACGCTTTCTATGACTTTCTGCAAGGCTTTATTCCGGTCAGTTTCATTATCTGACTTTAAGGCGACCTGGACATGGGTTTTGAGAGCGGCGAGCGGCGTACGTAATTCATGTGCTGCGTCGGCAGCAAAACGTTTGTTGCGTTCAAAGGCAAGCTTGAGGCGAATGAATAACTGATTCAGTTCGGCAACCAGCGGTTTTATTTCAATTGGGATCTCTGTCAGTTGAACCGGCTCGAGGAAGGTTGAGGCGCGATTTGAAATTTCAGTGGTCACCCGGGTAACCGAACGCAAGGCAAGGCTGATAATAAACCAGACAAGCAAACCAAATACCGGATAGGTGATGAGTAATATATTTGCATTGCTACGAGCAATGTCATCTGCGAGTTCGCGGCGCAGGTTGTACAATTCAGCGACAATAATCTTGGATGACATGTTATCATCATAGGTGCTATAGATACGCCAATCGTTACCATGTATTACCTGATCGCTAAATCCTAATGGAGCATCCTTTAAAGACAGCTTTGCCTCATTGGCTGAATGCATCAAAAGTTCGCCATTTTTGCTCCAGACCTGAAATAAAAACTTTTGTTTCGTGATAGGCTGGGTGTTACGCAAGTAATTGATGATATCATTTCTGATTTTGGAGTTTGTACTGGTTGATTGATTCAGGATATTGATCAAAGATGACACTCTGATGAGCTGACCATCGAGATAAGGCTGTATTACTTGTTCATCGAGCAGATAATTTCCGATGCCATTAATTGCTGAGGCGATGGTGATACTTAACAATAGGCTGATTAATAGAAAATATCTGATTGATTTAATCATCAGCGGTTCCCGCTGTCGTATTGTTTATCTGAAGAGTGAACTCTGATTTTTCCTCTAGGCTTGTTTTAGTCATGTAACAGCTGACACGCATCATCCCGATTATGAATTTCCCTGGATGATGTGTGTTGTATAAAAACTCCTGCCTGATCATTTTTCATCTTTACTTTTTTCTATAGTGTAGCCAATACCACGAACGGTACGGATAAAGTCTTGACCAAAACGTTTACGAAGGTTATGTACGTGAACTTCCAGGGCATTGCTATCCACTTCCTCTCCCCAACCATACAATGACTGGGTCAGATGCTCGCGTGATAATACACGACCGGCATTTTCAAGCAAGACATGCAGCAAAGCGAATTCACGGCGTGATAAATTGACGGGTTCGCCCTTGTAAGACACGGTGTGCGATGCCGGATCAAGTGTGATTTCATTATGTACCAGTAATGGAGCCGCACGAGAAGCAAAGCGTCGCTGCAATGCGCGCAGTCTGGCGAGTAGTTCATAGAGATCAAACGGTTTGGTCAGATAGTCATCTGCGCCGCTATCCAGGCCTTTGACGCGGTCTTCAATTGATTCACGCGCTGTTAATATCAGCACTGGCGTTGTGTCGCCACGTTCACGCAAATTCTGTAAAACAGTAATACCTGGCATTTTAGGCAGGCCCAGATCGAGGACAATGAGATCAAATTTTTCGGTCTTTAATGCCTGATCAGCAAGGGCACCATCTTTAACCCAGTCGACTGTATATCCATCTTGCGTTAAACCTTTACGCGTTCCTTCGCCTAACAATTCATCATCTTCAACGAGAAGTATGCGCATAATAATCCCTCTTTGTATAATATAACTATATCTTTATTAACAAGATATAGCAAATCAGACGAGGAGTAAAACGAGGAGGGTAGATGCCCAGGCTGGCTGTTTCCGAAAGCATTTTTATTAATAAAAATAATAAGATACATGGCATTATACACTTCCTTTCTGAGCAGCTATTCCTGCTCCCTGTTATTCTATTCTGCGCAATAAATGGAGCGGCCGGAAAAATGCGATTACCTTGTCATTGGTGATGAAAGAAATATTGTAAGGATGTTCTGCGTAAATCTTTTCCAGATGCGGGTGGCTAATCAGATTATCTATCATCCCGGCAATACGGCCGAAAAGAATGAATTTGACATGGGGGCGTTTTAGCAGCAGGCAGTCCAGTAGCTCTTTTGTGAAAGGATACCATGCGCGCGCATCTTTATGCGGCGCGCCAGATTGTAATACAGGGGTGGCATTTAACAATAAAAATCCATGGCGCAAGAGATTATTAAAAAATTCAGTATTGGTTTGTACCAGCGCGTCCTTGTTTACTTTGGCAATTTCATCTTGTCCGGAATTATTTTTACTGATTAATCCTTCAGCGATCAATAGCATTTTCAGGATATTCCGCAGCGAAGTGGCTCGATTAACTTTTTTATTTAATCCGGTGGGAGACCACAATTCGTGTACTGATGCATCCCAAAATGCGTAGCCATTGGCTGATTCACTGCGTGGATATGGAGATTCCCCAAATAACACATAATTTACTTTTTCTAAAGGCAATGAAAACGCATTAAAGATTTTATCCGGGCCTGGCAGCCAGTTATTTGTACTTGATAATTGTTGCAAATAATCAGGGTCAATTTTCTTTAAACCTTTTTGCAAACATTCTAGCCAGGAAGGATCGGCCACATTCAGATTCAGGGGCATTGTCATTAATAATACTTCCAAGTAAAGTAATATGCTTTATTTATTCATAGAGCTTAATAATAGACAAAGATCATGGAAAAAAATTTATTGGAAATACTAGCATGCCCCGTGTGCAAAGGGGAATTAATCTACGATCAAGCGAATTTGGAGTTAATCTGCCGGTTCGATCGTCTCGCTTATCCAGTCATCAATGATATACCTGTCATGCTTGAATCCAGGGCTAGACGATTGAGCAGCGAGGAAGAGACCTGATTACCTGAAAAGCGTGTGAAGCATCGATTATTTATTCCTGATGTTGCGTGCGGCGATTGCGTTCATAACAACAAGGTGCGCGCATCTGACAATGCGCGCACTTTCAATCACATTAACTCTCATCACTGCTTTTGTTCTTGTTGCTATAAATATCTTCACCTTCCAGGCCTTGCTCATGTTTGGAAGGTTGCTGTTTCGCATGTCTATGACGCGGATGGAAGCGTGGTCTGGGTCTGCGTTCGCTTCGCACATTACCTTGCTGGCTGGCAGCATCAATTCCACTGGTGCTGGCAGGGATTTCAACCGGCTTCATATCTGCTCTGCTGCTGTCTCCATCAACATTTCGCTGCTGATTCGATGGCTGGGCAGGTTTTTCCGATTGGCGCGGCTGTTCGATGATCTGCAACAAATTACTGCCAGCAGGACCTCTGGCAGCTTGATTAGTCTGCTGGGAGTCACGTTGTTGTGTATCAAATTGCTGGGTCTCGCGCTGTGATTGCGTGTTACGTTGCTGGGAATCGCGCGTCTGCTGATGTTCGTGAGCAGATTGCTCGCTGTGACGTTGCTGATCACGCTGGCCGCGAGATTCTCTCTGACGGTTGTCGCGGTTCTCTCGGTTGTCACGAGGTTCGCGGTTATCACGAGGTTCGCGGTTATCACGGCCCTCAAAACCACGATAACCATGTCTTCCGCGGTCTCTGCGTCCGCGATGACGATGACGTGGTCCTTTGTGTCTGGATTGAGGTCCGCGTATTTTACCGTGTTTTCTGAAGGTGGCTGGCTGCTCTTCAGGTTCTGCAGCAGGCTGTTCCTTTTTCTCAAACAGGAAGGTAAAGAGTTTTTTCAATAAACCGGGTTCACCCTTTTCGCCTTCTGTTGAGGCTTGTACGGCCGGTGCTGCTGCTGCGGGAGCTGGCATTTCTTCCATCGGCATACTCTTGACAGCGGGTTCCTGATGCGGCTTGGAAACAGGCGGCATAACTGATTGCGTGGAAATTTCTGGCTTGATTGCCAGCTTGTAACTGGCCAGTTTTTCGTCTTTTTCTGTAATGTCAGATAACCTGATTCGTTCAACTTCATATTGTGGAGTCAGGAGATGGGCGCTGGGGACGACGATGACGGCGACGCCCTGACGCTTTTCAATATCAATAATTGCCTGACGCTTTTCATTAAGAAGGTAAGCGGCGATTTCGGTTGGCAGAATGGCTCGTACCTGTGCTGTATTTTCTTTTAATGCTTCTTCTTCGATGATACGAATGATGGATAATCCTAAGGATTCAATTCCACGAATTGTTCCCTGACCAAGACAGCGAGGACAGGTTACGCGGCTAGCTTCGCCAAGCGATGGCCTGAGTCTCTGTCTGGACATTTCCAGTAATCCAAACCGGGATATGCGGCCGATCTGTACACGGGCTCTGTCCATGTCTAATGCTTTTCTGAGGCGTTCCTCAACTTCACGTTGATTACGAATGGGTGTCATGTCAATAAAGTCGATGACTATCAAGCCGCCAATATCACGCAGACGCAATTGCCGGGCGATTTCGTTCGCAGCTTCAAGGTTTGTCATCAGTGCGGTTTCTTCTATGTCTCCGCCTTTCGTGGATTTGGCGGAATTGATATCGATAGAAACCAGTGCTTCTGTATGATCAATAATAATTGATCCGCCGGAAGGCAGGCGTACATCGCGCTGGAAGGCGGATTCAATCTGGCTTTCGATCTGGAACCGGGTAAAGAGCGGAGTTGGATCTTTATAAAGTTTAACACGATTGACAAAATCCGGGCGAATCAGCTTGAGGTGATTGACAACATCTTCGTATACATCCGGATGATCAATCAGGATTTCATCAATATCCTTGCGCAGATAATCACGCAGGGCGCGAATGACGGCGTTCCCTTCTTGATAAATAAGAAATGAAGCGGGACGCTCCTGTGCTGCTTTCTGGATCACATCCCAGAGTCTGAGTAAAATTTCCAGGTCCCACTGTAATTCTTCCTGGGATCTGCCGCCGCCTGCTGTCCGGATAATCAAACCCATTCCATCCGGAACGTGCAGGGTATTCAGTACACTGTGCAATTCATCGCGTTCATCACCTTCAATACGGCGCGAAACACCGCCGGCACGCGGGTTATTGGGCATGAGGACAAGATAACAGCCTGGAAGGGTAATGAATGTTGTCAGTGCTGCGCCCTTGTTGCCGCGTTCTTCTTTCTCAACCTGGACGATTAATTCTTGTCCTTCTTCAATGACTTCAGTGATGGTCGGGCGTCTGCCGCTGTCAACATAGTCTTTCCTGAAACAGGAGCGGGATATTTCCTTTAGCGGAAGGAATCCATGCCGTTCTTCACCGTAATCAACAAAAGCAGCCTCAAGGCTCGGTTCAATACGAGTGATTTTGCCTTTGTAAATGTTGGACTGTTTTTGTTCGCGGAAGGTGGATTCAATAATAAGATCATAAAGATACTGGCCGGTAGCCAAGGCAATACGCAACTCCTCATCTTTATGAGTTGCATTAATAAGCATTCTGTTCATGTTTTCATCCAAATTAATTATGTGCCATGTTGCACATGGATGAGAGACAATCGCTTTTATAGAGTAGAGCAGGTAAGCTGTTGCTTGTCACAACACCAGAGCCTCGAATACTCATCGGCAGACTCTTCATTACTGGAATGGTGCAAGTCGGTCGGTTTGTTAGCACCCCAGTAATCGGTTTTTGGAAAAAAACCTGCAAAAACACTTTATAATTGTCAGTTTGATCAGCTTCATCAAACCGAAAGAAATCATCGCTCTCTTTATCGCTCAAGGCGCCAACTATAAAAACTGGATTCTCTTCATCTGTGCCATAAGACACGGTTATATTTCACAAAGTTCTAAACTTTATTCGCAATGGCTGTAAAATAGCAGCCAGCATATGCCACTTAAGGCTAAAATGAATATTACCAATATCTTGATTTTATATCAATTAAAAACCAAGGCGGTTCAGAATGGGTCATTTTGACAAGGCTCCGAAAGAGAAATCGGGTGTTCAGCATTTTGTTGTGCCGGCTGATTTTGACGGACAGCGAATTGATAATTTTTTAATAAATCGGCTTAAGGGGATGCCCAAATCCAGGATATATCGAATCTTACGGAAAGGCGAAGTTAGAGTAAATAAGAAGCGAATTGCTGCATCTTATCGACTGGTTGCGGGAGATATTATTAGGTTGCCTCCTGTTTATCTGGCAGAAAAGGCCAAACAGCTTCCACCTGGCAAAGAAACAGCAAAATTGCTGGCGGGAAGGATATTATACGAAGATGATAATTTATTGATCATAAATAAACCATCAGGGATGTCTGTTCATGCAGGCAGCACGGTACGGGTGGGAATAGTTGAAGCCTTAAGACACATGTATCCTAAGCTGCCTAACCTGGAGCTGGCACACAGACTCGATTCAGAAACATCAGGATGTCTTGTGCTTGCCAAAAAAAAGCGCATATTGCGCGAATTGCATTCCCTATTGCGAGAAGGAAAAGTGACAAAAATTTATTGGGCGTTAACGATGGGAAAATGGAAGGATTCCGAGTTGAGAGTGGATCTTCCCTTGCATAAGGATTACAAGGACGGCGGCAAGCATGTAGTTGAAGTGGACAGGGAAGGAAAGTCGGCCCTGACTGTATTTAGAACAATCAAATCCTTTGCGAGAGATGCGTCACTCATGGAGGTTAAATTATTTACAGGCCGTACCCATCAAATACGTGTACATGCTCAACATCAAGGACACCCGATAGCTGCTGATGATAGATACGGCGATCCTGAATTTAACAAACAGGTACGCAGCTTGGGATTAAAGCGCATGTTCTTGCATGCGAGGACTATTGATTTTACTTTGCCTTCTCTGGGACAGCGTATTACAGTAGAAGCCCCTTTGGATCCAGAGTTGGAAGCAATAGTTAAAGCATTTGAGTCTGGTTCAGCGTCGTCCCGCTGACACTTACGCGATGGGATGTTCCTGGAGTTAGGATCCCGGTTCTTTCTTCCAGGTCCAGGCACAAACATGGTTAATGTGCAGGATATAAACAATGAAGCGAGGTAGTCATGAATTTTGAGCAGGAAAAGTTGGATGTGGAAGAGCAATTGGAAAAAGTGCATCAGCGAGGAATTTATCTGCTGCCAAATATACTAACCACCGCAGCCTTGTTTGCTGGTTTTTATTCAATTGTTGCAGCGATGAAAGGTCATTTTGAAACAGCAGCTATTGCGATATTCGTTGCAATGATTGCTGATGGTCTGGATGGAAGAGTCGCGCGGCTAACCAATACCCAGACTCCATTTGGCGCCCAGTATGACAGCTTGTCAGATATGGCGGCATTTGGCATCGCTCCGGCATTAGTCATGTACAGCTGGTCGTTATCACATCTGGGCAAGGTGGGGTGGCTTGCTGCATTCTTATACACGGCGGCAACCGCACTGCGTCTCGCCAGATTCAATACCCAGGTAACCGACAAGCTGTATTTTCAGGGACTGCCTTGTCCATCTGCTGCGGGGCTGGTTGCAAGTATCATCTGGATGGGTGCGGGATATGAAATAACAGGGGCAACGATTGCCGTTCCCCTTGGTTTGCTGGCAGTGCTGCTTGCCGCGCTGATGGTAAGCGCGGTCCGCTATTCAAGTTTCAAGTCTGTTGATTTTAAAGGCAAGGTTCCATTTTTTACCGTTGTGGTAGCCGTTTTCATTATTGCTGCCATTGCTCTCGAGCCGCCAGAAATGCTGTTTGGGTTGCTGGTGTGCTATATCGTTTCTGGCCCGCTTTTGACATTGTGGCAGTTGCGCAAAATGCGCCGACAGAGACAGTTGGATAATAAAAGCCCAAAAAGATAATTATTAGCCAAAATGTTCCATGAAGAACATTTTGGCTGCTTTTGGTTAATTAACACTCAGGAAGATTGGCTGCGAGACCACCTTGAGAAGTTTCCTTATAAATTGTCATCATGTCTTTGCCGGTTTGTTTCATTGTCGCGATCACCTTGTCTAATGAAACATAATGATGGCCATCGCCCAGAAGAGCTAAACGTGTCGCGTTAACAGCCTTGACTGCACCCATGGCATTGCGTTCAATACATGGAATTTGCACAAGGCCATTGATCGGGTCGCATGTCATGCCGAGGTGGTGCTCCATGGCGATTTCAGCAGCGTTTTCTATCTGGTACAAGGAGCCGCCCAATACGGCAGTCAAGGCACCGGCAGCCATGGAGCAGGCAACGCCGACTTCGCCCTGGCAGCCTACTTCTGCGCCAGAAATGGAAGCGCCTTTTTTATAAAGAATCCCGATTGCGCAGGCTGTCAATAAAAAGTCTATGGCGTCTTCCTTTTTTGCCTGAGGGTAGAAGGTGAGGTAATAGTGCAATACGGCAGGAATGATGCCGGCAGCGCCATTCGTCGGCGCAGTTACAACTCTGCCGCCTGCAGCATTTTCCTCATTTACAGCGATCGCATACAGATTTAACCATTCCATGCTGTCCATATGTTCGTAAGATTTGGGTTTGCCTTTTGCCAGCAGTTTTTGATATAGACCAGGTGCACGTCGTTTGATATCAAGACCACCAGGGAGAATCCCCGGGCTGTGGCAGCCTTTCTCAATGCATTCGTGCATGATTTCAGCAATGAGAAGCAAGCGTGCTTTCACTTCTGATTCGGGCCGGAGGCTGCATTCGTTCGCCAGCATCAGGTCTTTTATGGCAAAATGATTTTTTTCGCATAATTCAAGCAGGGATTTTGCGGTAGCGAATGGATAAGGAGCATCGGATGTATCATCGCCATGGGGGTGAGAAGCCTCATCTTCATCGAGTATGAATCCGCCGCCGATTGAGTAATAGACTCTTGAGCTGATTTCCTGCTGATTGGTGTTATATGCACTGAAGCGCATACCATTAGTATGAGCAGGAAGAAGATCCTTGTAATTAAAAATAAAGTCTGCCAGATAGTCAAAATGAATGTCTTGACTGCCATTTAACTTTAGATTTTTAGCCTCAATGATGTCCTTGACGCGCGGTCTTATGCTGTCAGGATCAACTGTATCCGGAGCGTTTCCTTCCAGGCCGGACAATATGGCGTTGTCAGTGCCATGACCTTTTCCGGTAAAAGCGAGCGAACCAAATAATTCGACTTTTACACGTGCCGTCTGAGGTAACAGATTCTGATCCATTAAACGCAGAACAAAAGCTTTTGCAGCTTTCATGGGGCCTACGGTATGCGAACTTGAGGGCCCAATTCCAATAGAAAATAGGTTGAAAACACTGATTGTCATTCATCAATCCTCAATTGTGATTTATGTTTTTGGATCAAAATTCATATCTAGAAGTGTAGTGTGAATATATTTTATGGCTTGTGCTTCTGTATTGATACTATTTTATATGATGGTTGACGCAGGTTGCAGGCGGATTTTGCCGATTCCGGATAAAAAAATCAGCGCCCGGGAGTTCCATGAGGCGCTGATTTCAAGGGTGGAGAAACGCTGTCTAGCTGAGTGATTGCCATGTTCCATCTGCTTGACGGCAGGCGGTACCGGTAACTGTCTGTTTTTTACCTTTAATCCAGGCGACAGTACGATAGGTGCGGCAGTCTGAATTGCCATTCATGGCCATATGCTTGCTGGTTGGGATCATTGTGTAATGAGCGCCGGTTTTTTTGTTTTTCCAATGAGTTGGTTTCATTGGCGCATTATGCTCTAGAGCATAGCTGGCTTGAACGTTATCTGAATGATCCATTGAATGACCGATGTAACCGCCGATCAGGGCACCTGCGATAGCGCCTGCTCCGATGGCGACAACTTGTCCCGTGCCAGCACCAATTGCACTGCCGGCAACGCCGCCAACGACGGCGCCCGTGACGGCACCAATGGTGGTATTTTCATTTTGGGTGTTTGCTGATGAACAGCTGACAACTAAACCAATGCTTGCAGCCATAATAGCGGCTTTAATAAGTAATTGCTTCATGATCCTGCGCCTCCGATATGATAAACATGAATCCCTTGCTATCCTTGATACTATTCTTCCTACTTTTTTGGCAAAAATTCCTGCAAGAATCGCAGGGAAAATGTCGTAATGAAGGAAATAGTCTTTCCATGTTACTGGATAATTGGAGTATTTCCTATTTAGGGTTTTTACCTAGTCACTGTGATGGATTTGTGCTATCCGATCATATTTATTCAAACATTACTATCAAAATCAGGTTATTAGTGATAAAATTTAAACCACTTTGCATTTAACCTGCGATGCTTAATCTATGTCAACTTCAACCGCCAGGATGCTGATTAATAATCGGCTGTTAGCAATATTGGTTCTTGGTTTTTCATCAGGATTGCCATTATCATTAACGGGTACAACCCTACAGGCGTGGTTTACTGAAGCGCATGTTAATCTCAAGACCATTGGTGCGCTTACACTGCTCGGTATACCCTACACGTTCAAATTTCTGTGGGCACCGCTCATGGATCATTATGGATTATCCAGATTAGGAAAACGCAAGAGCTGGATATTGCTTATGCAGCTGGGACTGGTGTTGACGCTTGTGCTGCTTGCCACAATGAATCCCGCCAGCCAGGCAGGAATGATAGGCATGGTCGCGCTCGTGATCGCATTTTTTTCCGCATCTCAGGATATCTCTATTAATGCCTACACGACTGATGTGCTGCCTCCGGAAGAACGCGGGCTCGGTGCTGCCTATACAGTATTCGCCTATCGTGTTGCGCTGCTTGTATCAGGAGGGGTGGCCTTGATATTCGCCGATTATTTCGGCTGGAAAATGACTTACGAGTTCATGGCTTTGCTCATGCTGCTAACCATGATTCCAACTTTCATGGCGCCGCGTGCGCGTGAGATACAAACATCAGCGCATAATTTGTATCAGACTACGAAGGAAGCATTGCGGGATATCATCCAGCGGGACAAAATCATCGTGATGATCTTTTTTATTATCTTTTACAAGTTCGGTGATGCTCTCGCGCTCTCTCTGATTACTAATTTTCTGCTGCATGGACTTGGATTTACATTGACCGAAGTCGGATTGGCGTACAAAGTGGTCAGCTTTATCGCCATGATACTGGGCGGATTTATTGGCGGTATTATCCTGACGCGCTGGAATTTATATCGTGCATTATTATTGTTTGGACTCGCACAAGCATTTTCCAATCTGGTATTTGCCTTGCTTGCCTGTGTCGGCAAAAACTTTACGTTAATGGCGGTATCAGTATTTATCGAAAATTTCTGTAGTGGATTGAGCACGGCGGCACTGCTGGCGTTTATGATGTCCCAGTGTGATCACCGGTACACAGCGAGCCAGTTTGCCTTGCTGTCAGCTGCCGCCTCGTTAGGCAGGGTGTTTTTAGGGCCTGTCGCGGCATTGATGGTGGAAAATTTGGGCTGGATTCAGTACTACCTATGGTCATTTGTTCTTTGCTTTCCAGGTATTGTCTTACTGACATTGTTGAAAGACGAGGTATCAGATCATGCACACGTCACTGCCGATTAGGGATGCATTCCTGAAATACTGGGCAATGCTGACAGTGGTCATTGTCGTTTGCATGACAGCATTCCCGGTGCATGCCAAACAGGTGCGCCTTGATGAACAAGTCACAATTGACCGAATACAGCTGGTTACCCAGCAAATCAGCTTGTTGAAAAATCGTCTCGTACAAAGTCAGCAAGAGCTGAGCGATTTACAACAGCGGAATGACAAACAGATCACCGGGGTGACCGTAGAAAGAGCGAGCAAGCGTCTGCTTGACAAGGCTGCGCTGGATATATCAGTCGCAAAGTCGAATCTCGACAGTATTAATATCGAATTGACAGATACACAGCAAACAATTGTCTGGCTGGAAAAGAGTGTCCAGGAAATTGAAAATCAGCTGAATGTGCTTGGAATATTCGGTCTGAAAGCCGCGAGTGAGGAAATCGTCAACCCGGAAGAGCTGCGCACAGACCTGGATTACCAGCAAAAACTTTTGAAACTGGAAAAGGACAGGCTGAAATATCTGCAAACTTTGCAGGGAGTGGCAAATTCCATTTTGACTTTCAAGAAAGATTATCACAATCATATCAATACTCTCCTGAAGTCACGCAATTTGCTGAATATCAAACAGGAACAGGTCAAGGATGAGCTTGCTTACCAGGAGCAGCAGAATTACTGGCTGAAGCAATTAAATGTCTATTATGCAAAGCTGGCGAAAATCGACCCTGCGAAAGACCGGCTGGCTTACTCGGCAGTCGAACGGGATATTTATTATGCCAACGAGAATGCCAATTACGCTTATGTTGAATCCCTGATAGCGCGATATGATGATCAAATACAGCAAATGAAGCTTGCTGTCATGAGAAGTAATTCAATCAGTGTTCTTAATGAAATTGGAGACCAGGTTCAGGCGCTCAACAAACAGATTGATCGGCTTGATACCGTGTTGAAATCACGAATTGGTATCCTGGAAAAACATATTTCATATCTCTCTGCCCGCAAGGGTAAAGAAACCGAATTCCAGCCATATATCAAAAAGCTGGCGTCGTTGATGGAAGATCTCAAAGCGTCGGATGTTGATCTGGCCGGGCTGGACAAGAATTTATCCGAGTTTCGTGTCACACTGGATCATGCCCTGCAAACCGAGTTATCGGCGCGCCAGGGTTTTCCAACGTTCGGGTTAAAGACATTACTGGACCTTGGCAAGGAAATGTTACTGGTGCCGGCGCTGACATTTCAGATTGGCAAGAGCCTGAGCAATTCTCTTGTCAAAGGATTTGAATCCACGAGTTTTCCGGGCTGGAGTCTCTTCGTGATCGCTGAGTCAATGCTGATATTCTGCTTCTTTTTCCTCAGAAAAATCCTGAACCGCGTTTTGACGCGTCCGTCCAAGTGGAACGGTAAACTCAATTCAAAATGGCTGAGTTTGCAATGGCTAAAGCGTAATTACCTGGATATTGCCCTGATAGCCAATTTCATCGGCATCATGTGTTTCTTCGGAATCCCCGCGCAGAAATACATTGTGATTGTCTATTTGTACCTGGTCTGGCTTGTATTCAAGAGTATTACGATAGTCGCCAGGGTATGCCTGCTTGAAACAATTCATGATTCTGCTGGTGTGGACGTGAAACTGTATCGACGATTGAAATGGATAATCCTCATTGGCGGAGTTATCACGGCACTGACTGTTTTTGTTCATCAGCTGCCATTGATTTATGAATTAAAAACATTGTGCGACCGTCTGTTTTTATTACTGCTTATGGTTGTATCGCTGTTGTTGTTGCGTTCATGGGATGTGGTCCCCAATCTGATTCTCTCACATATGGAAACACGGCATCCCTATTTACAGAAGAGCATTCGCCTCATTGGAATTCTGGTGCCCATTCTTATGTTCGGAAATTCAGTCATCGGTGTGTTCGGATTTGTAAATCTGATCATGACGGTATCCTGGTATGAGGGTCTGTTTCTGGTTGTGTTGATTGGTTATCTGATCTTGCGCGGTTTGCTGTCGGATGCCATGGAACAGCTTTCCCGCCTGATGATTCAATATGTGCATAACGGCTGGTTATGGACAGAAGCCTTCTTGAAGCCGATTGACAAGGTATTGCGTATTACCCTGTTTCTGGTTGCCTGGGCTGTGTTATTCCTGTTGTATGGATGGGACAAGCAATCACCTATCGTTGAAAGATTGATGCGGCTGCTGCATTATCAGCTCGCCAGCATTTTGAACACCACGATCACACCGCTTAGCATAATTGAGTTGTTCGTTGTTATATCGGTATTTTTTTGGACGGCGAAATGGATACGTGAATTTGTTTACCGGGCGTTATTGTCGCGCACCAAGGACATGGGCATAAGAAACAGTATTGCAATCCTCAGTCAATACACAGTAATTGTCCTGGGTGTTTTCATCTGTCTGCGGGTTCTCGGGATTAATTTGCAGGCGCTCGCTGCCGTTGCTGCTGCGTTTGCCTTCGGCGTTGGTTTGGGTCTCAGGGATCTCGCCAATAATTTCGCCTGTGGATTCCTGATTCTGATTGAGCGTCCGTTGCGCGTAGGTGACATTGTCAATATTAGCGGCATCGAAGGCGAAGTCACGCATATTGGCAGCCGCGCGGTGACGGTCAGAACCTGGGATTATATGGAACTTGTTGTCCCGAACACTGAAATTTTCAATAAATCTTTCACCAACTGGACTGCCAGAGATAACATCGTTCGCAGTGTCCTCCATATTAAAATCAGCCGTTATGATAACCCGCATGAGGTAAAAGTCATCATTCAGAATGTTCTCAACAATCATAAGGATGTTTTGAAAGAGCCTGTGCCGGAAGTATTTTTGAAAGACATGAGCGAGACGCTCATGGATTTTGAAATTCGATATTTCGTCAACATCCGTCAGGTCAAATCAAGAACCAGCGTGATATCAACAGTGCTGATGAATATATGGGATACGTTTGCCTCGCACGGCATCAAGCCGCCTTATCCACAACAGGAGATTATTTTGCGCAATCAGGATAACCAATTGCCAATGCTGGATGTGCCAAATTTGCTTGAAAACCAGAGCAGGGCATAAGCCGTGCATTTTTCTCGGAAAATGATGACTGACTTGTGTCACGGAAAGAAAGATCACCTCGCTCCTTGCTGACATTTAACCGGGATGTCGATAAAATCAGCTTCATTCATATAAAATGCACAGGCGGCGCTATGACCGATGTTCTTGAGATAGTTCGTCATGATTTACTGGATCCGGGTGGTTTGACCGATAATCAACTCCATCATGTTATACATAAATTGGCAGGTAAAAATGTTGATTATGCGGATCTCTATTTTCAATCAACATATTCTGAATCCTGGGTGCTGGAGAACGGCATCATCAAAGGCGGGAGTTTTGATATCGACCGTGGTGTTGGCGTAAGGGCGATCAGCGGCGAAAAAACGGGGTTTGCCTATGCGGATGATATTGTCATGCCAGCGTTACAGCAGGCGGCGCAAGCAGCGCGGAGTATTGTCAAGCAGGGCGATGAGCAGACTGTGCAGGCGTGGCACAAGCTTCCTGGGCATAACCTTTACCAGCCAGTCAACCCTTTGCATTCTCTTTCTGAAACAGACAAGGTTGCTCTCTTGCAGCGCGTAGATGCTTATATCCGGAAAAAAGACGCGCGTATTGCACAGGTGAATATCAGTCTTGCTGGTGAATATGAAACCATTTTGGTGATGGCAAGTGACGGCCATCTGGCTGCGGATGTTCGTCCGCTGGTTCGTTTTAATATCAGTCTGGTGCTTGAACAAAATGGGCGGCGTGAGTCGGGATACGCTGGCGGCGGTGGCAGGTATGATTACCACGAGCTGCTTGCCGGTGATGTTGTTTACCAGTATGCAGATGAAGCATTGCGCCAGGCTGTTGTGAATCTGGAAGCTGTGGATGCGCCGGCTGGACCAATGACTGTCGTATTAGGCGCTGGCTGGCCAGGGGTGCTGCTTCACGAAGCTGTCGGACACGGGCTTGAAGGGGATTTTAACCGCAAGGGGATATCTGCATATAGTGGGCGTATGGGGCAGCGTGTGGCAAGCGATTTATGTACGGTGGTTGATAACGGAACCTTGCCTGGCCGTCGCGGTTCATTGAATGTTGATGATGAAGGTACTCCGACACAAAATAATGTGCTCATCGAGAATGGCTTTTTGCGCAGTTATATGATGGACAAGCGCAATGCGAGATTGATGGGAGTAGAATCCACCGGTAATGGACGTCGCGAATCCTATGCTCATTTGACTATTCCACGCATGACTAACACTTATATGCTGCCAGGCAAGTCAACACCCGATGAAATCATTGCTTCTGTCAAAAAGGGAATATACGCCGTTAACTTTGGCGGCGGACAGGTGGATATCACATCGGGCAAGTTCGTTTTTTCTGCCAGTGAAGCCTACATTATTGAAAACGGCAAGATCGGAGCGCCCGTCAAAGGCGCGACACTGATAGGCAATGGTCCAGATGTACTGACAAAAGTGTCAATGGTAGGAAATGATCTCAAGCTGGATACAGGCGTAGGCGTTTGCGGCAAGGATGGACAAAGCGTTCCGGTGGGAGTAGGGCAGCCGACTCTGAGAGTGGATGAATTAACAGTGGGTGGAACAAGAACACAATGAAAAACGAAATCGAACCAATATTCAATTCAAACCAGTTGCAAGCGATTGCCAAAGATATACTTCAGGATGCCAGACGCAAAGGTGCATCCGACGCTGAGGTGAGCATATCTGCAAATAAGGGGTTTACAGTCTCTGCCCGTGAAGGTGATGTCGAAACAGTAGAATACAATCAGGACAAGGTGATCGAGATCAATGTCTACTTCGGAAAGCGTACTGGTTCGGCGAGCATTTCAGATCTGCGTATCGAAGCGGTGCGCGCAGCCGTTGATGCTGCGTGCCATATCGCCAAATTCACGGATGAAGATCCGGCAGCCGGACTCGCGGATGTTGAAGAATTGGGATTTAATTATCCTAAACTGGATTTGGCTGCGCACTGGAATATTTCGGTAGAAAAAGCCATCGAACTTGCGTGTGAGTGTGAACGTGAGGCGCTTGCGGCAGATAAGCGTATCATGAGCGCGGAGGCAGCCACGGTTGCTACTGTTGATGCATTTCATCTGTATGCAAACAGCAGGGATTTCATTGGTTTTTATCCTTACAGCCGCCATGAAGTCAGTTGTGTCCTCATTGGGAAACAGGGTGAGGAAATGCAACGTGAATATAGCTATACAGTCGCTTCCGATCCTTCAGCGCTGGAATCGATATCAAAAGTTGCCAAACAGGCGGCGGAGAGAACGGTAAATCGACTGGGCGCGAGACAATTGCCTACAACCAGAGCGCCGGTCATATTCTTTGCTGAGGAGGCACGCGGATTACTCGGACATTTTATTGCGGCAATTTCGGGCGGTAGTTTATACAGGAAATCATCCTTCCTGCTGGATCATCTGGATAAAAAAGTATTTCCTGCTTTTGTTCACCTGCAGGAATTTCCGCATTTACCGCACGCGCTCGGTAGTGCTCCTTTTGATGAGGATGGAGTTGTCACACGGCCAAATGTTTTTGTTGAAGATGGTGTTTTACGTAATTACTGCCTTGGCGTGTATTCAGCGCGCAAGCTGGGTATGAAAACGACAGGTAATTCCGGAGGCATACATAATCTGACGATCAAGCCTGGCGGCAAGGATTTGCAAGGTTTGCTAAAGGCCATGGGGACCGGGTTGCTGGTAACAGAAATGATGGGAAATGGTGTGAATCTTGTAACAGGTGATTATTCACGCGGCGTGGGCGGTTTCTGGGTGGAAAATGGGACTATTCAATATCCGGTTCATGAAATTACGATAGCCGGCAGACTGCAGGATATGTATGCAAATATTCTGGAAGTGGGCAATGATGTCGATATTCGCGGTAATATACGTACGGGATCAATTCTGATTGAAGAAATGATGATAGCTGGAAGCTAGCCTCGCAAGGAGTGTCAGATACAGTCCTGGATGACAGGTCATTCGATGATCTGGATTGAAAAAGCTCTTAGTAAAAAAATAAACGAAATTTACTATCAGTTAATTATATTTCCAAACCGATTTGTTTGTATTTTGTTCTTTTCTCATCTTGGAGGTCGACTTGTTATCAAATTTAACCGTCGACTTTACATTCACTTCATGGCGCCCTAATCTAAAAGTATATATACCATGGATATCATTCAATGAATATAACGGAACTGCTCACTTCCATTTACACACAATACAAATTCTCCGATTTGCATTTGCATGCTAATGAAAGTCCGATAGTGCGCATTGATGGCGATCTGCAGCGAGTAAACATACCTGCGCTGACAAAAGAGCAGGTTCACGAGCTTCTTTATCAAATCATGCCAGATAAAACCCGCAAGGATTTTGAAAAAAATCTTGAAATCGATTTTTCATATGACGTAGATAAATTGTGTCGTTTCCGTGTGAATGTCTACCTCCAGACAGGGAATATTGGTGGCGTGTTTCGGGCTATTCCTTACCAGATCAAAACAATAGATGAACTGGGATTGCCGACTATTCTGAAATCAATCGCCTCTAACCGGCAAGGCCTGGTTCTTGTCACAGGGCAAAAGGGATCGGGAAAAAGTACAACGCTTGCAGCGATGCTTGAGTATTTGAATACAACGGTAAAAAAACATATTGTCACCATTGAAGATCCGATTGAATATGTTTATGAAAATAAAAAAAGCCTTTTTAGCCAGCGTCAAGTGAATAGCGATACGCATAGCTTTGCGGCTGCTTTGAGATCGGCTTTACGAGAAGACGCTGATATTATACTTGTCGGTGAAATCAGGGACCTCGAAACGATACGGCTTGCATTGACAGCTGCTGAAACCGGACAGCTGGTTTTGTCAACCCTGCACACCCATAATGCAGTGACTTCCATCAATAGAATAATTGACTTCTTTCCCGGCAAGGAGAAGAAAATCATTCGCAAGCAGGTATCCTTGTTGCTACAGGCGGTTATTTCTCAAACACTGGTCAAAAGGAAAAATGGCGGCAGAATCTTGGCGCACGAAATAATGATTTGCACACCAGCAATCCGTAATCTGATCCGTGAAGAAAATATGAGTGAAATGCGGGCGACCATCGAGTCAGACCGGGAATTGGGAATGCATACACTGGATCAGCATTTGCAAAAATTGTTAAATCAGGAAATTATCTCTTTTGCCACCGCGCAGCAATATTCTGTTGATAATGAATTGCATAGTGTTGTTGAGAAGCAATTTTAATTTTCTCCTGCTTGATGATTATGGGTTCTTGCCTGGGTGTAGGCATTTGTCAGCAATGCACCAAATAATATGATCAGCCAAAAAATATAAAGCCAGAGCAGAAAAATGGGGATGATAGCAAATGCTCCGTAAATAAACTCATAGGTTGGAAATTTCACGATGTAAAGTGCGAATGTGAATCTCGCGATTTCAAACAATAATGCGGCAATGAAGCCGCCCCGCAAGCCATCCGAAAAATGCACACGAACATTGGGAACGATAATATAAAGCAGGCTAAAGATCATTGTATTGATGAAGATGGGGATACAGTCAAGAAATATGCGGGAAATACCCGGTATTCCGCCAGATGCGGATATCCACTGTAACGTGAATAGATAGGTGCTTAAAAACACACTCAGCCCGATGATGACAGGCATGAGCAGTAATGTTGTCAGGAAAATAGCAAAAGAATAGACACGTTTTATTCTTTTGTGAGCGAGCCAGATGTCATTCAATGAATCCTCGATTGTTCCTACCAGCATGATCGCGGTTACAAACAGGAATATGATGCTTAATGTCGGTAGATGCGCGGCCTGTGTGATGAAATTTTGAAAATATGACTGTACAGATTGGGCTGATTCCGGAACAAAATTTTTTAATATGTATTCTTCGCCTAGCGAGGCAATTGTCGATGTGACCGGAAAGATGGTGATAAAGAAGACAAGCACAAATAAAAATGGCACCAGGGCGAGTAGGGTGGTGAATGCCAAGGCAGAAGCGCGGTAAAAGAATTTATCGTGAATATAACGCGATATGGCAGTTTGCCAAGCCTGAAATTCATTCCTTATAATATTGCGCATCATGCTTCCATTCATGAGTGACAGTTGAATTCAGGGAGGATTCCTGGACGCTGTCTCAACTTTTGAGGCGGCTGCTAGTCTTCTCCGAATTTGTTATTGACCAGTTTTACAATGGCTTCCAGTGCGAGTTTCTCATCCTCGCCATTAATGACCAGCTCGAGGACATTGTCTTTTTGCGCTCCAAGTGTGATGACACCCATAATGCTCTTGCAGTCGACAATACGGTCACGAAAGACCAACTCGATACGGCTGGCGTATTTCTTTGCCGTGTCAACCAGCTTGGCAGCGGCACGAGTGTGCAGGCCAAGCTGGTTTTGAATCGTGATTTGTTGTCGTATCATTGTTGTTATCTGTGGCTGTCAATAATTTTTTCTTTGTGCTTGGTGATTTGTCCCATCAGTTTTGCAATTACCTGGTCAATCGCCTTGTACATGTCATCATCCTTGGCACTGGCGTGAATTTCGGTTCCATCAAAATGTAACGTTGCCTCGGCAATCTGTGTTTTATGCTCGACAAGTAAAACGAAATTGACGGTTGTGATCTGGTTGAAGCGTTTTTCCAGGGATTTTAATTTATCCGATGTGAATGTCTTGAGAGCTGGTGTTATTTCTATGTTTTTACCAACTAACTGGAGTTGCATGGTGATCTCCTTTTTATTTACTTATAAATGGTCATTAAATTTTATAAATCAAACTCTTCGCCTAGATAAACCGCCCTGACTTCCGAGTTCATCAGTATGGTTTCAGGGTTGCCTTCACAAATAATCTGTCCCTGATTCACAATATATGCGCGTTCGCAGATATTCAAGGTATCCCGGACATTATGATCAGTAATTAATATGCCGATTCCACGTTTGCGCAAGTGATGGATGATGCGCTTTACATCCAGCACTGAAATCGGATCAATACCGGCAAAGGGTTCATCAAGTAATATGAATTTTGGCTCGGTTGCCAGGGCTCTTGCAATTTCGGCGCGTCGTCTTTCTCCGCCGGAAAGGCTCATGCCCATTGTATCGCGAATATGTGAAATTCTGAATTCTTCGAGCAAGTGATCGAGCATCAGCTTGCGTTCTGATTTGGTTAAGTCATTGCGCAGCTCAAGGATAGCCATGATATTTTGAGCGACCGTCAGCTTACGGAAGATGGAAGCTTCCTGTGGAAGATAACTGATGCCTTGTTGGGCGCGAGCGTGTACTGGTAGTTTTGTGATATCTTCATCATCAAGCAGGATATGTCCGCCATCGACAGGTATTAATCCTACGATCATATAAAACGAAGTGGTCTTGCCAGCTCCGTTGGGGCCGAGCAAACCGACTACTTCGCCGCGATTAATACGTAACGATACGTCTTTCACAACTTCTCGTGATTTGTATTTCTTGTTAATGTGGTTGACGTACAGTGTGTTTGCCATGTTTGTCCGTTATTTATCCGGATTGTAAACAAGCACTGCCTGACCATTTGTTGCGGCGGGAACAGTGATTGTCTGATCATTGCTATTATAGTGAATTAACTCACCTTGAAAACTGTTTTCTCCTTGCGTGACATGGACATTGTTCTCAAGTGTGACATTGGATTCTATCGGATAGAACCTGATGATCTTGGCGCGCGCATGAATTTCAGGCTGTCCTTGATTAGGCAGCGTCCAGTAATGAGCCAGATCATGCAATCCGTAGGCGGTTGCCTCCTGAATGACATGATGGCTGTTTTTCCTGGTGATGAGCTTGTCAGCCGTGATGTGGGTTGTTCCCTGATCGATTCGCACATGGCCTTCGTAAACATCAATACCGGTTTTAAAATTGTAAATGCCGGAATCGGCGACGATGTTGACCTTTGCTTTACTGTCGCTATCCAGCGCAAAAGAGTAAAGCGAATATCCAATAAACAATACGGGGATCAGAATAAATCGTAATCTATGAATTCGGTACATATTCTCCTCTGGCTTGTGATAGCAGCTTGATGTCGCCGGTGTTCATATCGGCATACATGCCTGTTGCCTTTACGACCAAATTAGGCTGAATAAGCGTGATCAAATCATTGGTTTTTGCAATCTGCTTTTCTGGATGGACTGTCAATGTCGGGGATTTGATTATTGTTGCTGGGTTATTTTCATCGGCGGCATGATGAACAGTAACATTATCCCAGAAATCTACATTATTAATACCTTGAGTCGCTTTTGCGTATTTTGCTGTGATAAACCAAGGCTTGGGTGATTTCCTGTAAAGTGTCAATTGCGGGGATTTAAGCTGCGTGGTGTCGTTTTCAGTATAATGGACCAGCCTGGGAGTCACAATTTTCATGCTGGGTTTGCCCTGCTTATCCATAATCAATGCCACCACATCTTCCATATAGGCGTCAGGAAGCTGGGGTCTATTTGTGACTGTGGCCGCCTGGCGCTGGAAGGATTGAAAAGTAGTCCAGGTTGCAAGCCCTACGACAGTGATCATGATGAGACTGATAATTGTATATTTATATGTCATGGGTGAATCGGGCGCTTTTATATGAGATACGATTGTATCACAGATTGGTAATGATCCTGCGTTTCCATGATGAATTCACAGGCTTCCCGAACCGCGCCTTTGCCGGCCTTTAATTTTGTAATATAATCAACGTGTTGCTTGATTGTCTCCGGTGCCTGCGGAACGGTGATGGCAAGCCCTGCGCGGCGCAGCAAGGGCAGGTCAGGCAAATCATCGCCCATATACGCGATTTCATGGTCTTGAATTTTCAAGCGTTGTTTGAGGTCTTCATAGGCGGGAAGCTTGTCTTCCTGGCCTAGATAAAAGTGCCTGATGTTGAGGTCCTTGATCCTGCGGGAAACGGCTTCCGAGTTTTTTCCTGAAATGATAGCCACGATGACGCCTGTTTTTTGCAGCAATTTGATGCCAAGCCCATCATGGATATGAAATCCTTTCATCTCTCTGCCATCACTTCCATAATAAATAACGCCAGAGGTTAATACGCCATCCACATCCAGGATCAGGAGGCGTATGGCTTTTGCTTTTTCAATGGCAGCAGACATCAAATCACTCCCGCGCGGAGAATATCATGGATATGAATTATTCCTACCGGATGATGTTTCTCATCGATTACCACCAGAGAGGTAATTTTGTAAGTTTCCATAATGTTTAATGCTTCAGCAGCCAGAATATGACTGGAAATGGTTTTAGGATTTTTAGACATGACTTGATTGATTTTTGTCTTGTGGATATCGACTTCCTTATCAAGCGCGCGTCTGACGTCGCCATCGGTAAAGACACCCGCTAGTTTCCCAGTCTCGTTGACTACGGTTGTCATGCCAAGTTTCTTATGTGTCATTTCAACCAGTGCTTCCTTTAGGGAGGAGTCGATGGATACGATGGGAACTTCATCGTTTTGATGCATGACTTCATTTACCATGAGTAACAACCTGCGGCCCAGAGTACCGCCGGGATGTGAAAGAGCAAAGTCATTTTCCGTGAAGCCACGTTTATCCAGCAGTGCCATAGCCAGGGCATCTCCCATGACTAGCGCTGCCGTGGTACTAGAGGTAGGCGCAAGACCAAGTGGACAGGCTTCTTTTTCTACGCTCACATCGATATTGATCGAGGCGGCTTTTGCCAGGGTAGAGTGCGGTTTGCCAGTCAGTGTTATCAGGGGGATATCCAGTCGTTTGATAAATGGCAGGATGGAAATGATTTCTTCAGATTCGCCTGAGTTGGAAAGCGCCAGAATCACATCATTTTTTGTGACCATGCCTATATCCCCGTGTTTCGCTTCACTGGGGTGAATAAAAAATGCGGGGCTTCCAGTGCTTGCAAAGGTAGCGGCGATTTTCTTGCTGATATGTCCTGATTTTCCTACGCCCATGACGATAATCCGTCCTTCACAGTTGAGGAGGTATTCGCAGGCCTTGACAAAATTTTGATCAATCCGATCAACAAGATTGGTTATCATTTGGGCTTCGGTCTGAATAACAGCACGGCCAAGGTTACATAGCTTTTCATTTTCCATTGTACAATCCTGATCTGGATATAATTTAGTGCCATATCTTAGCTGTGCTTGCGATGGCGTACAAGCTTTGTGCAGAAACGATTATACATTAGCTGGAATAATAGCCCCACGCCGATTGGCATCTCTATCCAGCGAGACTGCTCCTGCAGACAATTCCGGGAGTGACAGGCGAGTGATGATTGTTGCCATGGGGCTAGCTATTTTTCCAAGCATTTGCGAAACTTAGCATCTATGTCTATGCCAATGTCAGAAAATCTAGTTGAAATCAGTCATATGTCTTTCCAGCACGAGAACGGCAAAGTCGTTTTCGAAGATGTGGACATTGTTATTCCACGTGGAAAGATAACAGCAATCATGGGCCCTAGCGGTACCGGTAAAACAACGCTATTGCGATTGATAGGCGGCCAGTTGTATCCAACTTCCGGAGATGTAAAAGTTGAGGGCAGGTACATTCACCAGTTATCCCGTAAAGCGTTATATCAGCTGCGTAAGCGTATGGGCATGTTGTTTCAGGAGGGTGGACTTTTTACCCATCTGAATGTTTTTGAAAATGTCGCTTTCCCGCTGCGTGAGCATACGCAATTATCCGAATCCATGATTCATTCTCTGGTTCTGATGAAGCTGCAAATGGTTGGTTTGCGCGGGGCCTGGCGGCTGATGCCAAATGAGTTATCAGGTGGTATGGCACGCCGGGTGGCGCTTGCGAGAGCCATTGCGCTGGACCCTGAATTGATCATGTATGACGAACCATTCACAGGTCAGGATCCCATTTCCATGGGAGTACTGGTAAAACTTGTCAGGACATTAAATGAGTCGCTGGGTCTCACCAGTATTATCGTATCCCACGATGTACAGGAAACCCTGCAAATTGCTGATTATGTCTATGTCATCGTTAACAAAAAAGTGATTGGTCACGGTTCACCTGAAGTCATTCTTCGTGATCCATCCAGTCAGTTACAACAGTTTGTTCAAGGATTACCTGATGGTCCAGTTCCGTTTGATTATCCAGCCAAGCCGCTGGTTCAGGATTTTCTCCAAGGGGGTACAACATGATGGATAGGGTGGCCGTACTTGGACAATGGGGTATAGATACGCTGCGGCAATTTGGCAAAGCAGGCATTTTATTTTATCGGGTACTTTTTTACCCTCCCAATTTCAAAAAAAGCTGTCCGCTTGTTATCCAGCAGGTTTATTCCGAAGGCGTGCTTTCATTATTGATTATTGTCGTATCCAGTCTGTTTATCGGCATGGTATTGGCGTTACAGGGTTATCATACCTTGTCGAAGTTTGGCGCTTCCCAGGAACTCGGACCGTTAGTTGCCTTGAGTGTGGTGCGTGAACTGGGTCCGGTGGTGACGGCAATTTTGTTCGCAGGGCGGGCAGGTTCAGCTGTGACCGCTGAAATTGGTCTGATGAAGGCCACTGAACAATTATCCAGTATGGAAATGATGGCAGTCGATCCCTTGCGCCGGGTCATTTCACCCCGATTCTGGGGAGGTTTTATATCCATGCCGCTGCTGACACTGATCTTCAACGCGACAGCGATTTATGGCGCTTATCTTGTCGGGGTAAAATGGCTGGGTGTAGACGCAGGTATATTCTGGTCTAATATGCAATCTTCTGTTGAATTCCATGCAGACATCGTCAACGGGGTGTTGAAAAGTGTTGTGTTTGGTGTCGCAGTGACGTGGATAGCCGTGTTTCAGGGGTATTTTTCAATACCGACATCTGCCGGGATTGCGAGCGCAACGACTCGCTCTGTGGTGTACGCTTCGCTGGCGGTCCTGGGCCTTGATTTCGTATTAACAGCGATGATGATAGGGGAATGGTAATGTTGCCGCAACGATTGATAGAAAGCCTGGTGGGATTGTTTTTGTTGTTTGCAATCTTTTCGTTGACTGTGCTGGCTTTTCAGGTAAGTGGCTTGACCAGCCTGTTTCCTGACCAAACCTACACGGTAACGGCATCATTTGATGATATTGGCGGGCTTAAAGTCAGGGCACCGGTGAAGATTGGCGGTGTACAGATTGGTGAGGTTGCGCAAATTGGCCTGGACCCAGTCACCTTCAAGGCTGTAGTTAAAATGCATATCCGCAACCAGTATAACGATATTCCGGATGATTCGTCTGCGGGTATTTTTACTTCCGGGTTACTGGGTGATAATTATATCGTGATCACACCCATGTATAATACAACCTATCTAAAAAATGGCAGCAAGATCGAAATGACACATCCTGCCATGGTGCTGGAAAAGTTAATTGGCCAGTTTATGTATAAAATAGGTAACAATGGAAATAATAGCAGTGATAATGGAGAAAAAAATGAGAAAAAATAAACTCGCTCTGACAGTTTTTATGGTTTTTCTGGGTTGGTTTACCTGTGTCGCTTCAGTGCAGGCATCAACAGGCGATCCTGTTGGACTTTTGCAATATATCGCCAATAATATGATCGCAGGGCTGAAAGCGAATAAGGCTACTCTAAAAAGCAAACCAGGTATTGTTTACAGCCTTGCATATCGCTATGTTGTTCCTTATGCCGATTTATCAGAAATGTCCAAGCGAGTATTGCCGCCAAGCATCTGGAACAGTGCAACACCAGCGCAACGTGCGCAATTCCAGAAGGAATTCACTACCACGGTGATTCGTACTTATGCGTCGGCACTGACTAATTATCAGGATCAGACGATACAGTTTTATCCAGTGCGAGGCGGTACTGGCGGCTTGAATACTGTTGAAGTGAGCAGTCAGATTATCAGCTCCACGTCTGAACCGGTCCACGTCGTTTACCGTCTTATTCGCACAGGCAGCGGCTGGAGATTATATGATATGTCGGTTGAAGGGGTCGATATGCTGGAAAGTTTCCGCTCTCAGTTCGCCGATATCCTGCAAAATGGCAACATGAATACCTTATTGCAGCGTTTGTCTCATCATAATAAACGTTAGATATCAAGGCTTGTCAACAATGATGGTTAAATCGGCAGACATTACATTCAATGGGAGTCATTTTCTCGTTACCGGAGATTTGAACTTTTCAAATGTAATGTCTGTCTATCAAAAAAGTTTGCTGGATGCGGATAAATGTTCGGAGCTGATTTTCGATTTCTCACAATTGAATTCCAGTGATAGTTCCGGACTGGCTCTTATCATTGAGTGGATCAAACTTTCGAAACAAAAAAACAAACCAATCAAATTCACCCATCTGTCTCAGGATATCATGTCTATTGCGAAAGCCGCTGGTCTTGACGGCATGTTTAATGGGAAACATAACTGAATCTCTTTGTTAGCACAGACGGTCAGGCAGTCAGAGTGTAGGCATGATTGCCGCATCTGGTTCATGGTTTTAATTGGTGTGATAACACGCTGCCCCATTGAGCGTGGCATATGAAATGCTGCAAGAGCATAATTAGCTTCATTCCTACGTACAGATGTGTTTATTATAGCACGTTTGTTTTTATGGGGGTGGAGCTATGTTTATTGTTACCTTGACTTATAAAAAACCGATTGAATTGGTTGATCAATATGTTGTTGAGCATAGAGCGTTTCTGGATCAGGGATATAGCAGCAATTTTTTCATCGCTTCTGGCCCGCAAAACCCAAGAACGGGTGGTATTATCATTTCCCAATTAAAAAGCCGCGAACAGTTGGAAGCGGTTTTACAAAAAGATCCATTCTTTATTAACGGAATTGCCGATTATTCGATAGTCGAGTTTGAACCTGTTAAATATCATCCTGCGTTTTCACATTTTGTGACAGGATAATCCGTGAATACTAGTGGTTCAGCGAATCAGGCATTATATTGTTTCGTTTGCATCTGCGAGAATGCTTTCTCTGGATCCCGATACTTCTGTCGTGATCGATGATTTACTCTGATACCAATAAAAGAATAAAATGGGGAGCAGCATGACTGTCATGCCAGTGCAAAACAAGACCTCATAGTAAAAACTGCTGCCAATATTAATGTTATTCGGCGGGATGAAGCCAACTATCAGTGTAATGGTGCAGCCAATTAATCCAAGTATACATACCAACCATGAACCAATTTTTCTGCCCGGGATCACGAATGTCTGTGACGTGTAATTCATTTTGGTGCGTAAACGTAATCCACTTAAAAACATGATGACATACATGAGCATGTATAGTTGTGTCGTCAGCGCGGTGAGTAACCAGTAAGAAGCATTAATGCTGGGCAAAAACAGGAAGGCAAGACACACAAAGCTGACGAGCACAGCTTGCGTGATCAGAAGATTTTGCGGAACGCCATGAGAATTGAGTTTTTGAAAAAATGGCGGCATGAATCCATGTTTTGCAGCCTGGCCCAACCCTTTGACAGGTGAAATTACCCAGCTGATGACACCACCCAGGCTGCCGATCACCAGCAGCAGAGTCAGAACTGGTATCAGCCAGGATAAGTGGTAGGCTGAAAGAAAATAGGCAAAAGTTTGAATTGTGCCATTGACCAGATTGATCTGATCGTATGGCAGAACGAAAGCGATTGCCAGTGAACCAAGCATCATGGTTGCAAGGATAATCATGCTGGAATAGGCGAGTGCACGTGGAAAGGTTTTTTGCGGGTTATTCACATCCTTGATATGAACGGATGCCAACTCCATGCCTGCGAAACCAAGCATCACGGCAGTCAATGCCATCCAGTTATCGGTATGCTGCCAGCTTGGAAAGATGCTGGTGCTGGTAAGGTGAATCTGCAATGGTTTACCAAGAATAAGCCATACGACCAATAATGAAATGATCAAAATCATGGGAATAATTAATCCGGTGATGGCGCAGAAGCTGGTAAATTTCGCGGAGAGACGTATTCCGCGTAAATTGATAATTGTAAGAATCCAGAACAAGGACAAGATCATGCCTACCAGGTAATACTTGTTTGCAGCCAGGGCCGGATTAATGAGGTAGGCAGCGGTTCCGGCGATAAAGGATAATATGGTTGGAAACCAGACAAGATTATTTATCCACTGCAGCCAGATAGCTAGAAAGCCGATGCGTTCCCCGAAAGCAAGGCGTGCCCATTGATAGATACCGCCTTCATCAACATTGGCGGTTAATTCGGCTGACACAAGTGCGGTTGGGATCAGAAATACAATTGCGGCGAAAATAAAAAAGAATATCAGAGTGCTGCCAAATAAAGCAGACGCCGGCAAATTACGGATACTGTCAATTGCGCCGGTAATTAACAATGTCAATGCCAAGGTATTGAGCTTGTTCAGTTTGTTCATTCTGACTCGCCTGTGTTATGGATAAGCTTGATTAAATATTTTACAGTTCCAAGATTAACAATCTCTTAAGAATTCCTTGAATCTACAAGAGAAAATATGGAATATCAAGCAAACGATTATGCAGATAAGTGAAAAGATTTATTCATAAATACAATTAATTATGGTCATGATCCGTACAGCCGGACCCAGGGAATGAATCCGGACTGCCATGATAGCAAGGTAAATAAGGTGCTCTTATTCGTTTGTTACCAATTCATCACTTCGAGGATAGACGTGCGCTTGAGATTTGACCTTTGCAAGATACGTATACATTGTTGGAACGATAAACAAGGTAAAACAGGTACCAATCGTCATACCCGCCGCGATGACAAGACCAATATCAAAGCGGCTTGCCGCACCAGCACCGCTTGCGAAAATGAGCGGCACAACACCCAGCACCATGGCGACAGTAGTCATTAAAATTGGACGCAGGCGCAAACTTGCCGATTTCAGAATGGCATCATGGATACTCAATCCCTCGCGCTCCTGTAACTGATTTGCAAACTCAACCATCAATATTCCATGTTTGCTAATCAGCCCAATGAGGGTGACCAGCCCGATACCGGTATAAATGTTCAGTTTTGCAAGTCCCAAATGCAAGGGCAGCAATGCGCCAATAATCGAGAGAGGTACGCTGATGAGAATGATGAAAGGGTCACGAAAGCTTTCGAATTGCGCCGACAGCACCAGGTAAATGATCACGAGAGCAAAGAAGAAAGTATAGAGCATGGTATTTCCTTCCTGCACTGTCTGGCGGGATTGTCCGGCATAATCATAACTGAAGCCGGCTGGAAAGATTTTCTGCGCTTCATTCCTGAGAAAATTCAAACCTTCCGGTATCGATTTGCCTGGCATCATCAACCCCGATAGTGTCGCTGAGTTAAGCTGCTGGAAATGATATAACTCATTCGCCTGAGTGGCGATATTCAATTTCACCACACTGGACAATGGAACGGAGTTACCTGAGTCCGTTGTCAGATAATAATCATTAATCTTTTCAGGATTGAATCTGTCAGCACGGAAAAGCTGGGGAATCACTTCGTAACTCTGTCCATATGCACTAAAACGATTGATATAGTTTCCGCCCAGCAGTGTGGCCAGTGACGTTCCGATATTTTGCATGCTGATGCCGAGGCTCGCTGCCTTGTTATTGTCAATATGCACTTCGAGCGTCGGTTTTTCGTATTTCAGATCAGAATCAACGTACATGAACAAGCCGCTTTTCATCGCAGATTCCTGGAGTTTTTTAAGTACCTGGTGAATGATGGCGTAATCTTCGGTGGAAGTAATGACAAACTGCACCGGAAGTCCGCTCTCGTTGCCAGGCAGCGAGGGCAGGGGGAACGCAACTGCATTAATGCCCGGAATACCGGACAATTTGGGCTGCAGCATTCCCAATACTTTTGCCTGTGATTTGCTGCGCTGATCCCAGGGTTTTAATATGAGACCGGAGATCGCGCTATTGACGAATCCATTGCCGTTGACGACAAAAAAATCTTGTGTTTCGGGAATTTCGCCGAATATCTTTGACAGTCTGTCGGTATATTTTTCTGTATAATCCAGGTTTGCATATTTCGGCGCTGCCATGGATAAAAATAAAATACTCTGGTCTTCATCCGGTGCGAGCTCGGTTGGCGTAGTCACTGCAACGAGCAGGCAGCCGACGAGCATGATGCCCGCAAAAACGCCGGCGACCTGTCGATGATGCAGGACGGCATATAATTTTTGCGTGTACATCCGCTTCAGGCTTTCGAACATGGAGTCAATATATATCACCAGACGTTGATGCATCATCGCCGGGCTCAGCAGTTTTGAGCACATCATGGGTGACAGAGTCAGCGCGATAATTCCTGAAAGAATGACCGCAAATGACAAGGTAAAGGCAAACTCCTTGAACAAGGCTCCGGTTAATCCTGTCATGAAGCCGATTGGCGCATAGACAGCCGCGAGCGTGGTTGTCATTGAGATTATGGGTGCGGTGATTTCACGGGCACCTTTCAGCGATGCCTGATAAGGTGTCAGACCTTCCTCTATATGCCGGTAGATGTTTTCCACAACGACAATCGCATCATCAACAACAAGACCGATTGCAATCACCATGGCGAGTAGCGTGAGCAGATTGATCGAATAGCCCATGGTGTACATAAGGGAACACACACCAATAAGAGAGAGCGGTATGGTGATAACAGGAATCGTGACTGCCTGAGCTGCACCGATAAACGCAAATATCACCAGCACGACAATAATAGTGGCTTCGATAATACTGCGCATGACTTCGTGAATGGAACTGCGAATGTATTCAGTGCTGTCGTAGACGACTCTGCTTTCCAATGCGGGCGGATAGTTCTGAGCGATTTCGGGAAGTATCTTTTTGACATCGTCAATGACAGTCAGAGGGTTGGCCGTTGGGTTGGCTTTGATCCCGATGAATACGCCATTCTTGCCATTGAATTTGACCGAGGAATTGTCATTTTCGGCGCCGAGTTCGACCGTACCGATATCCTTGAGGCGGACAATGGTACCGTCCAGTTTCTTGATCATCAGTTCATTAAACTGTTCAGGACTTTCAAGGTTTGTCTTGGCATTGATATTGAACAAGACATATTTGCCTTTCGTCTGGCCAGCGGCTGTTTGAAAGTTCTGCTTTTGCAATGCCATGGCGACATCGCCGGGCGAAACCTGTAACGCGGCCATTTTGTCAGCGTTCAGCCAAATCCGCATGGCATAGGTTTTACCGCCAAGAATTTCAGCGTTGGAGACACCTGCCACGGTCTGCAACTTGGGCTGCACGATGCGTGACAGATAGTCAGTGATTTGTACATTACTCATTTTTTTACTGCTGTATCCGATATACATCAGATCAGTGTGTCCACCGGACGATTTTTGTATGACTGGCTGATTGCTTTCCTTGGGCAGCTGATTGCTGACCTGCGAAACCTTGGACATGATGTCTGTCATTGCCACATTGGGATCATAGTTGAGGCGAATATACGCAGTGATGGTGCTCAACCCGTCCACACTCTGTGATGTCATGTAGTCAATCCCATCCGCACTTGCCACGGATTTTTCCAGCGGGCTGGTGATGAATCCCTGAATCAGATCTGCGCTGGCGCCAGGATAGGCAGTCATGATGGTGATGACACTGTTGTCCATTTTGGGAAATTGTCTCAGTTCCAGTGTATTGAGTGCCCGCAAACCAAAAAGCAGTATCAGCAGGCTGACAACACAGGCGAGCACAGGCCGCCTGATGAAAAGATCGGTGAAATTCATGATTAAAGTTCCATGCTGTTGTCAATAATGATGCTAGAACCGTTTTGTAATTTTAATTGACCCGATGTCACGACTTTATCGCCCGGTTTCAGGCCGTCGAGAATTGTGGCCTCATCGTCTCTACGCTCGCCGACTTTGACGTATTGACGATACACATGAAGTTCCGGTTTGTCTTTTGACTTCCCTTCATCCTTGACGATATAAACATAATCACCGCTGAGACTGTATGAAATGGAAGTCTGAGGGATCACGATTCGTTTATCCTTGTCGTTTAACCAGATTCTGGCGTGGGCATACATGCCAGGATAAAGCAGGAATTTTTCATTCGGTATGGTGACTTGCACCAATACATTACGGGATGACGGATCCACTTTGGAATTGATGGCTGTGATTTTGCCATGGACTGTTTTGCCATTTCCATAGTTCACAGAAATGTCAGCGTCCTGTCCCAGATACAGAGCTGCCAGGTATTGTTCAGGCAGGCTGAACATCACGTAGAGCGGATCGAGGGATTGCAGCGTGACGAGTGGTGTACCTGGGGATACATATTGTCCGAGATTGACCTGCCGGATGCCTAACCGTCCATTAAAAGGGGCAGTGATGGTTTTTTGCTGTATCTGTGCCAGCACGGAATCGACCCCAGCCTGGGCTTGCTGCAATTCGGCGAAGCGGGTGTCCAGCGCTGCCTGTGAAGAGACATGTTTGGCAAATAATGTTTTTTCGCGTTCATAGTTGAGTTTCGCGAGCTGCAACTTGGCTTGATTGTTTTTCAGACTGGCCTGTTCGACATAGGACCTCATGACAACAATGACATCGCCTTTTCTGACATATTGTCCTGAATTAAAACGAAGCTCTTCTATGATGCCCGCGGATTCGGAAGAAAGATCAACACCGTTGACGGCGTTTAACGTACCTACAGCCGTCAGATACGATTGCCAGTTTTTACTGGCGACAGTCGTAGCGGAAACAGTGATCGGCGGTGGCTGATAGTGTGACATAAACCACATGAAAACAGCTTTTTTCGCCCCATAGATTCCAAACACAACTGTAAAAAAGATGCCGACAGCAATCAGCATTTTTCTCATTTGTCTAGACATTAGAAAATAACTCCTCGCATTATTACCCCGACAGCTGCAGTGTGTGTGCTGAGTCTTCACATGCCCGGGCATTGATCGATGAAACATTGGAGAGCGTTGTCAGAAACGCCCTCCGTGATTTTTTATGATTCTGAGTTTATCACCAAAAAGACGGCGCTTGGTCCGCGCAGCACGTTCAACAGCAATTCCTTGCTGGCTTTTGCTGCATACATCTTGAGATCATCAATGTTATTTACATTTTGCTGATTGATAGAAGTGATGACATCACCTGGGCGCAAATCGGCGTGCCATGCATTGCTGTCCTGTTCAACAGATACAACCAACACTCCCTGCACATTACCGTGTACCGGACTGAGAACGCTGAAATTTTTAAGACCCACACCGTATAAGAATGGATTCAATTTTTCAATGATCTGCTGACGTTTTTTGGGATCAGACAGGGTGACACTCACATTAATCGGTTTATTCTTGCGCAAGACGGTAATGTTGATTTTTGAATCCACGCGCAAAAAGCCAATGGTGTTCACAACATCGCTCGCATTCTTGATTTCATTTCCGTTTACATTCGTGATGATATCGCCAACCTGAAGGCCCGCTTGCTGGGCTGGTGAATCAAGAAGCACCTGGGTGATGGCTGCTCCCTTGGCTGATCCGAGACTAAACGCGCTGGCCAGTTCTGGTGTGATGTCTTGTGCGCCGACACCCAAAACACCGCGTTTGACGTTGCCATATTCTATCAATTGCAGCATGACACTCTTGGCCATATTTGCGGGGATCGCAAAGCCAATGCCAATATTGCCGCGGTCAGGCGCGAGAATGGCGGTATTGATACCGACCAGCTGGCCGTTCATGTTGATTAATGCGCCGCCTGAATTGCCTGGATTGATCGGGGCATCAGTCTGAATGAAGTTTTCATAATTCTCGATTCCCAGTGTCGTGCGGCCCAACGCGCTGACGATGCCGGATGTAACAGTCTGGCTGAGGCCGAAGGGGTTGCCTATGGTGGCTACAAAATCTCCCACCTTGAGATCATTGGAGTTGCCGATATCAATCGCGGTGAGATTTTTGGCTTTTATCTGAATCAAGGCAATATCAGAGGGTTTATCCAGGCCTATGATTTTTGCAGTGTAATGACGTCCGTCCCCCAGTGTAATGGTAACGGTTTGCGCGTCGGAAATAACGTGCGAGTTAGTGAGGATGTAGCCGTTCTTGGCATCGACAATCACGCCTGAGCCAACAGAAACAAATGAACCGGAATTGATATCATCATCACTGTCCTTGCCGCTCTTTCCGCGCTGTTTTTGAATTTCGCGCAGGGTGTTGATATCGGTGATTTTGATTTGCGCTTTAATATTGACGACACTCGGCATTACTTTTTGCAGCATTGGAGCGAGGCTGGTGTCTAATGGTACCGAAGAAAAGCTGCTTGTGCTGACTACCAGGGTGAATGCCAGAATGAGATGGCGCAAGGTTTGTCTTAAAAAACTTTTCATAGGATGACCTCATTAAATGCTGCGGAGAGTAATTCTTAGCCTGCTAAATATACACAAAAAATGATCATCAATCCACAGCCAACATGCTGGCGTCGCTGTCTTACGCTATCTGGTCATCTATCCAGATAAGCGTTGCCATTCGTCCGGTTTTACCCTGGTCGCGGCGGTAGGAGAAGAACATTTCGTCCTGGGTAAATGTACAATAATCTCCCCCATAAATCTGATTGATGCCTTGCAGGTTGAGCCTGATTTTCGCCAATTCATACAGATTGGCAAGCCATTTTCCTTCGGCATGAGGCTTGAAAGCCGCAATGCTTTCAGCATGTCTGCCGGTGAATTCGTCATACACATCTTTTCCAACTTCAAATTTTTGCGGGCCGATTGCGGGACCTAGCCATACCAGCAAATCCTCCGCCGGTTGTTGCAGCGCTTGCAAGGTCTTTTCAATGATGCCGCTGGACAGTCCGCGCCATCCGGCATGGATTGCGGCAACGGAGGTACCCTGTTTGTTGGTTATCAGTATGGGTAAACAATCAGCAGTCAGCACCACACATATCCGGTTCGGCTGGCTGGTAAATGAAGCGTCGGCGTTTTGTTCACGATTTTCCGGTGTGGCTTCGATAACAATGGTGCTATGGGTCTGGGTAATCCAAAGTGGTTCATCCGGAAGCTGCAACAGGGTCTCAAGACGTTTGCTTTCCTCGACATACTGCGGGTGGTTACCCGAATAATTTCCGCGATTTTCCTCGTGATGCGGTTTGCGCCCGCCCCATCCGCTGCGCAGCGTGGTATAGGATTTGATATGTTTCGGAGCGGGCCAGCCTGGTTGAATGAATTTCATTTTTTATTCCTTTTGTTCGTTCATCATGTCATCTCTGAGAGTGTGAATGAGCTGCTGCATATCCTCCGGCAAGTCGATTTCCCAGCGCATGAATTCATTGCTGACAGGATGAACAAGTCCCAGTGCAAAAGCATGCAGTGCCTGTCTCTTGAATTGCCGTAAGACCTGCGTCAATTCGGGTGTAATGCCCTTGAAGAGCTGTACACGACCTCCATAGACAGAATCGCCGACAATAGGGTGGTGAATATAGGCCATATGAACACGTATTTGATGGGTGCGGCCTGTTTCCAGCCGGATTTTCAGGCGTGTGTGGGCCCGGAATTTTTCTGCGATACGATAATGGGTAACCGCAGGTTTTCCTGTATCAATGACAGCCATGCGCTTACGCTGAAGTGGATGCCGGTCTATTGGTGCATCAACGGTGCCGCCGCTAATCATTATTCCATAAACGATGGCCTGATATTCGCGCAATAGTGTGCGCTTTTTCAGCTGATACGAAATATTCTTGTAAGCGGAAGGTGTTTTGGCGATGACCAGTAGTCCTGACGTGTCTTTGTCCAGGCGGTGGATAATTCCCGCCCGGGGCAGGGTGTGTAATTCCTGTGCATGATGCAGGAGTGCATTTAACAGGGTGAGGTCAGCATTTCCTGCGCCCGGATGTACCACCATGCCTACTGGTTTGTTAATGATGATTAATGCCTCATCTTCATAAACAACATTGAGTGGTATCGCCTGTGCCTGATATTGAGGCTGTGGTTTGCTGACTGCTTCAATCGTGACCGTCTCGCCGCCTTTAACCCTGGTTTTTCCTTTTGCGGTTTTGCCGTTAATCAGGATAGCGCCAGCTTGCAGCCATTCCTGTATCAGCGTTCGTGAATAGTCCGGCATGAGTTTGGCTAAAGCCTGGTCAAGCCTCTCATTTGCATGGGTGTCCGAGATGGTAAATGTGTGCTGGATTTTTTTCGAATCTGTATTCATAGCCGGTGAATGATGACAGAAATTAGTTTACAATGCACCTCCCAGAATGCCGGCATTCGTAACAAGTGGGTTATTTCCGAACAGGTGATTACTATTTATGAATAAAAAAATGAAATTGCTTTGCATGACAGCGTTGATTGCAGGATTATTATCAGCTTGCTCAACTACAACAGATCCAGCCGATGCATATAAAGGCGAAACTGAGCAGCAGATATACATGAAAGGCAAGACAGCTTTGCAAGACAAAAGCTACAGCGAGGCTGTCAAGCGATTCGAGGCTCTTGACGTGCAATATCCCTATGGACCTGACACTGAAAACGCCCAGCTATATCTCATTTATGCCTACTATATGAAAGAAGATTATTCTCTTGCTGTCGCGGCGGCAGATCGTTTTATAAGGATTCATCCCACTAATCCGAATGTCGATTATGCCTATTACTTGCGAGGCGTGTCCGATTATTATCAAAACATGGGTATTATCGAAAAAGTGTTCGCTATCGATCTCGCCACACGCGATTTGTCCCAGATCCAAAAATCATATAGTGATTTTAATGAGCTTGTCACACGGTTTCCAAACAGCAGATATACGCCATCTGCGCATCAATATATGGTTTATCTACGTAACGTGCTTGCTGATCATGAATTGCATGTCGCGGAATATTATTACAATCGCAGGGCATATGTCGCGGCAGCAAACCGTGCTGGCGGGCTGGTTGCTCATTTCCAGGGAGCGCCCTCGGTGGTTGATGGTCTTGTATTAATGGCGAAAGCCTATCGTAAACTGGGGCTCACGAAGCTTGAGCAGGATACAGTCTCAGTCCTGAAATACAATTATCCGAATATCAATGTGGATTACGATTCAGACTATAAATTATGATAGGGTCTGGAGAAGCGTAGTTAACCAGACAGACAGGGAGATTGTAATGAAGTCATTGATGTTTACAGTTGTATCGTGCCTGGCTGTCATGCTGACTGGATGTGCTACGAGTGGCAATTCTGCTGAAACGTCCGCCATGGCAGGAACACAGTACAATCACCATAACAACGCCGCTACTGTCGCTGCAACCATGATTAGCCCGGTCAGATAATTTGATGGCAATGCCAGCGAATGCTGGCATTCAGTTCATGCGCATCTGATGTGGAATCTGTGGCGTATCTGCGCTGTCAGCCTTTGAACCCATTGGTGACAGGATAGCGCCAGTCTCTCACGAACGATTTATGATTGATGCGCGGGCCCATTGCAGCCTGTTTGCGTTTGTACTCGTTTTTATGTATCAGATTGACAACCTTGACTACAACATCGCGCTGGAAACCCTGGCGAACGATTTCATCTATGGTTTGTCCATCATTGAGATAGCATTCAAGAATGCTGTCGAGCACTGGGTAAGCCGGCAGGCTGTCTTCATCTTTCTGGTTAGGCGCCAATTCGGCGGTAGGCGCGCGTTCAATCGTGCGTTGTGGAATGACGTGATGAACCCTGTTTCTGTAGTTGGCTAATTTATAGACGAGGGTTTTTGGAATGTCCTTGAGCACGGCAAATCCGCCTGCCATATCTCCATAAAGCGTGCAGTAGCCAACAGCGATTTCACTGCGATTGCCTGTTGTTAATACCAGATGTCCATATTTGTTGGAAAGAGCCATTAGAATGACAGCGCGGCAACGGGCCTGAATATTTTCTTCCGTGATATCCGGTTTTCTGCCGGTAAAGCTTGGAGCGAGTGATTCCAGGAATGTGTTATAGACCGGCTCGATAGGAATCGTTTCACATGTCACACCCAGGTTCCTGGCGAGTTCAATGGCATCAATATTGCTGATGTCCGCCGTGTAACGTGAAGGCATGAGAATTGCCTTTACGCGATCCTTGCCCAGTGCGTCAACAGCGATGGCTAATGTAAGCGCGGAATCAATCCCGCCTGAAACCCCGACAATGGCGCCAGGAAAATGGTTTTTGTTAATATAATCGCGTACACCTAGCACGAGTGCCTGATACGTTCTTTCTTCAGTACTGGCAATGTTGATATTCTCCGCCTTGATTTCCGGTGTGCGATCCATGTCAATGTCAACTGGAAGTATGGTTTCATTAAAGAAACCGGCGAACTTGCATAAATCACCGTTTCTGTTTATGACCATCGAGCCGCCGTCGAAAACAAGTTCGTCCTGACCGCATACCTGGTTTACATAAACAATAGGGAGATTGTTATGATTGGCGCGTTTGTGCAGCACGGACAGGCGTTGTTCATGTTTGTCTACCTCAAACGGAGAGGCATTGGGCGATAAAATTATTTGTGCTTCCTGAGCGGCTGCATCACGCACGGGACCCAGCTTCCATAGATCTTCGCAAATCACAAGTCCGGCAGCTATGTCCTTGATCTTTACAATGCAGGAAGATTGTCCTGGAGTGAAATACCTGCATTCATCAAATACGCCGTGATTCGGCAAGCGTTGTTTTGAATAGCGGCCTATCGTTTTGCCGTTATGGATGAGTGAGCATGTATTATATAGGTTCTGACCGTCGCTGTATGGATGTCCAACGAGGCAGTAAATATCATTGATTTCGCCCGTAAGGTACTGTAATGCCTGATTTGATTCGGAAACAAAGCTTCTGCGTAACAAAAGGTCTTCCGGCGGATAACCGGTCAGGCTGAGTTCCGGAAAAACAATAACATCGGCTGCGAACTGGTCGCGAGCGGTGAGCGCTGCGCGTATGTGTTTGTCCAGGTTGCTTTTGATATCACCGACATGCAGGTTGAGCTGCGCAAGTGCGATACGAATATTGTTTGGCATTAACTTTCTCGCTTCACGTTTAAGTAACACATGCTTATCTTATTTTGACTGTGTTCCCGAGATGGATATTGTCACATTTTTATCTGCATCCAGGTATAAACACTCTTTTTCGGCGCTTCCCGTATCCGTCAGGATCAGGCAGTTATAAACATTATACGCTTGTCGGCAGATATCGACGATAACTCCGCATGGCCGCGCCTCAGCATTGATTTCAGTGTAGATATCCTGTCCAGGTGATGGAGGAGTAGCGGAGGTAATCAATGCCATATACAGGTGGTTCTTCAATTTTCCCCGGTAATGCATTCGGGCAATAATTTCCTGGCCAGTGTAACAACCCTTATCAAAACTGATGGCGCCAAGTTTGTCGAGATTGATTTCATGAGGCAGGAATTTCCCGGAGGTTTCCGGATAGATGGAAGGGATTTTATCCGTCAAATCAAGGTACTTCCAGGCATCGCTGTTTGTGATGGCAGGCGCATTGGCGGGCACTTCACGTATATGCTGTATTGTCTCTTTTGTTCCGGCGATGATGCAGCGGGATGTGCCCTGTGATATCCGGATGACTGCAGGCTGTTCAGCAGTGATAATGGTTGGCAGCGGCTCGGTGGATCCAATTGCTGCCATGCTGTTGCTCGCGTCTGTCAAATCAGCTTTGAAAAAAACAGCGTACTTTTTCAAGGCAGCCAGAGTTAGCGCAATCATACTGTGTGGAAGCATCAGGTAATAACAATCCTGATAAATGAACAAATAAAACAAGCTAATAATCCGTCCTTGCGGATTACAGTGTGCACCCATGCAGCCTTGCAGTGGTGCGACAGACTCAACGTTGCAAGTAAGCTGGCCTTGCAGCATTTTTTTTGCATCAGCTCCCTGGATTTTAAGGAATCCCAAATCTGACAGTTCATAATACATGCGGGTTCTCTGGTAAATTTGGTCTAACGTGCACAGGTTTATCGCCTTGATGTGTTTTTTGCCTATAATAATAGTGTAAAAGCATGGTTTCTGCATGGGATATTTGTAACTTTTAATTGATATTATCAAGTCATTGCGATATTTTTTCGCGACCTGATTGATGGGAGCTGATAAATGTTCAAGAAAAAAGCGCTGATTATGGTTGATTTGCAGAATGACTTTTGCAAGGGCGGCAGTCTTGTAGTGCCTGGCGGAGATGACGTGGTTCCGCTGGCAAATGAACTGCAGTCACATTTTGACCTTGTTGTGGCGACACAGGACTGGCATCCGCGTGACCATATGAGTTTTGCTTCCAGTCATCACGGACACAAGGCGGGAGAAATCCTCGAAGTGAACGGGATGGCTCAGGTTTTGTGGCCAGATCACTGTATTCAGAACACCAAAGGCGCTGAATTTCATCCCTTGCTGCGTACTGAGGCGGTGCATAAAGTGGTACATAAGGGAGTGGACAAAAAAATAGATAGTTATAGCGCGTTTTTTGATAACGCACATTTGCGCTCCACTGGCCTTGCGGACTATTTGCGTCATGAACAGGTCGCGGATGTTTACATCATGGGGCTGGCTACTGATTATTGTGTCAAGTATTCCGCACTGGATGCGCAACATTCAGGATTCAAAGTATATGTTATAAAAGACGCTTGCCGTGGCGTAGAATTGAAGCCTGGTGATAGCGAGCAGGCGTTTCAGGAAATGCGGGCGGCGGGTGTCACGCTCGTGAATTCAAGGGATTTATTGGTTGGAGTGGTTAATCAATAGTTAAAAATTCATTCTGAAACAAGGAATTAGTAATTATTATTAATCCAGTCTATGATTTCGATGGAGTCACGTATGTATCCATCAGCCTGCCACGCAAGCGGGTTTTCGTCAGCATGAATGTAGCCGTATAACGCGACCAGCGATTTGGTGCCCGCTGCCTTGCTGGCGGTCACATCAGTGATTGCATCACCAACATACACGCATTCATCAGGCTGTTGTTTGAGTATTTGACAGGCATACAGGATGGGTTCCGGATCGGGTTTGTAGGTAGCCAGGGAATCACCGCAAACAATGCAAGCAGGCCTGTGCTCGAAACGCAGTGCTTTTAATAGTGCCCGGGTGTGCCGGGTTAACTTGTTGGTGACAATTCCCCAGGGAATGTTTGCTGATTCCAGATGGGTTAGCACATTTTCGACATTGGGGAAAAACCGGGTAGAATCAGCAAGGTGTTTTTCATAAAGATCCAGAAATTTTTCACGCAGGGTATTGAAATTAATGTCAGATTCTTCGATACCAAAGGCTTGTTTTATCATGGCCCTGGAACCAAGGCTCGCGATTGGCCGGATGGCGGACTGAGGTAGCTCAGGCAGGACATATTCTTTCCGAAGACAATTGAGCGCGTAAACCAGATCTGGAACGGTATCCAGTAATGTGCCATCCAGATCAAAAAGCACGGCGCGGATCGGGGTCATGATGATTGAGCCCTTATTGCGTGGAACAAGTAGTTTACCGATATGTCATCAGTGAGCCTGAAAGTCTGGTTAATCGGATTATATGAAATTCCCTTCATTTCCTGGGGCAGGAGACTGGCAGTTCTGGTCCAGGTGACCAATTCGGACGGCCGAATGAATTTGGCATAATCATGCGTATTCCGGGGAAGGATTTTCAGGAGATACTCAGCTCCAAGAATGGCGAAAAGATAAGACTTGGGGTTGCGGTTGAGTGTGGAAAAAAACACATGGCCGCCTGGTTTAACCAGATTCGCACATGCATGGATGATCGATGCCGGGTTTGGGACATGCTCGAGCATCTCAAGGCAGGTTACGACATCATAGGATTCAGGCCGGTCAGCCGCGATAGACTCGGCTGATGTATGCAGGTACTCGACATTGGTGCCCGATTCCAGCTGATGGAGTCTGGCAATGTCTATGACGGATTTGTTCATATCAATCCCGGTTACTCGTCCGCCTTCAAGTGCCATACTCTCGGCAAGAATTCCCCCACCGCAGCCAATATCCAGCACAGATAATCCTGAAAGATTAACTTTATCCGTTATATAACCTAATCTTACGGGGTTTACCTGATGTAAGGTCTTGAGTTCGCCGTGGGGATCCCACCAGTGCGCGGCCAGCTTTCCAAATTTGGCAATTTCCTGAGGATCAAAATTATGAGTCATATCGTGTTTTTCGCATCAACCCGTTTGGGTTGTCATTTTGCTTGATCTTTGAGCCTAGTTCAATTGAAAGATCTTTATCTCTATGTATCAATTCATCATTACTGTAGAGTAAGTACTATTCATCGGGCCTGAAAAATACCATTATTCATCAAGATTTTAATCTTGCTCCGATTTGTGAATGTGTTTATATTTAACGCATTGGACTACCTCATTCTAAAAGGGAATTTATCATGAATAAAATAATTCAGGCACTTGCGATGCTAGTTGTATCAAATGCACTGGCAAGCTTGACTTTTGCTGACGATTTGCAAGGTACAGCGTTACCAGCAGCGACTGACCATTCACAATCCGCGGCCGTTGATTCCGCATCACAAAATCAGCCGATGAATTTGTCCGATAATACCCAAAGCAAGCCTATTCAGGGGACCTCTGCAAACGGCGATCAGCAGACAACTATTATTGATCAGAATGGCAATCTGAAAGTGATTGACAAGTCTGGCACACAATCCGGGAATAGTCCGCAAGCATCATCGATTCCCAAGAAATCATCATCAACACCGTCGAACATGTCTGGAGCAGCGCCTGGATCGGCAACCGGATCAACGGCACCGACGCCAACAACGACTGCGCCTGCTCCAGCGGCAGCTCCAACCTCGACATCGATGTCGCCGACGTCAAATGAACCGCAGTCTTCTTCTGACACATCAAATTAAGAAGCTTGTGAGGCGATGCAGCAATTACCAGTAGTGGGAAGTTTTGACGTAAATCCATGTTGATGATTGAGTCAAAAATCTCTATTGCGTTAGTATATGCCGGGTAAACCAGCATGGGTCTCGCCAAAATTGGCATTGAACAATGATGTGCGGACAGGTTTCCATGTCGCCAAGGCTTTATTATTGAAATACTCCGCTATCCATAAGGAGATAACATGTCCGAGACACCTGTACTCAATAAATCCAAGGATGAACCACATCCGGTTTATTTAAAAGACTACGAAGTCCCAGTGTATCTGATTGACGAAATTGACCTGTCTTTCGATCTTGAAGATGACCATACCATTGTAAAATCACATATGCGTGTCCGGCATAATCGGTTGAGCAGCAGCAAGAAGCGTGATTTGATATTGAATGGTGACGAATTGACGCTTGAATCAGTGAAACTCGATGGTAAAGTTCTTTCAGGTTCTGAATATAAACTAACCAGTGACTTGCTGACAATTCCAGGTGTTCCTGACAATTTCGACCTGGAGATAGTTACAAAAATCTATCCGCATAAAAACACGGCATTGAGTGGCTTGTATCGTTCGGCTGATACTTATTGCACACAGTGTGAGGCCGAAGGATTCAGACGAATAACTTTTTTCCCTGATAAGCCGGATGTGTTGTCTCGTTACACAACCATGATAACTGCAGATGAATCCCGATTTCCATATTTGTTATCAAATGGAAACCTGATTGCTTCAGGCAAGCTTGAAAATGGCCGGCACTGGGCAAAATGGGAAGATCCATTCAAAAAACCATGTTATCTGTTTGCACTGGTCGCCGGTGATTTTGATGTGCTCGAGGATCAATTCATCACTCAGTCAAACCGGGAAATCACATTGCGCATTTATGTGGAAAAAGGTTATGGCGACCAGGCGCATCATGCAATGTATTCATTGAAGGAAGCCATGCGCTGGGATGAGAAAGCATATGGCCGTGAATATGACCTGGATATATACATGATTGTCGCCATCGGTGATTTCAACATGGGTGCCATGGAGAATAAAGGTTTAAATATCTTCAACACGAAGTATGTGCTGGCGAAACCTGAAACTGCTACCGATGATGACTACATCCATATCCTGTCAGTTATTGGGCATGAGTATTTTCATAACTGGAGTGGCAATCGTGTTACCTGTCGTGACTGGTTTCAGTTGAGCCTGAAGGAAGGGTTAACAATCTTTCGTGATCAGACTTTCTCAGAAGACATGCTGTCACGCGCAGTGATGCGTATTCAGGAAGTCAACGGATTGCGTGAGGTGCAGTTTCCGGAAGACTCTGGTCCACTGGCCCATCCAGTGCGTCCTGATTCCTATATTGAAATTAACAACTTCTATACGTCGACAATTTATAATAAAGGCGCAGAAGTATTGCGCATGCTTGAAACCATTCTCGGAAAGCCGATGTTTCGCAGAGGGATGGATTTGTATTTTGTCCGGCATGATGGTCAGGCTGTCACCATTGAGGATTATGTTAAAGCCATGGAAGATGTTTCGGGGGTTAACCTTCGCCAGTTCAGGCTCTGGTATACACAGGCTGGCACACCAACCATTGATGCAGAAGATGATTATGATGCCAAGCATAAAATTTACCGATTAACCTTACACCAGAAGACACCGCCAACACCCGGCCAATCCATAAAAATGCCTCAGTATATTCCAGTCCGTATGGGATTGATGGATGCAGATGGCAATGAAATACCTTTGCAGGTACAAGATCAGCCAGTTGAAACAGAAAAAGTGCTGACATTGACAGAGGCGACGCAAATTTTTGAATTCGAGAATGTTTTGTCCCGGCCGGTTCCTTCATTACTTCGGAATTTTTCCGCTCCCGTCAAATTGAATTACCCATATTCTGACAGTGATTTACAGTTTCTGTTCAAGCATGACAAGGATCCATTTAATCGTTGGGAAGCCGGACAGAAACATGCATTACGCGTGTTGCTTAACCTGATAGAGGATCATCGGCATGATAAGCCGCTGCATTTGCCCAGCGAATTTGCAGAAATGTATGAATATATTTTGCGTCATGACAAGAGTGATAACTATCTGCTGGCTGTCATGTTAACCATGCCTTCCGAGAAATATATTGGCGAGCAAATGGAAGTCATTGATGTTGATGCCATTCATGTCGTCCGCGAATTCGTTATCAAGGCGCTCGCCGAACAATTGCAGGCACTTCTGCTTGAGACATATCGCAAGCACCATGATCCTGCCGGCAGTTACAGGTTCAGTATGGAGGATATCGGTAAACGCCAGTTAAAGAATCGTGCCCTGATGTATCTGATGCTCCTGCCGCAAAATACGGAAATCGGCATGCGTCAGTTTGAAGCAGCATACCAGTCGAATATGACCGACGCGCAGCCAGCTCTCATGGCATTATCCGATCTCGATACGCCATTAAGGGAAAAAGCGCTGGATCAGTTTTATTCCGCCTGGAAGCACGATGCGCTGGTTGTTGATAAGTGGCTGTCCATCCAGGCTGCTACCAAATTGCCTACTGCATTGCAGATAGTCAAAAAGCTCATGCGGCATGAAGCATTTGATATCAAAAATCCAAACAAGGTTTATTCTCTTATTGGCACATTCGGGCAACGCAATCCGGTTAATTTTCACGCAAAAAACGGGGAAGGATATGCATTCCTGCGTGAAACCGTTTATCAATTGGACAAGCTTAACCCGCAGGTGGCTGCCCGGATGGTAAATCCTTTGACTAGATGGAAGCGGTATGATAAAGAACGGCAAGAATTAATGCGGGAGCAGCTGGAATTGCTTTTGCAAGACAAGAAACTGTCCAGGGACTTATACGAACTCGTGTCAAAAAGCGTTGAATAGAGGTTTTACAATATGCAGGCAAACACAAAACACCGTCAGGAATCTGATAGCATGGGCAGCATAGAGGTTGCTGCTGATAAATATTGGGGTGCGCAAACCCAGCGTTCGCTTGAGCATTTTGCCATAGGCAATGATCTGATGCCGAAAGAATTGATACGCGCATTTGGTATTTTGAAAAAAGCCGCCGCAATGACAAATTACGATCTGGGACTCATGAAGAAAGACATGATGGAATTGATCGTTCAAGCGGCTGATGAGGTCATTTCCGGTAAGCTCAATGAGCATTTTCCCCTGCGTATCTGGCAAACAGGCAGCGGTACCCAGACTAACATGAATGTGAATGAAGTCATCAGCAATCGTGCCATTGAGATAGCAAAAGGAGAAATTGGCAGCAAAAAGCCTGTTCATCCGAATGACCATGTCAATCAATCACAATCCTCAAATGATACTTTTCCGACGGCAATGCATATCGCGGCAGCGGATTCTGTTGTCAACTACTTATTGCCATCGATCAAGGAGCTGCGTGATGCGCTGGCTGAAAAGCAGCAGAAGTTTTCTCATATCGTGAAAACCGGCCGCACACATTTACAGGATGCTGTTCCGTTGACATTGGGCCAGGAATTTTCCGGTTATGTCGCGCAACTGGACGCGGCTATCGAAAATATCAAAAAGACACTTCCTGGTTTATATGAACTGGCAATCGGCGGCACGGCTGTTGGTACGGGTCTTAATACGCATCCGAAATTTGCGGTTCTGGCTGCGGAAAAAATTGCCCATTTGACAGGATTACCATTTGTTTCTGCGCCAAATAAATTTGCTGCTCTGGCTGCGCATGACGCGTTTGTATTTGCAAGTGGCGCATTGAAAACACTGGCCTGTGCATTAATGAAAATCGCAAATGACATTCGCTGGTTGGGGTCGGGCCCGCGTTGCGGCCTGGGCGAGCTGGTTCTGCCAGCGAATGAACCTGGCTCATCTATCATGCCTGGAAAAGTGAATCCTACTCAATCCGAGGCCATGACAATGGTATGTGTACAGGTGATGGGTAATGACGCAGCAATCGGTTTTGCAGATTCACAGGGTAATTTTGAATTAAACGTATTCAAGCCGGTTATTATCCATAACTTTATGCATTCCGTACATTTGCTTGCTGATTCGGCGCGCATGTTCAAGAAGTATTGTGTTAAAGATCTGATCGCTGATGAAAGAGCAATCAGTGAATCAGTCAATAATTCACTGATGCTGGTCACTGCGCTGGCTCCAAAAATTGGTTATGACAAGGCGGCGCAGATAGCACATAAGGCATGGCATGATGGTACGACTTTGCTTGAAGCTACCTTGGCGCTGGGGTATCTAAGCGAAAATGAGTTTAAAGAGCTGGTCAGGCCCGAGTTAATGATAGGACCCAAGGAATAAGAGTCTTCCACACTGCGCTCTTCGATTACACTCTATTCTCAGGATGTCGAAGGGCGCATTCCTCTTGTGACGGTGTCATGGGCATTCCGCATATCTCTACCTTCTTTCAGTTCTGTGGCAAGGATACAAAAACCCACACATCCTGTTGTGGAGGGAATACGCTAGTGAAGTGCGGGGATCAGTCCAATCAGTCCGTTGGCGAGCATGCCGACCGCAATTGCCATGATAATCATACCCATGATACGGGTAATCACTTTCATCACGGATTCGCCGACAAATCTTCCTATCGTGCCGCCAAAAAATAACAGGACAAACATGCCTGATGCCAGCAGAACGCATAGTATAGACAACCATATTTTAATCATGAAAACGGGATAATCATTGGATGCGATAACCAGGGTGCTGATAGCGCCGGGACCGATGATGATAGGCAGGGCAAGAGGTACGATGGCGATGGAACTGCGTTCTTCTGCGGCGATGTCATCTTCTGGTGTATGGCTGATAGGGCTTTCTTTGGACTGCAGCATGGATAGGCCGGTTAAAAGCAAAATGATGCCGCCCGCGAAGCGAAATGAGGCAATAGTGATGCCGAGAAGGTCAAGCAGTTGACTCCCGATCCAGATTGTAATGACCATGATTATCGTAATTGACAGACCACACTTGATGGCGGTTTTGCGCTGATGGGCTAGTGGAAATTTATTAGTCAATTGTAGAAAGATGGAAAGAGAACCCAGAGGATTCATCATGATAATCATTGCTACAAGAAATTTTACTGTATCTGCGTAAGTCAATATCTGAGTCTCACATTTTTTTATTTATGATAGCGAAGCGATATAAGAATTGCTAGGATATGCGGAGAAAAATAGGGACAAAATCTGGCTGGCCAGCTGAAATAACAAGGGTGTCTACATCATGACATTGCATTTGAGCTCTGATTTCACTAATTCAAACAAGGTAGGGAGTATGCGTAAGGTTTTTAATTTTAGCGCGGGTCCGGCCATGCTGCCTGAAGAGGTTTTGCTTCAGGCGCAGGCAGAGATGCTGGACTGGAATGGGACTGGCATGTCGATTATGGAGCTGGGACATCGCGGGCCTGAATTCAAAATTGTTGCAGAGCAGGCTGAAGCTGATATCCGGGAGCTGATGTCTATTCCCAGGAATTATCACGTGTTATTTTTAGCGGGCGGCGCAACCGTTCAGTTTGCCATGGTGCCATTGAATCTCTTTGGAGAGAAGACGACAGCTGACTATGTAGACACAGGGGTCTGGTCCAAAAAGGCGATTGCAGAAGCAAGCAGGTATGGGTCAGTCAATATTGCAGCTCGGACTGAACATCAAAGTCATCTTGCTTTCATACCACAACAGGAACACTGGACTCTCAATCCGAATGCTGCCTACCTGCATTACACCCCTAATGAAACCATCGATGGACTGGAGTTCCAGTGGGTTCCCAAAACAGGTACTGTGCCGTTAGTCGCAGACATGACTTCGATGATCCTGTCGCGGCCTGTTGATGTTAATGATTTTGGAATTATCTATGCCGGAGCGCAAAAAAATGTCGGCCAGGCAGGCATAACCATCGTTATTATTCGTGAAGATTTAATCAAGGATCCTTTGCCAAATACTCCTTCGCTTTATTCCTATAAATTGCAGGCTGAGCATCATTCTTTTTATAACACTCCGCCAACCTATAGCTGGTATATTGCTGGATTGGTACTTGCATGGATGAAACGCCGTGGCGGTGTAAAAGCGTTTTATGAACTGAATCTGCGCAAGGCCAGCAAAATATATTCAGTCATTGATAAATGCCATGATTTTTATGTCAGCCATGTTCATCCGGATTGTCGCTCAATCATGAACGTCATGTTCCATTTGCATGATGACTCACTGACGACACCATTTCTTGCCGAAGCAGAAAAAATGGGATTGACAAACCTGCGTGGGCACCGGGTGAGTGGTGGTGTACGTGCGAGTATCTATAATGCCATGCCAGAAGAAGGCGTGGATGTTCTCGTGGATTTCATGCAGGATTTTGCCAGACGGCGCGGGTAACTTTTTTCCATGTGGAGGAGTCTGAACAAGCCGCACATTGGCATATGGAAATGTGTGGCAAGCAGACTGGGTATCACGCTAGACTGATTACACAGAGCGAAATCACGAGAAAAGGAATCATTCATGGTACAAGAGGTCGTCACGCAATCCTGGTTTGGGCGTATCGGCAGTGCGCTGGTTGGGGTTTTGATTGGCATCCTGTTGATTATCGCGTCATTCCTTGTGATTTTCTGGAATGAAGGGCATGGTCTGCATGCGCAGCAATCGCTTCAGCAGGCGGAAAAAGTTTTGGTCTCTATTCAAGGTTCGCCGGTCATTCCTGGTAACAACCTGAAAGTTGTGTACTTGTCTGGACTTGCTACAACCGATGATGTTTTGCAGGACACTCTTTTTGGTGTTTCTGTGAAAGCAATCAAACTGCTGCGCAAGGTTGAGATGTATCAATGGAAGCAATCCGAGGAAACACAGACTGAAAAGGAAGTAGGCGGCTCCGAGCGCGAGGTGAAAACCTATACTTATAGCAAAGTATGGTCGGATGAACTCCTCGATAGCAGTAATTTCAAAGATCCCAATGGACATCAAAACCCGTCCACGATGCTAGTCTCGTCGGAAGCCTGGCAGGCACAGAAAGTCACACTGGGTGATTTTGCCTTGCCTGGTGACCTGGTAAGCAAAATCACATTTGAGACACCGATCAATTTGGCTTTTGTTGATGCGGCAAGCTTGAACAAAAAGCTCCAAAAGCCGGTCGAGCATGATGATGGGATAATTTATGTTGGGAGTGATCCGCAAACCCCCGCGATTGGCGATTTGCGTATCAGCCTGTCCAGTGTTGTGCCGCAAACAGTCAGTGTCATTGCACAACAGAATGGAAATACATTTCAGCCGTATATGGCGCCTGCTGGACAAGCTGTCGAGCTGTTGGTGTCTGGCCAGGTTTCGCCTCAACAAATGATTCATCAGGCAGAGGTGGAAAATCAGATGCAAACCTGGCTGATTCGCCTTGTCACGTTGCTCATGATGATCTTTGGAGTGATGCTGACTCTGAAGCCAGTGTCTGTGCTAGCGGATGTCATACCATTTTTTGGAAGCATCGTTGGGTTTGGTACCGGATTAATTGCACTACTGTCAGGATTATGCTTGTGGACAGCCGCAACCGCAATTGCATGGATTTCCGTTCGTCCATTCATGGCTATTGTATTGATACTTGCAGCGGCAATTATTTGCATGCTGCTCTGGTCGCGCAGAAAGCATCAAACTGCAGGCTGATGCCTTGCTGCCGGGTTTGCTGAGCGCGGCGTAATTCGCATAAATATTGACGATAAATTTGGTATTGTGTTAAATATGAGCATTCAAAATCTGCTATTGAAATAATATGAGGTAATAACAATGGCCGAAGGTAGAGATGAAAGAATTGCTCTTCTGGATAAAGCGCAGTCGAATAAGCCGAATGAGAGATTGCCTGTTCTGGCTGGAGAACCTGGCCAGGCAGATTTGCTTAAGGCAATAGACAAGCTCAAAAAATCTGGTACAAGCCATTGTCTGTTAAGTGCATCCGCTGTCATTACGCTATTGCTATTTCTCGTAACGGCAGGATTGGCGGCTGATGCCATTCGACGCAAGCTTACCTGTGATACGAATGAAGATTGCAGCAGTGTTATCACACCGGAAATTATCATGGGAGTGACTGCCTTCTTGATAACCGGGATTTGCGGTGTAACAACTTGGCACGGTAAGCGGGCGCATGAACCCAATCTTTATTCTGCTTTTGGGCCTGACGATTATGATTTTATTTGTGAAGTGGGGCATAAATACAATATCCGTGTTGACGCAAAGGATACTGTCAGGAATGTGGAGATCGCCTTTGAAAAAAAGGCTGTCGAGCTGAAACTCATTCCTGGAAAGCCAGTGCTGCCCTTTTTCGCTGGCAGCGCAGCATTACCTGCTGTATCAGGGCCTGATGTGGAAGCCGGCCTGCGCCTGTCATGAATCAGTGTTCTGACTTTTGAACAAAGGGTTTAAAAATGACATCGACTTTCCTTGCGCAGATAAAATCATTTTCTGATAATCCATGAATAGCGTGAGTTGAATAACGAACCATGCAATGATTGTAACCAACTTCCAGGTCCGGATGATGATCTTCAATATGCGCCATCCAGGCAATGGCGTTCACAAATGCCATTGTCTGATAGTAATTTTTGAACCTGAAGTCTTTAAAGATCTGTTTGTATTCCTTGTCGGGATGCCAACCATCCGCGAGCTGTTTCATTAATTCATTTACCTTTGTTTTATCCAATGGCGGTATGCCGCCTTCACATGGTATACAGTGCTTTTTTTCCAGGTTGTCCATGCTGTGTCCTTCAATTTTAATCGAGTTGTCATTCATGGTAACACATATGTCAAAACAGTCGGGAACAAGTTTTTTGGAAATGCTTATCAGTCTCGTGATCATGTCTGTCATGTTATCGGGAGTAAATTTAATGCTGCTTGAGTCATTACGCAAGACTCAGGTTGCGTATGAGTTTTCTGTCGCAATCCAGCAACTCAATTTTATTGCGGAAATCCTTGTGTCCAGAAAAACAATCAGTATGAGTGATATGAATGAATCATGGAACAAACAGGTGAGCAAGGTGTTGCCTGAAGGCCGAGGATTGATAGAAGGGCGATATCCGAATTATTCGGTATCAATATTCTGGGGAAATTTTAATGGTCGGGCATGCAATAAAATGACAATTGAGCGAAGCGGATGTCTGCGCATATATGTAAGGAGTGAGATGCATGCTTGATAGCTGTAAGGGCTTTGTACTGGTTGAGCTTATGATGGTTATGGTTACAGGAATTGTTCTGCTTGGCATTGTATTTGAAGTTTATCTTGGCTGTGAACGTAGCCTCGCTCTGCAAGCGGCATTGATGACGATCCAGGATAATGCCGAAACAGCCATTTCAATTTTACATTCAGAAATTGACAGGGCAGGATATATCGGTTGTTCACTCCTGACTAATGATTTTCCAATTGCCGACAGCACTGATTATTCATTATCTGCTGTTAACCGCCTGACAGGTACCGACTCAAATCAAATAACGGTCCGTTATCAGGCGTTTCCTGGCGCAGAACTGCTTGCATCTATGCAAGGCAATACTAGCATGATCGTGAATAATCAAGTTCAGTTTTCTGAAGGCGATATATTACTGATTTCGGATTGCTCTAGAGCGGAAATATTTCAAGTGGCGAAGGTGAGCAGGCAGCATCATGTTCAGACCATTATGCCGCGTGTGCCATTGCATTACAGATATGCAGCCAATGCCGAATTGGATCGATTGGAAATCAATAGATATTTTGTTGCTAATACAGGCCGTACCGACCGGGATGGCAGTCCGATGTATTCTTTATACAGGGAAGATATTCATCATGTAAAAAGTGAATTGGTGGAAGGAGTGAGTGACATGCGGATTCTTTACAGTGTTTACAAAGCAGGCGCGTATACAGACGTACCTGCTGCCAGTGTGACGGATTGGTCTCAAGTAAAGGGAGTGTCCATTGATTTGCTGGTATCAGGCACGCAATCCAAAAAGACCTGGCATATGTATGCTATTCCGCAGGTGCATTAATCATGACGCATCAATATCAGAATGGATTTGTCCTGTTGACTGTATTGGTATTACTACAGATTTTTTCCTTGATGGGTTTATATGGATTGACCCAGGCTTCGTTAGCTCTGCAGCGTGAAAATGTGCGATGGCAAAGAGAAGAATACGCTCGTTTGAGTGGTCAGATACTGGGGAGAATCGAAACCGGTCATGTGATTGATTCAGGATCTTGCCGTATACTTGTCACGCCCGTTTCAAAACTTGCTGAAAAGCCAGAATCCTGGTGGGAGATTAATACTTGTAGTGATAATTTTAGCGGAATTCGCTATTATTATGCCATTGAGAGCATGGGCAGTGATTCCTGCGGGATCGTCGGGCTGGAGGCTGGCAAACATCTGCTCATTGCGCATTATTACCGGATTTCACTGCTTATTATACCGCATGATAAGAAAGCAGAAGCGGCTTTGCTGCTGCAAAGCGCCGTCATTCGGCCAGGCAAACCGGTGGATAGCTGTGATCACAGCCCGCATATCGTATATACTGGCCGGCAAATGCGGCGGGAGATATACCTCCAGCTGGTTTAATGTTAACCGGCCAGTTCAGGGTCAATACAATAATAGTTATTGTGCAAGGATTAAATGGGAGGATGACGTATGAAGGATTCTATCGTTTTATCTCGCGAGCATCATTTGGCAATACTGACATTCAACCGTCCCAGTAAAAATAATGCGTTCAATTACGAAATGTGTGAACGACTCGAAGAATTATGTCAGGAGATCAATGCTGATGACAGCATTCGTATTGTCCTGATGCGTGGTAATGGAGAGGCATTCACGACTGGAACGGATATCAATGAATTGAATCAGGACCTGGAATCAATTTCCAATGAGGCATTATTTATTATCCGGCAATTCAATTCCTGTATTTTACTGCTTAGAGAAATGGAAAAAGTCGTCATTGTTTCTGTTCACGGCATGGTTGCTGGTATTGGAATGAGTCTAATGCTGGCTGCAGATCTGGTTATCGCGCGAGACGATACCCGGTTCTCGCTGGGTTATAACCAGATGGCGATTTCAGCGATTGGAGCAAGCAGTTATATGCTTCCCAGAATTATCGGCGCAAAAAAGGCAATGGAATTATTCCTTATGCCGGATGTGTTCGATGCAGCTCAGGCGTATGATTTTGGACTGGTGAACTGGATTGTTTCCAAGGAAGAAATGGAGACCCAGACAAAGTATATTATCGAGAGAATTGTGAATGGCCCCATGGTTGCTTTCATGCAAACCAAATTGCTGCTCAATTCTGCGTGGCAAAATAAACTAAGCGCTCAACTGGAACTGGAAGCGGAAGCTTTTGTGCGTTGTGTCAACACCAATGATTTTAAAACAGCCGTGCGTGCTTACGTCAATAAGCAAATACCCGAATTTGAAGGAAGATAGTCAATGACGAACAGTTTAAAAGATAAGGTGATTTTTATTACCGGTGCGAGTCGCGGCATAGGAAGAGAGATTGCGTTGCGATGTGCCAGAGATGGTGCAAAAATTGCGATTGCAGCCAAATCCGCTGAGCCGCACCCAAAGCTCGAAGGAACGATTTATAGTGTCGCGGAAGAAGTGGAAAAAGCGGGTGGTAAAGCCTTGCCGCTGATCGTCGATGTCAGGGATGAGAATGTAGTGTCTGAAGCGGTTGCCAAAACAGCTGAAACATTTGGAGGCATCGACATTCTGATCAATAATGCCAGTGCGATTAATCTTGGTTCCACGCTCGAATTGCCAATGAAACGGTTTGATCTGATTTTTTCTGTTAATGTGCGCGCAACCTTTATGTGCTCAAAATACTGTATTCCATATTTAAGAAAATCAGCGAACCCGCATATTCTGAATCTTTCACCTCCGTTAAGTCTGAAGCCAAAATGGTTTAAAAAACATGTCGCGTACACCATATCGAAATATGGAATGAGCATGTGTACCCTGGGAATGGCGGCAGAATTTAAAAATGATGGAATTGCGGTCAATTCATTATGGCCAAAAACATTGATAGCGACCGCGGCAATTTCAGTCAATATTTCCAGGCTTTTGTATCACGCCAGCCGCAAACCAATCATCATGGCTGATGCCGCACATGAAATTTTGACCAGTGACAGTAAATCTGTAACCGGGAACTTTTTTATTGATGAATATTTATTGCGATCCAAGGGCGTGACGGATTTTAAAAAATATGCCATGCACAGATTTATTCCGGTTGTGAAGGATATCTTTGTGGATGATTAAAGTGCGGCTGATCGTAATGACGGATGCGTGAATAGCCGCGCCACCTGAAGATGCTCACGGCACTCTATTATTAGACCGGAAATGAAACTGACTCGTCATTGACTCACTTCCTTTTCCTATTTTTTTTTGCCGATGTTTTGATTGAGATTGCTATCGGGTTCTGGATTTTCCTTTTTGGATCCCATGCGGAATGAGGGAATGCTTAGCTTGAATCGTTTGGGATTCTGAATACGAAATGAGCGCGCATTTGTATTGTGTTTTGCATCATTATCATGCTTGGTTGAGTCAGAAAACGCGCGCGAAAAGAAGTTTTTAACCTTATCCAGCTTTCCTTCTTTTGTTGCGGTTGATTTCACGCTCTTATCGGCGTAGTTTTCGCGCTGTCATCGCGAACGATTGGTTGTGGTTTTTCCGGAATAGTTTTAGTGGGGTTGCTGCCTTGTACCAATGATTTAAATGCAGGTACGCGTCTTAGTATTTCAAGCTTGTCATTAGCATCTTGCAACGCAAGAGTGGCTGCATTTAATTTCTTGCTATAATCTATCTTGATTCCGGATTTGATTTCCTTTCTGATCAGTACAATGGCTTGCTTATCCGCTTTCAATTCGGTTAGTTTTTGTTCTGCTAGAGCTTGGCTGGTTCTTACGTCTGATAATGCTTTAACAATTTTTGAAGATTCTGATTCTAAACGTGATAATTCATTTTCTTTCTCTGATACAGTCCCTGAATGTGCAGTATATCCATTCCGTATTTGAATTTTTAATGTGTCAATTTCTTCTTTCAGTGCCAGAATTTTATCATGTACGGACTGCTGTTGATCTTCCAGTGTTTTTATACTTTTATCAAAATTCTTGATTTGCTTTTCGACAAGCTTGATGTTTTTATCGATATCATTTTCTACTTTGCGAATTGAATCGCCACTAGTCGTCAGTCTGTCACGATGCGAAGCTGTGCTTCAGCGTTGATTTTATAATCAGTTTTATCCTGAATTTGGCTATCCAGGTCGAAAGTAGATAGAAATTCAAAAAAGTTGTTGTTGATCTCTTGGTTTTCATGCAGGATTTTTTGAAAATAATCCTTGTTCACCATGTCCATGTAAGGTATCAGTTGATTGATATTTGTTTTTGCCTTTAATAATCTGGATTTATAAAGATCATCAAAAGCAGTAACAGGATCATTTTCGTGATAATATGTTGTTAAGTCATTGAGGAAAATCTCTGTATTTTTATCGTAGCCATTCTTTAGCTTTAAAGCCTGGCCGAGATTGAATAAATAATTTCGCGCAGCTTCCAATAATTTTTTCTCGTCAACGACTTCGCCATCCTCTTGTAATTTGGCTCGTAGTTCATCGCGTATTTCATTACCGATTTTTTGGTAAATTGCCGAAAGTCCGGTAATCATGGCCTTACGTTCATCTTCATTTTTTGGCGGTATTGTAAACTCGCTTAATGCAGCTGATATTTCTTGTATTTGTGCCTCGCGTTTGGTCTTGATTTCGCCAACTGTGTAATCAACGCCATCAAATGGTCTTTGTGTGTCAATTGCTTTGCTTAGCGGCTTACCTTTGGATTTGGATGTTTGGATAATACTGTCAACATATGGTCTTGCAGTGCTCATGCCATTCTCTCTTGTCTATGCCTGAATCATTTTAAGTATAGACGATTAAGCCAGAAGATGCTGGATATTGGATGTGGTATAAGTCTTTGTATTTAATATTGAAAATGTATGATTATTTCGATAACGTTTCATCCAGCCAATCAAAGACACGTTGATGATATAGACTTCTGGCCATGGCTTCGCAATGTCCGCCGCCACCTTCGGCTAAGGAAAATGAAATTAATTTCTTGTTTGGCATCTTCAATGATTCATACAGGAAAGGTACATTATTCGACAGGGGATCACCTTCCGCGCTGGTTAATAGTGTTGGACAGGCAATACGATCGGCTACAGAAGAAATATTATATTTGAGCATTTCTTTCAAATAGTCATAGAAGTTATTGACTCCGTGCACCCAGTATCCGCGTTGTATTATTTTCCAATACATCAAATCTTTTTCACCCTTGTTCCGAATTGCATCCTCGATGGGCTTTAGCTTGTCTGGATCAATGTTTGGAAAATTCGCTTTATCTTCTGATGAAAGAGGCAATGGAGCAAGGAATGTATCCCGCATGTCCCATTGCCCTGGATCTGCGATTAATGCTGCTATCCTGTGCTCAAATGCTGCAGCACGAGGTGCAAGAAATCCTCCAAAACTCCAGCCTGCGAGTACTATTTTTCTTGGATCGACATCCGGACGTGACAAGGCATAGTCTATGACTTGGCTGACCACGTTTTCCCAATCGGGACGCATCACGATATTGTCGCGTACAAGATTTCTTCCTTGTCCGGGTCCGTCAAATAAAAGGCAGTTATACCCCCGCCTGGTAGCTGCCAGTGCGTGGTTGAAATACATTTCTTGTATGTTGGAGTCGTAACCATTCGTGTGCACCATAGTCGGTCTTGGTTTACCGGAATCATCAACCTTGATGAAATAGGCTGGCAGACTTGATTGTTCAAATGGTATTTCAATCACTTCGATTTCAGGCATGCAAAGTGCAGCTGCTTGCTGAAAGCATTCTGTTTCATTCGCAAATGCGGTTATCAGCCTGGAATCTACCGGATTGCCAAAGAGAGGAAAATATGCGGCGTGATAATAGGTTGTTGCACGAAAGTACGCTTCACGCGCGCTTGCAACATGATTTTTTTTAAGGCATGCGGCGCCAATATCGGCTACCCGGTCGCCTGTATTCATCCATTCAGTATACCAGTCGGATGAGGTTCCATTATTTATACGCTGCATGGTAGATAGACACTCGCCAAAATCTGCGCCTCCATAATAGGTCCTGAATATGGCTCGCTGAGCGAACCCATCAAACATGGAATCAGCGCTGAATAATTGCATGTATGCTCCCTATGACTGATTTGGTTAAGGATCAATATTTCTCATTGAATTCGTTCCATGCCGGAATGGCAGGAAAATATAAACCCAGATGTATCGGGATATCATCGACTAACCTGAAAGCACGGGCGTATTTCAACATTTGTTCCTGATATTTCTCCTGTTCTTCAGACAGAAATGCGCCCACATCATGATGGGTCAAGGTGGACGTTTTATAATCGATGATCCAGCGGATACCTGTATTATCCACGAAAGACCTGTCAATAATCATTTTTTCTGGCCTGCCATCGATAATCGCAGTGATGGGGAATTCGGATAATGCATTCGGATGAGGATGCAATATCCATCTGCCGCGGGAGTCATTTAATGTATTGTTGATGGCGTTCAGAACGGATTGAATGGCGGGTTTCATGTTTGTTTCCAGCATGCCTAATCGCCGGAACTGATGCTCGATATAACGTTTATGGCAATTGGCAGATTCATTCTCCCACCAGGTTACTCCCTGTTGTGCAAGTAGCTGCAGGATTCGATGCGTGACGGTTCCAACCAGTTTGGCCGTGGAATCTGTTAACTGAAATCCGCCTTGCTTCAGGTGGGAGACGATTTTCGTTCGCTGGTAATCATTCACCGGATTTTGCCAGTTGATATTAAGCCGCATGATTCGACGATGGATTTGTTTTGCTGGTTCTTCGGTATCGCCATGAGTATGTTTGCGAGACAATATGCTGTCTTTGTGTTTTTCCAGCCTCGGCCATATTTTTTGCAGGAAGCTGCCGGATTCAATTTTGAAATCCTTATCCTGGTTACTGGCAAGGTCAAAAAATAAATGCAGGCGTTTTTTCGCGCGTGTTGCCGCAACATAGAAAAGTCGGTCAGTTTCATAGTCCGCCTTGATCCGCTGCTGGCGATTTATATATTCATAGATGGCGTCCTTTTCATTTCCGGTTGCGTGGATAGGCGCTAGTAACAAGGCGACCTGATCATTGGATAAAGGGCGTTCCATCCATAGCATGAGGGATTTATCATCGTTGGGATTTTTACGTTCTAGCTGCGGCAGAATGACGGTATCAAATTCGAGTCCTTTTGCAGCATGTATGGTCATGATTTGCAAGGATGCATCATTGTGCTGTGTGGCCGCGAACAGCAGATTGATTTTTTCCTTTAATTTGTCCAGATTGAGCAGCTGGTTTTTTGCATTGAATTCTTCCAATAACTTAAAAAAGGCACGAGCATCGTCTTGATCGGCATAATCATTTAGATAGGCAGGACCGCCCAAAAGCAGCCAGGTGCCTTCTATCCAGAGACGTAAATCTTGGCGTTCACGTTCGGAAATTTTGGATTTCAGGACCGAGTAAATTCGCGTGATTCGTTGACGTCCATCTTCGCTCAAGCTCTGCAGTATATCCATGCGTTCAAGCTGTTCACAAATGGCGGCGTATGGATCGTTTCCGGCGATAACAAGCAAATCAGCAAGTGATAAGCCGCACCATGGCGCGCGTAAAACTGCAAGCCAGGATATCCTGTCTGCCGGATGCAGCATGGCGCATGTAAGAGATAACAAATCTTGAATATGCTGTCGCGAAGCCAGAGGATCAATATCGACTGCCTGATAGGCTATCTTGGCTTTTTTAAGCGCGGGTATGATTGTTGTCAAATGCGATCTTGACCTGACCAGTATTGCAATGCTGTCATTGGGATACTGCTTTTTAGTCTCTTCAACGCATTTGACAATATCGCAAGCTTGCGAGTCATTGTCTGCATCGACAAATCCCCGAATGCTGACGGATGTGTTTGCTGTGATCTCAGTAGATGTCTGATTGGATACGCTGGGGCTGTAGGAGACTGCGCCTGTAGCCATGTCACTGAACGAAGGAAAGATATGCTGGAAATGCTCATTATTCCATTCAACAATGTGTGTCGTGGAGCGGAAATTGACGGAAAGTGTCAGCGGAATCAGACGAATGTTACCCAGGCCCTTGCTCCGCATGCGAATGAACAAGCCAACCTCGGCTTCACGAAAGCGGTAGATAGACTGCATGGGATCGCCGACGACAAACAAGGTGCGGCCATCATTTGTCTCCCAGCCGGCAGTCAGTTTCTCAACTAGCTGATACTGTGTATATGACGTATCCTGAAATTCATCCACCAAAATATGTTTGATCTGATAATCCAGGGCCAAAGCGAGATCGGTAGGGTGATCGTCATCACCAAGAGCAATCAATGCTGCCTGAGTATTTTCTATAAAGTCAATTTGCCCATATTGCTGAAATGTCACACGCAGCTGTGCAGACACAATCTTGAGCACATGCAATAGCGATTGCAAAATATCCCACTGTTCATCGCTGTAATGTGGTTCGGGCAGATAGAATAGATCCATGAGAGTCTGCTTAAGGTCATCGCGTTCAGACAATTTTCCGATTAACATGAGAAGCCGTTGCCGATATTCATTGTGCAAATTCAGTTCGGCAGGATTTTTTAACGACTTGAGCGCGGGAAAGCCGATCTCTTCGTCGACGCGTTTGCGCCAGGAAAAACTTTTTGTCAGCAATAATTTTGCCAAACCAATCCATGCGCATTTATGACCTGGCTGACTGTCAGGCAGTCCGGTCAGGTCAAGGCAGGCTAGTATCTCGGACTCAATGCCTGCGAGTTTAAGGTTATCAGCTGCAAACCTGCTGATGGCTGTTAGTTCCGAGAGATGTTCCTTGGGGAAAATATTACTGACGGTCTTCAATGTGTCAGTAATCACATAACCAAGCTGAAGCTCCAGTTGACGCCGTAATTCCGGATCATTCGTGTCAAGCTGGACATAGGCCAGCCATTGATCGCGTTTCGCCAGCAGGCTGACTAACAGGTCATGTAATTTGTTCAGGTCATTATCAAGATGCAGTAACAATTTCGAAACGGCCTGGGACCAGGCATAATTTTCTTCTACATGCATCAGTACTTCACGCACGGCTTCGCGATACAGAACAGCGGCGTTATCTGCTATGTCAGGTTGTGAACCAAAGTGTGACAACAACGGCAATTGGCGTGTCAGATAGGAACAGAGAGAATCAATTGTCTGAACACGCAGTTGATTGGGATTGCTCATCAAATTCCATTGATGCTGGCGGTCGCGTTGTAATACATTCTTTGCAAGCTGCCAGGTTTGCCTTAAGTGCGCTGATTGCGGTTCAGGTTCATTGGCTGCCTGTTTCAATGCCTTGATGACACGATAGCGCATTTCGTTTGCAGCTTTTTTTGTAAACGTGATGGCGAGTATTTCTTCGGGTGTTTTTACATGATTCAATAGAGTTAGATAACGCTGAATCAGCAATTCAGTTTTTCCCGATCCAGCAGGCGCCTGTACAATAAAGGATTTACCGGCATCCAGCGCGAGACTGCGATGGGTCTTGTCTTGTTCGGCTAGTACAGAAGTCATGGTGAATTCTCACGGCGAAGTGGTAGTGATTCGTTATCAGGCTGTTCTTCATTAATTCTGCAAAGAGGTTGAAGTGCGCACCATGTACAGGTCTGAGGCGGGTCCTTGGGGTCAACGCTGGCCGAGCCATGGTAAAAATCATCGCTCAATCTGGTTAATACGGAATTCCATTGCTTGATCTGTTCATCCCATGATAATGCCGTTGTTTTCTTTATTTCAGAAATGATTTTGATTCCTTTAATGTCCAGCGCATAACGGCTGACACCTTTGAAACAGGATTCGCCAGGACTGATTTGTGCAAAAGTGATACCAATGGTGTTAGCAGGATCGAGCAAGGCATAGACAGGTAATTGCGGCTCTTCCGGGCGCTCGCTGAACCAGCTGTTGGTTTCGTTGTTCTTGCCAGTCTTGTAATCAATAATGAGTTTCTTTCCATCGGATAATTCATCGATACGGTCTATGCGTATCGTCAACGGCAGTTTTCCTATAGTCAGGTTAACCGCTTTCTCATGCGTATCGACGATGAACGGCATACGCTCTTTTTCCAGGTTAAGCCATTCCTGCATTAATTTTTGCAGACGCTGTTTTTCAAGCGAAATATATTGTTTAAACTCGCGGTGTGAGGCTGGCAAGGATGTGATTGCTTCGTCTATACAGGTATGTATCGTGTTGAATAATTCATCTTCGTCCAGTGCTACCAGCGCGGAATGTCCCCGAATTTTACTCCAGAATATTTCCAGGGCCTTGTGTATGACAGTTCCGCGGTCCTTTGCACGCAGTCCTGGCAATGGACTTTCCAGTTCGTGAGCATGCAGCCGCCATTCGGAAAATGCCCTGAAGGGACAAAGTGCCTGAGTCTTGATGACGCTGACGCCGCCGCGGATTTTATCAAAGGAAACTACTTCGGGAGCAGTTTCATCAATAATGGTGTCAATGAGCCTGGAAGCGAAAATTTTGCTGGCCGGCGTTTGAAATGGCGCCAGTTCAAGATCTTCTTTTCTGATTTCAGGCAGATGACGAATGAGTGGACTTGCCTGTAATTCCAGCTCCTCGTTTTTTTCTGCATGACTGAATATGACATGGCTGGCGCTATGCCTGAATTGATCGATAATCGTGCTGCAAAAGATTAATTCACGTTCCGCGGTGGCGTGAGGCATATGCAATTCACGCTGAAGCCGTTTTGGAATAAATGGATTGGGACGGGGCTGTGGCGGCCATGATACGTCGTCCATTCCGGCTATCCATAAATAATCGAAAAGGATGGCTGCAGCTTCCAGTACGCCGAGCACCTGAATGGGGGCATCAGGCGTTTTCGTTTGAAAAACCGTTTTGCTCGCCATTTTCTGCAAAATGTGCAGGGCTTGTTGCAAGCTCACAGGCGGCGTGACCTGATCGAGTGTCATGTATTCATCAAGCAGAGCGAGCCAGCGTTCCACGGTCTGATATTCATCGCTGCTTAAGCTTCTCTCGCCTGGCCATCCGAGAATAGTCAGCCATTTCGTGAACAGCGCTGCCCATTCCGCGCAGGAGTGGGCAATGGCTGTGTCCTTCAGCAGAGCCGAGAGTTTGGACAGTCGTTTGTATAAATCAGGACAGCTTTTGGCGAGCGATAATGACTGGTGAGCGGTATTTTCATTGAGAATTGCTGAGAGATTGATATTGGTCAGGTTGTTCTGTCTTAACTGGCTGTCAAAGCTAGCTCGCTTGATACGCTCTGATTCGGCTCCGCCCAGGAAAGGGGAAGCCAGAATGTAACTGAGAGATTCACATGAAATCATGGGCCTATGCAATGAGAGGAATTGCATGGCAGCACTGATAATCGGGTAATGCAATAAACTTTTGCCTGCCGAAATATTAAATGGTGCTGTTTGCGTATCGGCGGAATGCGGATCGTGGTCTGCGAAAACTTCAGTGAAGATTTGTGACACGCGATCACGGTTCTTGTCGAGTCCCGGGAGAACACAGCCAATCACCGCAGAAGGGTTTTGCTGCACTGTCTGTTTAGCCCAGCGAGCGATGGTATAGATTTCTTCTTCATGATCCATCAACCCTACACGCTTGCAGTCGCCGGGATGGCCGGATAATTCAAGATGCGTGATAGTGCTTCCAGCGCTTTCAGCAATGCGTAATAACTGCCTTGTTTGCGGCGGGATTTCCGTGAATCCTGTAAGAATAATGTTGCGTGTTAGTGTCAGTGACTGTGATTTGATTTTCGCGGTTATCAAGTCCGGCAAGCTGGCATGACCTGCCCAATTTTCACGTTTGCAAATTTTTTGATAGTGCAGGGCCCATTTCTGTAATGCCAGGTAATCATCGGCGCTTTTGAAGAGAGGATGGTTAATGTCAATTTGCCATTGCTTCAATAATATCCACGCGGTTAATGCGATATCCGCAGTTTCGGTGACTTGTAATAGCTCGCTGCTTTCGTCAGAGCTGGCAACAATGGTTTCCCATATATATTGTTCCTGAGCTGTGCTGAGTATAAGAGGGGGAGGTTCTTCATCGGATATGATTTTGCTGATGTAATCATTCCACAGATGCTGCAGCCAGCTGCTGACAGGTAAAATATCGGGTGTTTGCCAAACCTGTCTTTGAGCATGGATTTGATATTGCTGATAGTGCTTGTGCAGCGTTGCCGACAAGCGGCTGTTTGGCGTCAGAATAGTGGTATCAGAGTTAATTTGGCTGAATAATTTTTCGTTAAACATGATTACTCATTTATTATGACCGGGTATGGCTTCCGTCGCCTTTTTCTGCTGCCGCGTGACCAGAAACAACGACACGATAATGAGACAGACAGCCGTTGTGGTCCATTTATTCAGGTGTTCACCAAAAATGATATATCCCCAGAAAACACCGGTCAGTACCACGATTGTATCTACCAGACTGTAATATACCGGCCCGGCAATTTTAATCAATTGGAAAAAGAGAAGGTATCCAATACTGGACAGAAAAATTTCCAGAATGATCACCCAGTCGGGCATGGTAAGCGGAACATGGAAAAGATAGAAACTCCGGGCGAAACAGACCAGCGGGATCAGCAGCAGGCTGGAAAAAATGAGCATGCCTGCGGTCGATGACAGTGTGTCACTGCCTTCAGGACGAAAACGCGCGATATAAATTGAACAGAATGCGAAAGACACAGGCGTGATCAGTGTAGACAAGACCCAGGGAACCAGATCGGGCGAGGGCAAGCTGGATTTAGGCAGGATAATGAACATTAAGCCGCTGAATGCAAGCAGGATTCCGATCATGCGCTGCGCATCAAACCTCTCGAGTCTGGCACAGAGGGCCATGGGATAGGCAACCACCGGAACTGTATTCACAATCATGGCCAGTATGCTGGCTGGCAAGTGGGCAGCGGCAAAATACATGGAAGTATTCGGGATAACGATGCCTGTCAGTCCGCAGATAAGATAATAGCGGGACCGGGAAGTCGTCATTTGGAAGGATTTGTTGCGATAAAGAGTGATGATGCCAATAATGATGGCTGGCCCCAATGACTGCCAAAAACTGTAACCGAGGGGTGGTACGCCATTCGTCATGGCGAATCGCGCAATGGAATAGCCTGTTCCCCAGACGACGCCGAGAACAATGAGTATGGTTAGACCCAGCAGCGGCTTTGCAGTTTGTTGAGTTGACATAATACGACATGATAGTTGATTAAATTGGATGGATTCTAGCAGAGTGGTATTAAACTAGCACTATGACAGAATATTTTTGCTGGTGAACCTTGATGGCTGTAACGGCATCGAAAGAGGCTTATCCAGCGAGCTCGTTCAAATAATCTGTCACGAGGCTGATTCTGTCTTTTGGGTCATGTTTATCCAATGTAAAGCGTAGACGGGTAGGGCCGTCGAGACGGTAACGTTTGGATTTGATTTGTATAAGCCGAATGATGGTTTCAGGTTTGACATTCGGTTTTTCCGAAAATTCAAATTTTCCACCCTTGTCATTGGCTTCAATTTTGGCAATACCCAGATCATCAGCTTTCTGTTTTAATTCAGTGATGGCAATCAGGTTTTTCAAGGGATCGGGAAGTAATCCAAAACGATCTATCATTTCGACCTGAATGTCATCCAGCTCAGCCTGGTTTTTGGCATTGGCAATGCGCTTGTAAAACTGCAGCCGTAACTGGACATCGTTTAAATAATCTTCGGGTATTAGCGCTGTAATATGTAAGTCAATCTCGGATCGGTGATGCAAGAGTGACTGTTCAAAATCAGGCTCCTTCCCGGCTTTTAACGCATCAACTGCCCGGGAGAGTAAATCCATATAAGGTGTAAAACCAATTTCCTGCATGTCACCGCTTTGTTCTTCACCAAGAAGTTCGCCTGCGCCCCTGATCTCAAGGTCATGAGTGGCGAGGGTGAAGCCGATTCCCAGCTCGTCGAGTGAAGCAATGGCATCCAGCCGTTTTTTTGCGTCATCGGTAATTCCATTTCGGGGTGGTGTCAATAAATAGGCGTACGCCTGGTGATGAGAGCGTCCAACGCGACCGCGCAATTGATGCAGCTGTGCCAGTCCGAATTTGTCTGCACGATTGATAATGATGGTATTCGCGGTTGGAATATCAATGCCGCTTTCGATAATCGTCGAGCACACAAGCACGTTTGAATGTCGATGATAAAATTCCGCCATGATGCGTTCCAGCTCCCGCTCGTGCATCTGGCCGTGTGCAACCGAGGTTCTTGCTTCATGCACGAGTGACTTGATCTCTTCAGCTTTTTTGTTGATGGTGCTGACGTCATTATGAAGAAAATAGACCTGGCCGCCGCGCATGATTTCACGCTGTATGGCTTCCTGGATAATGTGGTCTTGATACTCATGGACAAATGTTTTCACAGATAGTCTGCGCAGCGGCGGGGTGGCAATCACAGACAAGTCCCGGATTCCTGATAACGCCATATTGAGTGTGCGCGGAATCGGGGTTGCGGTCAGCGTTAGCATATCCACCATGGCACGCAGGGCTTTCAATTTCTCTTTCTGCTTGACACCGAAACGATGCTCTTCATCGATGATGACCAATCCTAGCGATTTGAATCTGATGTCATCCTGGAGCAGTTTATGTGTGCCTATGACAATGTCGATTTTACCTTCTTCCATGCGCTGCAATACGCTTTTTGTTTCCTTGCTTGTCCGGAAACGGGAAAGCATTTCAACTTGTATTGGCCAGTCAGCAAACCGGTTGCGGAAATTGTCAAAATGCTGTTGCGCCAGCAGTGTTGTCGGTACCAGTAACGCGACTTGTTTGTTGTTTTGCACGGCGAGAAAGGCTGCGCGCAACGCAACTTCTGTTTTGCCAAAACCTACATCGCCGCAAATGACCCGATCCATCGGCTTGTCGGATGTCATGTCTGTGAAGACTTGCTCAATGGCCTGTAATTGATCGGGAGTTTCCTCAAAAGGAAACGCTGCTGCGAAAGCAGCGTACTGTTCTTTTGGAATTTCATAAGCGTGTCCTGGACGTGCTGCGCGTTTGGCATAAAGGTCAAGCAGTTCAGCGGCAACATCCCGGACTTTTTCAGCGGCACGGCGTTTTGCGCGTGCCCACAAATCAGTTCCGAGTTTATTGATAGGCGTATGCTCAGGGTCAGCGCCCGTATAGCGGCTGATCAGGTGCAGGGAGGAGACTGGAACATATAGTTTGTCGTCGCCCTGGTATTCAAGGGTCAGGAATTCACCGATTTGATCGCCGACTTTTAATGTCTGCAAGCCGAGATACCTGCCGACGCCATGATCGATGTGCACCACGGGATCGTTGATTTGCAATTCAGTGAGATCACGAATTAATGCATCTGTATCCTGTACGGATTTTTTACGCATGCGGCGCTGCATGACACGCTTGCCGTATAACTGGGTCTCAGGCAGGACAATCAGTCCGGGATTTTCTATCCTGAATCCCTCCTCAAGCGGTGTAACGACAATTCCATGTGGTTCATCACTTGCCAGGAACTCATTCCAGGAATGGAACAGTTTGGGAGATAATGAAATGCTCCTGAATAATTGCAGGATGACTTCACGCCTGCCCATGGTTTCAGCTGTAAAAAGAATCCTGCCATTATATTCTGAAATCAGTTTTTGTAACGGCGCCAGCGGGTGTGTTGCCTTGTGATTGATCTCTAACGGGGGTACAGGTGAGCTGACAAACTCAAAACCTTGTTTTTTACTTTCATTATTGATCTCTATATCAGCATATTGATGCAGGGATTGATTCAGTGCATCAACAGGGATGAATGCCTGATGCGGTGCAAGCAGCGGTCTGGTGGTGTCGTATCGTCCTTGTTCGTAGCGCGCGGTAATTTCCTGCCAGAATTCGTTTGCTTTAGCCTGGACGTCACCAATTGTGACGACAAGCGCATTATTGGGCAAATAATCAAACAGGGTAACAGTCTTCTCGAAAAAAAAGGGCAAATAATATTCAATGCCCGGAGAGCAAATGCCTTCACTGATATCCTGGTAGATAGGCGACTTAAGCGGATTACCGCTGAATTGGCTGCGCCACGTTTGCCGGAAGTATTCGATGGCCTCTTCGGTCAATGGAAATTCCTTCGCTGGCAGCAGGCGGATTTCAGCTATTTTTTCCAGCGATCTTTGTGTGTCGGGAGAAAAAATACGAATGGTGTCAACTTCATCATCAAATAAATCGATACGGAAGGGTGTTTTACTGCCCATTGGATAGAGATCAATAATGGATCCGCGGATAGCATATTCGCCATGCTCGCGTACCTGGCTTACATGATGATAGCCTGCCTTGCCCAACCGGGTCCTTAATATATCGATGTTTAACCTCTCGCCAGTCTTCAACAGGAAACTATATCCATCCAGGTAATCTCTGGGTGGTAACCGGTGCATCAAGGTCGAGATGGTGGTAACGATGGCTCCATCCTGCATGGAGGGCATCCGGTACAGAGCGGACAAGCGCTCAGAGATGATATCCTGGTGCGGAGAAAAATGATCATAGGGCAGCGTTTCCCAATCCGGAAAATAGAGCAGCTTGTCTGTCTGGCTGCTAAAAAATTCCAATTCTTCAATAAGATGAGAAACATACAGGCTGTCAGGCGCAATAATCAGAATCGGGCGCTTGTTTTCACGTATCACTGAACTTAGGGCAAGACCAATGCTGGCACCATGAAGGTTTTTCCAAATAGATTGTTCCCCGGCAGCTTTGGGCAGCGGAGGATGAAAGATATCTGAGTTATGCATATTTATTCATTGTGTGTTTAATCGAGCTTATTTTAACAGTTGAACCAGGAATAGGAAGCCTATATAACTAAATAGATCACATTACCTTGCTGCTTGTGGCCGTTTTTCTTAAAGCAATGAGGATCGCTATCGGGTTTTATGTACTCCCTAGACAATGAGGTGCGGCATGAGCTATCCGAGACTTCTTGTTCCTGTTATAGATCACCAGACCCCTGAAATGGCATTCATCAGCGATATTGATATCGCGCTCAACAGGATCCATGACGTGTTTGCAAATGCCTTTGCGGAGGGCAAGTCAAAGCCAGAAGGATTTGCGGCGCAAAAATTGCAATTATTTGAATCATTTTGGGATATGCTGTCCACGCCGGTCTTCTCGTCTTTGGCGAGATTGAATACTTTTTATAACGAGTTAAAAGAGTCTCATAGCCAACATCTCCAAGCATTCTGTTCGGCGCTCGATATTTCATTTGCGGCTCTCCCGGATAATAAAATCCAGATGTTTTTGCAGCTGATTAATATTCACCATGTGTTAATCAGGCAGAAATTTATTCTCTCACTATTTATTCCATATGAAAATCAGGTCGCCAATCTTGAGAGGGAAGCTGAAAAATCCGAACGTGAATATATGTCTGCCAATGTGCTGGAAATCAGACGAAATCTTGAGTACGTCACTATCCAGTTGTCCATGATCGCAGAAAAACTTAATTCGTTGAATTATCCAGAGCATCCTGTCGCTCATGAAAAAGTACAACGATTATTTCGCGATGAAAGAGTAAATTTTATTCTGGACTGTCTGGAAACATTACCGTTAACCAACGCTATGAATCATACGACAGACGCGCTGCATGAAGCCTATGCGCGTAAAGACAAGCCGGGCATAAAACGTGAGACGCAAGTGATTATGTCTTATATAGACAGACTGCAAAGAATAAAGAGAGAGCTTGATGAAATGCTGTCACCGCAAATTCATGCACTGGAACTTGCATTGGCTGCACTTCCTGGACTGATTCAATCCCTGCGGCAGCGATACGGGAATGTTGATCAGGAAATCGTGAATAAGGGGCTTAAGCTGATTTCCAGTTTGCGGGATGGTGACCCGGGTTCCGTCAATAATAATGGCTACAGGGAAATGAGTGTGATTGCACAAAAAGTACGTGAAGCGTGTCAGTCGCAATCTGTTGTTAATACCATTGTCGGTATGGCGACCATGGGATATTGGGAGCAGGGCTGGATTAACGCCGGATCACAAACCATTTCATCAGTGGACCAGCTTGTAGTCCAGACTGGCAGGTTTATTTCATCTTATACGCGGGCTGCTGATGCACAGAAATCTCTAACCGGCATGCGGGCACAAATTGAAGAGCTTGAAAAGCTGCAAGTGCAGTTGACGAATGCAGTCCAAAAGATCAAGCAAACGAATGATGCATGCATGGCGGCTTTGGTGCGCATCGAGAGCATCCTGTTGGTGCATCTGGCAGCCACGGATGATAATTTGTTACGATTTTTAAAATCATTTTTCGGACGGCACTGGCTGAAGATGCTGTTAGGTGGTGCGGGAGCAGGGGGCACAAGTACACTGGTTGCCATATGGTTGGCGCTGGAACCGACCAAACTGGGTATTTTAATAGCTGCGGCTTCTGTCGTTGGTACAGGTCTTGGCGCAGGAGCGGGTATTACACAAGATCAATTTTCCAGCAAAAAACATTCAGATACTCCTGTACATGCAGAGAGTGGGCGTAAATCTCAGGGTGCTGATGTAACGGATGAAGAATTAGATGAACATTTGCCATTGATATCGCATGACCGGGAAAGCAGAAGAGAAAACAGATTATATTCGTTGCTGCCTGAATGGTTAAGAAGAGGAAGCGTATGGTCGAGACCATCATCTCTATCCTCGCATGCATTGCCTGTACAGGATGGGGGTATTGATGTGTTGATAAATAATGAAACCAGTAAGCGGATGTATCCACCTCGAGCATAAATCAAGGTGGAACGGCTTTTCTGTGGCGGCGTGAACATAAGTTGCATAAAATATAAGGTAAATCACATTAAGGATGGATGACACATGAAAAAGATATTTTTAATGCTATTAGGAATGATTTGCTCAATTCCTGCTTGGGCTGATGTTGATTATAGTACTCTGTTAAACAAGGTAACCCTGCAATTACAATCCGAACAATGGGTGACGACCAAGACTGCCTTGGTCTATGTGTCTGCCAATGCAGCTGTCACTGATCAGGGTATTGCCAATGTGCAAGCAGATGTTATGAACAAATTAAAACAGTTATCTGATAAGGGTGAATGGCACATCATGGCATTTAACCGGTCACTTGATCAATCGGGACTGGAAAGCATTCAGATCACAGCACAAGCAAGATTGCCGCAGACAGAGCTTGCCGGGTTGCGCACCAAGGCTAAGGCAATCAGCAAACCAGGCGAGACATTCACCATCGATAATGTGCAATTCACTCCCAGCGAGGATGAGTACAGGCAGGCAAATAGCATATTGAGAAATAATTTGTATCAGCAGGCAAAAGCTGAAATCGATGCATTAAATAAAGTCTATCCCGATCAAAAATACTATCTGTATAGCATAGACTTTATAAATGTGAATCCGGTGGCACCCGCTCCAATGGTCAATAATGTTTACATGGAAAAGGCTGCTGCGGTTGCCCGTATGCCTGTTCCAATATCGGTGGGCAGCAAAGTACAGCAGCAAGCGACGGTTATCATCGCTTCCATGCCTGATGTTCTTAATCAAAAGCTGGCGCATTAAAATGAGAAGCCATACAACCATAAAATTTAATCCACCCGTCATCGGACATCGTGGAGCCTGCGCATATGCTCCTGAGAATACTATCGCTTCATTTACGAAAGCGGCGCAGTTAGGTGTTAAATGGGTGGAATTTGATGTGATGGATGCTGCCGATGGTCAATTAATCGTGTTCCATGATGAATCGCTGGATAGGACAACGAATGGCCACGGAGAAGTCAGTCAATATCCTTATGCCTATTTAGACTCGCTTGATGCAGGCGCCTGGTTTGATTTGCGCTTTTCAGGCGAGCGTATCCCCAAACTGCGTACGGTAATTGATTTTCTGCAAGAAGCGCATCTCTCTGCAAATGTAGAAATCAAAGCATTGCCCGGACATGAAGAGAGAGTAGTAAAACAGGTTCTCGAACAACTGGCGCCATATCTTCTATCAGCAAACAATCAATTCCTGTTTTCCAGTTTTTCTGTTAATGCATTAAGGTTATTACGGAAATATTCGCCTGAGTGTTTGCTGGGACTACTGCTGCATGAATGGGAGCCGGATTGGGAGTCAATATGCAGGTCTCTACATTGCATATCTGTCAATGTCAATGAAGAAATCATGACGGAAGCCGCGGCGCACAGAATTAAAGCCATGGGCAGGTTATTACTCTGTTATACAGTAAATGATCCAGCACGAGCCAAACAGCTTTTTTCCTGGGGAGTGGACGCGGTTTTTTCTGATGTGCCAGACAAAATTGTTGCATTTTCCTGATTTTGGATTGAATGTAATCCGGCTTTTGGTTTCTCTTTGCTCTGTCTAAATCAAGACTTGTTTGATAAGCTATTCATTTTGCTTGGAATTTTTTTTCATACTTCTTTTCATAAGCATTGCTATACTATAACTATCAGGGTTTAAAAAGGGATTCATCATGGGTAACCTAAATATTGTTGATATTTTAATCCTGGTAATTGTATTTGGCTCAGTGATTGTCGGATTTGGCAGAGGTCTGGTGAGTGAATTACTCTCTCTCATCACCGTGATTGCAGCGTTTGTAGTGGCAATCATGTATACGACGGCTCTTGCCAATTTCTTCACAACATCTGCTCCCGTCCAGTCTGTCGTAAGCCAGACCTCAAGCGCGATTGGTACCAGCACAGCTACACCTGTTTCTTATTTGGCATATGGGGCCAGTTTCGCTGCCCTGTTTGTTGGAACCATGATTGTTGGCTCTATCATCAAATGGATACTGAATTTAATATTCTCCACGGGTATTTTGGGATTTGGCAACCGGATATTAGGCGGTGTATTTGGCTTCGTCCGCGGCTTTCTGATTGTTGTAGGTGTTATTTTTGTGGTGCAACTGTCACCTGTCAGTAAACAAACATTCTGGCAGCAGTCCCAGTTAGTTCCCCAATTTCAACCAGCGGTAGTCTGGCTGGGCGGCGTAGTTAATCCAGCATTGGCAAACATCAAATCAACATTCGGATCAACGGTGCAAAGTGTTACGGGATCAGTCAGCGGTGCAGTCAGTGGCGCTGTTGAGAAGATATCCAAATAGCAACAACCCGGATGTTTGACTCTATATATTCTTTTTCTTTTAAAAATACAGGTTGGGTAGAATTTGAACCTAACCTTTTGTTTTTATTGATTTAATTAAAATGTAGACCAGGTGAGATCAAACATTATACAATCCCTGCGTATTTTTATAAATTAAGACAAAGTAAAAATGCAATAATCAGAAAATTTAACGGGGATTAAGGTAAATGTTTAGCAAGTTCTCATCGGATTCATCTCCAAAGACACAATCTCTTCATACAAAAGGTAAACTGGTTGTTCCGCCAAATGCTGAACTGATCTGGGCAGAGCCTGCGATACTTGGTATTGTGAAACGAAAAGTAAAATTGTTAAAAAACATTCCGCTGCTTGATCGAAGTTGTTATGAACAAAGCAAGGAAGCCGATGTTTCGGAACAGATCAACATTTTCCATTTGAAAAAGGACAAGGCTCACAAAATTACTTCATTACAGCTTCAGCATTCGCATACCCTGGTTCAAAGCAACACTGTTCTGGAAGAGGATATGCAGGTTTTGATCCGCCCTGTCGTGATAGCAAGTGCACTCCACAAGATGCTGATGTTAAGTCCGTATGCATATGAAGTGGCAACCTTCAAGCCGGCGGAAAAGAAAAGTAACTTGCCTGAATCCGGGCGCGGTGTAGAGGTTGTAAAGAGAGGATACGCTTTCGCAGAGGATATCAAGACTGATAAGGTTGAATATTACCGCGATAATACCGAAGATCTTTTTCCCAACGGCCAGGCCGTTGATATCAGGGAAATCAAGCAAACCGTCCTGGGTGATTGCTTCTTGTTGTCTGCAATCGGATCGATTCTGGCAACAGATAATGGCGTGGATTTTTTCATGAACAGTATGGTGCAGCAGGGCAAGTACACCATTGTTCGTTTGAATCATCCAGAAAAGCAAAAGCCGGAATTCCTGATTGTTTCCAACAAGTATTTTTGTGAAGGCAACGACAACACAGTAGCACATACACCCTGGATACACATGTTGGAAAAAGTGTATGCGGGTTATGCTTATCGTGAGGTGGATGGCAAATTGGGTTTCACCCACCCATCATTTCGTGTCATGTATGGCAGTGGTGGAAGAAGTGAGCTCGCATTCAAGATACTAACCGGTCAGGATGCGAAGAAATATACAATTAACTCCAATCTGGTGGAAAGCATACATCCATGGAATGCTTCAGCCTGCGCTGGCGCATTAATGTGGGCATCACTATTATCCATGGGATTGAAAGCTGAAGAACTTGAAAACCAACGTAAAATATTTGAAAAGCAATTCAATGAAGGCAATGTCAAGAACTGCTTTAAAACACAAGAAAATTATTTGTTATGGGGTGAATTCCTTCTGCGCCTGAAAAAAGCACTGCCAGAAAAGTATAGTGAACTGATGCGGCTAATCGAGAAAATGGATAGTTTACAAGGGAGGGTTACTCATTATCAGGCATCCGAGTTGCCGGAATTTCTTGAAAAGCTGCGAACAACAGAAGTACAGACGCCGGTAGAATTAATCAGTCTCTTGAGAATGTATATTATCAATCCGGAAGTGACTCTTGAAGGACAGTGTGTATATCATTACGCCGGTGTTGCGGAAGAAGGTCTGTATACTGCCCAGCACCTTTCACTGTATAAACAGATTAAGGAATTGCTGGCGTCACATCATTGCATGACGGCATCAACGGTTGAGAAGTTCAATTTTGACGTGCCTGGTCTCCGAAATAATCATGCCTATTCACTCTTGGATGTGAAAGAAACGGTCATTAATAGCAAGACATATTATTTTTTACGATTAAGAAATCCTTGGGGCGAGATTGGCAGAGCATATCTCTGGGACAAGCAACGTAGTGTGGATTTCATCAAGGAAGAAAAATCATTTGGTGTTTTCTGGATAGAGTTAAGCGACTTTGCACGGTATTTCGTAGATTTTATAGCCTGTGATCCAATTCCTGGACTCAAATTGACAAATACTTTTGTGAGTATTTCCGAAAATAAAGGATCAGGCTTGACGGATTCACTTAAACAATAACTGGCAAGGTCCCTCTTCTCCACAAAAATGTGGAGAAGAGGGGTTTCTATCGAAGCAGTGTGAATGGTTACTTGAATTTGAGATCGAAGTAACTGACATTCATCAAGTCTGGCGCTGCTAAACTGCAAACATATCCATAAATGAATTGACAGGCATGGCTTCTAGCGCATCCTTGTCTTCAAACAGTGATAACAGCTTCTGTACCTTGTCTGAAGAATAGAGCGTTGATGCATTTTCCTCGAACTTTTTATACATCAGTGGAATTCCTTCTTCGCGGCGACGACGGTGTCCGACTGGATACTCAACGACGATTTTATCTGTATTGGTGCCGTCCTTGAAGAATACCTGAATTGAATTTGCAATCGAACGCTTTTCCGGATCGAGATAATCCTTGGAAAATTGTTTATCTTCTTCTACATGCATCAACTCGCGTAATTTATCTATACGTGCATCGCTGGCAAATTCATTTTCGTAATAGTCAGCTTTAAGATCGCCGTGCAAGAGCGCAACAGCAACCATATATTGAAGACAATGATCACGATCTGCTGGGTTGTGCAGGGGGCCGGATTTACTGATGATGCGTACGGCTGATTCCTGTGTCGTGAGAACAATTTTTTCGATTTGTCCAAGTCTGTCTTTAATCTTGGGGTGTAGGATAATCGCACATTCTACTGCTGTCTGTGCATGAAATTCAGCAGGAAATGAAATTTTGAATAATACATTTTCCATCACATAGGTGCCAAAAGGTCTGGCGATCCTGAGCGGCTTGCCTTGAGTGACAGAGTCATAAAAGCCCCATTTTTTTGCGGTAAGTGCGCTTGGATAACCCATTTCACCCTGCATGGTCATCCATGCAAGACGTGTGGCACGGCTGGTAGCATCGCCGGCTGCCCAGGATTTGCGGGATCCAGTATTTGGCGCATGTCTGTATGTTCTTAATGCTGCGCCATCCAGCCAGGCTTGTGACAAGGCATTGACAACCTGATCGCGTGTAGCGCCTAACATGTAGGCTGCAACCGCAGTGGAAGCAATCTTGACAAGAATAACGTGATCAAACCCTAAACGATTAAAGCCGTTTTCAAGTGCAAGCACACCTTGAATTTCATGCGCTTTAATCATGGCTGCAAGTACATCCTTGACAACCAAAGGCTTTTCACCTTGGGCAATTCTCTTGCGGCTTAGATAATCCGCGAGTGCCAGAATTGCGCCCAGATTATCTGACGGGTGACCCCATTCGGCTGCAAGCCAGGTATCATTGAAATCCAGCCAGCGTACCAGTGTTCCAATATTGAAAGCCGCAAGAATGGGATCCAGCATGTAGCTAGTGCCAGGTACACGAGCACCGATGGGTACCGTTGTTCCGGGAATAATCGGTCCAAGAAGTTTCGTGCAGGCAGGATACTGTAACGCCAGAATGGCACAGCCTAATGCATCCATGAGACAATAGCGGGCTGTGGTAAAGGCAAGGTCGCTGCCCACATTATTGCGGGTGACATAGTCTGCAATTGTTACCAATTCAGTATCGGGTGCGGGTCGAATATTTTCATCAACTGTATGTAAAGCCATTATTTAGCCTCTTTCTTGTATAGGTGTAAATGGACGAGGTTCTGGTCCGATATATTTAGCTTCCGGTCTGATCAAACGGTTATTTGCCCGTTGTTCGAAAATATGCGCACTCCAACCACTTAAACGCGACATGACAAATATTGGTGTAAATAGCGGTGTCGGAATTCCACAGAAGTGGTAAGCGGTCGCACTGTAAAAATCGAGATTGGGGAATAATTTTTTCTCATCCCACATTATTTTTTCAATGCGTTCGGAAACTGCATATAAATATCCGTCGCGTGCGGTTGCGGATAGTTTTTCCGACCAGCGCTTGATGATATCTGAGCGTGGATCGGAAATCTTGTAAACACGGTGCCCAAAGCCCATGATTTTAACTTTCTTGGCGAGCATGTCTCTGATAGCTGCTTCTGCTTGATCCGGTGTTTTAAACATGCTGACGAGCCGCATGGCTTCTTCATTGGCGCCGCCATGCAAGGGCCCGCGCAAGGTGCCAATGGCGGATACAACAGCAGAATAGAAATCAGATTCGGTGGATGTTGTCACTCTTGCAGCAAATGTTGAGGCATTAAATTCATGTTCAGCGTAAAGAATCAGTGATACATCGACAGCACGCCGCTGATCATCGTCAGGTTTTTTGCCATGTAATAAATGCAGGAAATATCCGGCAATAGTTTGTTCTTCGCTATTCCAGGTTTCGATACGTACATTGTTACGATGAAACTGATACCAGTAGAGCAAGATGCTTGGCGTGCAGGCAATCAACCGGTCTGCAATTTGGTGAGAAGTGTATTGGGCTGTTTCAGATTCCAGCGTGCCAAGCATGGATATGCTGGTACGCAAGACATCCATTGGGTGCACGGAGCCTGGTATTGTTTCCAGGAGCAGTTTTAACTCGTTAGGCAGACGGCGCATTTTTACAAGCTTTTCCCGGTATGCCTGCAATTGTGCTTGTGATGGCAGATCACCATAGATGAGCAGATAGGCAACCTCTTCAAATGTGGAGTATGCGGCCAAATCATGGATATCGTAACCACGATAGGTTAAACCCACGCCTTCCTTGCCAACAGTAGATATCGCTGTATCACCAACGATAACTCCTTCTAGTCCTCCAGTTTTTGCGGTCATTTAACTTTTCCTTTAGCAAAAAGATCATCTAATTTTCTTTCGTATTGGTAGTAATCCAATACATCATAAAGTTGTTCGCGAGTTTGCATTTCATCAATAACAGCCTGTTGTGTCCCTTGGGTGCGGATGGTGTTGTATACATTGATGGCCGCGGCACTCATTGCTCGGAATGCGCTCAGGGGGTAGAGAATCATTTTTATGCCAGCTTGATGCAGTTCATTCTTGGTAAATAGTGGTGTAACGCCAAATTCAGTAATATTTGCGAGCACAGGTACACCGCATGCCTTGGTCACGGCATGATACTGGGATATATCAGTGACACCTTCAAAAAAAATCATCTCGGCGCCTGCTTCAACATAGCGGCTAACACGTTCAATTGATTTTTCCAAGCCTTCAATTGCCAGGGCATCTGTGCGTGCCATCAAGACAAATTGTTTATCGTACTTTGCATCGATAGCTGCCTTGATCCGGTCGCACATCTCATCTGTGTCGACAATTTCTTTTCTGGGACGGTGACCACAGCGTTTGGACTGAACTTGGTCTTCCAGGTGGGCAGCCGCAGCGCCGGAACGGATCATGGTCTTGATCGAACGTGCAATATTAAATGCTGAGCCCCAACCAGTATCGATATCCACCAATAGCGGCAGATCACAGGCAGAAGTAATACGTCTTACATCTTCTGCAACATTCTCAAGATTGGTGATTCCAAGATCAGGTAATCCGTAAGATGCATTGGCTACACCAGCGCCAGAAAGATAAATGGCGCGAAAACCAGCGCGCTTGGCGAGTAAAGCTGTGTATGCGTTAATGGTGCCTACGATTTGTAGGGGGCTTTCCTGTACGAGTGCTTTACGCAGTCCATCCATAAAATACGTTACTCCGAAGACTAAAACCTGATTATCAGAGAGGGACTAGTTGCAGACTTGCATCTACTCCCCGGGACGGGCTCGAACCGCCGACCCAGTGGTTAACAGCCACTTGCTCTACCGACTGAGCTACCGGGGAATGTAGCGCTAAGTGACGAGAATACTAATATCGGATGATGCGGTCGTCAATAATTTTTTATAACAATTCATATCATTACTACTTTTTGCATTAATAGTCGACAAGCAGGAATGAAGCATTAGGACTCTGGAGCATCTGTATGCGTTTTTGAAGTGGTCAGCGCGTCAATTTTTCATCGAAAAAACAAGGGATTCAGTCCGTTTCCACAGTCTATCGGCTGGGGATATTATTAAGGCTGCTTACCAGGGAAGAGTCCGTATCCATACTGGAAGACCGCCATAACCATTCCACGCGCGATATCGCACGATGATCTACCAGATACTTGACAGATTTTGAATCCGATTTTTGGTCAACTCTCAGGCAGGGCACAGTGTATATTGGTTTAAAAATAGCAATTCCAGTATTTTTATCTGCAGCCTGTTTTTTGATAAACGACCATTCATCCATCTCGATGACAGAATTCGGGTACATGAAAATTCCATTTAAAATCGGTGAATGCTTGGTGAGGCCAACCAGAATGGAATCGTCATTCAGTGTAACGATGTCAATTGATGCATATTTGTGATCATTCTTTTGGAGTAAATATTCTTTCTGTTTTTCCAGCTGTTCAAGAGATGGCGTATAAGAAGAAGCTGGCGGTTTACCATTATGTAAGTCAATGTCTGGTTTATGTAGCAAATTCGGATTGGCGGATGAGTAAAATGTTTGAATTTTCAGGTGCTTTTTGGGAAGGTTGTTTGTGGGTTTGTTGGGTGACAATAATTTCATTAATCCAAACAGCATATCTTCCGCCCTCGTCAAATTGTAAATCTTGGGGGTCCATCAACACTTGCCGGTGCAAGTCTGAATCATGATCTGCACAAGCAATGATCCAATATTTATTGAAAACAGTCTGTCCTGAAAACAGGCGCTGCTTTGATTTTAATGTCACACAGCGAAGCTTCATCCCTTAACAAGTGATGAGACCAGTAAAGAGGGAAAATCCGATTCTCCTCTTGGGGCAGTCTGTTGTCCGCATCAGTTGCGGAATAATCAAACCGCATTGGAATCGCTGATATTATCTTTCATCTATACTATTTTTTTTACGCAAATCAAGTTTTTTTTGAGTTTTTCTAAGATTCTCTTAATCTCTACATTGGATAATAACTTACATCAAATTTAGCGGGTTCATCCTCAGCGACTAGAAATAATAAAAACTATAAAATTAGCGTGATGAGGTAAAGCAGCGGGAGCAACCATGCCGCTGCTTGTATTTTTTATGCTTTCAGTTTAGCTAATGCCTTGTTAATTCTAACCATGGCGTCTATCAGGTTTTTCATGCTGGTCGCATAACTTATACGAATATGTCCTGGCGCGCCAAATGCGGATCCCGGAATGACAGCGACTTCGGCATTCGACAAAATAAATTCTGCAAATTCAATATCATTAGTGATGCCGGCATCCTTGTTAAACAGTGATTCCACAGACGGGAAAGTATAAAACGTGCCATCAGACGGTATGGATTTAAGTCCTGGAATTTTATCGAATTCGGCCAGAATATAATCATGACGTTCTTTGTATGCATGAGTCATTGTCTTGATGCAGCTTTGATCACCCTCTAATGCGGCTTGCGCAGCATACTGAGAGACACTGGCCGGATTTGATGTGCTTTGTGACTGCGCTTTTTTCATCGCGGCAATGATTTTTGCAGGTCCTGCTGCATAACCTATGCGCCAGCCAGTCATTGCATATGATTTTGATACGCCATTTATCACGACACAACGTTCGTATAATTCAGGGCAGGCATTGAGAATATTGGTAAATGGCGTGTGATTCCACAGGTTGTGCTCATAGATATCATCAGTAGCCACAATAATCCCGGGGTGGCGCAATATGACTTCAGCGAGAGCTTTCAGTTCGCTAGGAGTATATGCCATGCCGGTAGGATTGGAAGGGCTGTTTATGATGACAATACGCGTTTTATCTGTGATGGCTGCATTGAGTTGTGCAGGTGTCATTTTGAAATGATGATCAAAATCGGTTTTGACGATAACAGGATTTCCATCCGCAAGCTTGGTCATGTCAGGATAGGAGACCCAATAAGGTGCAGGAATGATGACTTCATCGCCTGGATTGAGGATGGCGGAAAAAAGGTTGTAAATACTGTGCTTGGCGCCGCAGGAAACAATAATCTGGTCCGGTCCGTAGTTTAAGTGATTCTCGCGGGCGAATTTGTCGATGATGGCTTTTTTCAATCCTTTGGTGCCGTCAACGGCTGTGTATTTGGTGTGACCATCGCGGATGGCTTTTATCGCGGCTTCCTTGATGTGCTCGGGTGTGTCAAAGTCTGGTTCACCTACGCTGAGATTGATAACAGGCCTGCCTTGGGCTTGTAGTTCTTCGGCTCTTGCTGATACAGCGAGCGTTTGGGATGGTTTGATACGCTGCACGCGCTGTGATAATTCTTGTGCCAGGTCTTTGGTCGTTGTTTTTGTCATTTGGATCTTGCTCCAGTAACCAATAATTTAAAGTTGATCATCAATGCGGTATCATGCTCCGCAGGGCTCATACCCGCAGCTTTAGAATCATATTATTCTGAATTGCTGACAGACAACGTAAAGTGGATGATCTTGGCATCCATCTTTTCTTATGTTCTCCGGTGTGCGAGAGTGAATTATAATTTAATTAAATATGCAGTGCCAGACTTATAGCTTATGACGCAACAGTTTGATTTACACTCCTCATTTAAACCTTCTGGTGATCAGCCTGAAGCAATCCGTCAGTTGATTGATGGTATCAATAACGGACTGGCCCACCAGACCCTGCTGGGTGTGACGGGTTCAGGAAAAACATTTACGATCGCAAATGTTATTCATGCCATTCAGCGTCCAACCCTGATATTGGCTCCGAACAAGACATTGGCTGCCCAGTTATATGGCGAAATGAAAGAATTTTTTCCACAAAATGCGGTCGAGTACTTTGTTTCTTATTATGATTATTACCAGCCTGAAGCCTATGTGCCTTCATCAGATACGTACATCGCCAAAGATGCCTCAATTAATGAGCATATAGAGCAAATGCGTCTTTCAGCAACCAAGGCTTTACTTGAACGACAGGATGCCATCATCGTCGCTACAGTTTCAGCGATATACGGGCTGGGTGATCCTCGCATGTATTTAAGCATGGTCATGCATCTTGACCGTGGTGACAAGGTCGATCAGCGTTTCATCCTGCGACGTCTGGCTGAGCTGCAATACACACGCAATGATATTGATTTGCATCGCGCTACCTATCGTGTTCATGGCGATGTCATCGATATCTACCCGGCTGAATCTGACAGCGAAGCTGTCCGCATAGAATTGTTCGGTGACGAGATTGAAAATCTTGCTTATTTTGATCCGTTGACTGGCGAAGTCATTCGCAAGGTGCCGCGTTTAACGATTTATCCGAAAACACATTATGTCACTCAACGCGATACAATTGTAAAAGCAATTGATCAAATCAAGATTGATTTGCGTGCTCGCCTCGAGGAATTGTACAAGCTTAACAAGCTAGTCGAAGCACAGCGCTTAGAGCAACGGACTACTTATGATCTGGAACTCATGAAGGAGTTGGGTTATTGCCAGGGCATAGAGAATTATTCCCGATACTTATCTGGCCGCGCGCCGGGTGAACCGCCACCGACATTATTTGATTACCTTCCTTCAAGTGCCCTGCTCATAATAGACGAGTCGCATGTGACCATACCTCAATTGAATGGAATGTACCGCGGTGACCGGTCTCGCAAGGAGACACTGGTTGAATATGGATTCCGTCTGCCATCTGCGCTGGATAACAGGCCCTTGCGTTTTGATGAATTCACGGCGAGGGCTCCGCAATGCATATATGTCTCAGCGACGCCGGGTCAGTATGAGCTTGAACATTCGGATGTGATAGCCGAGCAGGTCGTGCGGCCAACCGGACTGCTGGATCCCGAAATTGAAGTTCGTCCTGCCACCACACAGGTGGATGATTTGCTCTCCGAGATAAACAAGCGGGTCGAGGCTGGTGAGCGAGTCCTTGTCACGACACTGACCAAGCGAATGGCGGAAGATCTGACTGAATATCTGAATGAGCATAATGTCAGGGTTCGTTATCTGCATTCCGATGTGGGTACCGTTGAGCGCGTGGAAATCATTCGTGACTTGCGTCTTGGTGCGTTTGATGTACTGGTGGGAATTAATTTGTTACGCGAAGGACTTGATTTGCCTGAGGTTTCTCTGGTGGGAATATTGGATGCGGACAAGGAAGGATTTTTACGCTCGGAATCATCGCTGATCCAGACGATAGGTAGAGTCGCGCGTCATTTTAATGGCAAGGCAATTCTTTATGCTGACAGGATAACGGGATCAATGGAGCGTGCCATCCGGGAGACACAGCGCCGTCGAGCGAAACAAAAGGCTTACAACGAAGCACACGGTATTACACCACGCAGTATTCTCAAGGCTGTACACGATGTCATGGAAGGTGCGTATGCAGATAATAGTGTGCGTGGCCGCCTGTTCCCGAAATCAAGGGTTACGGACAAGCGATCGGAATATCTCGCTTTGTCCCCTGAAGCATTGTCAGTCAAAATAAGCAAACTGGAAAATCAGATGTATGAGCACGCGCATAATCTGGAATTCGAAAAAGCAGCAGAAATCCGTGATTTGATCCATCAGCTAAGAGAGGGTTCCTTGGGCAGGTAAGATAGCATCACAACAGCTGGACTGACGCCCAGCTGTGTTGCTTATTGAGATCATGCCTGCAATGCATTGAGTGCTTTCAATACAATCGCGGTGGTCAGGGCGCTGGAGCTGGACCTTCCCATCAGTACGGGATTGCCATTGTCATCTGTCCCGGCCCAAAGCCAAAAATCATCCGCTGGCCAGGAGCCGTTGTAGGGGGACTGTGTATTCAAGAGGTATTGTTTGGCTTTCTGGATTTCAGGGCCATGATAGGCTGATGAAATCAAGGTGTTAAGCGCGATGGCAGTTTTAAAGGGTGAGTTGTCAACACTGCCGTTTTGCTTATCAAATTGTGCAATGACATAGTTTGTGATCAACGGAATCGAGGGTTTCAGGCAGCTAATGCCGCTGGCATAGGCGCGAGTAATGAGATAATAGGCGTCCGGAAGTGTATAGTACACAGCACAATTGTTTCCTTGCGCAACCTGTTCATTGATATAGCCGCAGACTTGCGCATCATTTTCATGCAGATAGGATAAAACATTGGCATTGACCCCGCAATCTACGCTATTGCGTTCATTGGGAAGCCGAATGAATGTCAAATATATGCCAGCTGCATTTTTGTTCGCCTTGATTGCTGTGCGATTATCAGGAAACGATATATTGTTTTGTTGCAATACGATGGATGCAAAGGCGGTGTCATCGAGATCGTAAATCGTATTGGGATAGAGCGGTCTGGGATTGTGTGTCGTAAAATAGGACCATAATCCATTCTGGTTGACCAGTTGTGATTGCAGAAATGCGACGGTTTTCTTTTGCATGCGCTCGACTCTTGGGTCGGAGATGGAGTGCAAGGCATCTGCCAGCATGGCGGTGGTAAAGAGGTTGCTGTCAAAACTGGATTGTAATGAACGCTGCGGTTCAGGGATGTTGGGCGTGAAGGTAGTTGGAAACTCGCCATATTCCATCTGTACACTTTCCAGATAACGCAAGCCATTATCAATGGCGGTTGTTACATTATTATTATTCTCTGCGTAACTATTGATTGAGGTGGCAAGCAGCATTGCCGCAGGTAAAAGCCATTTAGAAAATCGCATTGTATCTCCTTATTTTTAATAGAATGATGCTTGATGAAATTGTGCGAATCGACCGCAATATTCCTTGCATGTTTCACAGTCCGCATGGTACAGAACAACAAACAAACTGTCATGAACTAAATATTCCTGTTATATCTTTTGACGGCATTTGATGCCAGAATAGAGTTAGTGCAATCTCAAAAAGGACGAGACCATGCATGACATGATTTCAGCGCAGTATGATCCCTGGCCAGCTTTACCTTATGCTGAATTCAAATCCACGCAGCATTTATTGCACAGGTTTGTGCAAGTCCTTGGAAAGGTTAAGCTGACTACGCCATTTGAACCGCATTGGTCCAATGTTGCGCTTTGGATCACCAGTCGAGGAATAACCACCGGGCCTGTTCCATATCATCAGGGTGTGTTCTCCATCGATGTTGATTTCATCACTCATCAGGTCATATGTAATACAAGCTGGGAAAGCATGGAATATTTTGCCCTGGGATCAATGTCGGTTGCGCATCTTACACATTCATTATTCGCCGCCTTGCACAATCTCGGGATTGATATCACCATTAATATGGTTCCACAGGAAGTTCCTGATCCAGTCGAATTTGACAAGGATACGGAAACGCGCGAATACCGGCCTGATCTTGCCAATGCGTGGTGGCGTATCCTGATAAGTTCATACTCGGTTATGCAGCGGTATCATTCGCGTTTTTATGGTATTACGCCCGCGATAGGCTTGATGTGGGGAACATTTGATTTGCGTGATGCCAGATATAAAGGCTTGCATCTGGCAACAGAAGGGATTAATTCAGGTTACATACGACGCAATGCCATGGATGACGCACAGGTGGAGGCAGGCTGGTGGAGTGGCAACGAGCAATATCCACGTCCAGCATATTTTTCATTCATCTATCCGGAACCCACAGGGATAGATCAGGTAAAAATCAAGCCGGATCAGGCACGCTGGGATAACACATTGCGTGAATTCATCATTGACTATGATGATATCCGCTTGTCGAGCGACCCTGCGCAAGCGTTACTGTCGTTTTTTGAATCCTCCTATCTGGCTGAAGCCCGGAAGGCGGGTTGGGAGTCTGATTTGATTGTTTCAGGTGAACCGGTATGACTATGTGCACGCTCCGCGCATATGGAGCGCCGCCTCTAAAACCGGACATCTAACGTCTGCAAGATTATTTTTCAGACTTTCATCATCTTAACCTTGATAATTACAGCGCTACGTTGTATCTTTACCACCCGAATTTACTGGCGATAGGCACGTAGCTCAGTGGTAGAGCATCACCTTGACATGGTGGTGGTCGGTGGTTCGATCCCACTCGTGCCTACCAAATTGAAAATAATCCCTTGCTAGCCTTTGCAGCGAGGGATTTTATTTTGTATAAATGTATTTTCCTGTTTAATTAAATCATGAAGCAGTGGACCTATGCCTGTGATCACACTACCGGATGGAACCCAAAAAAAATTTGATGCGCCTGTTACTGTTGCTCAAGTCGCCGCGAGTATTGGCAGTGGATTGGCGAAAGCAGCAATTGCCGGAAAAGTCGATGGCAAATTAGTCGACACCTTTCATGTCATTGATAAGGATGCCGAAGTCCGTATTATTACCGACAAAGACCCGGAAGGGCTGGAAATCATCCGTCATTCGACGGCGCACTTGCTTGCCCATGCAGTAAAGTCATTATTCCCGACTGCTCAAGTCACCATCGGTCCGGTTATCGAAAATGGATTTTATTATGATTTCGCATTTGGAAGGCCATTCTCGGTGGATGATTTGGCGCAGATTGAAGCGAAAATGCATGAACTGGCGCAAAAGAATTTTCCGGTATCGAGAAGAGTTGTGAGCCGGGATGAAGCTATCAAATTTTTTAAAGACCTGGGAGAAGAATACAAGGTCAGGATTATTCAGGATATTCCAGAAGACGAAATATTGACTATCTATCAACAGGATGATTTTGCCGATTTGTGCCGTGGTCCGCATGTTCCACACACCGGGATGCTGAAAGCCTTCAGGCTTACCAAGGTATCTGGTGCTTACTGGCGTGGCGATTCCAGCAATGAAATGCTGCAGCGAGTGTATGGTACCGCATGGAAGGACAAGAAATCACTTGATGAATACCTGAAAAATCTGGAGGAAGCAGAAAAGAGAGATCATCGAAAGCTGGCCAAGACCATGGACTTGTTCCATATACAGGAAGAGGCGCCAGGCATGATTTTCTGGCATCCCAATGGCTGGGCAATTTATAAAGCGATTAAGGAGTATATCTCCAGCAAGATTGCAGAGCAGGGTTATGAAGAAGTTGTCACTCCACAAGTTGTTGATATTGAGTTGTGGAAGAAATCGGGTCATTGGGCCAACTTTGGCGAGGAAATGTTTACCGTTGAAACAGATGACCGCACATTTGCCGTCAAACCGATGAGCTGCCCATGTCACGTACAGATTTATAAGCAGGGGCTGAAGAGCTATCGTGACTTGCCATTAAAGCTCGCTGAATTTGGCTGTGTGCATAGAAATGAAATGACCGGTGCTATGCATGGATTAATGCGGGTTCGGCAGCTGACGCAGGATGACGGTCATATCTTTTGTACCGAAGAACAAATTCAGGAACAAGCTTCTCAATTTATTCAATCAGTTATAGAGGCGTATCGAGACTTTGGATTCAATGACATCATATTCAAGCTCGCGACACGTCCTGAAAAACGCCTGGGTTCGGATGAATTATGGGATCATGCCGAAGGCGCACTTGCCAAGGCATTAACCAGTCTTGGGCTTTCTTTTGAAGTGAAGCCGGGCGAGGGAGCATTTTATGGCCCCAAGATCGAGTTTCATCTGAAAGATTGTATTGGGCGCATGTGGCAATGTGCTACCTTGCAGCTTGATTATGCCATGCCAAACAGACTGGAAGCCTCATATATTGCGGAAGACGGCTCTAAAAAAATACCTGTCATGCTGCATCGGGCCATACTTGGTTCGGTTGAGCGTTTTATGGGTATCCTCCTGGAGCATTATGCTGGTAAACTACCTGTCTGGCTTGCTCCAATTCAAGCTGTTGTCATGAATATTACTGATAAACAGGCTGATTTTGTTGCAAAAGTCACTCAAGATTTGAAAAAACATGGGGTTAGGGCAAAATCGGACTTGAGAAATGAGAAGATCGGCTTTAAAATCCGCGAGCATACTCTTGAACATGTTCCATATCTGCTAGTTGTCGGAGATCGTGAAGTGGAATCTGGCACTGTTTCTGTAAGAACGCTGGACGGCACGGATCTGGGTAGCATGGCAATAGAAAAATATGTTGAGTTAATAAAGTCAGAGATAGCACGCCGTGGTAGAACTGAATAGGAGGGTGTCGAATTACTACAGATAAAAAGCCTCGCGTTAATGATGAGATCAGATCTCACGAGGTTCGTTTAATAGATGCTGAAGGCCAACAGCTTGGTGTTGTATCAATCCACGATGCAAAAAGAATAAGTGAAGAGGCTGGGCTAGATTTAGTTGAGGTTTCGCCAGAAGCGAAGCCCCCTGTTTGTCGTATCATGGACTATGGCAAATATAAGTTTCAAATGAGCAAGCGTAAAGCGGCTGCCAAAAAGAAACAGAAGCAAATCCAGATTAAAGAAATCAAGCTGCGTCCAGCAACGGAAGAAGCTGACTATCAAGTCAAGCTTCGAAATATCATGAAGTTTCTGGAAAATGGCGATAAGGCAAAAGTGACCGTGCGCTTCCGTGGCCGCGAAATGTCACACCCTGAATTGGGAATGCAGCTGCTGGAGCGAATGCTAAAAGATTTATTGGACTACGGGATTGTTGAACAGCATCCCAAGTTCGAAGGTCGCCAGATTGTTATGGTACTGGGACCCAAGAAAAAATAGCATGACGTCAGTATTAACAGGAAGTCGCATGATGATTTCCTGGAATTAAAGGCTCGGCTGCAGGCGACCGGGTTTTTTCTTATGTATATCGCTGCAAGAGTGTTAATTATTCGTAGTTATGGTGGAGTTAGAAATGCCAAGAGCTTACAAAGGTAAAAAAACGGTTAAGTTGAAGTCAAATCGTGGCGCTGCGAAACGATTTCGCGCGGCAGGAAAAGGTGGTTTTAAGTGTTATTCAGCCAAACGGCGCCACCAGATGACTTGCAAGACCATGCAGATGAAGCGTCATGCTCGCTCCGGCTTTATGGTGCGTGACGAAGATTTGGGCAGGGTTGAGCAGTTATTGCCTTATGCTTAATCATTAAGGATCTGTCGATCCGATAAAATCCCGCCTGTCGCCCTGTTTATTTATATGTGGTGCCTGGCCAATAATCGCACTTTTAGTGCATAACGATTCAAAAAGAGGATAGTTTATGTCAAGAGTCAAACGTGGTGTAACAGCAAGAGCCAAGCATAAAAAAATTCTTGCTAAAGCAAAAGGTTATTATGGTGCGCGCAGTCGTGTGTTCCGCACCGCTAAACAAGCTGTTATCAAGGCGGCTCAATATGCATTCCGTGACCGCCGTCAAAGAAAACGTGAATTTCGTGCTCTCTGGATTGCTCGTGTTAATGCTGGTGCGCGTGCACATGGCATGAGTTATAGTGCATTCATGAATGGCTTGAAAAAAGCCTCAATCGAAATCGATCGCAAAGTTCTTGCTGATATTGCTGTACATGACAAAGCTGCATTTGCTGCTTTGGTTGAACAGGCAAAAGCAGGGTTGGCTGCGTAACGATTGACTGTAAGATATAGGTTCTGTTGAATGATCATCAGAACTTCCAGAGTGGATTGGATGGTTCGTCCATTTTCACCGACAAGACGGGTGGTACGATGCAAAGTTATGCGTCGTGCCACCTTTGCGTTTTTTAAAATGGAATGTATCTGTGCATGCAAGCTTTAGACGAAATCTTACGACACGCGGAAACAGCGATACAGTCAGCAACTGATTTGAAATCGCTGGATAATTATCGCGTTCAATATCTTGGTAAAAAAGGCCAATTAACTGAATATCTCAAGACCCTTGGGCAGCTTCCTCCCGAAGAGCGTCCTGCCGCAGGCCAAAAAATCAATGCAGCAAAAGAAGCCGTCCAGGCACTCATAGATAAGCGAATTGCAGATCTTCAGAAAGCTCAAGTGGAACAGCAATTGGCATCCGAAGCAATCGATGTGACTTTGCCTGGTCGATCCGCAGGTTTAGGCAGCATTCATCCGGTGACAAAAACATTTGATGACTTGCGCAGAATCTTTAGCCAAATGGGTTTTGTTTTCATGGAAGGGCCTGAAATTGAAGAAGACTACTACAATTTTACGGCACTCAATGTCCCGCCTCTGCATCCAGCCCGCGCCATGCAGGATACATTTTATTTTAGCGATGGGCTGGTGCTGCGCAGTCAGATGTCGCCTGTTCAGATTCATGCAATGAAGAAAATGGCGCCGCCGCTAAGAATGGTGGCAATGGGCAGGGTTTACCGGCGAGATTTTGATTTAACGCACACGCCCATGTTTCATCAGATGGAATGTCTGATGGTGGATGAGCATATTACATTTGCAGACCTGAAAGGGCTTTTAAATCAGTTCTTGCATGAATTCTTTTCCACTGACGCGCCTATCCGGTTTCGCCCGTCATATTTCCCATTTACTGAGCCGTCTGCTGAGGTGGATATCGGATGTCTCAATTGTGGCGGTAAAGGCTGCCGTATTTGCAAGAATTCCGGATGGCTGGAAGTGCTAGGCTGCGGTATGGTCCATCCAAATGTTTTAAACGGAGTCAGCATCGATAGTGAGAAATATCGCGGTTTTGCGTTTGGCGTTGGCCTGGATCGATTGACTCTATTGAAATATGGCATGACAGATTTGCGATCTTTATTTGAAAATGATTTACGTTTGCTGAAGCAGTTTTAATACAGGTTTACGCAGCGCCAAGCTGAATTTGTCATGTGGATTGCCGTTTGCAAATTGCAATTTGCAATTATTATGTGCCGTGAAACCTGGATGAAGTGTGATGCAGCGCTTGTGTGTTTAATGTTTTCAGCAGGATTGGTTAGGTACTGAGAGAATTTACTTTATGAAATGCAGTGAATCATGGTTGCGGGAATGGGTTAACCCGAATTTGAGCCGGGATAAATTATGCAGCATGCTGACGATGGCAGGACTCGAGGTTGAGGATGTGTCGCCGGTTGCGGAAGATTTTTCCGGGGTCATGATAGGCCAGGTTATCAAGGTTGAAAAACACCCGGATTCCGACCGTCTGCATGTTTGTGATGTCAACGTTGGGTTGTCGGGCTTATTGAAAATTGTATGCGGTGCGGAAAACGTCAGGGCGGGCCTCAAGGTTCCGGTTGCAATGATCAATGCCATTTTACCTGGTAAAACTGTAATTACGCCGGTGACGATTCGCGGTGTGGCATCCCAGGGAATGCTATGTTCGGCAAGAGAGCTTGGTTTGGCCGAGGAAAGCACTGGTCTGCTGGAACTGCCAGCAGATGCGCCTCTAGGTCAGGACTTCAAGTCTTACATGAGTCTTGATGATTATGTTATTGATATTTCAATAACTCCAAACCGCGGTGATTGCCTTAGCATCAAGGGCATCGCTCGCGAAATCGCAGCATTGACTACCTCATCCCTGCTGCAAGAAGGTGTGGTTCCTGAAGTGGAATCGGTTTTCAATGTCATTCATACCGTATCAGTACAGTCCAATGCTGGTTGTCCACGCTATGTTGGCCGTGTCGTCCGTAATGTGAAGGCTGACGCAAGCACGCCTGTCTGGATGAGAGAACGGTTGCGGCGCAGCGGCATTCGTTCGATTAGCCCGATTGTGGATGTCACGAATTACGTTATGCTGGAACTTGGCCAGCCTATGCATGCGTTTGATCTCAATACAATCGGATCTGAAATTGTAGTCAGGCAGTCGCTATCGGGAGAAAAAATCACCCTGCTTGACGGCAGCGAAAAGAAACTGGACTCTGAAACACTGGTCATTGCGGATCACGAAAAACCACTCGCGATTGCTGGTGTGATGGGTGGCATGGATTCCAGTGTGACACTGTTGACCAAGGACATTTTCCTGGAGAGCGCATTTTTTAGCCCGACCGTTGTTGCGAGGCAGCGTCAGTATTATGGCCTGAATTCTGAATCTGCGTACCGCTTTGAACGAGGTGTCGATCCCACGATTCAGCGTGCCGCAATGGAAAGAGCGACGCAGCTCATACTTGAAATATCAGGCGGTGAACCGGGACCGGTCGTTGAAGTTGTCAATGAGTCATCTCTGCCGAAAGAAAAAGTCATTACGATTACATCAGGAAAAATCGCACAGGTATTGGGAGTTTCCATTCCGGATGGTGAAATTGAGGCAATTTTCAAGGCGCTGAAATTTACTTACAAGCGGGATAATCAGCGCTGGGTAGTCATTCCGCCGCCATATCGTTTTGATCTGGCATTGCCTGAGGATTTGATCGAAGAAATCGCACGCTTGTATGGCTATGACAAAATCCCGACCCACCAGCTAAAAGGCGGGTTGCAGGTTGCTCATGCCAGTCAGGGTGCCAGGGATTTGCAGCCACTGCGCCAATTACTGAGTGATTTGAGTTACCATGAGATTATTTCTTACAGTTTCATCGATAAAAAACTGCAAAAGCTCATTGATCCTCAAGAGGAACCCTGCGAGCTCGTCAATCCCATTACTGCGGATATGACAGTCATGCGGACCAGCATCTGGCCAGGTCTGATAAATACGCTTCTTTACAACAAAAGCCGTCAACAACACCGGATACGATTGTTTGAAATGGGTACCTGCTTTACCAGGCATCAGAAGCAATTGCTACAAAAGCCCAGACTTGGGGGATTGATTACAGGGCTCGTGTGCCAGGAGCAATGGGGATTGCCAGCGCGCGAAGCAGATTTTTTTGACATCAAGGGTGATGCCGAGAAAATCCTTAGATCCTTTATTATCGACAAAAAGCTGATGTTTGAGCCGGAAACCCACCCGGCACTGCATCCGGGTCAAACAGCTGGGATCTACGCGGATAAGCAAAAATTGGGGGTTTTGGGGGCATTGCACCCAATGGTCCTGCAAGAACTGGATATCTCTGCCAAGGTTTTCGTGTTTGACATCGATTTGCATCAGCTTTATTCAGATGGGCTGCACCGGTTCAATGAAATATCAAAGTTTCCTGAAATCCGACGTGATATAGCAATTCTGGTAAATCAGGCTATACCAGCGAGAGAGATTCAGGATACAATAAAAGTGATTGCAGGTGATTGGTTAAAAGACGTTTTTATATTTGACGTCTATCAGGGGAAGGGAATCGCGCCTGGTCTTAAAAGTATCGCGTTGGCTTTAACCTTGCAACATCCAACGCGTACCTTAGTAGACGATGAAGTAGCTGCGTTAATGGAACGCGTTATCACCACGTTGAAAGGAAAGTTAGGAGCCGAACTAAGGAGATGATATGACGCTAACTAAAGCGGATCTTGCGAAGCACCTAGATGAAGAAATTGGTTTGACTAACCGTGAAGCCAAGGAAATAGTTGAATTATTTTTTCAATATATCAGCGATGCTCTGATCAAAGGGCAGCAAGTGAAAATATCCGGTTTTGGTAATTTCACATTGCATGACAAAAAAGAGCGTCCTGGACGCAACCCAAGAACAGGAGAGGAAGTTCCTGTTACTGCGCGCCGTGTTGTTACTTTCCACTGCGGCCAGAAACTCAAGGCGCGTGTGGAAAAACACATAGGCAAGGAAGTCAAAGAGCACGCAGGAGAAGGGAAGTGAAGCGCAAGCAAAAAACAGAGCAAGATTTGCCTGCGATTCCGGATAAGTTGTACTTTACCATTAGCGAAGTTAGTCATCTCTGCGCTGTGAAGGCTTATGTTCTGCGATATTGGGAGCAGGAATTTCCACAGCTGCGGCCGGTAAAACGCCGAGGTAATCGCCGATATTATCAGAACCAAGATATCCTGCTTGTACGTCAAATACGCAAACTGCTATATGAGGATGGATTTACGATTGAAGGTGCCCGCTCACAGCTGTCAAACACGCCTGAATCGATAAGTCAATCAGTAAAAGTTAATGCGATGGTAAAAAAAGTTATTGCAGAACTTGAAACTGTTTTGCAAAATCTGCAAGCGGAAATGAAGGCAACACATCAATAAGGAATGCGTTCCTGGAAAAGCAGGTTGGCGCCCTTGCGTGGACCTGTATGTTTTGTATTTATATCCGTATAGTCTTGCTGTATTACAATCGGGGCGTGGCGCAGCCTGGTAGCGCACTTGCATGGGGCGCAAGTGGTCGCCGGTTCAAATCCGGCCGTCCCGAATGAGAATGATTTTGATTTTTCCAATTTGTTATTGCAGATGAATATAAAAAAATAAATGTCTGATCCCAGTTGTTGTAAACTCAGGATCAGGCTTATGTATTAATATATCGCAAGGAATATAGCGTGGAAAAAGTCTGGTTGAAAAGCTATGCCCCAGGGGTCCCTGCAGAGATCAACGCTGATGCATACCGGTCGATTGTCGAAATATTGGAAATAAGCTGCAAGGAACATCAGAACCGTCCCGCTTTTTATAATTTAGGCAAAACCCTTTCCTATCGAGAACTGGAAGAGGATACCCGCAAATTCGCCGCATTTTTGCAACAGGAACTGAAATTAAAGAAAGGCGATCGCCTGGCGATCATGCTTCCCAATTCACTGCAATATCCGATAGCCATGTTCGGCGCTCTGCGTGCCGGTCTGATAGTCGTGAATGTGAATCCACTCTATACGGTCGACGAATTGATTCACCAGATGAATGACAGTGGCGCAGTCGCAATTGTCGCGGTTGCAAATTTTGCTTCAACGGTTCAAAAGGCACTGGTGAGTATCCCAACACTGAAGCATGTATTTATCACGAACATGGGTGACTTGCTTGCGCCTCTAAAGGGATTTCTGGTTGATTTTACGTTAAAGCATGTCTACAAAAAAATCCCTGCCTGGCATATTCCGCACGCGATCAACTTTAAAAAAGCACTGGCACAAGGTAAAAAACTTGCTTTTACGCCAGTTGAGATTTCCAATCAGGATACGGCGTTTCTGCAATATACCGGAGGGACGACTGGTGTATCCAAGGGAGCGATATTAACCCACCGGAACCTGATTGCTAATATACAGCAGGCGGATGCCTGGTTTAAGAGTTTACTGGTCGACAGACAGGAAATCATTATCACTGCACTGCCTCTTTATCACATCTTTTCGCTAACTGCGAACTGTCTTTATTTTACAAAGCTTGGCGGCTTGAATGTCCTTATTACCAATCCCCGCGATATTCCGGGAATGATCAAAGAACTAAAGAAATTTAAATTTACTTCCATTACCGGGGTGAATACGCTTTTTAACGCTTTATTGAAAAATTCCGAATTCACAAAGCTGGATTTTAGCGAGCTGCATCTTGCCCTGGGCGGTGGCATGTCTGTACAGAGAGTGGTGGCGGAAAAATGGCAGGAGATTACGCGGGCGCCATTGCTGGAGGCATACGGGCTTACTGAAACTTCGCCTTGCGTCACGATCAATCCATCCAATTTAAAAAGTTTTAATGGAACCATCGGCTTGCCTGTATCATCCACTGAAGTATGCATTTTTGATGATAACGGCAATGAAGCGCCAATCGGCCAACCTGGAGAGCTGGCGGTCAAGGGGCCCCAAGTGATGAAAGGTTATTGGAATAATCCGGCTGAAACAACACGGGTATTTACCAAGGATGGCTGGCTGCTGACTGGTGACATCGCGACAATCGATGAAAATGGTTACCTGCGTCTTCTTGAGCGCAAGAAGGACATGATTCTTGTTTCCGGATTCAACGTCTATCCCAATGAAATTGAAGATGTCATTGCCCGGTTAAAAGGGGTTCATCAAGTTGCGGTAGTCGCTGTGCCAGACGAAAATTCAGGTGAGGCGCCCAAGGCATTCATCGTAAAAGATGATCCCAATCTCACGATTGCGGATGTGATCAAATATGCCAGGGAGCATCTGACTCCATATAAAATTCCCAGGCATGTTGAATTTGTAAATGAGCTTCCAAAATCGACAGTAGGCAAGATTTTAAGGCGCGCACTGCGGGATGCCTCTCACGCCCGACGCTGATAAAAATCAATCAACACTTTCTTTGGCAGAGCCTGGTCTTCGTGGTATAATTCGGCGGTTAAAATTCACTTAAAAATGCAGCCTACTATGGATAATTCAATCGCCAAAGAAGTCCAAAAAGTCAGTGTCGAAAATGAGTTGAAAAAATCATACCTCGATTACGCAATGAGTGTCATTGTGGGTCGGGCGCTTCCCGATGTCCGTGATGGACTCAAACCCGTGCACAGGCGTGTGTTGTTTGCCATGCATGAGCTGGGAAATGACTGGAACAAGCCTTATAAAAAGTCTGCGCGTATCGTCGGTGACGTAATCGGTAAATACCATCCGCATGGCGATACAGCCGTGTATGACACTATTGTGCGTATGGCACAGCCATTTTCCATGCGCTATCTGCTTGTGGATGGGCAGGGAAATTTCGGTTCAATAGATGGTGACGCAGCAGCAGCCATGCGCTACACCGAAATTCGCATGTCCAAGTTTGCGCATGCCTTATTGGCCGATATCGAAAAAGAAACCGTCGATTTCACCCCAAATTACGATGAAAATGAATTGATGCCCGTCGTGCTGCCAACCCGTGTGCCGCATTTGCTGGTAAACGGTTCTTCAGGTATCGCAGTGGGTATGGCGACGAATATCCCGCCGCACAACCTCACGGAAATTATCAATGCCTGCCTTGCTTTCATCGATAACCCCGAGATTTCTATCAGTGAGTTGATGGAATATGTTCCTGGTCCCGACTTTCCGACTGGAGCGATTATTCAGGGTAAAAATGGCATCTATGAAGCTTATCATACTGGCCGGGGCCGCGTTGTGGTACGGGCAAGGACACATGTTGAAGCAGACGAGAAAGCGGGTAAAGAACGCATCATCGTTACTGAGCTGCCTTATCAGGTCAACAAGGCCCGCCTGGTTGAGCGTATTGCAGAGTTGGTGAAAGAAAAGAAAATCGAGGGTATCACCGCGCTTCGTGATGAATCTGACAAGCAAGGCATGCGTGTTGTCATAGAAGTTCGTCGTGGTGAAAACTCGGAGGTAATTCTGAACAACCTCTTTGTGCACACCCAGTTGCAAAGTGTTTTTGGCATCAATATGGTTGCACTGGCTGATGGCCAGCCAAAAGTGCTCAACCTGAAACAGTTGATTGAAGCTTTTATTCGTCATCGACGTGAAGTCGTGACCCGGCGCACCGTTTTCGATTTGCGCAAGGCACGTGATCGCGTCCATATCCTGGAAGGTTTGGCTGTTGCCTTATCGAATATTGACGCCATGATTGCCCTGATCAAACAGGCAAAAGACCCGGCGGAAGCCAAGACGCAAATGATGCAGCGTACCTGGCATGCAGCTCAGACTATCGAGATTCTGACGCGTGCCGGCAGGCATGACGCCATTACCCATGTTACTGAACTGTATGGGCTCTCAGATGATGGTTACCGTTTATCTCCGGAGCAAGCACAGGCAATTCTGGAAATGCGCCTACACCGCCTGACCGGACTTGAACAGGATAAAATCATCAGTGAACACAAGGAACTACAGGAGTTAATCAGGTACTTGATTGAAATTCTTCAGAATCCTGCCAGGTTAATGCAAGTCATCCGTGAAGACCTGGATGCAATTAAATCTGATTTCGGTGATTCCAGAAGAACGGAAATCGTTGCGACCGAGGAAGGTGAGGTTCTGATCGAAGACCTTATTCCAGATGAAGAAGTCGTTGTCACGCTTTCGCATGAAGGTTATGTCAAGACACAACCCCTTAGTGTTTATCAGGCTCAGCATCGTGGCGGCCGCGGCAAGTCTGCGACAACGATGAAAGAAGAAGATTTTGTTGAGTACCTGATTGCAGCGCGTACTCACGATACTGTTTTGTGCTTTACCAATCATGGCAAGGTCTATTGGCTCAAGGTTTATCAGCTGCCACAGGCAAACCGCGCCGCACGCGGACGGCCAATTGTGAACATATTACCGCTGGCAGAAGGGGAAAAAGTGAGTGCCTTCCTTCCTGTTCGTGAATATCGTGAAAATCAGTATGTCGTGATGGCAACTTCCATGGGCTTAATCAAGAAAGTTTCACTCGTTGATTTTTCACGTCCACGCTCTTCGGGGATTATTGCGATTGCATTGAATGAAGGTGATTACCTAGTCCAGGCAGATATTACCGATGGCAACCACGATATCATGCTTTTTACAGACGCAGGTAAAGTTGTCCGTTTCCCTGAATCAAAGGTTCGCTGCATGGGACGTCAGGCTGTCGGTGTGCGCGGTGTGAAGCTGCAGGAGGGCCAGCGCGTCGTTTCTCTGATTGTTTCCCGTGAAGGCGATATCCTTACCGCAACAGAAAATGGCTATGGCAAACGTACTGCCCTGGACGAATACCGGCTGAGCGGCCGCGGCGGGCAGGGTGTGATTTCAATTCAGGTAAGCGAACGTAACGGCAAGGTTGTTGGTGCGCTTCAGGTTAATCAGGAAGATGAAGTCATGCTGATAAGCAACAAGGGAACCCTGGTAAGAGTTCCGGTTGCAGAAATATCAGTCATTGGCCGTAACACGCAAGGCGTTCGTTTGATTCAACTAGGTGAGGGTGAAGTAATGGTCAGTCTGGAAAGAATTGCAAATATCAAAGGAGAGAACAAGGAATGATATTTCAGAAGGAACCGGTCATTGCCATTGATGGTGCAAGTGGTACCGGAAAAGGGACTGTGAGTCAAATACTTGCAAAACGGCTAGGTTGGAAATTCCTGGATAGCGGCGCCCTGTACCGTGTGCTTGCACTGGCTGCACAAAAGCATAGTGTCGCCCTGGATAACGAAAAAGCGCTTGAAGTACTGGCCGAGCATCTGGATGTTCAATTTATTGCCCAGGAAAGCGAACCTCCAATAATTATTCTGGAAGGTGAAAATGTCACAGAAGTAATACGTACTGAGAAAATCGGTAACGCAGCTTCGATAGTTGCAGCATTGCCAGCGGTTCGTGCTTCGCTGTTAAGCAGGCAGCGGGCTTTTCGCGAATCCCCAGGGCTGGTTGCGGATGGCAGAGACATGGGAACAGTGGTTTTTCCTGATGCTGAGCTGAAAATTTTCCTTATTGCCAGCCCGGAAGAGCGCGCTCTGAGGCGCTATAACCAGTTGAAGGAAAGAGGGATTAGTGTTACCCTTAGCGACCTTATAAAAGAGCTGCGCGAGCGTGACAGGCGAGATCAAGAACGCACGGTTGCTCCGCTCAAACCAGCAGAAGATGCCATTCGTATCGATACCGACAGGCTAACCATCGAGCAGGTGGTCGAGCGAATCATATTCGAGATTAAACGAAAAAAGGCCTTTCCTGCTATCTCATACCCAATGACGATTGAATTCGCCGGTGTAGGGATAGCAGAGTAAGAATATTAACATTAACCGTTGTAGTTTTGAGGTAGTTCTAGTGACTAAAAACATGAGTGAGTCTTTTGCGCAATTATTTGAAAAAAGTTTAACTGATACCCCGATGTTGCCTGGAGCGATAATCTCCGCGACAGTTGAGCGCGTTGAAGATAAATATGTTGTTGTGGATGCCGGATTGAAGTCCGAATCATATATATCTATCGATCAGTTTTATGATGAAAATGGCAAGTTGGAAATCAAGGTAGGGGATGAAGTTAAAGTAGCACTTGAAGTTCTTGAAGATGGCTTCGGCAGCACAAGACTTTCTCGCGAACGTGCAAAACGTCTTGAATCCTGGTCACACCTGGAACGTGCCTATGAATCCAAAGAAACTATTCGCGGTGTTATCGTTGGCCGAGTCAAGGGTGGATTTACTGTAGAAATCAATAAAGTCAGAGCGTTTCTGCCTGGCTCACTCGTAGACGTCAAACCAATTCGTGATCCTGAAGCCTTCGAAGGTAAGGAATTCGAATTCAAGGTTATTAAAGTTGATCCCAAACGCAATAATATCGTTGTTTCCCGCCGCGCCGTACTTGAAGCTGAAAGCAATGTAGAGCGTGCTGCTGTTCTCGAAAATATTAATGAAGGTGATGAAGTCAAAGGTATCGTCAAGAACCTCACCGATTACGGTGCATTTATTGATTTGGGCGGTGTGGATGGTCTGTTGCATATCACGGACATGTCCTGGAAGCGCATCAAACACCCAAGTGAAATTTTAAATATCGGTGATGAAATCAAGGTTAAGGTATTAAAAATTGACCGTGACAATGTTCGCGTTTCATTGGGACTCAAGCAATTGGGCGGCGATCCATGGCAAGATATCAGTCAACGTTATCCGGTCGGCTCCAAGATTAGTGGCCGTGTAACCAATATCACTGACTATGGTTGCTTCGTCGAAATTGAAGAAGGCATTGAAGGGTTGGTTCACGTTTCAGAAATGGATTGGACAAACAAAAATGTCAATCCAAATAAAGTCATCCATCTGGGCCAGGAAGTTGAAGTAATGGTACTTGATGTCGATGCTGAACGTCGTCGTATTTCTCTGGGTATCAAGCAGTGTACCTCCAATCCATGGGCGGCATTTGCTGAAAATCATGAAAAAGGTGAACACGTTAAAGGCAAGATCAAGTCCATCACTGATTTTGGTATCTTCCTTGAACTGGATGGCGGCATTGACGGGTTAATTTATCTGTCAGATATTGCCTGGAGCGAAGCTGATGCACAAGAAACGTTGCGCAAGTATCAGAAAGGCGATGAGCTCGAAGCTGTTATTCTCGCAATTGATGTTGAACGTGAGCGTATCGCGTTGGGCTTGAAGCAGCTTGCTGAAGACCCATTAGCCAATTACCTGATTGAAAATGAAAAAGGCACGGTTGTTGCTGGTAAAGTGGTTGAAGTCGACCAGAAACAGGCGATTGTTGAGCTGGCTGAAGGCATTCGTGGCGTATTGCGCGCTTCCGAGATTTCTGCTGATAAAGTGGAAGATGCCCGTACCAAGCTTAATGTTGGTGACACTGTTGAAGCCAAGATAATGGGCACCGATAGAAAGATTCACGCTGTCACGCTCTCCATAAAGGCCAAAGATACAAAAGCGCCAGTCAAGAAAGCAACCAAGACCGCTAAAGTTGCTACAGGTACCGCAGCTTCCGCAGGTAAGAAGAAAAAAGCATCTGAAACTGGTCTGAAGACAACGCTTGGTGACTTGTTCAAAGATCATATCAATGGCAGCGATGACAAAGAGAGTGAAGAAAAGTAACCTCTATTAGTTTTTTAAAAAACTTCAAAAGCCACCGTTAATGCGGTGGCTTTTTTATTTGCGTATGATCCTGGGCAAATAAGGCAGCTACAAAAAAAGAATTGGATAAATTTCCGGATAGAAATCCAGATTTGAATCTGCAAATTAAGATGTTGCGATCCAATCTCACGTTTGAACCATCCAGGGTAAAAGCAACACTTTTTAGCAATAATCTGGAAAAGGCATTGTAAAATGCATGTGTTAGGGAACATTGAGGCGGTAAGAAATTTTCTGTTGCAGCATCCATGTTGGAAGTGATGAGCTCCGCTACACTTGGCGAGCATATTGAGGACTTATTAGCGTAGTATTTACTCTCTCCATCTGCTTGTTGTTTTTTAATGTGTGACAAGGCAATATTGGCGGCTTTACTTCTCATTAACTTGGAAATTCTATGTTTGCCGGCAGACCATATCCAGATAATTCATCTGATAGCTTCAGGCTGGATGAATATGTCAAATCAAGCACAGATGATTTAAACGAACATGTTAATATAGCCGATGATGTTGATAAGCTTGTCAAATTATTACCGGAAGAAGTTCAAAATCTGGTGTTTGGAGGCGGGGGAGCAGCGGGTCTCGCATATGCTGGAGCATTGTGGCGGATGGCCCAGATTCCTGGTTTTAATTTTGATAACATCAGGCGCGCTGCCGGGACATCTATCGGCGCTGTCGCTGCCTTGGCCGTTTGTTTGAAACTGACACCTCAGCAAATGCTGGAACGGCTTTCTTCAATTGATTTTAAAAAACTTAAAGATCCTGGCACACCATGGGAAGTGGGAAAGCGTGTTTTATGGGAGAAAAAACATTATGCCTATAAGGGTGATTTAATTTACACCCATGTCCTGCAATTATTACAAGATGTAACTGGACGGAGTGATCCTGAAAAAATAACGTTTCAAGACCTTAAAAGAGCAGGCTACAAAGATCTTTATGTGGTTGCTGGTCAATTAATCAATTCCAAGCCTCAGCCTACTACAGTAAAAAAAATCTATTCATATGAGACTACACCCAAAGCGTCGGTTGCAGCTGCCATTCGCGCATCAACAGCCGCATTACCTTTGTTTCGCAGTATGAAAATCGATGGTTATGATTGTGTTGATGGTGGTTGGAAAGATAATCTTGCGTCTGGAATTTTTGACTATCCTAAATATATGCGGAAATTTCATACAAACGATGATTCCGGATATTTTCATGGCGGAATACGATATTCACGTGAAATGTACGATTATGAAAATCGCCGTTTGGCCATGAAAAATCGTGTCATTGTAGATCGGCAGCATAATCCGCACACGTTGATCTTTTCTTTGGTGAACTCGGATAGTGCAGAGCCATTTTTTGCCAAAGACATTGTCAGTACTGGTAAGGCGTTGTTAAACGGCGCGCTCACTAAAGATGATAATACGCTGGATCCCAGAAATGACCGGGTCATCGAAATCCAGAGGAAGATAGAACTGTTAGATTTTGGCATCAATGATGATAAACAGATGGAAATCATGATCGATGGATCAAAAGCTGTTTCTCAATATTTCGAACAACCGCATGATGCAGTAATAGATGACAGCCTTAAATTGAGCGTTAATGAAATCAAGGCATCTGTTAATTCCTCTAAAAGCGAATCGCTTAATGTCAGATATACTGCGCAATTATAAGTAGGAATTATTTGTATCATTGCGGAATGAGGCGTGATATCTACGGCAATATTGAGGATGATCACTCAGTATGTGGCGCAACCAATTGTTTATTAATGGCAATTTTATATACTGATCAAAAATTACTCACTATTTAAGGCTGGCTTAATCTGGATTATTTAAACTACTCACTCTTTTCATGAATCAATCTATTGTGGAATCAAAGAAGGTTCCTTGATATAACCAGAAACTACGAGGATTCAACATGAAGGTTAAGTATCTTTTGGGTATTTTAATAATCAGCATCGCCAGTCTGGGAATCATTTTACCTATTACGTACCGGAATTCATTTTCTAAACCAGGATCATCCATCGACACAATTATCAGTGTGGATTCAACTGATTCCGGCTGGATAAATGATGAAATCAATGCCATTGAATCACAAGTGTCAAATCTGAATCGAAATGTGCTCAGATTGAGTTTGATTGCCTATCAACATGCCGAGAATAAAGGCATCACCAGTAATCCATTTTTGACAATTGTCGATTATTCAAAACCTTCATCAGAACGTCGTCTCTGGGTAATTGATACGATAAGAAAAAAAGTACTATTCAATACGTGGGTGGCGCATGGTAAAAATAGCGGTGATGTCAATTCATCTTCATTTTCAAATAACCCGGAAAGTTTAAAATCCAGTCTGGGCGTTTTTGTGACCAGCGATATTTACAATGGTAAGCATGGGGAGTCACTTCATGTTCAAGGGTTGGAATCAGGCTTTAATGATAATGCATACAAACGCAGTATAGTGTTTCATGGCGCTGAATATGTTAGCGAAGCAATTGCTAAAACCGGAAAAATCGGGCGCAGCTGGGGTTGTTGGGCAGTCAGTCCAGCTATCATTGGGTCCTTAATCAATACGATCAAAAACAAAGTCTTAGTGGTTGCATATTATCCAGATAAAAAATGGTTAAACCAGTCTGCATTTTTAAATTAATTCTCATTTTGACAGACATAGGCATTCATTTATAATGCGTCTCGTGATGATAATTATTAAAAAAATGAGAAATCAATGTTGAGAAAGCAGAAATCAGTTCAGTTCACACTGAAGCGATCCGATTTTAAGTGTCTGATCGTTGGAGACACTATCAAATTGAATGATGAAACCTATACACAAGCCTATTTCATAGAAAGATACAAACATCCTGAAAAGATTGATATTGATTATATGCCGGTTGTTTCTGAAAACCTGAATGTTCCATTTGATTTTGAAGGCAAGACAATGAATATCGCCTTGTGGGCTTCAGATGGTGAACAGCAATATTCAAGGTTGATGCAGCTTGCCTATCATGGGACTGACATTCTTATTTTACTTTTTTCATATGAAGATCCATATGCTTTGATGAATGTCCAGGAGGCATGGTATCCTGAATTTAGAAAAAACATACCTCGAGCGAGAGTTTTTCTCATCGGTCTGCACAGTGAAACACAGGAAAGAGAAATAGTCAAAAAAGAAGAGGTGATTAATCTGTCTGCTGATTTGGGCATGAATTATATTGATTGTGCATCATTGCCTGACGCAAATTTCAATAAAATATTTAACAAAATATTTTATGATTATTTATTCAAACAATTTTCCCGGTTTGATCATGATGTTTCATTTTTCTCACATAATTTTTCATCGGTCAAAAAAGGAATGGAATTTGCAGTACAGGTTGCATATCTTTCAAGGGGTAATTTACAGAGTAATAATGAAGAACAAAACAATTATCTTGCGACATTATCTGCCGAAGTGATGTTCATGATTTTTGACCAGCTTGGCCGGGCGTATCTCCGCGATGTGGATGATGCCGATAATCGCGCAGCGCTTTGTGCGCTTTATACACTAATCTATGAAAATGTAGCCACCGCAAAAGCCTCAACAGGTACGACCATGTTCTGGAACAGGCAGTATCAGACTGAGAGAAGAGAACCATATACTGCTTCAAGTATGGCCGCGACCCCCATGCCGCCTGCTGTGCATATTGAAATCAAGCCTCTGCCTTTGCCATTTTGCTTTAACATCTTGGCCAGTGAGCCAACAATGCGGGCGCCAGTTGCAGCAAAAGGATGGCCCAATGCAACACTTCCACCTTTAATGTTTATTTTGGTTCTGTCAATAGTGCCAAGTGGAGCATCCAGCTTTAGAACACGTTTGCAATAGTCTGCTGATTCCCATGCCTTCAAGGTGCAAAGCACCTGTCCAGCAAAGGCTTCATGAATTTCGTAAATATCAAAATCCTGCAGTGATAGTTTATTTCTCTTTAATAATTCACTGACGGCTATGGTGGGTGCCATCAATAATCCATCACCATGGACAAAATCGATTGCTGCAACCTGGGCATCAACGAATCGCGCTAAAATTGGATAATTGGATTCTTTGGCTGCTTCTTCAGAGACAAGAAAAACCGCTGCGGCGCCGTCTGTAAGCGGGCTGCTATTGCCGGCAGTAAGAGTGCCAAGCTCTGAGGTATCGAAGACGGTTTTTAGTTTGGATAATTTTTCCAGCGATGTATCGCTGCGTAATGTTCCATCGCGTTTCAATCCTTTAAATTCGATGACCAGATCATCATAAAATCCTTCGTCATATGCTTTGACGCCATTCTGATGACTGAGCAGAGCCAGCTGGTCTTGTTCATCACGGGTGATTTTCCATTCTTTGACCATTTTTTCACAATGCTCGCCCATGGATAAGCCTGTGCGAGGTTCGGTAACAGCAGGATAGAGCGGTTTGAGATCAGCAGGGCGTAAGGAGGTGATGGCTTTCATTTTCTCGGTAAAACTCGAGGCATTGCGTAAGGCCAATAATTTTTGTGCGAGTGATTTTTGAATCATGATAGGCATGTCGCTATTGGTATCGACTCCGCCAGCAATGCCGGTTTCGCACTGAAAATTGGATATCTTGAGAGCCAGTTGCAGGGTTGTTTCCAGACTGGTGCCGCAGGCGCGCTGCAATGTATACGCGGGCGTATGCGGATCGAGTTTAGTTCCGAGTACGCATTCCCGTGCCAGGTTCCAGTTGAGAGAATTGTTAATTACTGCACCAAGGCCGACATCATCTATAATTTTCCCTTCGAGGCGCAATTTTGTTACCAGTGCTTCAAGTGCCGCAGTCATTAATTCCTGAGTGGATATATCCGCGTATGTCGTGAGTGATTTGACAAAAGGTGTACGGGCGCTTGCAGAAATAAAAACGGGACGTGTTTTCATAAGAAACTACCTCGCAAGGAGTATTGTATCTATTATAAAGTTTAACACAGCTGCCTGCATGAGTATGATCGGAAAATTAATCAGACTATTCATAAAGTTGCAGAAAATTGGTTGAAGCCACGTAACTCTTTTTATTATATTTCCAGTAAGGAAATTTACTGGAAATATAATAAGTGGACCAGTGTCTCGCGTGAAGTGCACCATTATTAACGATAAGCTTTTGATTTATTCATCAGGTGATTTCTAAACTGTGGATAAGTCTATTCCTTACAAAAACTAAAAAGTCACACTTCTTGCTTGTTAACGTACTTCGTAAATACTTCTTGTGGAGTTTTATAGCCCAAGCATTTTAGTGGCCGATTGTTAATTTCTCTGATTATTTCCGCGATGTGCTTTTGCTTTAGCTTGGCCACATCATAATCTCGTGGTAATTCAGCTCTTATTACGCCATTCCCATTTTCAACAGCACCTTTTTGATATGGTGATGCTGGTTTACAAAAATATATATCAGTATTAATACAATCTTTTATCCACTGATATTTGTTAAATTCAGAACCTTGATCGAATGTTATCGACTTAATATGTTTTTTTATATTTTTGACAGTACTGATTAATGTTAATGCTGTACCGCTAGCAGTTTTATTTAGATTTTTAATAGCCACAATAAAACGAGATTTACGCTCCCTCAATGTAATCAAGTTACTTTTTATACCTTGCTTAAACATCATTAAATCACCTTCCCAATGACCAAAATCTTCACGTTTATTAATTACATCAGGGCGATTATGAATAAGCATTTCTTTAGGAACTCTCGGATTTCTTGAATTGCGTTTTATACGCCAAAAATGCTTTCGGCGAAGCTTTTGGTAGAAAACATTACGAATGCCATAATCACTATAAATATAACGGTAAATCGTTTCGTGTGAAATCACACATTGACCTTCATTTTCTGCTTTTAAGCGACCTTCGATTTGCCAAGGCGACCACCCTGCTTTTAATTTTGAATGTACATAATCTTTTAAATTTTTATCCGTGTCCAATTTTGATTTTCTTTTACGTCGATCAAAATATTTTTGATGTGCAGTATCACTCCAGTATATATCAATTTTAGTACGCCAATGCTTAAAACAATTCCGCTTTAATTCGCGATAAATTGTTGAACGATCAACTCCTAGTATTTCAGCAATTTTATTTTTAGGATAATGCTCTTCTAGCATTATGCGTAGAAAAATACGATCTTTATCAGTTAAATGCTTATATTTTTGTTTCATTTTTTCGAACAATCTTTTCAAAAACTATCCATGCTAAAATGGAACTTACAATGAATACCCATGCTAGTGGAATTTGATTTTGATGTGGAAGATAGGAAACAATTGTACCAATTGCTGCGGCGCCACTAATTTGCATGAACCCATATAAGGCGCCTGCATAACCTGCCATTTTTCCAAACGGACCAAATGCACCTGCAAATGCGCTAGGCCAGATAAATGTAACGCCAAAATAAAAAAATATCATAGGTGAGACGATAACAAGTGTGTTAATACCAAATAAATATTTACCTATTAGCAACAAGGTGCCTGCAATAAGCATAATGATAAAACCTGTCCGGAGCATGTTATGAGTTCCTAGTTTTGCCACTAATCTCCCATTAATCCATCCACCAAATGCTGTAGCAATTCCGCCACCGAGCAAAGTAATCCAACCAAACTCAATTGGGCTTATACCAACTACATCAATTAATAATACTGGGCCTGCTGCAAACCATGAGAAAAATGCCCCATAACATAAAAAAGTACAAAGTGTGTACCCCATAAATACCGGGCTTGAAACTATATGTTTAAATGATGTAATAATAAATTTTGATTTCAATCTCTCCAGGTGATGATGCAGACTTGTTTCTTTTAGCCACATTAAAACCATTGCGATAGTACATAGGCAATAAATTGCCAAAAACATAAAGCTTGCTCGCCAATTGAAATATTCCTGTAAATACCCTCCTAATGCTGGAGTAGCAGGCACGATAAATGTTACAAAGATGGAAAAATATGCCCCATATTTTGCAAGTTCAGCACCTTCAAAGGTATCTCTAAAAATAGAACGCCATAAGGCAGAACAAGCGCCTGCGCCACACCCTTGAATTAAGCGTCCTAGAATTAATATTGATATTGTTGGTGCAAATAGACTGATTAAATTTCCAAACAATAGGATAGACAATCCCACTATCAATGGAGTTTTTCTTCCCAATCCTTCTGAGAGAGGGCCATAAAATAGCTGAGAAATAGCAAGGCCAAGCATATAGATAGCCATGCTAAATTGCGCATGGGAAATTGAAGTATTTAAATCCACTGCTATCGCAGGCAAGCTCGGAGAATAAATATCCGATGCTATCTGAGCAGAGCATCCTACAAACAAGAGGATTGGAAATAATACTTTTTTCGAGTTCATAAGGCACCATGAAAAATTAGTTAATACTATTGACTGACTAGTCAATACATAGTAGAATAATGGATATTGACTGATTGGTCAAGTGTAGAGGATGAAAAATGTCTCAGAGTAAATCATTGCCCTTACCTCATTTTCGAGCTGATCCTACGCGGGCAAAAATCATAAAAGCAGCGCGCAAATTATTTGTTGAATTTGGATTTGCAGGTACGTCTATTGGAAAAATTGCATCAAAAGCAAAGATAAACCATAGTCTTGTTTTTCATCACTTTGGCAGCAAAGAAGGATTATGGAAAGCGGTAAAACAAAATATAGTTGAAGAATCAAATAAACTTTCGCCAACACTGCCCGAGTTAAATCAATCTTTTCCTGATTTTCTAAAAAAATTGATTACTCAGAATATTACTTTTTATCGTAACAATCCTGATATTGTACGCATGATTAATTGGCAACGGCTAGATCATAAAAATAAAAATGAAATTGGGGTTACTCTATCAACCGAATCACAGGCGTGGCTAGCAGCTCTAAAGCACTATCAAGATAGTGGTGATATAGATTCTCATCTAAAGCTTGAATTTGTGCTTACATACATTTTATCAATAGTCAGTAGCACAGCAATGGATCCCAATGTATTTATAAATAAAGATACTGATTTTCATAGTTACATCATTTTCATAGTGGAACGATTACTCAAAGCACTAAAATAGGAAATATTCTAATGAACAAATTTAGTATTATTATTTTTTTAAGTTTAGTTTGTACTACAACCTATGCCATACCAAAGGGATGGGAATACAATCATCTTGGCGTGCCAACACAAGAACATAATAAAAATGAACTTTATGATAAACAATATAAGTATTACACATGGGGATATGATCAGAGCGAATTTAACATTCAAATGCATCGATTTGATAAAGATGCTCCATTTCCAGAAATAATAAAAAAATATCCTCATGTTGCATTTAAAGTTCCAAATCTTAAAGATGCTATCAAAGGTAGAAAAGTGGTATGGGGACCAATTGAATCTAAACCTGGGTTATATGTTGCTATGATTGAAGACCCAGCAACAGGCATGCCTGTAGAGTTACTTCAGACAAACCTAACAAAAAAGGGAATGGTCAAACTTCATAAAACACTTATCAAAAAATAACGAATGCAGCATGATAATTTTTAATCAATGTCGCACTTCGGATGAGATTCTGCCGTGGATCTGATGGTATTGCCTCTTTTCAGTTAATATATAATCTATGCTTAAACTTCATTCCTTATCCGGTGGTGTGCTCGCAGCCTTAACGGCTGCTTTTCTATTTGGCGCCAGCACACCATTTGCCAAACAGTTAACAGGTGTGGTTTCGCCGCTTTTGCTTGCTGGCTTGCTATACCTGGGAAGCGGCATCGGCCTGGGTGCAATCAAGCTGGCAAGAGACAAGAATTTTAGCTCTGGCCTCTCAAAATATGAATGGGGATGGTTATTTCTTGCGATTATATCTGGCGGTGTTATTGCGCCTGTTTTGCTCATGACAGGCCTTGCTCAAACCAGTGCAGCCACGGCTTCGCTTCTTTTGAATCTTGAATCCGTAATGACTGCCTTGCTTGCATGGATTTTTTTTAAAGAACACACTGACCGCCGAATTGTTTTGGGCATGTTTCTTATCACTGTCGGCAGTATGTTATTGTCATGGCCAAAACAGGCTGGATTAAACAATTGGGCTGGCTTCCTGTCAATTGCTGCAGCTTGTTTATGCTGGGCGATAGATAATAATTTAACACGCAAAATTTCTTCAACCGATTCAGTATTTATTGCAGGATCTAAAGGGCTGATGTCCGGGATAGTAAATGTCAGTTTGGCATTTGCGGCAGGGCTAACCTTTCCAGCTTGGTCAAAAATAAATTCTGCTTTACTGATTGGTTTTTTTGGATATGGAGTGAGTCTGGTGCTGTTTGTTCTGGCATTACGCGGACTTGGAACAGCCAGAGCAAGCGCGTATTTTTCTACGGCTCCCTTTATTGGCGCAGCTATTGCAATCATATTTTTTCACGAACCTGCCTCGATTACATTCTGGACAGCAGCTATTTTAATGGGAATGGGCGTTGGGATTCATCTTGCTGAATATCATGATCATGTGCATACGCATGAACTCATGTCTCATGACCATTATCATTTTCATAATGAACATCATCAGCATTCACACGACTATTCCTGGGACAATGCCAAGCCGCATTCTCATCCCCATCAACATGATCCGATCACGCACTCACACCATCATTATCCGGATATTCACCACAGGCATAAGCACAAATGAATCTGAAATAAATTAAAAACAGGGTGTGATTACTCCCCTATTCATTCTTGATCCCTGCAAGCATGTGCTTTTCTCCTGCTGAATAGATAACACGTATTTCCTGAAAACCTGCCGTTTGCAGCCAATCTATATATTCTGCTGTGCTTCTATGCTGGCCTTGCATCTCAAGCAGCATAGTCAGATTCAGCATGGCTGTAAGGTATGGGCCTGATTTATCGTCTGCGAACAGTTTTTCCAATATCACGATCAATCCATTCTTGGGTAAAATATGATAGATTTTTTTGATGAGAGAAACAGACATGGCTTCTGGTAAGTCAGATAAAAGATAACCAATGACGTAGATATCCCCGGCAGGTAGCGCATCGCTAAAAATATCGCCTGCCAAAAATAATCCGCGAGATTGCAGCCCATATTCAATCAATTTTTCATTGGCATATGGTCTGACAGATGGATAATCCATAATCACAGCGCTTAACTGTGGATTGTTCTGCATCGCGGCAATTGAAAATGAACCAGTTGCACCGCCCAAATCAACAAGACGTTTGTATCCGGCAAATGAGAATTTTGTGCATAGGTCAATTGAATCGGTATAACCTGAAGCCCACATGGTTGACAGGAAATCTTCGGTAGATTGTTTGTCTGAATAAATAAAATCAGTGTAAATGGAGTTGATATCACACGTTAATAATTTGTCAGAGACGATTTTATTCCATTGCGGCTTGTTTTCATTAACAGCTGAAAGCAAGTGGTTGAATAAACCATAACTTGTTTTAAAATAATGACTAAATTTGTCTCCACAATAAAAGCGGCTTTTTCTTGAGAGATACGGAACCAATTCATGGATGACTTCATATTGAATACCATCCTTTTTCAGTAATTGCATGCATTGTGCGGAGATTAATAATCGTTCCAAAGATGATTTCGGCAATTTCAGGTCATCACTGATTTCCTCAAGTGAGGATTTTTCATTATCGATCAGATAATCAAAGATTTTTAATTCATTACAGACAAACAAAACCTGACTTTCAATAAAGCCGAACATCATTCTTTCCAGGGCAAGTGGCATTTTCATGATTTTTTATACCGTTTTCCATACCTGTTCAACATGGTCATTTCGAATGGCGTAGATTTCCTTATGCAGGAATCCCATTGCATCGGTATAACCCGGTATCAGGACAATCTTGTCTCCTCTGCCCGCATTGACAGGTAATCCTGGTTGAATATGCTCAAATTTCGTGTGCTCTGCGCTCAGCCCAATGACACGTAAATCCTTGCGGTCACGTGGTTCAGGGAGTCCACCAAATGGGTGCCAGCCAACTGATTTGAACCCGGCATTACCGATTGCGCGACTTTGATCAGATGCGGAGCTGATGATTTGTGTCAAGATCAATGCACCCATCCTGTGTCCATGGTCTTTCAGATTTGCCTTATGATAGTACAACAGATCACAAAGCGCGCCGCCGCCAGCCTGGATTTCAGTCAGGATATGATTGTTTATGCAATCCATGTAATTGCAACTGCCGCCACCACTGACTACTTTTACTGTCATGCCAGCGGATTCAATGGCATTTTTAGTTTTTGCCAGGATGTCATGAGAACGATATGTTTCCTGGGTCTTTTCATTCGGCGGCAGGATTGGCGTATGCCCTTCATAACCTGTGATTCCGGTAAAAATTACTGTACCTGTTGTTGCTTCAATTTCTTTTGCCAGTTTCGCGAGAGCCACAGCTTCATCAATGTTGTTGACGCCACACCGGTTGTGGTTCACATTCAACTCAATCAAGACTTCAACTGGCGTTATGATTTCCCAGCGTTGCACAGCTTTTGCAAGTTCTTTTAGATAGACAGCGTCATCAATCGCAACTCGAAGACATTGAACTTGTTTGGCCAATAACGACAGACGTTCAATATCGTCATATGTGCCAACCTGATTAGCGAGATATATATTGTCAATGCCGGCTTTCGCAAAATGTTCAGCTTCATCCAGTGTAAGCAGGACGACGCCATTTGCACCGCCATTTTTAATGATATATTTGGCCAGTTCCGGGCATTTATGTGCCTTGCTGGGTATCCGCCATTCGATGCCATTGCCGCGAATTCGAGAGGACAAGAGGAAGATATTGTGGTCTATCACATCCAGATCGACTAAAAATGATGGCGTGGGTAATTCATTGATGTGTTGTCCTATGTGTTTATTGATTTCAGCATGTCTTTGTGCCTTGATGACGGTCCCTTTTTCCCTGGATTTGCTCCAGGATGTCAATTCAATCCACATTCCCCAAGGCGAAATCAAAAATGTGGACGTGCATATCTCGCCGCGTAATGGAAATTGCATGGGTGGATCCTGAATAAACCGTGTTCCGTGCCATTTTGGAATGACGCACTGTTTGATATGATCAATTACCTTATTTATGTCTTTCACTGTAAATGAAATATAGCTATTGCCGATATCGCTGAATTTGTGCCAGCCATTTTCACCGGCTGGCATCTGTTGATCGGGTGATTTCCATTCAAAAATTTCAATATACTGTGTAAGAGGGTGATCGCCGCATTTTAACATAATGACATGAGGCATATATGCATCTGGATGAACGCCAAATATTTGTGACCAGCCGCGCTCTCCCGCGGTTGGACTAGACTCCCGTTTCACTTCCCAGTCAAATTCGGCGTCAAATACATCCATTAAAAAATCAGCCGCTTCCCGGGCATTGGGCACTACAATCCCAATGTGATCTAATCCCATATTAGTGGGTATACCGTTACGACCTTGCATCTTGCCCCGCTCCATTTGCATAATGTAAATCAATTTCATTTGTTTCAGTGTTAATAATCGGTGGTGATTGAATGCTTAAAAACAGCGTTGACGTGTCTGTCCTGAATCCGTGGGTAATGCCTGCAGGGATATCAATTCGCATGCCAGGTTTGTAGTCCAGAAGACGGCTGCCAAGTTGAAATCGACCCAGGCCGTAAATAATGTATATCACAGCAGAACTTTTTTTGTGATAATGTGGGCGATAAAGTGCATTTGGCTGCAATTCCACAAATTCAATATTTTCTATCGCAGACTGATGATGAAATATCCCACACTGATACAAGTCAAAGATTTCATCATTCATATTTTGTCCGCCAATGACGCGTTGATGCGGAATATTTTTAAATATTTCGTATGGCATGATCGTTATCGTTTCCCATGAAATGAACTAAGCATACAAAATACCATCGTTCATATTAAGTGATATTTTGTTTATAACTTGTTCCTGCATAGAACAATCAAGCCATTATTGGATTTATCAGTCACGTTTACGTTTCAAAGTTAGATGGTCGCTTTCATCTAAGTCATAATGAATTTTACTCGTCTGTTTATCTTTTAGCAGATTGGTTGCTTCAGAAATAAATATTGAACTTTTGGTTTGACGAGGATCTAATTTTCTTCTGATTGATAATATTTCATTATATGTCTTGCCATCAAATTGCCTGTCATTTTCGTTTTGAGCGACATATCTCTGTGATTTCCACCTGGTAAATACATCGTGAATGTCTTCATCTGAATGGTAATTGATTTTCTCCTTGAGCTGATTAAACAGATTTGCCTTGATGACAGCGAGTGTTGATCCATCAGATGACAAGGCTTTAAGGCGGATTTCAATTTTATCTAGAAGCATGTCGCCTAACCTGTGACTCTGAGCTTCAGACAGCATGATATTGAAATTATCCTGCACCTGATCAATGTCCACTCTTCGATGTGAGTGTTTGTCTTTGTGAAATTCCTGATTAAACTGCGCATATTCATCTTTAATTGAATTGATAATATCAGGATGATCAATGAGATATTTTCTAAATTCAGGCATGTTGATAAGTGTTCCGCAGAGTTCGTTACGTCGATCAATCAAATGTGATGTAATGCGATTTTCTAATTGTGGATTACTAATAAATGCATGGCATATACTTTGACAGACTTCATCGGGCATTAAAACTATCTTGAGTAGCATTCTGAATTTGGCTTCGATAAATACCGGATGATTGGCGATGGTGCGTGTTTCTTCGTCATTTAATGGGCAGATACGAGCTGAATGACCTTCTTTGACATCAGGGAGTCTTCGAATATCATCAGCGTTTAAACTGAAATCAGTCACTGTACCCATGCCGCCCCTGTGATAATCTTTTGCAATAGACCAAAGGCTTTGTCCATGGTCAATTTTAATTAATTCATCTTTCGGATTAAAACCCAGGTTATCTTCATGTAGGTCGCCTTCTTCCAGGAACATGGCGACAACGGATATTTCAGCAAGCTGTCTAATGTGTTCATGATTTTGCAAATCAATATTTTGAGATGAAACCGGAGTGTAACCCTCGATCAGTTTGGACATCAGCCCGACAGGTCCGGACTTGCTCATGATAGGCCTTCCTTTGGGTTCCTTAGGTCCCAGAAATAATCGATAAAAGTCTCCCATCGCACCTTCGATCTCGAATAACGTCGGTTGCTCCGAGGTAGGTTTGAGGTGTTTGACTACCCAGGCTTGAGATGAACCAGTCGGTATGATTGTCTTTTTTGTTTTTTTATATGTTGATACGTGATGAATAGAGTCAGATGTAGGGTTAAAATTACCGATTTTAACCGGTTCGAGATTCGTATGTTCAACATGTTGTTTTTTGGGGTGTTTCTCGTTTTCGCCAGGCATATTAACCTCGCAAATACTCTTTTTTAAGTATAGTTCAGATACTTAGGAGTGAAGGGAGCAGATTTGATTTGGATGGAAATGAGTGTAAGCCTTTGAATAATTTTAATGTAATGTGATTGTCCTTGTAGCTTGATTGATTCGTGGAATGAGATGGTTACGGTATAATGATATTGATGAAAATAGCTGGATGAACTACTATGATCCGTCTGCTGATTGTCCTTCTATCATTGGTATTTATGATCTCTTATGCGTACCCAGCTGATTTTGTATTAAAATCCAGTTCATTTGCGAATAACCAGCGTATACCCAAGCTTAACACCTGCGATGGTGGAAATGTATCTCCGCAATTTAGCTGGGAACATGCGCCTGCGGGAGCGAAGTCATTTGTTCTAGTGTTGCAGGCCACAGACTGGCTGCCAGCAAAAGTTTATGGCTGGGTGCTTTATAATATTCCACCCACAGTGACTTCTCTTGCACAAGGAGCGAATAAAAAGATGCCTGATGGTGTATTGGTTGGTATGAACTACTATTATGAGTCTGGCTATATTGGTCCATGCCCGCCGGATAAACGGACTTATCACTATACTGTGACTGTTTATGCGCTTGACAAGACACTTGATCTGTCTGATGAAGCAGACGCAGATGATGTAATGTCAGCAATGAATGGACATATTATCAAACAGGCCTCATATGTTGGTATTTATAGTCATTAGAAACGATATCAAGTGAATGATATTCGAGCTGCTGGAAAAATGCAGGTAAATTTACTGCCCTTGCCTATTTCGCTTTCTATTTGCAGTTTGCCATCATGACGCAGTAAAACATGTTTAACAATCGCAAGACCCAGGCCTGTTCCTCCACGCTCACGTGATCTTGCTTTATCCACACGATAAAATCGTTCGGTTATTCTGGGTATGTGTTCACTTGATATTCCTATGCCTGTATCAGTAACGCTGAAATGTCCGTATCCATTCTGATCACGTCGCCAGTCGATATTGATACGTCCGCCTGCAGGAGTATATTTAACCGCATTGACGATCAGGTTGGAAAACAGGCTGCGTAATTCACTTTCAGACCCGCAAATAAATAATCCGGCATCTGCATTCAAGGATATTTTATGCTTCTTTTCACCGCTAATATTTTTTGCGTCCATGCATAATGCTTGCAGAATATCCTTGACGACGACATCCTTGTTTTCATCTATTGTATGGTCTTCGCTTTCAAGATGCGCCAGTAATAATAAATCTTCAATAATATCAGCCATGCGCAGGCTTTGCTGGTACATCTGGATAAAAATCCTGTTTAGAATTTTCTTGTCCGGATTTTTATGATTAATGAGAGTTTCAAGATAGCCTCGGATGACTGTCAAAGGCGTGCGTAGTTCGTGGGATACATTGGCGACAAAGTCACTACGTACCTGTTCTAGATGGCGTATGTAGTCCTTGACTTCTTGAGGAAGTGTATCAAGATTAATATTATTTTGCTTTGACATGGTCGTTTCGATTAAAAATATATCCAGCATTTCTTACGGTTCTAATGCGTTCATGGTAGCCGTGCGGTTCCAGTTTGCATCTGAGCCGTTTGATTTGAACATCGATGGTACGTTCATCTATATAGGCATTTCGTCCCCAGATATAGTTGATGAGTTGGTCGCGACTATAGATTTTATCCGGATGAAGAACAAAAAAATACAAAAGCCTGTATTCGATAGGTGTGAGTTTAAGGACAGATGATCGAATTGACACGCTGCATTTATTTGTATTGATGCATAGCTCATCAAGCCGGACTTCATCCGATGGAGATTTGATCAGTCCTCGTCTTAATACGGTTCTTATTCTTGCGGACAGTTCATTCGGTGAAAATGGTTTGGTTATATAATCATCAGCACCTACCATCAAACCCATTATCTTGTTATCTTCTTCTGCTTTTGCGGTTAACATGATAATGGGTATTTCATTCAGGATTTCCTGTTTTTTAATTTGCTTGATAAAATCAATACCACTCATGTCTGGCAGCATCCAGTCAAGGATAATTAAATCTGGCGTATGCTGCGATAAAATTCTCATGGCTTTCGAAGTATTCTCGGCATCAATGAGGTTGAATTCGCTATTTGAAAGGGAAAACCTTAGCATATCGCGAATTGCTTCTTCATCTTCTATTATCAACAGTGTCAGTTTTTTCATTGTCGTTTTGCCGATCTCAATTATGCTTTTGCAATCAGTCTGCTTTCATGATGCATTACTTTACTTAATTCAAGTTGATTCTTCAATTGTATAAATTGAATATAAACGGGATCAAATTCGATTTTGGAATGGATCTTATTGTGATCTTGATGATATACCTGGCTTTCAAATGGACCCAAGCCTTTAATATATCGCTGTGTCCAGATTTTTGATTCGCGATAGGCAAGGTATGACTCAGGATTCAATTTTAAATATTTTGCCAGTTCAATGCCGACGCTGGTCGCAAGACGTTCGCTCTTTTTCGCGATCAGTTTTTTATAAAGTCCAACGACGGTATTCAGGACATCAATTTCATCAGCATCGGGGCAGACATTTGCCAATTTATCCAGATATCGCCTTGTCAGTGCATAGAAAGTAGGTTTGAAAACAATATAAACTCTCATCCGGCAGTATTTTTCAAGAATGAGAGTGATGTTATTTCTGAGCTTTTGTCCAGACATCGTATTGATACCTTTCATCAAACATACCGAGTGCGTATTTTAAGTCATGTATATGACAGAATGATGACAACGAAAAGTTGTATAAGTTATTGTAAAATAATTAATAATTATTGTGGCCGGTGGTTTCTAAGAGGCTGGCACTAAAACTGGTACGATGCTGCTTTAACGGAAACCCAACTGCCTTTTTGATCAATAGGGCTCACGTTGACAAGACATGATTTCATTCAGTGTATCAAGTGAGATATTTCCACCAGTTAAAATGCATGCAATATGATTGAATCGTCCCGTCATGCTTAATTGCATGGCAGCAGCAAGACTGCATGCGGCTGCTCCCTCACATAGCAGTTTATGTTTATAAAAAAGAATCTGTATTGCCTTACGGATCTGGTCAAGACTGACCACGATACTGTCATTGATTAGTGAACGCATTTCGCAAAATATCTGCGGCAGTACTTCAGGTGTGCCGATTGCATCCACAAATGAAGGTATCCGCGTGATTGAGACCGGCGTGCCAAGTGCGAGTGATGCTTTCAGAGGTGCAGCAGTCTCAGGTTCGCAAGTATAAATGGCAATATCCGGCCTCGAATTTCGGAGCGCTCTGCCGATACCGCGGCATAATCCCCCTACCCCAAATGGAATGATAACGGCATCAAGTGTTGGCATGTCTTCGATTAATTCGGCGGCTATTGATGCATACCCTTTTAACAAAGGTTTTGAACAGGCAGGATGAATAAAAATTTTTTCACCCTTTATTTCATTGTCACCATTTACCAGTCCCCAAATCTCATCGAATGGCAGTTGAACCAGATCTGCGCCTAACTGTTGGATCATGTTTTTTTTAATTGCTGGAGCCGATTCGGGTACATAAATTTGGCACGGTATTTTTAATTGCTGGGCTGCGAATGCAACTGTTTGTCCCATATTCCCTGCACTGGCAGCTGCCAAACCTTTTTCCAGATCAGTTTCAGGGTAATGTGATACGACAGAGGCAATTCCCCGGATTTTATATGAACCAAATGGCTGCAGATTTTCAGGTTTTAAATAGATATTGGCACGAGCAGAATCAATACATGTGTCTAGTGGTATCAATGGTGTGCGCAAAACAAATTTTTCCAATGCGTGCCTGTTCATCGTTTATTGTCTGCCCGTTAAGCTTTTTATCATGGATGCACTTTATATTTATAATATAAAATCAGACATGAATAACAGTGATAATTGCTCCATGAATTGTTCCTCTGAGCTACATGTCGAGATGTGGGACCCAGCATCCGTGAAAGCCATATGGTATTCTATGTGGCAACTGAATAACACAGACCGGTTCAGCTTCGACATGCATGGCGTCCAGTATTACAAGGTCGCTGCGATTTTCCCGCTTGCGGTAAACATAGGACAATAAATATCCATGCCCTTCATGTAAGCTGTTTGCCGGGACAAAGATGGGTTCCAGCGCTAGTGAATCATCGCCAAAATAATGCACTTGTTTACAATCCGAACGTCTGTCATAACAGGTGATCGAGTCAAACAGATTTTTTGACAAATGCTCATTTTGTGTTGAAGCAACAAACGCGAATCGATAATTTTTTCCTGTGTACCTTTCATCAATACGCGGAAATTCAGAATTCGTACTATCCAATCGCTGCCTGCTTACACTTCCTGATCTCAGATCAAATGTAAAACGTGTAAGATAATTACTGAATGTTTCATCGTCGTTTGCGTAAGCAATCGCGGTATCAGGAATTTCGTCCATGATTACCATTTCCAAAATGATCCTATCCCCGTTTTCATAGGCATTGATGACATGCATACCCAGACATGCTTCTGTTTCGAACCAGATTACCTGGTCATTATTTCCATAACGAGGAATAACGGCGAATCTGGAATTTAAACCAGGTTCCCATTTGAAAACAGTTTCGCCGGCTTGAATGCGGCGATAATCCCAGGTTAATGGAAAAAAAGGGAATATGCTAAAATGCTCTGTTATTGCAAAATCATGCACAAGACTGGTGTAGGGAATGTCGAGTTTTGTGCTATGGATTATTTTGCCCTGCTTATCCGAGACGTAATACATAAAATCCAGCATTGGTGACAAATAACTGTAAAATAACAGTTCGCCCGTATCTGAATCAATTTTCGGATGTGCTGTCATCGAGCGATGAAACGTGCTCTGAAAATCATATGGCTTGCAATTGCCAAAATGCTTGATATCCACATTCTGTGGCTGGCCGCCTTCATTAAGTGCCAATAATCGATCGTGATGCCATACAATATTGGTATTGGCTGTATTACGCGGACAATTTTTGACAGAATCATCGCACACCATCAAATCACGCATGCCGCCAAACAGACTTTTCCTGGCTTTGCGTTCAACCAGAAATTTTTCAGTACGCAGCCATCGATTTGCATATTTCACATTGCCGTTGACAAATGTCATGGCGTGGAGCATGCCATCACCCTCAAACAAGTGATAGTTCTTTGAATAAACATATTGCGGATTAGGGCCGTTGCGAAAAAATGTGCCGTTTAACTCTCCGGGGATGTTACCAATCACAATAGGATCATATATATCAGATTCCGCGCGTAATGGTTCCCAGATTCCCTGTAAAAATATGTTGTCTGGAAATTGCTTACTCATGGCGGCTCTCCTGGATTTTAATCCATTTTTTATTTAAACGCTGCCATGCTTTTTCATTATCAGGTTTTGCCCAGTCATATCCGATTAATTTCCAGTCGGGATCGTCAGGATCCAATCCAATTTGTGAAATGTAACTTGCCTCACAAATAAAAAATTGATTTTTATACGGTAATAAATATCCGCCTGATATTTGAAGATGAGCTTTTGCTTCATCGTACTTTGCAAACCATTTATTCAAATATCCGCCCGCAATAAATGGTATTTGTGTTTTTAAATCAGTCCAGGACTTGAATCCATTTTCCATGGCAATCACTGCAAGTGCGTGTTTGCGTTGCACGGATTTGGATAATATTTCCTGTGCGGACAGGCTTTTAAACACGGGCAACCGCTGGAACCGTTTAATTGCTTTTTGTGCGATACCGGGTTGGGTTGAGTGTAGATTTTTTAACAGGAGTGAGGCTTGTATTTTGCATTCGTTAACATTAAGAAGCTTGCGTGGCTTATTCATTTAAATACCCTCTGTACGTTGCCAGTACCCACTGCTGACTGAACAAAAGGTTAAACGAATAATAAATGGTTTAATCTAACCTGGGGTGAGATCCTCTTTTGTGGGTATAGGCGCCCCCTTGAGCCTGTGTATATATTACACTTATTTTATCTGCAAGTAAATATATAATCAGAATCTGGCTGGGTATCGTCCTGATATGACTTATTGTTCGCTTGCCCTCGTCAATCCAGCTGGGTGATTACATTGCCTGGAATGAGGAAATTTTGTTACTATCAGAGTTGTCACTTCTATTCAATGATTGTAAATAACCGGTTGCCAATGTCCTCAACATGCAGATTCATCAAGGCTTATTTTTTCCCTCTTCTTTTACTTTTATCAATTGTCGCGGGTGGTTTTACCGGCAAGATAATGGGCCGGAGCGCGCTTATTCTTAAGCCGCTAGGCGATATATTTTTAAACCTGTTATTTACAATCGTTGTGCCGCTGGTTTTTTTTAGTATTGCATCAGCTGTCGCGCGTTTGGGAAAGTCAGACAGATTATGGAAAATACTTCTATCCATGCTGGCTGCATTTGTTTTTACCGGCGTGATTGCGGCAGTGTTTATGCTTTTTATCGTCAAGGTTTTTCCTCCTGCGCAAGGTGTTGATATCAAGTTTGGCATGCCTCAAAAACTTGTATCGATGAACATATCTGACCAAATTGTAAATATCTTCACGGTTTCCGATTTTTCGCAGCTGCTTTCTCACAAAAATATGCTGCCTCTCATATTTTTTTCATTGCTTACCGGATTGGCAGCGTCTTCGATCAGTAATAAGGAAAACGTCTTTTCAGCATTCTTGCAATCTGGCGCTGATGTTTTTATGAAACTGATATCATATGTGATGTATTATGCACCAATTGGTTTTTTTGCTTATTTCTCTGTTCTGGTAGCTGAATTTGGTCCACAGTTATTAGAAAATTATCTGCGAATTATGGTTATCTATTATGTATCGGCAATGATTTACTTTGTCGTCGCATTTTCATTCTATGCCTATCTTGCTGGCGGTATCGTCAGCATCAAATTATTCTGGCGAAATATCTTCATGCCCATGGTTACTTCGCTTGCCACATGCAGCAGTGCTGCGAGTATCCCTGCCAATCTTCAGGCGACCAAAGACATGGGTGTGCCGGCTGATATTTATGAAACAGTGATTCCAGTCGGAGCGATCATGCATAAAGATGGCTCGGTTCTCGGTGCCATCATCAAGATTTCATTTTTGTTTGGTATTTTTGGGATGAATTTTTCCGGACCGGGCGTTGTTTTACCGGCTATTGCAATTGCACTGCTGGTAGGCACGGTGATGGGAGCAATACCAAGCGGAGGGATGCTGGGCGAGATGCTGATTCTTTCACTATACGGATTTCCACCGCAAGCCCTTATTGTCATTGCCGCGATCAGTATTATTATTGATCCGCCGGCTACCATGCTTAATGTGACGGGTGACAGTGTTTGCAGCATGATGGTGGCAAAATTGCTGGGATACAGAAAGACAACTCCGTTATCGCAGGACGCGAACGGTCATGACTGACACTATTTTCTTGAGAGCGTTCATTTCACTCATTCGGCATAGATACGCTCGGGGTGCTTTAATGAATGCTCTTGTTTCCTTCTGCTCCGGTTAAGAATTTCATCATGTCATGCATGGCTTGTTTAATGATTTCGACGTGTAATCTGGCACCGGGCAGTGGAATATAGTGACTATCACGCACTTCAAATTCACCGTCAGGTAAAATGGTTGTGATGCGATCATTTTCTACAATGGCCTCATTATTGTAACTGTCAACGATCAGATAAGCAGGTTCCGGATTACTCACAAACAAATTCCTGCCTATCGAGTAATCGGCGACCGAATTGATATAGTTCAAGGCATTCAACATTAATGTGGGTACGATATCAAAATGGCTGGTTTTTTTACTAATCACCTGGTGTCTTCTGCCTGGCCAGTACAGAATAAAAGGCGTTTGTACCTGATAGCGTGTGAAATTACTGGCGTGATCCCAATAATTCAGGTGGTTGTCGTTAAACTCCTCGCCATGGTCTCCGGTAATGACAATGATTGTTTTTTCAAGAAGAGCGTGCTTGTCCAGGTTCGCAAGTATGTTGCCAATCAGTGCATCAATCTTATAAAGCGCGTTCCAGTAACGATTTCTCAGATAGGTTGGATCAGTTGTGTTGGACAGGGCGAAGCGGCCGCAGGCGGCAGATTCCGGCTTGAATTTATGAATTGAATTCCCATCGGCACAAAAGCCGTGAGCTCCATCATAAAACAGGACTCCAAAGAAGGGTCGATTGGATTTTTCCGTATTTTCTATGAAGGACGCAAATTCGAGATTGACGTTTTGATCACGTTCGATAATTGAATTGCCTGGTGCAGAGAGTTTCAGATCAGGTATGTCAAGGAATATGGTTTTGTTTAATGCCGGCATCACCAATTCTGAACTGGAAAATACCCCGGTCTGATAATGGTTTTTTAATAACTCATGTATCAGTACCGGACCCTTGCCCTGCTTAAGCATGGGCGACCAGTAATGACCAGGCAGGCCATAAAACAATGAAAACATCCCTGGTTGTGTGGAGTTTCCCCCGCTCCAATGATTGGTGTATACCAGACTTTTTTTTGAAAAATTGAAAATATTGGGTGTCACATCCGCGGTAAGAGAATCAAAACGCCAGGTATCAATGACGATGAATAAGATATTGTAGGGATGGCTTGCAGGCTTGTTTCTTAACTCGTGCAGCGGATATTGCAGTTTTGTATTGAATCCATCAGGTTGTATAAATAAACCCTCGCTTGTTCGATAGATGCTTGTTTCACCTTTGGCTCCGGGCAGAACCGAGGCGCCGAGTTTGCTATAAAACGGGAGAATATAGCTGGTTTCAATGACCTGCCTCATTGTGGCTGCATATCCCAGTGCAAATATTTCATACGCTGTGAACAGGCAGCACCCGAGCAATATTGCGACCGGCTTTCGATTGTTGTGAAGTAACAGCATTGCTGCGATGACAGAGAGAATGATAATCATTGAAAGTAATTGAAAATGATTTAACCTTGCAGCATATGTAGTCAGGATAAAAGATATCAGCAGGCATATTACTGGTATGGAGGAAGCAGATAGACGGTATTGATGCGGAAATTTTTTGACGATATGTTGCCAGCTGCCAAACAAACAGATTACCGCTGATGATAAGAGAATGAAGCCTATTGTTCTTCCGTAAATAAAATAGTTTCCTGAATAAAAAAATATTTGTAATGACAGGAGATAGATAAACAGCGACACAAGCAGAATGCTGCCTGCCCAGCGTTTATAATCACGATTGGCAAGATATTTCCATGCAAATATGGCAAACACGCATTCTGTTAATATCAAACATGCCATGATTAGGCTAATGTACAGCCATTCAAGCCATGAAAAATCGAAAACACCGGCTATTTCATTGCTCATTATCATTTGCAAGATAGTCGTGTTGAGATGATAACGGTATAGTTCATATACTTTGCTGTCAGCGATCAGATAGACGGCAGTCAGGAACAGTGAAATAAAGCTGATCAATATACTTGTCCATTTGTGTTTGACCAGACAAATGAATATCAAACTGATGACAGCGGGTATCAAAAGATACAAAACGATATAGGAAGTAAATGCAAAAATGATAAAAAAGAGATATAGGTAAAACCCAGGCTGGCTGGTGTCCAGTTCATTCAAACTGGTCGGCAATTTAAGGCTGCCAATGCCCTTCAGAATGATCGTCAGGTATTGATAGCCAATGACCAGGAACAGGAAAATATTCAGGATATAAAACCATGCGCACCAGTTGACCAGCGCCAGATGATCCTGTCTGACGGGACTAGCTGCTGGCGGCTGGTATCCTTGTTCCGGCACTGTCGCTCCCCTTCTCGCGCAAATAGATATTCCTGCTTAAATCTGATAAATTACCGTGCGAATTTAACATGGTGAAGTAATATTATGCCTCTTACCCCTAAAATCAAACAGCAATTAAAGGCAAAAGCCCATAAATTAAAGCCCGTTATCATGATTGGCAACAATGGCTTGACCGATGCAGTCAATAAAGAAATCGACCGGGCCTTGCTTGATCATGAATTGATTAAAATCCGGATCCTGACGAATGACAGGGATCTGCGGCGAGCTATTTTCAATGAGCTTTGCGATGTCAATCGCGCTGAATTAGTCCAGGTCATTGGCAGTATTGGTGTCATCTATCGGCAAAATCAGGATAAGTAATTGATCACGTTTTGATCATATGGTGTTG
>JAJPJI010000021.1 GCA_021324305.1 Gammaproteobacteria bacterium | reverse complement strand
TTTCGCTCATTTCTGCATCACGAAACACTCGTTTACGCAGCCGGATACCATCATAAGCTCGATTGTTTTCAAGTATGGTGAGTTCCTTGAAGGCCCCGCCATCGAGGTAATCAAAATATTTAAGCGGCACGCGTTTGCGCGCCAGCTGACGATATGCCGCTGCATTGACTGGAAAACAGTTCGGCTTGCGTTTGACTTTCACATCCATGTTTACCTTGTTGATCTATTCTTATCCATGCAGAAGAAGATATCATCTGATTAATCTAATATAGTTTATCAGATTTGCTTAAACTTTATACGTTCTGCCCTGCTTTTAATTGTAATAAATTACTTTAACATCGAGATTCAAATATTTAAAAATTCGTTCCTTTATGTGAAGATTGATAAAATCAATAGAATTAATATTGCTGGAATAAATCCAAAAACAGATTTTTCAGGCTACAATAAAAGTGTAGAAAAATAGAAAGGAGTGCAGATATGCGGAATGTAGGATCGAGTCTTTCACTGATAGCGTTATGCGCTGCTTCATTCGTACTTTGTTCCTGCTCTTCCATGTCATCTGATATGTCATCCGGAGAAATGTACGCATCGAATAGCCCTCCAGCAGATTATACGTCACGCCTTGCTCCACATATCGACACAAAAGAAAAAGTCGTTGTTGTCGACCCTCATGTACACGCATGGGGCGCATATGATAGCGATGGCAATCTGGTCAAGGCCGGCCTTGCAACAGCAGGCTCAGACTGGTGCCCCGACCTGGGACGGCCGTGCCATACGCGCGTCGGATCCTTCCGTGTACAAACGCTCGGAGAAGCAGATTGCAAATCACATATCTTCCCCATCCCCAAAGGCGGCGCACCCATGCCCTACTGCATGTTCTTCAATAACGGACAGGCACTGCACGGCGTTCCCGATGGTGAAGTCGTGGAAGGAAATATCAGCCATGGCTGCGTACGCATGCATGTCGCCGATGCGGAATGGCTGCGTTACAATTTTGTGAACTATGGCACCCGAGTAGTCGTCAAACCGTACTAACAGGCTGGTATTCAAGCACAATTCGTATAAGTGTTCAGTGAAAGCTGAGCACTTATACGATCACGCTTCACTGGGCAAATATATTCGACTCGAACAGCGAACAATTCATCAAATTCGACAATAAATATCCATTCATATCCTCATCAATTTCGATTAGAATCCGGAAAGATAAAATACAACCTGGCGGCATCAAAATGTCATCTGACGAGTTTCAGCATTCCAGAGTACCTGTAGAGAATATCTATCTACGCACTCCTGATTTTTCCAGTGATCGAATAATGGGATACAACACCGGCATCAGGCCATTCAGAAAATCGGGTGTACGTCTTGATTCAGAAGTCCTTGCTGACAAACTCATTATACATAATTATGGTTATGGCGGCTCAGGGCTCACCTTATGCTGGGGAGGCGCTGCTGAAGTCCTGCGCATTCTCGATCAGGAAATTTCCGCCAATCCTGTCCTGGCATCCATTCAATCCATTGCCATCATTGGTGCCGGGGTAATAGGTCTTGCCACAGCTCATGAATTGCTACAACACGGATATCAGGTCAGGATATATGCCGATAAATTTTCCCCTGAATTGACTTCGAATATTGCCGCAGGCATTATCAGCCCACCTGTTCTGCTGGGTCATGAATCAGACAGCCAGATTGCCTTGCTAAATACGATGCTGGACGTTTCGGTCAAGCGATACCTGAAAATTCTCCGCTCTGAAAAACCGGAATTCGAAGGCATCAGAGAGATAACTGATTATCGATTTGAATCAGGCATCCCATCCATCCATGAGATATCATCAGGCAGATTCCAGCAGATTTGCCTGGAACAAAAAAATGTTCGGGTGCATTTTGATAATGGATTTATCAAACATGGCATACAGGTTCGCGAAGCCGGTTTGGATGGTAAAATATTTATATCTGATTTATATGCGAATGTCATAGCAAGAGGCGCCATTCATCAGTCAGTATATTTCAGCTCAAAAAATGATATTTGCAATTTGCGTGAAAAAATCATTATTAATTGCACCAGCCTGGGTTCACGCGAATTATTCAAGGATGATGACTTTTATCCAGTCAAAGGTCATTTAATCTATTTCCATCCGCAGAAAGAAATCAATTATTCATTTTATGCGGATATTCCAGGAGAGCCGGATTACTGGCTGAAATTATATCCATGGCACGATCGATTAATATTGGGCGGCATGTATGAGAAAGGCAACGAATCATCGCATCCCGATATGGCGGCCATCAATAAATTACTTTCTCTGGGACGCAAGTTCTTCGGTCAGCAGAATTAATCATGACCGCTGCAGCAGAGACAAATTCCGCATCGAACTATTGCTTCAGACTTTCTTCCACATTGCCAACCTTATCCTGCATGAATTGCTTTACGTTATAACATTCGGCCCCCTCTCCTTCCCGGATCGGAAATTTATCCAGAGATTTTTCAGTGCGGCGCCATCAATTATAACCTGAGGATTAATATTGTATTTTATTCGTATGTATGAATACTTGTCACATGCGGCTGTTGCCACCTTAAGTTTATCTTAAGCATTTAGGAGGAGTATCTAGAAGATGGATACATAAATATCAATACGGAGGTTGATAACATGGCATTCAGAAATCAGCTTGCAAGCCCTTCCGCAGTCAGTCTTGGCCTCTTCTCAAACCCTGTCGCCGTTCCTGTCCTGTTGACCGCAGCCGGCGTCGCAATCACCGCCACCGCCGCAGTTGTCACTTACAAGGCATATGAACATTACAAAGAAAAAAAACACAGGGCAGAAATTGAAAGGATCAATGAACTTCATAAAACGATACTGACGAGAATTCTTATACCAGATTTTAATGAAGTACAAAGCTTGCCGCCGATATTCAAACTTGTAGATAACAAGGATTCGAGCAATGTCCAATCTCTGCACTACACGGATGATGATGTAAGAAGAATCGGTGAAACATTACCGCATGGAACAGATATAGGATTAACAACCTACAAACAATCCATACTGGATGCCATTCTGAAATTAAAGGAATATTATTTTAGCCGCAAAAAGCATAATGATATAACAGCGGGCGTCATCTCCTATCTATTAAATATGCTGCAAACACATTGCCTGAATTTTGAAGGTTATAATTATGATATTGCTCTTTTGACCGCTCTATCCAAATTCGTGAATGAATATGCTTCATTGTATGGAGAAAAAAGCCAGCATTTCAGCCACTTGAATATTGTGTTCAGCTGTCTGCAGACAGCCATTCAGGATCTCGAAAGACACAAGGAAAAAATGTCGCTTGAAGAAATGCTGGGTGAACTCCGGGATTCATGCATTGATGAAAACAACCGCCTGATTCGAGGTCTTGCGAAAATGGTGACCGAAAATGAAAAATGGCAGCTCATCAATACTTTTCTGCATAAAGAACTGACTCAGGGATTATTACGCAGAGAATATGTCCATTCAGAGGTAAAACTGCCCCTGATAGATAAACAATTAATTTTAGATACGGATCACGAAAAACAGCTTTCGCCGACAATATTCCGGCCATGGCTGATGAAATTATCGCAATATTTTCTGGATACGCTTGATCCTGACACGAACCTGAATGGTGATAATGTCCTATCACCGGTAAAAATGTTCACTTATCCCGATCTGGACAGATTAAAACAATTACGCACAATCAAAAAGCCCAACATCCAGGAAAAACAGGAATTAGAAATACTTGAGCACGAACTAGATAAAATTCGCAAGCTATTCAGTCACAGCCAAAACTTTATAACAACGAAATTGGACAAAAGCAAAAAAAAGCCGACTTTTATTTCAATCTCGGATGATGAAGAATTGATTGAAAGAACAAAAATACTGGCTGAATTTGGTACATTGATACACAAATCAATATCGCTGCAATATCTATGCACGCATTTACTGAAAAGCACAAAGCAGCTTGGTGAAATTTACGTAAAGAATCCGCATCACTTTCGCAGGATATTCTTTATTCTTGAAGAATTATGCAAGCAGATTACCGACAGCGTAGACGCCATCATACATAAATTCGCTGATATTCAGCGATCAAAACAGAACAACATGCAGATAGCTGAAAAGGAATTATTTCCTATCGAGGTGCAGGAAATCCTCAACTCACTTCAGGGAAGGGTATCCAGTCTGGGCTTACGGATCAAGGTGTACCGCGAACGAGTGGCAAAACATTTAAACCCGGAAGAACCCACCATTCAGTCAGTCAAACATGAAATGTTTGAAGTGGCAACATTGTTATCCGAGATGTACCATATTATAAAAGCAGCCAGCATGAACCAGGAAAAATTTGTCCCAGGAAAAGATAGCGATACCCTGGCCGAGAGCAGTGAAGAAACAAGCACAGAAAGCAATCTAGCCGCGTCATCGCAAGCCAGAAGAAAACACCCCAACGAAGACAAACAAGATTCAGACAGGAAATTGGACAAACCAATGCCGGCACGCGAGCAGCCTGACCTGACAATGGCTGATAAAAACAAACGAAAACACAAACGCAAGGACAAACAACCAGTCAGTGAAAGCCTTATGGAAGATCAACATGATGAAGTCAGACCGTCTGTTATGGCTGTCAGTAAAGAAGATCCGGAACCCATATTAAATCATGGCGTACCAGAACAGCGTGAATCCGGCATGCAGCGTAATAATAGCCATGAGCCGCCAATCCAGCAAGCTCTACCAGACACCGAAGATGATCCACATCTCAAACTTGAAACTATTAACACAATCATGTCATCCATCAGTCAACGTCTCTTGACTATTCAACGCACAGAAAAGCCTGACAACAGCGACTTGAGAAAAGTGCAATTTTACAATGCTGAATTGATTGCCTATAAGTTATTGCGCGAAAATCTTTTGATACTGCAAAAAAAATCAGAAGAATTGGCAGATGAACCGGATAAGACAACACAACGTATTGACAAGGTGAACAAGACGTTGAGTCTTATCATTACCGTATTCAATCAGACTAATCAATTTCTCGAACTTAATCATGAAGACAGATTGGCTAACGCAGCCGCTTTCAGTCAGCATATTCACACCCAACTCGCAGATGTGAATAATCATTTTCTGGACAATCATAATAGTGATTTCTGGAAAGGCGTATACTCAATCTGCAGCATCAGCGTGTTCGGCACTGATACACGCAAAAAGATGACCACATTCGGCGAAGCCTGTGACAATCTTGCAAGAACCGCTGTCAATATACGCAGAGCGAATGAAAATATTGCTCATGTCTGATATGGATGCGTGCCATGGCATGGTTAGTGAAACCAGGCATGCCATGGCAAAGACATGACAATCATGATCATGCTAGTTTATCTCCCAACATTCGCTGGCAGAGCGTTGCCATGCGTCAAGTGCTTGTATTTCACAATACCAATCACGAATGGCGGGATACTTGTCATAAGGAAAGTTCGCAATTCTGAAATAGGTCATCATGCCTGCCACCGTGAGATCTGCTATCGTTAATTGCTTACCGGCAAGATATTTGCTCTTACTCAGCTGATGACTGAGAAACGCAAACATGCGGCTCGCAGCAGGCTCATCCCAGTCAACCTCCTCAACAGGCTTCGGAAATAAGGCAGGCAGTAATTTATGCGCCACCGCGCCTCGCAGAATAGTGCACAGTGCCGGCTGCCACTGTGCCGCCTCCCAAAACAGCCATTGGATTATTTCCATTCTCCTCTCAGGCGGATAATAGTGCGAACGACCATCATGTTGAGCAAGATACATCATGATAAAGTTGGATTCGCGCAGAGTAATACCCGCCGCCTTGTCGACCAAGGCTGGAATCTGTCCTAACGGATTGATTTTAAGGTAATCAGGATGCTGGCCCTCTCCTTGATAGACATTTACTAACCGGATATCAATATCCATTTTATGCAAATAAACATTAGCCATCACCTTGCGTCCATTTGCGGAAAGTGGATGTGTATAAAGTATGAGTGATGAGTCGCAATGCATGAACAGGCCTCTATTGTCGTAATAAGCGAAAACAAACGATACCGATTAGCATCCGGCCTGACAAGATATATATATTTTTATTGACGCATCCCGAGTTAACTGATAAAAAGCAATTGTCGTGAAAATATAGCACCATTATTCTAGAAAATTTCAGCAAGCATACAGCGCGCACTGCCTCCGCCCAGCCTCTCTATTGTCTCTATATGCACCACCACCAACTCACCATAAGTCGAAAGCAATTGCCGCTGTGCAGGGGTGAAAGCATTGTAAGCCGTAGCAGATAATATGATTTTTGAAAGATTTTCAACAGACCGTACCTCAAGGATATTTCCGGCCATATTTTCCATCTGATCCAGAGTAATATTAATAATATTTTTATGAGTCATTTTTAACATTGCTGTCAACGCATCACGCTCCACCTGATCCGACACGGCATCCAGTGCGATTACAGCAAACTGGCGGCCCAAACTCATCACTACATTGGTATGATAGACAGGGTTACCCTGCTTGTCACAGCTATGAAAAACAACACTGGTATAATTCATTGTTTCGGCAAAATCATCAAGCACGGTTTGATCCGTTCGCGGCGACAGAGCGGCATAAACAATCCGATTTATCCTATCCAGAACCATGCTGCCTGTACCCTCTAGAAACCTTTCTTGCGCTTCATAGCGAGTCAAGTCATACTTGTGTTGAATCCGGATACCCTCTGCTTGTAATGCTTGTACCAATACATCATATTGACGTTCAAGGCGCCGGCTTTCAGCTAGCATGGGATAGATGATAATTGTTCGCTCGCCATTAGCTGTATGCGTAGAAAACCAGTTATTAGGAAACACCGCATCCGGTGTTGCAACATCAGCCCTGCTGCTTAAAGTAATAACATGAATATGATGGGCGCGCAGCTCAGACACCATACCAGCAAATTCTTTCATTACCTTTCGTTTCATCTCGATGCCTGCCGACAGATCTTTCTGGAAGCTGTTGGTTGCAGCAGTTTGCTCGTTGAATTGAAATGTGTCTGGTGAAATCATTAATACCTTGTCAGTCGTTTGCAGTTCATGTGCTTCCTGAGCATTGCTGTTAATCATATCCTCTCCGTCTAGTGAGTAAACCGCTTGCGCACATTTGGCAACCCAGTGAGCATCGCTTCTAACATGTCAATTTTATCCACCATGTCACAATAAGCGACTGATTGATAATATAACTCTTCCACTCAAGAAGACCAAATCTATTCAACCATTTGATATATATAATATAATGCCAAAATATCCGCATCGGAATGTCACATATTAATCAAGAAGTTGCGGCAAATATATTTCTTCCGAAAAATCCCCTAATAAATATACGGTTAAATGCATATGCATAAACCCTAACTTTGTAAATTCAAAGTCTGAGGGTACAATAATGATATATCTATTGTTTGTATATTTAGTGCTTGTCAAGTATATGCAGATGAATATATGAAAGGAGTACTTATGAATGCGATCAATAAGATAATGATAGTCAGTATGCTATGCACATCAACCATACTCGCATACGCCGATACACCAGCACCGACATCAACCCCGGACATTAGCGGTACCTATAATTGTTTAGGCAGCGATCCATTCTCGACCCCGCCTAGTTTCAAAGAGACCATCAAGATAGCAAAGAATGGCGATGTCTATAATGTGCAGATGATACATAGTGACAGTGTGCTGCCATATGACTTTGGAACCGGGTTTATCAGTAAAGACATGCCAAATGTCTTTTCTTATGTTTATTGGGATCCCAAAAACACAAGCACAATGGGAACTGAAGTATTACTAATCAATTCAGATGGCTCATTAAAAGGTGCTTATGCGGATCATAATAAAACCAAATCCGGCACAGAATCTTGTACCAAAGCATCATCGTGAATGACGTCGTTAAATATCATGACTGCATGATTTAATGAAAGGAGTTATTTATGAAAGCCACGTATAAGAAGATATTCCTGATCAGTCTATGCTCTCTGTTATCCATTAACGCATTTGCAGACGTAGCTGGCAATTATCAATGTACACGCACTGATCCAAATAACTCTAACACTTCATATCCGCTCAGCATAACCAAGACAGGCGACACCTATACTCTTCAATGGGCTGATGCCAACGGATTTCCAACTGTATATGGAACAGGTGTTCTTATCTCGGCAAATTCGGGCAGCGCACTGTCAGTTGTGTACTGGGATTCAAAGGATTCAAATGTGTTTGGCGGCGAAGTGTTTGCGGTCAAACCGGATGGATCACTATCAGGAACCTGGGCACTTCAATCCACAAACAAGCTAGGCACCGAAGCTTGCAAGAAATCCTGAGATATCGCTGTTAATTTCGGCCGTGCCGCATTGGCACGGTTTGCATCAGGACCGAATAAATGCTTTTATTCATCATAATACTTTCGGTTCGGATATTATATTCACCTTGATAAACATATCATGGCTGTTATGAGGAGGCATATATGCTGGAACTTAGAAGACCCAATAGACATCATAGAGGTTATCAGTGGTATAAGTTGAAAGTGAAAAAAAGAAAAGGTTTCCTATCCCGAATCCACAAACCTGTAACGAAGGTTGTACCTCATTAATAATACACAGTGGACAGTTGCAATGTTATGCAGCTGTTCCTTGTTTACCTTGACCACTATTGAAACGTGTACCGCCAATTATGTCACGCATGCAACCCCGCCAATACATTCCAAATACAAGTCATTGAAAATAAATATTAAAAGATATACTCTCTATTGACGATGCTATTGATAATTAAAACTGCATTTATTCTGGATGAGCTGACATGACATATTTATCCAAGGCCATTGAATCACCTCGGCGCTCTATTATTTTAATCAGTATTCCTTTCATTTTCGTCCTGTTAATTCTTTCATGGATTGGATTTTACGAAATCAATGCCGCGATGGAAATGCAGCATATTATCAAATCGGATTTCAACAGTCTGGAATATCAGCTCGAAAAAGCAGCGACTGACAACAGCTATCGTTCACTGCGCGCTGAAGCAGAAACTCATTTAATCAGCAAGCTCAAGGCCAGGCAATATATCATTATCGCCATATCAATATCGACACTTTCACTGATCGCAGCATGGCTCTTGATATTTTCCATTATTCGTCGTTCAAAAATAATTAAAGGAACGGAAGAGCAGCTTGAAGAACTCCTGTATTACAACCAGGTTACTGAATTGCATAACCGCTCTTCCCTTGCCAGCAGACTACCGGTTGCATTACTGGAAATACAAAAAAATCGTGCTATCTTTGCATCCCAGCTTGAGGAAGCGCTGGATAAGAAACAGTTCTGCCTCCATTATCAGCCAATCGTAAACCCAACAGACGGACAGATCATTGGACTGGAGGCTTTATTAAGATGGGAACACCCTGATTACGGCCTGTTAACGCCAGACGCATTTTTATTTCTTTGCGAAAATACCGGACTGATTGTACCCCTGGGAAACTGGGTGCTGAATACTGCCTGTACACAATTAAACATATGGCATGACATGGGTTATCGACATCTTGAGTTATCTGTCAATCTCTCCGCTCGTCAGATCAATTTTCCCGGTTTGTTTGACTCAATTCACACCGCCATTAAAAACAACAATATTTCACCACATCATATCAAGTTTGAAATTACCGAAAGTCTCGTGATGAAGGATGTTGAAGCAAATATCCAATTATTAAAATCATTGAGGAGTCTTGGTGTACAATTGGCACTTGATGATTTTGGTGCAGGCTACTCATCCTTGAATTATCTAAAACAATTTCCATTTAATATATTAAAAATTGACAAGTCATTTATTTCTGAAATGATGGGCAATATCACAAGCCTCGCGATAGTGGAAGCCATTATTTCTCTTGGCAAAAGCCTTGGATTGATTATTGTCGCAGAAGGCGTGGAAAACAGAAATCAGCTTCACATGTTAAGGACAATGAATTGCGATCTCGTTCAGGGATATTTATATAGCAAACCACTTCCTGCCTCGGAATTTACACTTTTGTTAACTCGTACAACACTACCATCCGATGCAAGATAAGAGCTTCATTTTTAGAATTGAAAACAGACTTTGAGCTGTAATAAATATTGATTTGTCCAGCCTTGACCAGCAGTTATACATTGCCCTATGCTAATCTATGTTGTGCTCTGATTATTTTTCAAACCATGCCTGAGTAGCGCATGTGACTGACCAAGATATACGGATTATTTACCAATAAGACACAACTATGTCTTATTTTTATACACACATGGAGGAAAGTCGAATGTCATCTATATCCACAAATGATGAGACAGATATTATCAGTACCAGCAGTGTTCGCGATCGTATGCTTGCTGCCGCCACTCAAACAAACCTTGAGCCAGTCAGCACAATAATAGATGAATCTGGACATATAAAAGGAAATATTGCATCAAGAGAAGATATGTTGATCAATGGACGCGTTGAGGGATCCATCGCCATCAAGAATAACAGGCTGGAAATTGGCCCAACTGGGCATATTGAAGCGAATGTTTTCGCTAAAGTTGTCACAATAAGCGGTGAACTAAAAGGCGATATCTATGCCAGCGAGCAGGCCGTCATCACTAAAACCGGTCGTGTATACGGGAATATTTTCGCTTCCGACGTGAATATCGAGGATGGCGCACTGATCAAGGGAAATATTGATATGGAAAAACAGGACATTTCCCATCATCCTCTTATTCCTGATTTTCATGACGATGAACACGCCAAATCAGGGTCTTTTAGCTCATTATTCAAAAGAATGCGCGGAAAACATCACTCAGAAGCTACTATCACCAGTATTGAAACATCTGCCTGCAAAACTTCAATTGAAGAAATCTTACATTTGGCTGCCCATTCCAATATTATCCAGGATACTGACGCTCCTATCTCCATCATTGGCGAAACTGTCATGATCAAAGGTGAAATCATGTCAGAAAAAAACATGGTCATCCTTGGACAAATTGATGGCACCATTCATTTTAAAAACTGCAACCTGCTGGTCGGACATAACGCTCTGATCAGATCAAATATTTATACCAAATCAATTATTACTCAGGGTGAAATCAGTGGCGATATTCACGCCAGTGAAAAAGCCATCATCAAAAAACCAGGACATGTATCTGGAAATGTACACGCGCCAGCTGTCAGTATTGAAAGCGGCGCGATCTTGATGGGCACCATTGATATGGAACCACAGGATGTGGAAAACGCCTATGCCAACGCAGCACGCACCTCAGCTGCAAACGCCATCCAAGACAAGAAAGCGCAGCTTCCACATACCTCTGAAATATCTGATCATGCTGCTTCATCAAGCCATAATGAATCTGCGCATCTTGTCGATACATCATGGCCAAAGTACGTTCCACGATCATAATCTAATCATGTCCACATCAGGCCTGAGATATGGGCTCAGGCCTGATGTTTTTTCACTACAAGCATCAAAGCAGAATCAGCATGGCTCTAAATAATGCTCTCGTGAAAAACAAGGAATTCATATATTCTTTTGAAGATACAAGCTGAGTGTAAATTTGATATGATCTTTAGCAGTATCTAATACTGTATATACTGTATATGTGCATACAGTAGCCAGGAATTATAAGCCTTTGTTAAATAGTTATAATATTTTATATCTCTCAAAATTATATAATAAGTAGATACAGAATCGCGATGATAAACGTGGTCATGATCAATTTATACCGCTTACGAATGCTAATCGTTATTTTCTGGATGCTCTATCTTGGAGAGGTACTTTCGATACAGATATACGACAGCACTCTCTATTCACCCATTTTACATCTCGAAAAAATACTGATAGACCGTGCAATTAATCTGAATTATATATTTTATTCAGTCCTGGTGGTTGAGTCTGCACTATTATTATATTCTTCATCCACACTCTGGTTTGGTTATTTGTCCGGGAAGTGGACGTATATTATTTATCTATTATTTTCAGTGTTTGATAATATTTTTTTGTCAGTACAAGCATTCAGCTGGCTCGATATGATATTTATAACATTTGGCTTTATCATTTCAGGCGTTATCCTGTTAGCGTTATTCACACCACCCTTGAAAGAAGATCTTGCCAAAGCAAAGCCTTTTTGTTTCTGGAAAATATTTTTTACCTTTTTTATTTTTTTTATATTGTTTTTTACAATCCCGATCATGATTAATTATTCCTGACCTGACAATCCTGAATACTGATCTATTTAGTATTATCTCTCAATCTTGCGCATTTCCAGCATTGAACAAATTGCCCGCCAATTCTTTCACCGCACTCGCATTGCCATGGAGCAGCCTGTCCAGCTGACAATAACTCCCTTGCTTCATCAAGCTTTTCGTCATTGATTATCCATAATTCAGGAATGCATTCATTAGCCGGAATATCGCCGGCACCGCTGGTAAGATAATAATTTTTGACAACAGCATGAATTCCATTGTCTTCCAATATGGATTTATAAAAGTTGACTAACGTTATATCCTGGGATGTGAAAATTTTTTTCATGATATAGTCTTTTCAGCTATGGTCAGGGATTTCAGAATACATGATGAATCAATGACTTGCAAAGCCATCTGTCACAATAATTGATTGAACTCGGCGTAACCTGTTAAAAATATTTCAATTATACCGAGAAAGCAGCGCATCATCTGCATTCCACACAAAATAAACCAATATATTCTGATACTTACCTGCATAAACGCAACAAAATCCATTAGAGAGAGTAAAATGTTATTGTAACTACAAAAAATGTGTATCCACAACCAAACAAAAAGGGGAGCGTTATGAAAATCAGAACGAGATTTCTAGCACTTTTCTTTACCTTGGGCATCACTGCCCTGCCAATTGCAGCACAAGCGCATCATTACTGCTGCGGGCATTGCAGAGGTCCAGCGTTGATATTCAGTAATGAGGATGGAAGCTTTTATACCGTGCCAGGAGGCGCAAACAATACGATCTACAGAAGCGTCGATTGGACTTACTACCCAGTAACCAAATATGGTTGTTATTGGCATAAGCATCATTGTCACTATCATTTTGTAAAAGTTGAATGCCAGGTAAGACCTGGACATTGGATTAGCACCCAATGGTATCCACCAAGCAATGTTTGCTTCTATTATCGATAAGAAATACCAGCAAGAAAAACTACCCAATATTATGCCCTGATCAATATTAATCAGGGCTTTTCATTTTTAATTTTTAATTTAGATTTTGCATTAAACAGGATTATTTATTATCGTGACGCTGACGCTCTAACAGGCTGTCTATCTTTATAGTCTCCGCATTGGATAATGGATACTGAATCTTGCCAGGATGAATCGTAGCAATGGCTTGCTCAATGTAATCCGTATCACTGGTAGTAATGGGATGATAACGGTTAGGTTTACCTTTCTTTCCCCTGATATACACATTTCCAGTCTGCTTGTCTCTTGGCGCTATTTGTTGACAGGTGGGATCAAAAAAATATGTCTTGTTATTCTTGCGGTCTTCTATGTGTAAATAGACATGATTTAAATGTCCTTGAGTTCCAGCGCACATCACACGAAATGTAACATGCATCAATTGGTCTTTGTATTTCTCAAGCATATAGGTAAGCGCCAGGACAAGATATTCCCCGCAATTGCCGGCTCTGTTACCAAGAATATTCCTCTTGGATATTTCCAGTATTTCAGGGTCGGTATAGGAAAGCTCATCCGGAATCGAATCACTATATAAATCCGGGTTAAGTACTTTTGCATACATGCAAATATCACTGCGCATATTGGAAACGGACATATCATTAAAAGCGATGTCTTCCGGCGGCGTCGATTCCAGACTGGCAGAACATGTTATCACCTCATGCGCGTAATCAGACGCTTCCTTCAGAATATCTGGCAATTCTTTTTGTTTTTGAAACAGTTTGAAAATAAACATTAGCTGACCATAATACAGTATAAATTACATAGCTATATTATAACACAACCATGCGCTCCATCTCACAAAGCATTATCCCAGCAAAGGGTACCAAGCCATTGATCACTGGTTATTTTTTTACTCTATCCCCGCAACCCCCATACGGGCTTAATTTATAGACTGCCAGAATGTCATCCTGGCTCAAGGCACGATTATAAAATTCAGCCTTGTTAAGATCACCAGTGTAAAAGAAACTGCCACCGACAGATGACCCGATTAAGAGACTTGCCGGACTTGAGATTGGCGTACCAGCAGCATCACGGCTGGCAACCAGCTTGCCATCAAGATAAATTGACATCCGCGATCCATCATAAGACCCTGCCAATAAGTGCCAACCTGGACCGGGTATATTCTTTGAAAACAGCGAATAGTAACCAGCTGTGGTAGTCATGCTAAAACCTGGTCCAAACAACCCGCCCGCGGTGCCGTTATTGATGAAATTCATATTGTTCAACGAAAACGCATAATTGTTGGCGTTGGCCGTATCCAGACGGAATATTCTGGCGTGCGCATCCAAATTCTGAGACATAAGATAGAAATAACGCTGATCGAACACCCCCCCGCTAAAGGTACTAACCTTATTGCCCATGTCAATTTGCTGCGTCCAGGCGTCAGAAGAGTTAAATGACAGCGTCGTATCATACCGCAACAACCGTCCGCCGTAATAGGTTGCGGTCCTTGGGAGGATTGTTTCCTTGTACATATACGGAAAGAAATACACATAACGGCCATCAAACCCAGCACTGTTATATGACTTCTGCCGCCAGGTTGTGCCAGAGGTTGATTCTTTCACACTAAATGATGACCACGCAGCTGGCGAATCAAATGCCAGTGAAGTGTCATAGCGCAGGATACTTTCAGAAAAACCGGTGTACGGGCTGAAATAAATATAGCGTCCGTCAAATGTCCCGCCCATGTAATTCATACTTGTACCGGTACCGCCCGTATTGCTTGCGTCATACATGACCCATGCCAATGGATCATTGAAAGCACGCATTGAGTCATAACGCACAAATTGGCCATTGCTGGGAGTGAAATATATATAAGTTCCAACCTGCAGCATGCCTTGATAACTTGTCGCACCAACTGAAGGAATCAGGTTATTGATTGCAACATAACTCCATGCAGCCGTATTTTTAAAATCCATTGTTGTATCATAACGCGCAACTTTGGAATTAGCATTTTGCCTGACGCCACCGCCGGTAAAATAGACATAGCGGCCGTCAAATAATCCATCCTTGAATCGGACCAGATCGTATATTCCATCCAGCGGCCTGATATCCATAAAATTGTAAGAAGCGGTTTCAGTGAATGGAGCCTGCGTATCGTAACGCAGCACCAAACCATGATTGACTCCGGGTTCGTAGATATAAGAATTGGGAACCAGATAGATATAACGTCCATCATATACACCGCCGTTATACCCGGAGTACCAGTGAATATCCCCAGGAACGGCCAGCTTGAGCGTTGCAAATTCATTATATGATGAGCCATCATTCATTGACCCATAGGTGTCATATCGGAAAAAGACTGAAGCAGAACCGGTTGGCGGATTTGAAATACTATAGACATATCTCCCATCAAATATCGGTTTGGTAAAGTATCCCCGTCCGCAGCTTGCACAGATTGTGTCTGTGGCGTCATATGAAGCAAGATCGGCTGCACTCATCGACTGGTTGCGCAGAATTTTACTCATTAATACCTGATTTCCAGGCATGCTTGATGTGTTTGCACGCACCCAGGCAAGTACAGTGAATGCACTCGTGGAATTTAATGACGGATCATCAACAACCGCTATATTATTGCCGGAATTTACGAATGAAAATATCTCGCCGTTGCCATCCCAATATGCAGAAACCCCATTTAAAAGCCCATTATTTCTGCCAGTGGAATCAGACACCTGACTTCCTTGCGCATGCATTGCATTCCAGTCGCTCACCAATCCCGGAATCAGTGGCACAGCCGACGGCTTGGCAAATGCGTTTATTGATGCAAGAAATACGAGACCCAACCCGGTATAAAAAAGATGCCTGTTCATTGCAACATTCCTTGTTTTTAAGTGCAAAACATCCTACATACAACTAATTACATGCCGCGTGAATAAAGTTACGCTTATCACCTACACTGTTCATGTGATATTGTATCGTGTCATCGATATTGAAAAAATTAATTTTACTTATATCCAGTATTAACATGGCTAATATACTCGACATCAATCTCAATTTGCTCAAGGCACTGGATGCCTTGCTAAATGAACAAAACGTGTCTAAAGCAGCTGATCGTGTCGGCATCACACAATCCGCGATGAGCATTACATTGGGACAATTACGCGAAATCTATAACGATGATTTGCTGGTACGTGGACAACAAGGCCGCATGCAATTAACCTCATTTGCCAGATTACTGATCCAGCCAGTCAAGGAGGCGCTGAGCCATGCTGAAGCAGTATTTATAGCTCACGTCCCATTCGACGCCTCTCGCGCCGAGAGAACTTTTCATATTGCCATGTCGGATTATATCGCCTTCGTATTACTGCCAAGACTGATGCAGCAAATCATCCATACTGCGCCAAACATCAAAATCGTACAACACTCGATTAATCATATTGACAACATGGTTCCGTTTGAGGAATTCGAACTTGACGTTGCCATAGGCGACTTTCAGAGTGCACCAAAAAATCTAATCACCACCAAACTATTCACCGATCGCGGCGTTATCGTTGCAGACAAGAAACACCCCGCATTCAAAAACGGGAAACTGACCTTGACAGAATTTCTCAAACACCCACAAGTCTTTGTCGCCCTCGAAAGCCATCCGGAACAAAGCTGCGTCGCGGAATTGCTGAAAAAACTTGGTCATCAAGTCAAAATCAATCTGATGACTCCGCATACCCTGATCGCACTGCAAGCGCTCCCCGGAACATTACTGATGACAAATACCGTCGAACGACTGGCGAGGCCATTTATTCAATCACTCCAACTTGAAATGCAACCCACGCCCTATAAATTACCCAGGTATCAGGCCAATCTGTACTGGCATGCGCGCAATCAGAATGATCCAGGGCATCAGTGGCTGCGCCAACTCATAAAGATGATTTCTAGAACCATTTAAACTCACGATAACATACCAGACGCGGCATGATAATGACCCGTTTATTATCTATACAGAATTTCCTGACATTTCGAATCTCTGTATGCAATAATGATGCCTTGGTGTGACTCGGCCATGAACAAAAACCGAAAGGATGCCTGGACTATGCTGGAAATTATTATCATGCTTTGTATATTGCTAATCGCAATATTTCATGTCTGGATATGCGCCCTGGAAATGATTTTCTGGCAAAAGCCGCTAGGACTGAAAACATTCAGGATTCAGCCAGATTTTGCCCGTCAATCCGCCGTGCTGGCAGCGAACCAGGGTCTTTATAACGTGTTTTTAAGCGCAGGGCTTTTTTGGAGCCTGCTATCCCGGGATCCCGTGCAGGCGTTGCATTTAAAAATTTTTTTCCTTGGCTGTGTCGCCCTTGCCGGTATTTTTGGCGGCGTTACCGCCAGTGTCAGGATATTGATTATTCAGGGTACACCTGCCATTTTCACTCTTGTCTTGGTCGCCCTGTCCATGCTTTCCTGATACCTGCAATTTCAGAATATCGGCTTATTACTGAAACTCTGTTACACTAGATAACCATCATCACATCGGTACAGGTATAGGGCTATGGCAATAGCAAGGAACAAACAGACTGATGCTAAAATTTCCCATGACTTGACGCATGATTCCACACTGAAGATACTCAGCTCCCTGGATATAATCAATGCATCCAGTAATGACAAGCTATTGCCTGCGGCAGATCTCCCTGCAATCAATACAGATAACCCTATCGAACCTGAAAAAGTCAAAGCTAACCGATTAAATAAACTATACGGAACATTCGGCGAAACAATTGTCGTTTTTCACGATGCGTCCTCCACGCTGGGTGCTGCCATCCGGACATTACAAGACAAAATTGTTCAACGTCTCGGTATCGTTTCTCAGGATTTGCGTAAAGGAATATTCGTTGATAAAGACGGCTTGGCTGCCAAACCAACCTCGTTTGCTCCTATCCTTAATCCACACACAACCATCATAGCTATGCGGGTGATCGATGCATCTGACTTGCAAAGCTGGAATGAATGTCTGATTGAATCATTTTTATACGCGAAATTTTCACAATATCAAGCAGCACCAGATGAACGCATCCAGATTGAGTCAGCCAAGCAAGCAATAATCATGCAGCGCAATCTCGATCATCTTTTTCAGGAATTAAATCCGGATTTATTAAAGAAAGTCCTTTCCATTACGGATCCGGCAACAGACATACGAAAACTTATTGAAATGGAAGCACCTTTTACACCGCTGGATCGAAAAAAGGAAATCGAGATTGTTCGGAAAATTGAAAAAAATCCGGTTCTTATGTTGGAGCTGGACTCGATTTCATTAAGTCCCAATGGCAGCCTGGGGATCAGATGGAAGATCAATCATGATATTCTGCTCTTGCGCACTGAATTATCCGAGCTCGGTGGCATTCCCAAACATGGAGCAGACATTATCACCACTACCATAGGATATTTTCCTTACTGTACAGAGGCTTCCAAGGCGGAAATCCATCAGGCTGTGCAAGATTCCCTGCCGGATTTTCTGCAAACGATAGAAACAAACCCTCACCGTACTAGCCAAGCCGATATTTGCTTTGAAATCGATATTAACAAGGCTCAACTTGTCAAATTTTCACGTAATGATTTACACCCAGACTATATTATAAAAACAGACCTTTTTGCCAATGAACAATTATGCGATGAATATCACCTCTCCGCATTCCCCTCACAGTTATTGCAGCAAAAAAACCAGGCGCAAAAAGCGGTTTCTGTGAAACCAATTCACATGGATACCATGTTTAATCCACGCGTCATGTGCAGTATGAATGAAATCGGACAGCGGATTACAATGAATCCTGTCAATGCATCAGACAAGACGGAACTCACTTGCGTTGATTCAAACTCAAAACACAGCTATTGAGCACTTTGCTGCATGGATGCTGATGCAGGCGCCGCAGTCCCACCTGCATTTCCATTCTGGCCCTGCTGCATACATGTTGCAATGCCTTGCTGGGAAAACGCACTCAAGCCAGCAGTGGTAATAATATTAGACATACAGGAACTATCATTGTCCGAACATTTTTTTAAAGAATCATCATTAATGTTAGCGACAGTATTACCGGCGAGACAATTACATGTGCTGTCTGTCGCTCCAGGAATTTTCGATTTACACATTGCAAAAAATTCAGATTTGGTTTTTGAATGAATGAATTTGATTGTGTCATCATCAACAGCATATGCAGTATTAAGATAAGCAACTGACAAGAATAATACTGAGGCGGCAACAAGATGCATTTTCATTTTCCTGCTCCCTTATCTCTACCGATAATTACCATTATACAATAATATCCATTCTCAAGCCGGAAAAAGCTTCAGCAAATTTTAAAGACAATACAAACAATAACTTACATCGAATCACCAGGCCGTCACGGCTTATCCCTTTTTAACCAGCCGGAGCGCAATATCTGGTATTCAAAATAATCTTCGCCGTCTGATTCTGTCATTTTCAGATAGCGCATGCCTGCACGCTCCAGCACATGCTGGGATCGGATATTATCTCTCCGCGTCAGCGCGATTAATCTCGATATGGTTAAATTCCTGAAACCCCAATCAACCAACGCCACAGCTAATTCACTGGCATATCCTTTATTCCAATGATGTTTATGTATGACATAGCCGATTTCAATATCGCGCTGCAACCCCTCAGTATCATAATAATGAAACAGGCCTGCACGGCCTATAAACTCGTTCGTTGCCTTAAGACAGACGGAACCCATGCCAAATCCATATTGTTTGAATTCGATTATGTGATGATGAAGCCACTCCCCTACAATTTCACGTGTAATATCGCGCATATCTGATTCAGCATATAATGCATACCAGTTGTCGATATCCGCCAGGACAGGGACATTGATAATCAGTCTTTGTGTTTCAATAAAAATTGTCATTACTCTGCACCATCCCGGAACACGCAGGCCATTGTTAAATCTCAGGAAGAATTGCCCATGTTTGATTCTATATATTGCATTAAAGCAGATCAACCTGAGCACGTCTGACTATATCCATGACTGCCTGCGGCAAGATCCAGCCTGAATAGTGTATGATAGCTGCATAACATCACTGTATAAGATTGTGGAAACACACATGAAAACCCTAACCGAAAACGTCGTGAATATTTTTGCTGAAAATGGCAAGACCTGGCTGGATCAATTACCTGCCACTGTAAGCAAGCTTGGCGAGCACTGGAATTTGACTGAGATTACCCCAGTCAGCAACATGACATATCACTACGTCGCCAAAGCCATACGCGCATCATCGTTGCCGGTTGTGCTCAAAATAGGTTGCGATAGAAAATCCCTTCATGCTGAAATGCTGGCATTATTACATTTTGCAGGTAATGGTTCAGTGCAGCTTATTGATTATCATGAAAGCTATAATGCCTTGTTATTGCAACAGGCCATCCCTGGCATCACGCTCAAATCATTGTATCCTGCCCAGGCGGAATATGTCATCGACCATTACCTGGCCACCATGCAACACCTTCACGCAAATCCATTGCCAATCCAGCATCATTTCGCGCATATCCGTGATTGGCTTGAAGCAATCAATCGTATCGCATCTGACCAGCTACCCTCCTCCTTATTAGAAAAGGCCTGTTCTTTAAAGTCTGCACTAGTGAATTCACTCAACTGTAACATTCTGTTACATGGCGACTTACATCATGACAATATCCTGAAACATGGAACCCAATGGATAGCGATCGACCCGAAAGGCATTATCGGCGATCCGGAATTTGAGGTGGCAGCATTTGACTTTATACATCCCGGCGAGATGAATAACAGAAATGTCACTGAATTATTCACAAGCAGAGTTGAGTTGATTGCCGCGAAAACCGGCATGCACACACAACGCATCATCCAATGGGTATTTATTCGGCTGATATTGGCTGCCGCCTGGTCGATTGAAGATAAAGATGATCCGGGCAAATATATTCACCTGGCTGATATAATTATCAATTGCCTGGGGTGACCCAGTTCATGCAAGATTCGCAACTGGCCCGATCTGAATTCTATCAACCGCTGATCGCAAAATACCAGGCATCCAGTTATGCCATTTCCCTCGCATGGCTTATGGCAAAAGGAACCCATATTGTTCCCATTCCTGGAATGGATAACAAACATCATGTCGTAAATAATTTTCAATCCATCAGTTTGAAGTTGCGGGATGAAGACATCCAGTCACCGGATGTCTTTCCGGATTTATATTCGCCTAAGCATGTTGAACAACAATAAAACCAGCAGCAGTCATATAGACGTGTCTCTCATTAAGCTGATTTTATGAAGGCTAGATCACTGTTTTTTCAACATCAATCCAGCGTCCTTCAGCAGCCGATGTCAGGATTGCATCGATAATTTCGCAGCAGCGTAATCCGTCAACAAAATTTGGCGCAGGCGACTCTCCGCGCTGCAGCGCATTCGCATAATGACGGAAACTCAGTGTAAATGCTTCGCCATAACCCATTCCCTGTGCGGTAACACCTACTCCCAAATCACCGCCCAGCGCCGGAAACCAGAATAATTCCGCACCTGGATGAGCACGACCAAGCAAGACGGTACGATATCCGGATACTTGCGGCGCATCACTGCCATCGAATAGTTGCAATTCATTACTGCGTTCCCAGCTAAACCGCAGCGCTCCCTTGTCGCCGACAACGACAAAATAAACATCGTTTTTAAACCCAGGCAATGCCCAGCTTGCCTTGATCGTGCCGCTTGCACCATTTTCAAATCGAATTAACGCTACAGCAAGATCATCCACGTCGACAGAACCAATTTGTGAGCGGTCGTTTGGCAAAGGGCGCTGCGGAATATAGCATTGCGTCAACGCAGCCACACTTGCCACTTCTCCTACCAAAAACCTGGCAAGGTCAATGATGTGAGAACCGACATCACCTAACGCGCCAGCGCCAGCGTGCTGTTTGCGAAAACGCCAATGCAGCGGAATGGTTTGGTCATTGTTATGATCCTGAAAAAAATGACCTTCAAAATGACGGATGTTTCCAATCCCGCCTTCCTGAATAATTTGACGTGCTTGCGCGATTGCAGGCCAGGCGCGATAGGTAAAGTTAACCATGTGAACTTTGCCTGATGCCTTGGCTTTACGTGCCATTTCCGCAGCCTGATGCCTGTCCATTGCCAGGGGTTTTTCGCATAAAACATGTTTGCCATTCGCAAATGCGTCCAGACACATTTCATAATGGCAATCATTAGGAGTAGCGATATCTACCAGATCAATATCCGCGCTTCTCGTCACGGTGCGCCAATCATTATCCGCGTGTTTCCATCCCCAACGTGCGGCTTCCTGTTGCGCGAGCTCAGCATTGTTATCCACCAGGCGCACCAGTTCAAATCTGTCCTGCGGATGATTGGTCAAGGCAGCGAGATTTCGCATGGACAGACTGTGCAATTTGACCATATACCCGGCACCAATCATTCCCACGCGTATTGCAGATGACTTCAAATCTTTGGTTATCGGATTACTCATACCACTCACTCCGGTTTTTAATAAGGTGATTAATAATATGCTAGTCAGTTTCAGTGTTCGTTAATATTGTCACAGGCTGATACGATTTTATTGGCAATCCAATCACGATTGCAGCAAGCAGCAAAACAGCACCGCCAGTCCAGGCAACGGACGAGGTCGGCATATGATCAACCAGCAAACCACCCAGCAATGCTCCTCCGCCTATGCCTGTATTGAACATTGTCACGTACATTGCAGATGCAGCATCAGTTAAACCGGAAGGCAGGGTCAGAATCAATGATTGAAGCGCCACAGTCAAAAGGCAAATACCCGCACCCCACACTATCATCAATAACGCTGCAATCAGATAAGAGTACATCGGGATACAGGCACAAAGAATAATAACTGTTGCCATGGCAGCCATAATGCCTTGTGCAGCACGCCTCAACTGATGGTCTTTCAGCATCCCCGCCAGTACATTGCCCGCCACTCCTGCTGCGCCGAAAAGAAACAGGTAGACAGCGAGATGATCGTAGGCAATCCCGATATTTTTCTCGAGTAGCGGGCTGATATAGGTAAACGCACAGAAATGCCCAGTCAATGCCAATGCGGTGGCCGGACATAATCGTCTTATCAGAGGATGACGTAGCAACACAGGTAATTGATGCAAGTTACTGCGGCTTTCACTTCGCAATACAGGAAAGCGTAACGCGACAGCCGCAGCTATCATGAAACTGGTCAAGGCAATTGATCCAAAGGCATAACGCCATCCCAGCCATTGCGCGAGCAGCGTACCTGCAGGCACAGCAATCACTGTTGCGATTGCGATACCGCCAAACACAAATGCGGTAATTCTGGCTTTGGATGAACTGTTTGACAGACGGACACACAATGGCCCCACACTTGACCAAAACACCCCATGGCTGAATGCGCCAATTATTCGTGCGAAGAATAGCCAGTATAAAGAGGCTGAGCAGGCAACCAGCAAATTTGCAGCAGCAAATAACAAGGTAATAATCAGCAGCAAGGCGCGCCGCTCCAGTGGCGCAAGCCAGGCAGTGATCAACACTGCTGATGCAGCAACTGTCCAGGCATAGCCGGTGACCATCAAGCCAACTTTTCCAATAGATTCATTAAAGCTCATGCTGATTTCAGGAATGATACCAACGGGCAGTAATTCCGCAGTCACAAACACAATTGCCGCAACAGTCAGCACGATAACTGAAAACCAGTCTGTACCTGAACCAGTATGGCCCTTTTCCCGATTAATCATTGAAGACATGACATGCTCATTAACGGTATTCATTACATGCTGTTCCTGGATAATGATCGGCTTCGTGGATTTCCAGGTTATCGTAGATGGCTCTCGTCACATCATTTGAAAATTTGCCTGTCAACCCTTCGAGCGCCGTATTTGTAAGCATGACTGCGGACAAGCCGATTTCAGGATCAACAAACATCTTGGTGCCATACACACCACCCCAATCATAACTGCCTGCATGACGCGGCGTGTTCGCTGTCTGCGAATCACGAACAACCGCGAAGCCCATACTGAAGCCAAAACCTGGTCCTGCTGCAGGCACGTCAAAGTCCTTCACCGCATCGCTGGTCAACAAGTCTACCGACTGCCGGCTCAGAATTGGCTGGCCGCCATTGCGTAGCGCTTCCAGAAATATCAGATAATCTCTCGCTGTCCCTGCCATACCGGCACCCGCTGATGGATATGCCTGTTTATTGGTGATACGGCCGGGAGCGTAATGAATATAGCCGCAGCCTTCGAGTAACACTTTATCTTTATTCTGCATAACCCGAGCGCTGCCGTTTGCTTCATGGCTGTCAGCATAGGCTTTCGCAAGACGCTCATGACTGGACAGATGAAAAGTCGTATCTTTCATGCCCAGCGGACCCGTGACCCATTCTTCAATAATCTGCGGCAAGGGTTGATTGCAAGCCCGTTCCAATACAGCGCCAAGCACATCCGTTGCCAATGAATAACACCAGGAAGTTCCAGGCGCAAACATCAAGGGAACAGTCGCGAGCCGCTCCAGATTGTCATCCAGTGATAAAACAGATTCGTCAATACCATCAGACACACCTGCTGATTGCAGAGGATTATTTTCTGCAAAAAGAAACCCATAAGTCAGCCCGGCCGTATGCGTCAGCAAATGCCGCAAGGTAATCACCGCTTGATTGCCATTAGACAGGCGCGGGGTAAATGCCGGCAGCCAACAGCTAATTGGTGTATCAAGACTCAACACATCTTTTTCAACCAGGGCCAGGGTTGCCGCACTAACAATCGGCTTGGTCATGCTTGCGAGACGGAAAATCGTTTCTTCAGTAACAGGCCGTTTTTCTTCCCGGTCAGCCCAGCCTGTATGGTGTTCGAGTATCACTTCACCATGCTGCGCGACGATCACACTCGCACCGACAATACGTCCGGCGGAGACTGCATCTTCGATCACCTGGTGAACACAGTTTGCTGCACATATTTCCATAACACTTCCTCATCTTAATTTGTTTAGCTAGTTCGATTTATAATTATCGATCAACTGCAATAGTTGCGCCTGTTGCAGTGCTCATAATCTTCAGCATCACCTGACTCATGACTGCCAGTTGTGGCTTTTGTGGCATTACCTTCTGTACACTCTCTTTTCACCAATGCAAGACTCGTTAATGCGGTTTTGCTCGATTCCACGCCATCATTGTTATGAAATAATCCCAATGATGTCTGGGTGAACGTTAACAGGTTGGTTGTTTTTGCAGTATTCGCAGGCGACAAACGATTTTCAAGACCGAGCGTATCATATACTGCACGAGTGATATTCGCCGGAAATGGACCAATCAATCCATGCAATGCCGTGTTAGTCAGCATGACCACTGATAAACCGGCTTCCGGGTCAACAAACATTTTCGTGCCATAGACTCCGCCCCACTCAAAACTGCCTGGATATCTAGGCGTGTTTGCCTGAACTGAATTACGCACTACCGCGAAACCCATTCCAAAACCAAAACCAGGGCCCGCTGCTGCCACATCAAATCCCTGCACCATATCTTCGGTAAGCAGTCTGACTGACTCTTTAGACAAAATTGGTGCCCCACCCTTGCGTATGGCTTCCAGAAATTTGATATAGTCTTCCGCGGTACCTACCATGCCGGCACCACCAGACGGATAGGCTTGAGGATTGGTAATTCTGCCCGGCGCATAGCGAATCGGACCACAACCTGGCAGCATCACTGTATCAGCAATCCCCATGGGTCGCGGAACCCTTCCTTCACCATCATCGGCATATGCCTTGGCAAGTCGACTGGTGTCCTTAACAAAAAACTTCGTATCTGCCATGCCAAGCGGACCAGTCACATATTGTTCAACAATTTCCGGCAATGGTTTACCGCAAGCACTCTCCATGATTGCGCCTACAACATCCGTTGCCAGTGAATAACACCACGATGTACCGGGTTTAAATTGCAATGGCACCGACACCAGACGACGCAGATTATCTTCCAGCGATAATACGGTTTCATCAATGCCGTCAGAGACGCCATACTTGCGATAGGGTTCATTATCATTTGAAAGAAAACCGTAACTCAGTCCGGATGTGTGCGTCAGTAAATGCCGCAAGGTTATAACAGGCGCTTCTCCATCATTCAGTCTGGGGGTAAAATACGGCAACCATTTAACTATGGGTTTGTCCAGATGCAGTATCCCCTGTTCGACCAATGCCAGTGCAGCTGCTGATACAATTGGTTTAGTCATGCTTGCGAGACGAAACATGGTCTTTTCAGTCACCACGCGTCCTGTTTCCCGGTCAGCATATCCTGATGCATAGCGTAAGATCACATTACCATGCTGGGCAACGATGATATTTGCGCCCACGATATTGCCATCCTTGATTGCATTGTTAACTACCTGACTGACACATATCGCTAATTCATCAGAAAGGTCAGGTACAATATTTGATTCGGGACGATCATCTTTTTCTCTGCATTGCATGTTTATTTCTTCCTTTGTTAATAATGGTTGACTGGATGCTGGATTACCCGGTTACCTGATAGGCAACCTGATGTTTTTTAATTACAAATCCATTTATCCAGTGACGAGCCGGCTTTTCGATCAATCGATATGAAAAATCAGCTAGCAAAATGACGAATCCGACAAATACAAACATGGCAGCCACATGAGCGCTGGTCTGACTTAATCCGAACGATTCAAGCTGCCTGGCTAACGCCAGGATAAAATAATTCATCTGATTATGGATCAGATAAATTGCATAAGATAACTCACCCAGCTTGTAAATCGGCCGTGTGCTCAACATGCGTGAAACAATGTTATTTCCAGGAATAAGCGCCAAAATAAACACCGGGAATAATGCAACAATCCACACATCAGCCGATTTGATTGTCATTAGTCCAAGTATGAGCAGTAATAAAATTGGTGCCGTGAATTTAAACGCAGTTATATTTTTTATCCAGCCAAGATGCGACACGCGGAACACAATAATACCCAGAGTAAAATCAGCGATACAGCGAATCACTGGATAAACTGTCTCATAATTCCAGATATCCAGTATTCCAGCGCGTTTGGGTTCATCAATTAACGCCGGAAGCATGGAAATAAATGGCAACGTTGCAAATGCGATAGCGGCAACCAACCCTATCCATCGCCATGAAAGTCGCATGCATAATAATGCGAGCAAGGGAAAGAGCAGGTTCGCTACCCATTCGGCACTCACAGACCATCCCGGTGTATCCAGACTTGGAATGTGTAATATGCTTTGCAGCATCGTAAGATCAACGAGTGTGGAAACCGGAATTTCAGGACCAGCCCAGTGATCCATCCAGCCGGACGCCACCAGGGCTGCAGCCGTCAGTGTTGTGATAACATACAGTGGATAGATACGCGCGATCCGACGAATGAGGAAATTTTTAAAATCCTCGGAATTGATATTTTGCTCAAACTTGCGCCCATACACCATCGCAATGATAAAACCGGACAAGATCAGGAACAAATCAACCATGAGATAACCATGACCAAGCATGGTGGCTGCCACACCTGTCATCAAGGCACTGGCATTAAAATGATAGAACATCACCACTGTGGCGGCGATGCCGCGCACCCCGGTTAACGCATGAATCTCTTGTCGCTTCGTACTCATGTAATATATTTTCTCGTTATGTGCATTGTGTGACTTTATCAGCGCAAAAACACTGATATTTCCATTGGCGTTGTTAATTTGTCGGCACCAGAACAATAGGTTCATGATCCGTGTCCGGCACGCTTATTTGCAGAAATGTAAAATCCAGCATCCAATGCTCACGCTGCATCTCTGTTGTCCGCAAGGCAGGGCCCACAGTAAATACCCGCATACGTGCAGCATTCCCGGCCGCCAAACCTGCCGGAGCATCCTCGAAAACCAGACATACATCTGGCGAGGCATTCAAAGCACGTGCTGCTGCCAAATAACCCTCTGGTGACGGCTTGCCCTGCCGCACATCTTCAGCCGCTATTAAAACATCAGGGATAGGCAAACCCGCCGCATTCATGCGCCTCAGTGCCAATTCCCTGTTTGCCGATGTGACAACAGCCCAGCGATTTTGCGGCAACGCATTCAATATGGACGTTGCTCCCGCAACTGCTGTGATGCCTTCAACATCCGCCATTTCCTCTGCAACCAGCTGCGCCGTTTCCTTTTCTATATCAAGGTGTGGCGGCGCGAACATTGTTACTGTTTCAGCGGTTCGCCGGCCATGTGATTCTGATAATATCCGGTTGCCGTCCAAACCATGCCGCTCCGCAAACCGGCGCCAGGTACGCTCCACGACTGGCGTTGAATCGACCAGCGTTCCATCCATGTCAAACAACAAAACTCCGGCATGATATTTTTTGATATTTGTCATCAATTAATCCTCCGTTCCTGCTCACTGGCAAGACAACTGTGAAGCCAGGTTATATCATCGGCCAGGCGCTGCAACTCACCATCACGGTAATCATTCTCAATCACGTAACGTTCAACCCAATCCGTTTTCACCAGTCTTGCCAGAATTGCCCTTATGTTGCCTTCGCCGCTACCCAGGCGTATTTTTCCATCCTGACTGCCAATACCATCTTTTATATGCACCTGGGATGCAAAACAGCCACTCATCTGTTCGAGCATTTCTATCGTCTTATGGCCGGCTTTCACCGGATTATAACTATCAAAAATCAATCGAAAATTTTCTGCATTGACTTCCGCCGCCAACTGTCTGGCCCATGCAATGGACAAGTCATTTTCATTGCCGATTATCAATCCGCGATCCCGGGCTTCGCGACAAGCCCACGCCAACATGCGAGCAGTACGGCCAAGGGTTTCCTGATCACGTATCAAACCCCGGTAAAAACTTGGAAAAAATACCAGCGATGCCGAGAATCGCTTTGCTAGATCCAGCATCGATATCATTATTTTTTGCAGCGCGAGCCTCCCAGCGCTATCATGCGGCAAACCCAAACCAGCTTCATTGAGCTGGTTACCCGCAAGCGCCGTGATATTCACTCCATATTCATCACAAGCGGCCATAATTGCATCCTGCCGTCTGACATCATCAAGACACGGCGCACGTCCGGGACCACCGAAATCCAGCTGCAAGGCATCAACTCGATGCTCAGCGCAGACGCGAACAGCATCCGCACCGCACACAGACAATCGCCAATCTACCAGCGCCAGACATATCTTGTTATTAACAGACGTGGTTAGTTGCATTTATTCACACCGATGATTGCTTTGTGATGCCGGAATAATGTCATCAGCACGCCACAATTGACCGCTGTCATCCACCACCATGCTTTCACCATGCAGTCCCTCACCTCGCGTACGCATGATTTGCAACGTTGTTTCCTGAAAATGCTGCGGCGTCATGTACTCTGAGAAATCAAAATCTCGTGGACGACGACTACGTATTCCAGCCGTATCCACCATCTTGGCTGGCAATAACTGGACCAGCCGGACACTTCCATCAGGATCTTCCTGTGCCAGCGATCTTACCAGGTTCGATCCGGCAGCTTTCGTTGCCGCATAACCAGAACGCCCTGGTCCAGCGTTATATACGACTTCAGAAGAAAGATGAACGAACAATCCAGGCGCGCGCTTGCGCAGCGCGGGCAGACATAGCGACAAAGTCAGCCACAATCCATGCAGGTTAACATTTAACTGCCGCAGCCATTCGTCTTCAGCGACATCCAGGAAAGGCGTACGTTTTGGTCCATAATAAATTGCTGAATAAAACACTGCATCCAGATACTCGCCAAATTCATTCATGATCTCTCTCAGCCTGGTACGGCTTTCATCCGGATTGGCTAAATCAACTCGACGCCAGACAAGTGAAGAATCAGCCTCTCCTGACGCATTAAGCGGAGGAGTACGGCTTAGCACAACAACTCGCGCACCCTCTTGCGCAAGCACATCCGCAATACCCCTGCCAATGCCTGTGGACCCGCCAACAACTATCGCTGTGGCGTCACGCAAATCATTCAGATGCGATACATTACTCATGATAGCGTCTCTCGTTAGTTGGATTTATACGAATACCTAGCTTCATTACGCGTCGACCGTTAATGTGACGTTCACGTTGCTGGAACAATTGATGCATGAATATGGCTGCTTCATGCAAATCCAGCAGGTGGCTGATTAATTTCCTATAAGATGCGCCATGCCTGATCAGCTCACTCACCGACTGTAATAGGTGCTCATTGGAAACACCCCGATGGCCGCAAAGCAAGACGGGTTTATGCTGCATGGTGACAGTTTCAGTCACAACGCCCTGAACCGGCAGTCCACCGCAATTTGCCGCTCGCAGCCCCGCGAGATCAATACCAGGAAGATTTTCCAGCCGAGCTTCATTTGCAACACCACCCAGAATGTCAATACAGCCATGCGGCATAATGCAGTCAACCGCATGCGCCAGGCACTTGAGCGTACTGGTTCGCGGTGTGGCTATTAACGCTGATCCAGGCACAGGAAGTTCTGATAATTCAATATCAGGTAACTGGCTAAACAGGCAATCAATATCACCATGCAGGGCTTGCGCGCGGCTCCACTCCAGTCCTTCCTGACGATGATGCACAAAAATAATTGGCAATGCGGAACCGAAACGGATCCTGGCGAGAAGCAGCGCGAGATGACCAATAATGCCGTCACCATAAATTATAAATGAACCATCTCTGTCCTGCGGGCGCAATAACTCAAACGCATAGATAACTGCCGCCAAGGGTTCAATAAGAGCCGCAAGCTCCAGAGAGGGGATGTCATCCAGCACGACAACCAATCCCGCTGAAACGACTGGTGCAGGAATACGGACGTACTCCTGAAACATACCATCATACAGATGACCCAACAAAAACGTTGGATCTTGCGGATGAGTGGGGTTAACAACCACCAGCTTTCCGGGAGCAAGATAGCCAGGACAACCTGTCCCCGCTTCAATAATCCTTGCAATTGCCTCATGTCCAAGCACAGAAGCAGGATCGTGACGTTCACCGCGCAAAATCTGAATATCGGTACCACACAATCCTGCCGTCAACGGAGCAAGGAGTAACTCTCCCGGCCCGGCTGCCGGTGTTGCAACGGATTGCAGTTTTACACCTGCCGCATTGCGAACTATTGCTTGATGTGAGCGCGGCAATTGATTACGCATGATATCGCCGCTCAATGTCTTTAATCGCAAATAATCCGGCTCCGATGAGATTATTGGCTTCACTGTTACCGGCAATAACAATTCGCCGGTCGAACAAGGATGGATCAAATCGGCTGCTCAGGTAAATTCCATTTTCAGCCAGATGCCGCATCAACATTGCGCGGTAGACCGGTGCCAGACTCACAACAACACCACCCGTCAATACGACGCGGTCTATTTCGGGATCAATTGTCAACGCACTGCGTATGACGTCAGCAATCGGCTGTGTCGCCAGATAAAGAAGAGTACAAGCAAAATCATCATTCGCATTCACTGCTTGCGACAGTGCCATATCGTGCGACAGCCCTTGCGCTGTTAAATTCGCATATGTGGAAGCTTGCCATAATGATGGTGCACGCTGCGCCAAATGCGCAGCAAGCTGTGCTATACCACGGCCGGATGCAAATGCGGACAAGTGATTGCGTCCGCCGCAATCACAATACAACTCTAACGCCTGACCTTCAAAACACAATGTTACTGGCAGATGCCCTATTTCACCCTGCAAGCCAAACTCATCGAGAGCAACATTATGATTGCGGATGTCAATTAATCGACAGGCAATCCCTGTGCTGATGGTAAGCAATAGTATCTTTCTAATCTCGGCAGCAGGCAGCTGATCTGCATAATGAATGAGTCCAGCCGTCACATCGTTCACAATATGCCATGACACGGCCGGCTCCAACTGGCGCAATCGGGACAATAAATCATAGTTGGAGCTATCATTTCCCCACAAAGGCCCGGAACCATAAACCATGCCGCGATTACCATCCAGTGCGGCACCTAATGATATGGAAATCCGCCGGACATTATACAGGCTGGCGTAGCGACGTGCTGTCGTCAGGAGATAATCAAGCAGCCCCTGTTTGAGCGCAGCGGATGTCAAATCAGGTGAACTGCGAAAGCTGAGAGCAGGCTGCTGTTCGACTGCACACAACCCACTCACGGCCGAATACAAGCCGGATCGAAAGAAAGTGCCGCCAATATCAAACACAATGACAGCATCTTCATTTTGAGCAACCGCACGCATTTCAAACCTCACAAAAATATAGTTTGTTGAGAACCCGCGTTGACAAACACATTGTCATCGCTGTTTATGCCGCAAAAAACACTCTCTTTCCTCCTGACCAGCTCACGCAAAAAAATCCTTCCATTAATCAGACAGCTTCGCGTTGTTGATATATCCTGCTCATATACTGCTGGACATATTGCAACGCCGTATTTAATTCAGCTTTGGTCAAGTCATTTACGAATGTGACATTACCGATACCCGCCGTAAGCGGGACACGCTGAAATCCATCTCGATGCTTGACCGAGTCATCCAGTGCCTTTTCAATCAATTCAGGCGTGAAATCCTGATGTATGAGAGGCAAACCTGCCTGATTGATCAAATTAAGCGCGCGCTCGGCTTCGCCTATTGAAATCAAGTCACGATATAAGGCAAGTGCAATTGACAATGCCATATCAATGGCCACAGCCTCGCCATGCAAGAGCGCTGGATTGGCAATTAATTCCAGTGAAGGACTAAATGTATGACCATAATCCACCGAGCGTTCCAGGGTGGCTTCCCATAAATTTGGTTCGAGTTCATCCAGCATGCCGGCAATGGCACGGGAAAAGATTTCCTTGATTCTGGGGCATTCGCACGCCATGACTCGCGGATTAAGGTTATTTACTTCTTTTTCCAGAAGCTGAAACAAAGTCTTGTCCTTGATTAGAGCCATCTTGATAATTTCTGCGACGCCATTGGCGATATGACGCTGATCGAGGGTCAGAAGAAACTCAGGATCGATCAAGGCAGCGACTGGAGCAAAGTAGGTACCCAGACGATTTTTGTGATGACCAAAATTGACGCCTGTCTTGATACCTATACCAGCATCAACCTGTCCCATCAGCGTAGTCGGAATGCGGATATACGGGATCCCGCGGCGATACAGGCTGGCAGCAAATCCAACGATATCCAGCACAACACCGCCGCCGATGGCAATGACTGCCTCAGTACGGCGCAGCAGGCCAGCTTCTGTCATTGCTTCAGCAACACTTAGCGCCTGCTTCATGGTTTTGGTTTCTTCATTGCCGGTGATAATCTTCCAGACCGGCAAGATATTCCAGGCAGCAAAGTATGTATTCAGTTTTTCCTTGTAAAGATCCAGGACAACACTATCGATAACCACCAGCCGTTTTGACTGCTTTGACCCATCAACACCGCAAATCTGAGCAAATGCAGGGTCAGCAGGATTAAGTAAACCACGGGTCATGGTGACACGATAATTAACTTCCAGTTGCGCCTTAACTTCCCAATTTAATTCTTGTACCCTGGCTATAGGTGTCTGGAATTTTGAGCTTTCATTCAACTGCATCACTCCACTCCTCATGAATTATTCTATTGTTCAATAACTTGGTATGAATAACTGATTGCGCACAGCTGGATCGTCCGCTCGAAACGAGCAGGGCCAGGGCTCACAACCTTGTGAAAGAAATTAAAAATTACATTTTTATAGTTCGGTATAAACTTTAGTTTTTATTGTGCTGGTGAAACTTCAAGAGCTTGTCGATTTAATCATAATTTGTTTTGCATCTCAATCCGTAAAAAATACGGATTTGACTTCATCTTGTTGAAACTATGGCGCTATCCAGGCAACTCATATACTTGTGCTCCAGATAAAAGATCAATAAAATCCGGCCAGAAATATTAGCATGGCAGACCAGGAATGTACAAATTTTGTCACGCGCCAATCCATCCATCTTCCTGCACAGATTAAAATGCCCCAATTAATTAATTTAATAATGGTGAATTATGCCGTTTGAAATAAGAATTCTTGGACACCGAGGCGAAGGAACAACCAATAAAAACCCTGCTGTCTATTCGAAAAAACTCAAGCCTCGTCCAGAGCCAAGATATCGCAATCAAATCCTTCCCGAGAATTCCCTTTCTGCAGTTGAACACGCGCTGCAACATGCAGACGGCGTCGAGTTTGATGTTTTTTTATCGAAAGATAACGTTCCCATGGTGATACATGATAACCAGCTCGCGCGCAATGTCGACGGTTATCACTATTGGGGCAAAGAAGAAGCTGATGAATCATTGGGTCTTGTATCTGATTACACCCGTGATGAACTACAGAGAAAATTTGTGATTGGCAATGATGAACGAATTCCGGCATTGGAAGAAATGATTCAACTCATCATCAAAAAAAACCATGCATACGGTCATCACAAGAGGCGCAATTTCACAGTCAATATAGAATTAAAAAACGGCAAAGCGATATCGCGAGAAACTTACAAAATCGTAAAGTCGTATATCGACAACCCAGACAATCAATTGACCCCTGATGATTTTATCTTTAATTCATTTGAGCCTGAATGCATCTGGGAAATGACCCAGCTGGATCACGGCATGCACTGCGCATTATGCATTACGACACATGAACTATTTGGCGAAGTATTAATGCCGGGATATGTTCCAACGAATAAACATTACCAGCCTGATGCGCTCGAAAATCTGGACAGACTTATCACGCAGATGAATTTATCCAGTCTCGATGTCGTCAGCGCTGATGCAACTGAAGAAATGTTTGCGCTATGTGCAAAAAGAAATATTTCCCTAAACCTCACCATCATACAGACACGATTACAATATCAGTCCCGATATACGCGAAACGAAATCCTTCCTGATTCAGAGCTGGAAATTCGGGAATTAAATCGACTGGTTGAGCTCGCACAAAAGTATGAAATTTTAATCAACATCCGGACAGATGATCCGGGCAATACAAAAAACCTTCTGGATCAAATCCTTAAAATCAAATCCATTTGCCGTGCGGAAACAACCAGGACTGTCGAATTTTTAAAACAGTCCAGATATGACTATAGCTTTCTTGCCTCATTCAAAAACCGTATGCTTGACTATCAGTCGGCAACAAGTGATGAGTTAGGCCGTGAACTTGCAAAAGCTTACGCGGATGCCGCCGATCAGCATATGATGAAGATGAAGTAGCGAGGTTTGGGCTCTGTTTACAGCAGATCCTGACTTGTCTTACAAGAATAACTATATAACAATACATAGTATCTATACATCATTAAAGTGAGTATTACTCCATGCATGGCACTACCTTGTCTACTATTCTTATGCCCTTGCTCCCTATTCTTTTGCTGCTATCCATAGCAGGTGTGGCATATTTCCTGTATAAAATCCTCTAAGGCATCATCCCGCCTGCCAAAACGATAAAGGAACGATATGGACTTGAAGCTTATACCTGCTGCTTTTCTGGCATGCATGCATGTCGCCAATGTGAGTTACGCGCTAACCTCCAATGAAACAGTGTCCAGACATGCCCGTGAACTCCATGCGCGATCCATTGTGATAGACACACATGACGACACAACCCAGCGCTTCATTTTCGACAGTTTCGACCTAGGCCATCTTGATCAATCGGGAAGCATTGATATCCCACGGATGCGTGCTGGCGGCATGAACGGTATTTTCTTTTCAGTCTGGATGCCCGGCACGGTAACAGGACCTGCAGCAGTCAAGCGCGCACTGCAGCAGATTTACGCCATACGCAAGCAAGTCCGGCTTCATCCTGATCAACTTGAATTATGCACGACCGCACAACAAGTACGTGATACGCATACGAAAGGCAAAATCGCTGTCCTCATGGGCGTGGAAGGCGGCCACATGATCAATCATGATCTGGCTGTTCTGCGTCAATATGCAAAACTGGGAGTGCGTTACATGACGCTTACTCATAGTGTTAACACTGAGTGGGCGGATTCATCCACAGACAAACCCGAACATGATGGACTGACTGCTTTTGGCAGGCATGTCGTGCTGGAAATGAATAAACTTGGCATGATGATAGATATTTCACATGTATCAGACAAAACCTTTTATGATGCCCTGGCGGTCAGCCAGGCTCCGATGATCGCATCACATTCATCGTGCCGATCCATTTGTAATGCACCACGCAACATGAGTGACAAAATGATTAAAGCGCTTGCAGACAAAGGCGGCGTTATCCAGATCAACTATCATCTCGGCTTCCTCAGCCAGGAATATCGTAATGCCGCGGCCAAATCGAGGGAACTCGCTGCCCTTGATAAACAGGTTAAACTAAATTGTGGAGATAACGAAGCCTGCTATATCATTGGACTCGAAGCTATCTCACGTAAACTTGTCAAAGCTGGCAAGCTTCCGGTCGTGCAGTGGGACAAAATCATTGATCACATTGATCACGTTGTAAAACTGGCAGGCGTTGACCATGTTGGCCTGGGCTCAGACTTCGATGGCGCAAACATGCCCTTCGGCATGGAAGACGCCTCGCATTTACCCCAAATTACCCAGGCACTCATTGACCGTGGATACTCGGATTCAGATATCCAGAAAATCCTGGGAGGAAATATCTTGCGTGTAATGCAGGCGGCGGAAACAACCGCAAGACGATTACAGGGATAACACGGTGAGGACACGCCTTCCCATTGTTAACAGTGTTGAACGGAAGAGCGCTCATCATGGATAGACAGCGCATCAATCCGCGATCAGAAGCAATAGGTCACGCCTATTGATGTAAAGCTGATATTATTATTGCTGCCGGAATTGGCAATGATACGGCTATAGGTAATATCCGCCGAGATATCTGACACAAAATAATAGCTTCCGCCAACGGCCACTGCCGGATATGCCCTGCCAGACCTGGTTGTATGAGTGGTTGAAGCACTCGTTTGCAATTGCCCTGGATTACCGTTTACATATCCAACATTACCAACCGTGATTTGTTTCTGATCCCGTGTATAAACCAAAGCACCGCCAAACTTGGCAAACAAATCGAATCCATAATTGAATGACATGCTGCCTTTAAACATTAAATCCAGAACATATAGCTGAATATCATCTTTCCTGGTGACAGGCGAGCTGGTATTAACCGTCGCATCATAACTGAGGGATGAATTCCGGAATTGCGTCAATCCCATTTCGATAGCAAGATTGGAATAAAACTGATAGCCGGCGAACAACCTGCCAGCAAAGACATTATCTCGTCGTTTATTTGAAAATGAAGTCACTGTGACAGAACTGGGGCTTGTATGCAAAACACTGTCAACATCTGGTACGACATCTGATGAAGGCAAGCCATTCTGATTTGTATTACTGTATCCAAATTGCAATCCAATGTAATTTCCCAGATTTGCAGCATAGACATCAGCCGCCATTGCAAGAATAGCAATGGCAAACAATCCCGATAACAGATACTTCCCTGGCATTATTGTTCCCAAGTCATTGTCAAATTTTGTTATACCTCTTTATAGAGATAGCAGTATCCAATGTCAAGTGCACTTCCATCGCACTATTAAGATGCCATTCCTTCTTGACCAGCGCTCCATGCACGTTAGAAAATACAACTCATCAATTGTAAACTATTTAACCAAAAGAGGCCGCATGCTAGGTAGGAATAATAATCAAAATCAAAAACGGGCAGTTATTGTGGGTTGCGGTATCAGTGGTGCTTCCGCCGCCGAAGAATTAATCAAACTGGGCTACCAGGTCATCATTCTTGAAAAAAATCATCGCGTCGGAGGAAAATTAAAATCGGTTGGCAATCAGGATATGGGAGCCATGGTTTTGACTTCAAATTATCCCGCCATTGATACGATCGCGAAAAAAAATATCAGTGTCGATGAAGTCCTTCCAGGAGATGATTCTGTTAATTTTGTGGTATTCGGAACCAACAACCCCACGCTTGCAGAAAAAGTAAAATATGCGGTAAAACTCGCCTGGCAATATGGCAAGTTCGCTTTGGAAGTCTGGCGTTATAATTCCACAAGTCAAAGTTTGCAATCCCATGCCCCCAAAGATCATGCTCTTGATTTCGATAGTTATGCGAAAAAAACAATATGCAAGAGCTGGCCAATTTCATGAAAATTTGGGTGCCAGGAATGGGATATGGCGCACTCTCGACCAACTATGTTTTTCGCGTCATTAATTATATGGGATATGGCACCATTCCAAGCTTGTGTTTAGGCAAAACTTTGTTTGGCAAATCACTTTACAGTGTTCATGGGGGATTCCAGACAATCGTAGAGAAAATGGTATCTGGCATGGATGTCCGTACCGGCGTGAAAATCGAGAAGATCAGGAGACTGGAAAACAAGGTAATCGTTACCTACTCCAGCAAGGACTCCGCTTACACAAATGACAAAACCGAAGTGGATGATAATGACGCGATTGGTGATGATTTTGATGCTGATGGTCATAGCGGTGAAGAATCGGTATTTGAAATTGAAGCAGATTTACTGGTGCTGACCATGTCACCAAAATACTGGGAAAATTTAGGCATGGAATTGACACACCTGGAAAAAGAGTGCATTGACAAGCTTGAATATGTTCGCTATCCGGTTGCTATTTGCGATATCCAGGGGTATCCGCCGACGCAACTGTTCGTTCCTGAAGCACTGGAAAGTGACGGTCTGGGACATATCGGATTTATCTCCACCAAAGACAAGACTCCCAGAGAGGATGGCAGCCGGCGTGTAATTGTATATATGAATCTGGCGCCCGGTCAGGATGATTTCAGTCTGAATGAGGACTGTAAAGGAAGACAGGTATTATTATCAGATTTAAAAAAACTTGGATACGGCAATGATCAGGTCAGGATCATCCAGACAAAAGATTGGAAAGATTACAACCCAACCTTGCCGTATGCATTAGGGATTGAGCTTGAAAAGAAGCAAGGCGAATCACGCACTCTTTACCTTGGCAGCTATAGTCCACTCAGCTTCGAAACTGTGGCCGCCGCGGAAAAATATGCGCGCGATACAATCAAGCGTGTGCTGACCGGAGAAAAAAAATATTTTTCCAATATTGTATATGAAAACCTGAATCGTGCTTATACATTCTTCTTCAAATTGAACCGACAGGTACACCACGAGCCCCAACAAGTATTCCAACCCAAACCAAATACTTGAATCACATTATTCAAGCCAGACAATACTCACATGGATCGCCACGCCGACCTCGTCGGCTCGCGATACCAGCTTAGATGAATTCCAGCGGGTCCGCGAGCAAGGCAGCCAGGGACAAGTCCATTTCAAAGCGAGAGTGTTTCCTGATAAAAAGGTTGCTTATCCTTATCACAAAAGTGAATCCCCACACCCAGCAGTCTCACCGGATTTTGTATTCTTGCGTATGTGTCAACAAACATTGATTTGAAAATATTAAAATTAATTTCCGAGGCAGAGGTCTCGGAAGTAACCTGTCTGAAGTTATTGAATTTTATTTTAATAAACTGACTGCGAATGGGTTGCACGGGTAAATTATCCTGAAGTCTGACCAGCAGTTTTTCATGCAGCACTTTCAATGCCGCCAGACAAATATCAGGGTCATTAATATCTTTCGGAAACGTGTGTTCCACACTTAGCGACTTGCGCTCCCTGTTTGGTATAACCTGTCGATGATCAATTCCACGACATTGCTCATAGAGATGCTGACCCAATTTGCCAAATTTGTCTTTTAATTCAGATAACGTCATCTTTTGCAAATCGCTGCAAGTTTTAAATCCGCTGCGATGCAGCTTATCTGCGGTCACCTTGCCTACACCGAACAAATCTTCCACAGGCAATTTTTTAACGAACTCCTTAATGTCTTCCGGCCGAATGACAAATAATCCATTTGGCTTTTTCCAGCCGCTAGCTATTTTTGCGAGAAATTTATTAGGGGCAACACCCGCCGACGCGGTCAATTGTTCAGCTTCCCGGATTTTGTTACGTATCTCCTGTGCGATCAGGGTGGCGCTTCCATTGCAAAAATCAGAATTTGTCACATCTATATAAGCTTCATCAAGCGCCAGAGGCTCGACCAAATTCGAATACTGGTGAAAAATGCGATGAATTCTTCGTGCAACTTCCTTGTATTTTTCCATGTTTACAGGAAGCAAAATCAATTCCTTGCACAGTCTTAGCGCTGTCGCCGTAGGCATGGCTGACCTGACGCCGTATTGCCGGGCTATATAATTACTGGTACAGAGGACTCCTCGGCTGCTTGCCGGTGCTCCGACTGCAACCGGTTTGTCCGCCAGGGAAGGATTATCCCTGATCTCGATCGCAGCATAGAAGCAATCCATATCGATGTGGATAATCTTACGCACCTGCTTTTTCTCAGCAATAATGGATTCGTTCATTCTGTTATATTCAAGTAAGAGGCGAAAAGTTTCTGCCAGTATATACCTGATTTACTCATAGAAGCGAATCCTGTCCATATGCAGAACAGGTTATTTTTCACTGATAGCCCACACACCTTTCCAAGGCTCAGACAGTGGGTTTAGTTTAAATTTCTCACAGCGTCTGATAAACAGTTGCGCTACCGAATCATCAGGATACACGAGCAGGCATTCTTGAAATAATTGAATCGCCTCGTCCCAGACCTGCGATTGATATGCTTTAAACGCGCTTGCAAATATTTGATTATATCTGTCGATATCAAAATTTAACTGCTGTCTGTCATCCGCCATTAATTCATAAATATAACGATGTTCTGATTTTCCTTTCAATGTCACACAGTCCAGCATGCGTGTCGGAAATTGATCCCTGATGGCATGATAAACGGTATCACTAATAATTATTTGCGTACCATAAATTTTATTGATACTTTCAAGACGGCTGGCAATATTGATTGAATCCCCAATAGCCGTATAATTTAATCGTTCAGTTGAACCCAAATTGCCAACAATGGCATCACCAACATGAATTCCTATGCGCGTATTCAATACAGGCTTTCCCTCCGCCGCCCATTTTATATTTAACTCTCTTAACCGTTTGACGCAATGAATCGCAGCAATGGCAGCCTGACGCTCAGGAAACTCTTCTGGCAGGGGCGCCCCCCAGAATGCCATGATTGCGTCGCCGATGTATTTGTCAATCGTTCCACGAGCAGTAATAATGATGCTGGATAGTTCGTCAAAATACTCGCAAATATGCCGCGTCAACAATTCAGGCTCTATCTGTTCAGTAATCGTCGTGAAATTTGCGATATCGGAAAATAAAATGGCGATAGGCTTTTTGACCCCTCCCACTCGTGCATCCTCACCTGATTCGATCAACTGGCGCACCAGGGTTGCGGGTACATACTTTTGAAATGAGCGCAGTCCTTTTTTCATTGCGTATAAGGCTTCCGCTATATAACTGACTTCCTTGATTCTTGAATTGATAGGGTCAGAGTCATTCAATTCAAAATTCTTGATTTTCCCTATTTCATGCGTGATTTTCTTCAACGGTCTCACAACTGCAGTTATCAAATAGGAAACAAAGGTAATTCCGAGAAGCAATATCACCAAACTGACCAACGCGGTCAAAATCTGTGTTTGGTGAAGCGTGCCTGTAAAATCATTCACTGGGGCCACAGCACCTATTAACCAGGTTGTCGAACCATAGTGCGAGACAGGCTGGTAAGTCGCGAGATACAGGTCATTGCCGTATTTGAATCTGAATTCCCGGTTACCGGTTTGTTTATAATAATTGAATGATTCCACCACCCATGGTTCTTCAGACAATGCGTCAACCTTGATTAGTGACGTGTTTTGGTATTGCTCCAGGTGCGGATAGGCAAGCACCTCGCCATTGGTGGTCACGATAAATATGACGCCATGCTTGCTCAAATGAATGTTCCCGATCAGATGACGCAGATAATCAAGCCTGACATTGAAATTAATAACGCCATTGAGCTGGCCTTTGCCTTTATAAACAGGCGTGGCCACACTGATACCCAGATATCGGGTAATGCGGTAGGGATAGACATCCAGCCAGGTTTCATGTTGAAAGTGTTTGGCCGCTTTATACCAGGGACGAACACGAGGATCATAACTCAAGTCATTTGAAACTTCAGTCTTGATGACATTTCCAAATCTGTCGCGATTTATCAGTATACGCCTGGGAGGCATAATTGATCGGTCTATCATTTCCGAAGCGATCGTTCCATTCTTTTGCTTTTCAGACATGACAAAACTGCCAAACTCATCTCCCCAAAAAACAGATTGCACGCTGGGAAAAAGCGGTTGTTCGTTTTGCATGAAATTTGTGATGTAATCAAGCACGCTGGATAATTTGTCTGTATTGATTACATTTTCAGCAAACAAATGCGCCGCGGATTTGCATTTTAATTCAGTATGCCGCATTTCATTTTCTATCTGATGAAAAGCGGTACTTGATACTTGCTTCATCAGATTGAACGAAATCATCGCCATGCTATCCGTGAACCGATTGTAGGTAAACAGGATCAATGTGATCATTGCTATCAGAAAAAACGTGACGAAAATTGACAGGATGCTAAATCGTAAGGTAAACGCAATGTATTTGGTTTTTTCGACCAGAGCATGCAGCATAATCATCCTTGAGATCCGAGAGATAGCTCACATTTATATTTAAACAGATGAGATGATGCTTGTCATCCGAATCAAATCTGTCAGTTTCTCACCTGCTTCGAGCAATCTCCCGGCTTGAAGACAATGCTGGTAATCGGCTTGTTATCGTTGCCGTTATAATCAAATGAAATATTGAAGCCGCTATCGAACACTTGTTTTGCGAACTGGTCAACACAAACCAGTTTGCTTAAATTGGTTCGCATCGCGGCGTTGAATTTGGCTGCATCCATATCAGTGGATTTCACATTCGTGATTATATAATGATAACGAAATGTAGAAGTATCAACAGTCACCGTCGTAAACTTCGTTACACTATCAACCATGGTCGGCAGGCTTTTGTTGATCGCAGCTGCAGCTGCGCTTAATGTACTCTGGGTATAGGTGGCTGCATTGGATACAGGTGACAGGAGCAAGAGCGCGAGAACCGGGATAATTCGATATTTTTTCATGCCAGAATCCTTGTCGTTGCTGGATATAACCAGTGTATAGCAACTCGCCAATCATTAGATTAAATTCAAACAAGATAATGAATTTTAATGATTTTTTAAAAAAATGCCGCACCAGGGCATGAAATTACCCATCAATCCGGTCAACAAACGAACGACCGGATTGCATGCTCGCTCCCGAAAAATCAGACCCCACAGCATTAAATTTCAGCATACACAGGGGGTTTTTTCTTATGGATGGCAAAAAGATTGAGTGTGCCTGGCACCATATCTTCACGCTGACGTCTAACCAGTGACTTACAAGGATCACATGGATCGCCAAAGTAATAACGCAACCCAATAAACCCGTATCTCAGGTCATGTGCTCCGGCACCTGCATCGGCAAAAATTGATAATCCGGGCATTGACTTCAATCCTGGCTGATATTCCACACCAACCTGGCCGCCAGCATCGCCGTTCAACACTATTGCTCCTGCATATGTTCTCCAGTTAGGTACAGGATACCAGTTAACCAGGGCTTCCAGGTAGTAAGTATTATTGTCACGTGTTGTTACGCCGCCACCTTCACCTGTCAATGTCCAGTTAGAAAGATATGCTTCACCATGCAGCCCATACAGATAGTTATGATATGTACCTGATTGTGTATACATGACATGAGGACCGATTAATCCCTTGGCAGGATTACGCCAGAAAAGGTAAGCATCTATGGATTGCAGATTAGCGCCGCCTGCGGCACCATCCAGTGCGTGCAACTGTCCGGCAATATCCTGGGCAAAGGGAACTGCAATCCCCCCCTCAACAATAGCACCTGCTCCGTTTCCGCGTTCGTTATGAAGATAATCACCAGCCGCACCTATCCATCCATTAATATTGGGCACTGCAGGAAGTACTTCTGATTTGACAGGACCACCCAGGCTCAGGTCTGAATCAGTTAAAAGCGATTTGTCAGCAGCATGGACACAGGAACCTCCCAAGCTTGCAATCGCGGCAGCAAATAATAATGGCCAGATTGATCGATGAATTGGAGCTGAAAAATCCATTTATATTATCTCCCTGTTGATGACGGGCTTGCATCGTCACTTCAAATTTTCAAGCATGATATGTTTATAAAGTGAAGTCAACATATCGGGTCATCAAATTCGGCCTTAGCCAAGCATATTTGCGCATCCATGCACGACGAAGCTGATTGGCAAAATCCGAAGTTTATATCACGATTTTTCAAGGCACTTGCTCATATGGCAACTGGTTGAATCTGGTGAGTAGGCAGAGCAAAAACTCAATGCAACCGCATTGGCTCGTTCCTGTGTTGATCCTTCACTTGTCCAGTAATGCCCCCCGCTATCAGCCGCATAACATTGCCAGTTGGCATGTGCATTGACTGCAAAAAAAACCAACAGCCCTGACAAGACTATTTTCCATGATGTCGTTTTCACAGCCAGCTCTCCTTTTCCAGTTAGTACATCAAATCCATTATAAACATAAGTATTAATATACTGCAGCCCCAGCACAATAAATCTTTTGCAAGGATAAAACGACGACGACACCAAAAAATACCGCTACTCCAATCACCCCGATATTCTGGTAGAATTCATGACAAACGTTAGCCCGGAGCTTATATGACAACAAATACAATCATGCCAACCTATTACAACCAGATGCAGGTCAGCTTTGAATATGGCCGCGGCGTCTGGTTATGGGACAATGAAAATAATCAATATTTAGATAGTCTTGCTGGAATCGCCGTATGCGGTTTAGGCCATGCGCATCCTGCCATCACACGAACCATTACTGAACAAGCCAGCAAGTTGCTGCATACATCTAACACATACACGATTCGTAACCAGGCTGAATTAGCAGAAAAACTAACCAGGATCGCAGATATGGAACAGGCATATTTCTGCAATTCCGGCGCTGAGGCCAATGAGACGGCGATCAAGCTTGCACGACTCTATGCACGTAAAAAAGATATATCCGATCCAGTAATCATTACCATGAAACATTCATTTCATGGCCGCACCATGGCAACATTAAGCGCATCGGGAACCGAACGCATACAAACTGGATTCGAACCGCTTGTCAAAGATTTTGTTTATGTGCAATTGAATGATATTGCCGAACTGGAAGCGGCAGTGCAGCAATACAAAAAGGATATCGTCGCTATCATGCTGGAACCCATTCAGGGTGACGGCGGTATTCAGATCGCATCCGGGGATTACCTGACACGCGTTCGGCAGATATGTGATACAAATGACTATCTGATGATTCTGGATGAAATTCAGACTGGCATGGGTCGGACTGGTAAATGGTTTTGTCATCAGCATTTCACTATTCAGCCAGATGTGCTCACCGTGGCAAAAGCTTTAGGCAATGGCGTACCTATTGCTGCCTGTCTGGCACGCGGAAAAGCCTGCAATCTTTTCGGTCCTGGAAAACATGGATCCACTTTTGGCGGTAATCCATTTGTATGTGCAGTTGGATCGACTGTTATTGACACAATGAAATCTGAAAATATCCTGGATAATGCAGCCAGCATCGGTACTTACCTGATACAACAGCTAAAATCGACACTATCCAGGTACCCCGGTGTGATCGATGTCCGCGGCAAAGGCTTGATGATAGGTGTCGAACTGGACAAACCCTGTATGCAATTAACAAACCTGGGCTTGAAATACAGATTGTTGTTTAATGTTACATTTAATAAAGTCATACGCTTGCTGCCGCCTCTGATTATCAACCAGCATGAAGCGGATGAAATTGTCAAACGACTGGATCAATGTCTAGCAGAGTATTATGCCTAGCTGACGGACAAGACATCCTGTTTCCATATAGCGCATGAATATGGCCATGAATGATATACGGATATTTCTATGTGGCGACGTAATGATCGGGCGAGGGATCGATCAGATTCTACCTCATCCGGACAAACCTCAACTGCATGAGCCATATGCCAATGATGCGCGTGAATATCTTTCATTAGCCGAGCAATTGAATGGTAAAATTGATTATCCAGTCTCAATGGATTATATCTGGGGAGATGCACTTGCTGTCTGGAAACAACTAAAGCCTGATGTAAAGATTATTAATCTGGAAACAGCCATCACAAAATGCGACGATTTCGATCCAGGCAAAGACATTCATTACCGATGCAACCCTTTGCACATCGATGCGTTAAGATCAGCTGGCATTAATATCTGCACCCTGGCAAACAATCATATTCTGGATTGGAACGCGGAAGGCTTGCTGGAAACCATGCTGACACTGAAAAATGCCGGAATCAAATTTTCAGGAGCAGGTGAAAATTGCATGCAGGCAATGCAGCCCGCAATCATTGATCTTAAAACAGGAAAGCGCGTACTGGTGTTCGCTGCAGGCATGGCCTCAAGCGGCATCCCTGCGAACTGGAAAGCAAAGCCACAGCGTGCCGGAATTTATTATTTGACCAGCCTTGGCCTTGAAACATTAATATCCATACAAAAGAATATCAAATTGCATAGGGGGCCCAATGATTTGATTGTTTTCAGTATTCATTGGGGCAGTAACTGGGGCTATGATGTTTCCGATTCTTTCCAGACGTTCGCCCACAGTTTGATAGATACTGCTAATGTTGACATTATCTTCGGGCATTCGTCACACCATCCCCGCCCGATAGAGATATATCACGACAAACCAATATTTTATGGCTGCGGTGACTTTATTAATGATTACGAGGGAATTGGCGGGTACGAAGAATTTCGTGGTGATTTGAGCCTGATGTATTTTATTGATTTAGATCCTGCTTCCCTGAAACTTGTAAAAATGACATTAATACCGCTTCAGATTAAAAAATTCAGATTACAACACGCCAGCGATAATGATTGTAAATGGATGTTACAATCACTTAATCAATCTTCCAGGTTTGGCATGCAATTAACATTTAATGATGGACAACTGGTATACACGCATCAACTCGGATAACCATTCTCCACCCAGGTTAATACCCTGCAACCGTTGGATGTTAATCCTGCATGGCAAATGCTGCTGTGACTTTTGACATTTCAAGTGACGAAATGCGCCGCATTGACGCATCTCGCCATGACCAAAAAATGCAGCTGCCTGCCGACGTCTCACTTCCAGGCTGGAATTGCTGCGCCGCCAGGAAATACTTTTTCAGTTTCCTGCAAAACAGAATCCGAGTGCATGATGTCTGCCAGCGTCTGCATGACAGGCTTATTCTTGTCCTTGTCACGAACCACAATCAGGTTTGCGTATGGAGAATCACTACCCTCCTTTAATACCGCCTGATTGATTGTCAGACCCGCCGGACCGGTGAAGTCATTGGTAATCGCAACCAGGTCCGCATCTTTTAGTACACGAGGCAGCTGGGCTGCATCCAGCACCTTAAACTGTAGATGCCGACTATTCGTTGTGATATCACGTATGGTTGCAAGTGTCCCGACGCCGGGTTTCAGATCGATTAAGCCGGACTTTTTCAATATCAATAACGCACGTCCGCCATTGCTGGGATCATTTGGAATCGCAACAATCGCATTCTCTTTCAATTGCGTGATATTCCTGATTTTCAGGGAATAAAAGCCCATTGGGTAAACAAATGTCTTGGCTATCGCTGCTAATTGATAATGGTGTGCTTTTGCTTGCGCTTCAAGATAAGGACCATGCTGGAATATATTTGCATCGATACTTCCATTATCAAGCGCCGTGTTTGGCTGAACATAATCACTAAATGTCACAACTTCAAGATCAATACCATATTTTCTTTTCGCGACATCCCTGGCTACCAGCATTATTTTTTCAGGTGAACCGCTCATGACACCAACACGCAGGATATTTTCCTGTGGCACGGCAGGCCAGAATTGATATCCAATACATGCCGCCCATAATACGCAACTGAAGATCAAAATCGCTTTCACGCGTCTCTGTTTCGCAAATATATCTCCAGCCGCCTGTATCAACTGCACCATCAGAATCAATACTGCAACGGTTTCCACCATGACAACAACATTGAATTGCTGGTAGCCATAATTAATGGCGAGCTCGCCAAGTCCGCCACCGCCGACCACGCCTGCCATTGCCGAATATCCTACTAAAGCAATGATGGTCAATGTAGACCCGCGTATCAACGACGGAAGACTTTCAGGAATCAGCACCTTGCTCATGATTTGCCAGGTAGTCGCACCCATTGCATGCGCCGCCTCGATTAATCCATATGGCACCTCAGCCAATGCACTTTCGCTGACTCGGGCAAAAAACGGGATGGCCGCAATTGCCAGCGGCACAATCGCAGCGTTGGTGCCAATGGTCGTTCCGATCAATAACCGGGTAAATGGGATAATGCTGATCATGAGGATAATGAATGGCACTGAACGCGTTACATTCACTACCAATCCCAGCAGCCGATGGATCAAGGTATTTTCGAGTGGCTGATTTTTATCTGTCAGATACATAAATGATCCGATAATCAGTCCAAACACAATACTGATAAAACTGGCAATGAATACCATATAGACCGTTTCCCATGTCGCTTTGACCAATGGAATCAAGGCAAGATCATACATAACCTAATACCTCCGCATTAACTGATGTTGGCTTGATATATGCCAGCGCCTGACCAATGATGTCGTGGTCTCCGCTTATTTGACAAACAGTAAATCCAACCGTTGCTTCCTGTATGGTTTCAATATTCGCCTGAATAATATTGATGCTGATATCAAATTTCCGTACCAGCGTTGAAATAAGCGGCTGGCTACTGTCATCGCCCAGGAATGTAAAACGTACCAGCAGGGATTTGGCTGGATCAGGTTCAGACTGTAAACCCGCTTTGACTGCGTCAGGAAGCTCAAGATGCAGGGCTTTCTGCACCAACTGCCTGGTAATCTCTGAAGCAGGCCTGGCAAACAATTCAATAATACTGCCATATTCAACCAGTTTACCGTCAGATAGCACTGCTGCACGGCGGCAAACTTGCTTGATCACATCCATTTCATGCGTAATTAATATAATCGTCACACCCAGTCTGCTGTTGATTTCCTTTAGCAGAGCAAGGACAGATGCCGTTGATTTGGGATCTAACGCTGATGTTGCTTCATCACAAAGCAATATTTCAGGTTTGGTTGACAGCGCCCTGGCGATCGCAACACGCTGCTTTTGCCCGCCGCTTAATTGTTGAGGGTAATGATATTTGTGATCTTGTAACTGCACCAGATCCAGCAGGGACGACACCTCCCGATGTATGCCAGCCTTGGGCATGCCGATCAGCTCTAATGGCAGGGCGATATTCTCATATACAGTACGGGACAAAAGCAAATTGAAATGCTGAAATATCATGCCAATATTTCGGCGCTGCTCCTTGAGCCGGGATGCTGAAAGTGTTGTAAGGTCTACATCATCCACCAATATCTGTCCCCGGTCGGGTTTTTCAAGTAAATTTAATGAACGCAGCAGCGTACTTTTGCCCGCCCCGCTCTCTCCGAAAATCCCGAATATTTCACCCCTCTGAATCGTAAGGCTGATGTCTTGCAACGCCGGCAAGACCCTGTCCTCCAGCACATAGGTTTTATATAGGTTTTTAATTTGTATCATAATTGTCTCCAGTAACCATGGCGCTATTGATCATCAAGACAGACGCGAGGCATCAGTCAGGGGGCGTTCCTGGACACTGGCATTGAACTGAAGAAGGGAATGTAGCGCTTATTTACTCTCAATCTCTCAAGCCCAACCATAGAGCAGTGTCCAGGTTGAGCATCATCATTCGTTTTGATCGCATGAGCTGCATAGAGTTGTGTATTTTTTGATTAATCATGATCACTGCAGATTATCGTATTGCCAAGCCTGAGTCAATATTTTCACAGCTTTTCAGGTTATTGATCATTTGCATCATTTTTAAGACGGCCTTAATATTGGCAGACTATAATGTTATTCAAATAAACTGACTAAAGTCACCCTAAGGTTAAGAGTTAATATAATAATAAAATATAAATATAACAATACACATAACGAGACACGTATAACATAAATCAGCTTTCCTACTAATGCCATCCATAAGACAGTGAGATGATTATTCAGCACATTGGCAATCCAGTGTGGATCTGAGTTTTTACTATCATGGCATTACCGCTCTACAGAGAAGCTGCTTCATGTTCTTGCGTGAATGAGCAGAATATGAAAAACAAGTTCCCGATTAGCAGCAATGTGACATTGACTAACAATAGTCAATCAATTGTAACAGTCAGCGATCAATCCATATGCACTTTCCAACAGGATGAAACCACATCAACGACGCATAAAAGCCAGCGTGAAAGTGACAGACTATTCACTTTGTCGTCGGATTTAACATTAAATACCAACACACAAACCTGTCTGACTGCCGAATGGCAGAAGAATCAGACAGAACAGATGGATGTGGTGACTGATACTCCTACTCAATTGGTTTCTAGGCCGCAAAATGTCAAGATTGAAGGGATATCATATACAATCGATCCAAAAAAAATATTTACCGATGGCGACGGCTCTGAAGGCGAGATTTACAGAGCGACAGGCCATGATAACAAGCGATATATACTAAAAATCCAGGCATCGTCATCACAATCAGAAAATGAAATCAGAATATTGTCAGAACTTGGCCATTTAAAAGGCTTTATCAGGAACTATAATAACGATAATGAAGATTATTTATTATTATTTGATTACGGCATACGCCTGTCTGATTATCTTGACTTGAAAATGGTCTCTACAAAAGAGCGTTCCAATATCGCGCATCAGTTAAAGCTCCAATTAAAAATGCTTCATGATATGGATTATTGCCACGGCGACATCAAAGCCAAAAATATTGTTATCTCTAACGAGGGAGTGCCGACGATTATTGATTTTGGCAATGCGACCCAACACCCTGATCAAACCGGCATCGGCAAGGATTGCAGGTCACTAGCAAGTCTAATATTGCAATTTCTGGATCCAAGACCATTGCAAGTAAAACGAATGGTTGCGGCCAACATCCGCTCCATTGCAACATATGAGGATCTGGATATATATATCAATAGTCTATTTCCCATAACCAGGGAAAAATCACCCGCGAGCGCAAGTAAAAAGCTGGATAATATCATTAACGACAAAAAAATCCTGATGCACGATATCGAATGCACAATCAGCCGGACTAATTCAATTGGATCAAGATACAGGGCACAAACAACAAAATCGCGCGAATCCATCATCAGTGATATCAAATGTGAAATCCTGAATTTGATCACATCGTCTAAACTGCCAAAAGACGAGATCGAAGATGTACTATCAACGTTGATTGTCAGAATCAACAACAATGAGATTATTCTTCCACGCAGAAATGACCGCAAGATTGATGATTTCACCCTGCGTTTTTTTGGCGCAAACAGTCCTGCTCCGCAAAGCAAAAAAGAAACCATTGAAATCTTAGAAGATATCATTAGTCAATTACAGATTAAAAAAATGTTTTCGACTGCAATATTATCAAACAAGATGGCGACCCATAATTAACTTATCATGATATCCTGATGAATGGCATACAGGAAATGTATGCCATTGGTCTGGCATCGCACATTGAGTAAAAGACTGCCTGATTATACGAGTGACTTATCGAGCATCTCCTGCTTCTTGAGTAACTCAGTACAATTCCGGACATCAAGAGGCTTGCTGAAGTAAAATCCCTGAACCTGGCTGCCATGATGATTTCTCATGAACTGAATCTGATCCTCTTTCTCGACACCCTCTGCCAATACTGTAATGCCATGCTGCTTCGCTATCGCAATAATTGCCTCGACAACAGTATTGTCGGAGCCATTTTTTCCAATGCCGTCGATAAAACTTTTATCAATTTTAATTTTATCAAATGAGAAATATTTCAAATAGCTCAAGGCCGAATATCCCGTACCAAAATCATCAATGGTCAGATTAACGCCATGATTTTTCAATTCCGTCATCTTGTCAATGGCATCCGACATATGACTCATAATCATGCTTTCGGTAACTTCCAGTTCAAGGTATTTCGCCTCAAGTCCGGCTTCATCGAGTATCGCCAACACTGTTTGTACAAAATTGTCTTGCTGAAATTGCCGGACAGAGACATTCACGGATATTTTCATTTTCTCATGCCCCATCTTGTGCCATTCACTGGTTTGCAAACAGGCAGTTCTCAGCACCCACTCACCTATGGAAGTTATCAACCCTGCTTCTTCAGCTAACGGAATAAATGCCTGCGGCAGTATTTTCCCCAATGTCGGATGGTTCCAGCGAATCAGGGCTTCCAGGCCAATGATTTTTCCGGAATGCAAATCCACCAGAGGCTGGTAATCCAGTGAAAATTGTTCTTTTTCAATCGCCTGACGCAATGATGTAGTCAACTCCAGTCGCTGTAATAAGAGCTGATTAAATGCCTGCGTATAAAACTGATACGTGTTGCGTCCGCAGTCTTTTGCATAATATAAGGCAGAATCAGCATTTTTAATCAATGTCTCGGCGTCTGTTCCATCTTTCGGATAAACACTGATTCCCATGCTGGCAGTCACAATAAGTTCGTGCTGATTGATATTACAGGGATTGGAGATCACTCTTAAAAGCTTTTCAGCCTGCATGGAAATGTTTTCCTGTGTGGATTGCTCAGTCAATAAAATCAGAAACTCATCTCCCCCCAATCTGGTTACCGTATCTTTTTCATTGACGCAACCACGCAGGCGTGACGCTATCAATTGCAGCAACTCATCACCGGAATGATGTCCAAGACTGTCATTTACATTTTTGAAATTATCGAGATCAAACAGGATCACTCCAACCTGCAAATTGAAGCGGCTTGCCTGCAGAATAGACTGGTTAATCCGATCAGGTAGCAGTATGCGGTTTGGCAGGCCGGTCAAGCTGTCATGGGTAGCCTGGTGCAATAAGTCCTGTTTTAATGTTTCTCCTTCGGTGATATCTCTAAAGCTGTAGACGGATCCTGTCACATTTCCATGCAAATATTGGGGGCAAATATATAATTCAAGGATTTTACCGGATTTGAGCTTCCAGTTACGTGTTTTTTCCTTGTTGAGATGCGTTTTGGAATTTGTCATCGCAGTCAGAAAAAATGAGGAATCCTCGACCTGACCGGCCATATAATGCAGCAAATCCGTTGAGTCGCCATATTCAATCATGTTTTCCGGAATCTCCCAAATCTCTCTCAGGGTTTTATTGAGCGTCACTATCTTTAAATTGACATCCAGCACAAGAATCCCTTCCTGCGTTGATTCAAGCGTTGTCCTTATCAGCGATAACGAGTTTTCAAGAGTATTCGTCAGTGATTGTAAACTCTTGATCTGCTCGGCTACCTGTTTTTTAAGATGCCACTTTTTAGTCAGCGTCAGCGCCATCTGGCATATCTCAATGAGATCAAATGGCTTTTTCAGAATCAGAATATTGTCTGAATGATTGATTTTAGCGCTCAATTCCTGCCATGAATAATCCGAGTAGGCAGAGCAAATAACGATTTCCATATCAGGATCAACTTCAAGTATTTTTTGAATGGTTTCAATCCCATCCCATCCTGGAGGCATGCGTATATCAATGAATGCCAGAGCATATGGCTGGCCTTCTGTAATCGCATTCTTAACACATTCAAGCGCCTGCTGACCCTGAAAAGCGGAATCAATTATATATGAGGGCATGTCAGGAAGCATAATGCGTTCACTATCCTTCGCAAATAATATAGCCTTGGTAGCAATGACATTGTCATCAGTCTTAACACCATCCAGTGCAAGCCGGAAATCTTCATGTATTGAATGATTATCATCAACCAATAATATCCTGAATTGATTCTCGGCAGACATAAATCAATCCTCATTCAGAAAAGAGCGCTGTTTGAACGGCCGCATATTCATTCTGCAAGCATTTTTGTAAGGTATCTCCAATGTAAATACCGCCCCTCTGCCAACACCTTCAGAATACGCTTTCAACGATCCACCCATTTCCTTACATGCTATGGCGCTCGCGTGCAATCCGAAACCATGCCCGTTCCTTTTTGTTGTAAATCCATGCGTAAATATTTTCTGCATGTTTTCAGCCGGAATGCCGACACCATTATCCGCAACTTGTATGGAGATGAGCTTGTTGTTGATAACGGATGTTTTTAATATAAGCACCTTATTTTGTTCTTTTGATTCCAAAAGGGAATGTTTGGCGTTTCGAATCAGGTTAATCAATATCTGCACCACCTTGACCTTGTTAGCGTATACAGGGCTGACTTTTTCATATTTTTTTTGAATGACGATTTTTGTTCGCTCATAATTCATGTCAGACATCAATATTGCCTCATCAAGCAGCTCGTCTATGCATGTCTCCTGTTCCATATGCGGCATAATGCTCAATGACTGCTGCGTCGCAACGATTTCCCTTACATGTTCAATATTACTGATCAACCTGCTTAGCTCTCTCTTTATCATCGCATTCTCGTTTTGCCAGCAATCAGAAAGGATCTTGATATAACCCGGTAATTGCACGCCCCTGGATGAAGACACAAATTCTGACAAGTTGTTTTTATGTTTCTCAATCAAGTCGTGCAGATCGGTCAACCCTGATAATTCCGTGTTCATCACGCATTTTTCAATAATGGATGCTGACATATTGATGTTGTTTAAAGCATTGCCAACATTATGCAGTACATTGGTGGCAACTTCGGCCATGCCTCCTTGATGAGCCAATTTAATTGCCTGAAAATTCAGGATTTCTTTATAGGTTGTCGCTGCGAATGCAATACTCAGAATAAATAGCGCGACCAGCGCTATCGTGATTGATAAAATTTGCGGATTGATTGTCGTGGCCTGATGCAGCATGACGGCATCAGGTATAAAGACCGCAGCAGCCATTCCCGTGTAATGCATTCCGCAAATTGCCGCACCCATAATGAATGCGCTCATCAATTTAAGCCTGATCCGGCTTCTCAGTCTTCCTTCGTTGCTTTTGAGTGCAAGATATAATGCCGCTTCGGATGCAAGAATAGCGATCAAGACTGAGAGGCCAAAAATTACCGGCACATATTGTATTTTCATGTTCATTGCTGCCATGCCGGTATAATGCATGGCAGCAATTCCCAAACCCAATAAAATGCCGCCGAAAACAAGATTCACAAGTTGAATAACCTGATCTTTAAGCAAAAACAATGCAAAACCTGACACAAGCACCGCTATCATCATCGATAATGCTGTCAAGTCAGCCCCGTATGTCATCGGCATTGGCATATTAAATGCAAGCATCCCGATAAAGTGCATAGACCATATCCCGGCACCCATTGCAAATGCGCCCCCTGATAACCACAGCATGCGTGACAATTTTGTATTATCAAGGTCGTGCAAACGTCCTGTGATGTCCAGCGCGATATAGGATGACATGGTCGCGACCAGGTATGATAAAAATACCAATCGCATGTCATAAGTACCGCTAATATGATTTGCAGGGACGGGACCAAAGAGAAAAAAGTCGTTTAGCATATAATTCCTTTTTGCCGGACTCAATTCCAGACACTAATCAAACTATCGACAATGTCTCGGAAGGCGGCACTTCCGATACGATTTTTTTATATTCCTTGAATGAATAAATATTTGAGCCATCCGGCATCAGTCCGCAGCCATTTGCACCCATTTTTGATATTTTTCCGAATGCATCATTATATGCTTCTAAAGCAAGCTTGGCTGTTACACTCTCATTCCACGCGCTCCACATGTTTTTTGCGGATTCATCAGTATAAGGTGAGTCCTTTTTGGTTGCGCTGTCCGCAAACCTGCGCAAGAGATCAAAATTTCCGACTTTATACGCTTCAATAATTTGTTCCAGCACAAGTATTTTATTACTTCTGCGCGAATCATATGGATAAAATCGGATCCAGGATGATCTGTCCGATTTTAAACCATTCAGATGTTGTTCAAGTCTTCTGACAAGATCTGCATCAGGCTCAAATTTGGAAAGTACCTTGCTTTTTGAGAACTCACTTCTCGATATCACATCTTCATGACAAGCCCATTCATATGCTTCACTGGGAGTTCCATAAGTCATTAATCCCAATCTTGGGAAGAAGACTAAATCTTTTGATACGATGCAATCATCGTCGCGTACCCAGCAGCCAAGTTTGGCACTGAGAACTTTCTGGGCTTCTGCCCGTTTGCTTGGTCCACTCATGTCCCGGACACCAAAATTAAAATCAGTGCCCCAGAAAACCCGTATGTCACTGTGAGAATCGACAAATTGTTTGGCAAGACTCATTGGGTTCTCAACATCTGTTGTTGAATCATCCTTATCGTAATGTCTGGCATGACTGAAAAACACGTCCAGCTTTCCGCTCTTATCCCGGCCGATAATGGCCAGCCCCATGCATCCGGTTAACCCATTTGTCCAGATCATGTCGATACCGCTATTCTCAACGTCTTTAATAACAATTCCAGGACCTTTGCCAGGCTCCAGACCGCTCAACCCAATGACACCTTCAATTGCGGTTTCTATATAATCTTTGCTGCCTGTGTAAGCCTTGATGATACCCTCATCGCAAACACTTGCATCAACACCTACACCCATTTTTGTTCCACATGTATATAATTCACGTCCGTATTCTCTTGACAGTGGTATTCTCGGAAACATTGTGATCTCCTTTAGTAAAATCAGCTCCAATGCAGTGAACCATCGCGCAGCTCAAATCTTACCAAGCAGACAATCCTATCATAGTTAACGGAAAAGACTTCTTTATTAAGTATAATTCCAACTGGATATAGATTTATTAATTATGATTATTAATATATTTATCATTTACTTATGCAATGCAATTCATCTTGATCATGCGCACCTGATACTGGCACAGAACGGCTTTTGACGGTGACAGATGCGACAAGATTTGATAGTGGTTTCGAGAAACACGCTGGAACAATCAAGGATATAATTTCTGAACAAACGAAAAAAATGATAATAATCTTAGTCAACAGGTGGAGATATGCTAATTCAACATCTCCGCCTGTTGAGATAATGTTATTGATTTTGGCCGAACAATGCCTGCATGCGCTTTTTCATTTCACCTGGAGTGACATCTTCTATATGTGTCGACACATGCCACTTGTGTCCATATGGGTCTTCAAGCGTACCACAGCGGTCACCATAAAACATGTTTTCAACCGGACGCATCAGCATTGCACCTGCTGCAATTGCGCGTCCAACGACGGTGTCCACATCCTTCACATACAAATGGATACTGACAGGTGTACCGCCGAAAGCCTGCGGCGCCAGCGCATTCATCTCCGGGAATTCATCTGCCAGCATTATTTTGGAGTCACCGATAACTAATTCCGCATGTCCGATTTTTTCACCCGGTTTACCCATTAACATGACTAATTTGGCGCCGAAGACTTTTCGATAAAACTCGATCGCGGACTCCGCATTATTTACGATCAGGTATGGCGTGACACTATGATACCCTTTCGGAATCGTTGATACCTTTTTCTTTGCAGGACTTCTGGTCTTCTTTACTGTTTTTTTAACGACTTTTCTGACTGGCTTACGGAGCATTTTTTTCCTTGCAGGAACTGACTTTTTCTTTGATTTCAACGTACGCTTCTTTGCTTTTGCCATAATAAATCCTTTTAATTTGAGATACATGAATTCGGATTACGTTAATTAAAGTACACTGATAGTCCATGTTTGTCTATTCTAACTGCCGGCAACACCCGCCACAAACATAGCAAATTGATTTTGATGATGTTTCTCAATCGTGATCGATCCAGACAATTATTTATCCGGATAGACATTTTCTAAAAAATTCGCAAAAATATGTATCAGATCAGTATCGAGACAATTGTAGAGAAAATATGCCTTCATCCAAAGCTGATTCAATGAATGAAAACAGTAAATCACAACGCAAGAAAAACATGCTCGCCTTGCAAAAATTAGGTGAATCATTATTAAGCCTAAGCGATTCTCAACTCGCTGCAATTGAATTGCCAGATAAGCTGCTTGCAGCTATTCAACATGCAAAACACCTGACATCAAATGAAGCCAAAAGACGACAATTGCAATATATTGGAAAGATCATACGGGAAATCGATTGGCCTGCCATTCAGCAAGAACTGGAGCAAATCCAGCTGGCACATGAAAAAGACACAGCGAAATTTCGGGAAATTGAATATTGGCGAGACCAGTTAATTTTGGAAAATAACGATATTATCGAGACATTTTTAAAAGAATATCCTCATGCCGACAGAAAACAATTACGTCAATTGATAATCAGAGCACAGGATGACAGACGGATGAAGAAAAACACTGGTGGTAAAAAGATGCTTTTTAGATATTTAAGCAGTATCTTATCCGCATGATGCGGCAATTCCGAGGTTTAAACTCAGATCGCGTCCTATACTGCCTAGATTTTCGTTTGTAAAAAAAACCGGCACTGTTGGTTGCTCAGTCAAATTCAATCACTATCTTGCCTGATGATTTCCCAGACTCAAGCATTTCATGTGCTTTGCGAAGATTCTCTGCCGAAAACCCTTTTAGTATCATATTGGCTGTTGAAATAATTTTGCCTTTCTCAACAAGCTGAGCGATTGTTTGCAGAATTTGCCCTTGCGAGGCAATATCAAATCCATACAGTGTCTTGGCAAACATGTATTCCCAATGAACTGAAAGAGCCTTGGTCTTGAAACCGGCAATATCCAATATCCTGGGATCATCAATTAAACAGAAATGTCCAAATGGTCGTAAAAGTTGCGGTATGATTTCCAGATATTGCGCGGAATGTGTCGTACCAAAAATGACATCAACATTTTTTATCTGATGCTGATCCAGCTGTTGGTGTAAATTCCGAGTATGGTCAAGAACCAGATCTGCACCCATCCGTTTGCACCATGCGACCGTGTCTGGTCTTGAAGCGGTAGCAAGCACCATAGTGTTGGTCATGGCTTTTAGTATCTGAATTGCTATTGAACCCACACCGCCCGCTCCGCCGATAATAAGCACTTTATCGTTTGCTTCCATGGAGCTAATTGCGCGTGGAAAAAGCGCCTCATACGCAGTCAATGATGTCAGCGGCAAGGCAGCTGCGTGAGCAAAATCAAGATTTGAAGGCTTTTTTGCTGCAATACGATGATCAACCGCATGAAGTTGTGCGTTGCCGCCATCACGCTTTAAATCTCCTGCATAATACACTTCATCTCCAATCTTGAATCCTTTCACCAAGGAGCCTGTTTTTTCAACAATACCAGACACATCCCAGCCCAGGATAACCGGGCGTTTACCTTCTGCATGACGACTTTGCCGTATCTTATAGTCTACAGGATTAACAGAAACTGCTTTAACCCTAACCAGAAGATCATGATCATTGATGACAGGTTCCTGTACTTCAAGTTCTTCAATTGCAAAACTCGATAATTGGTGCGCGGTAAAATATCCTAATGCTTTCATGTTATCATCCTAATAAATGCATTCACTCAGAATACTTTAAACCGGATCAGGCTGACAGAAAAGTATAAAATAGTTTGTGTCAGGACAGACACTGATACAGTGAAATGAGCACACTCGATGCATCAACTTATGAAGACAAGCTTTTCTTTTTTTCATCATGGTCGTATTATTCATTCATAATACACAATCATATGAATCATCCCGGATCAGCACGAGGAAAGATATGTACGGACGAAATACCCCAGCGGGAGATACCCTGGATTTACGAGACACGGAAGCAGGCAGAGACGAAGAAAACCACTCAGAGAATGAGTCGGATGGTTATATAACAGCGGATGACGAAATGGAAGCCGAATGGCTTGATAATAACGAATCGTCTGCTGGTTCAGCATCTATCGATACAGAAGCGTGGAATAACGATAGTCAGTCTATTGAAGACGATAAATTTTATGAAATCATGCTGGATGAAATTCCAACCACAGAAAACATTTCCGATCAAAATCAGGCAGCACTTTCATACAATACTTTTTCATCAGTAAACGCAAACATACCAGGTGAACGAAAAGCATACGTTGAAATAATCTCGCCGCCTCCAACATTGGGTAGCAGGCTGCTTTCATGCTGGCAATATTCCCAATCCTGGATACTCTATATAGCTAGTTTTGTTACGACACTTCCAGTTTCTATTTATGCATTTACCTATCCATCAGGCATCAATCCGGAGAATATTACATTGGGCTGGTGGTCTCAATTACCTATGAGTATTAAAATTCTATCATTAACGCTCGCCACGATCAGTCTTGGAATTGGAACACTCATGCGTATCGATCGCATACCAAAACTGCTCTCCAAAATGAAAGATATATTTTTAAATTACTGCCCCAGCGCCGCAGGATTTATCAAAAATAATTTCATTGTCTTCCTGTCAGGAGTCGCCGCTATTGCCGCTCTGGCTCTGGGATATTATGGTTTTATCTGGAGCGGCCAGTTTATCGCCATGTCGATTGGCGTTATCAATTTCCTTCTCACGTTTGGATTTCGTATCGACTCAATGACATCAATGCTTGCAGATATCCGTAATCTCTTTGACAAGGATTATCAATTTCAGCAAGCAATCATTAATCAGCTCAGATATCTCAAGCCCGAACAAGTAGCCGCATTCGATCAATTTTTAAAAACTGAAATTGCTTCTGGTCATGCTATCGATGAAGCAGTCATAAATCGATTGCTATTGCATATATACGATTCAGCTTCAGCTGTCTCATTAGAAGAAGGTACAAATACACGCCATCATCAGATATTACTGAACCCTCCCAGGCAGCTAGACAAAATAAAAAATTGGATTCGAAAGATGGTGGATTTTGGCTTGGGTACAGCTATCGGAACAGCCTTTTTTATCTTTTTTGCACAAAATGGTTATGATGGTATGAAAATAAGCTGCCTCACCATCTTTGAAAATTGCACGATAGATGATTTACCATATCCCGCACAAATGGCTCTCGCAGTCGTCACAGGCATGTCTTCTGGAATATTGGGCTTTATCGCCGGAAAGGAATTATCAAATACTGTTGCATTAGCCATTGATTATATGAAGCAAAGTTGCACTAACAAGGTTAAAACAATCCTGGTCGTTTCTGGCAGTGGCGTCTCTGCTATCTCGATGGCTGGTGCAGTAAAAGCATTGACTGACAAATCCAACTTATTCGGAATCACCACCAATAGCATAAATGGCAAACTGCTGCTCGCAGGCAACTGGATGCTCGCAGCCTCTTATGATCTTAATGCCATAATGTCACACCTGACAAAAAACGAGGTCAGTTTTAATCACGCCATTCGCTGGCTTGAAATAAACAAACTATCCAGTAATACGTTAAAAGGTTTAAGGCAACATGGCTACTTCAGCCACCATCCCCGCATTGAAACTTCATCTGACCTTGAAATGACCAACCTGGGTTTAAGCCTGAGCTCAGTAACGACATAAAACTGATTTGTAACAACACCAAAAAGCTGGTATATAATCATGGCCTTTTGATCCAGTGAAATACGACCATGAATAGCAACAATCTTTCTTACATCACTATCATAGCGTTCCGGGTACTGCTGCAAGCGGTATTATTATTTATCATGATATCCTGCATTTTTGGCTTTGCAGCCAGCTTTGAATATCCTGGAATTAATCGTTATCAACTGTTATACACCGCGATTCTGGGTGTTTTGACTGTCTTGTTTGTCAAGCTTGGCACTAACGAAGCACATAAAAAACTGTCATACTACATGGCCTTGCTAACAACGCTTCTTTGGTTGATTGTAATACTGCATGAGCTGTAAATATCAAAATCAACCCGCTTGTTGATAACAGGTTAAAAACCACCAGGCAGCATGTGCCTGATGGAATTCAACTATCAGAAAATTAATTGACGACTATACTAGCTTAACCCACGATGCCTGAGCATGGGCTCAATCGTTGGATTCTTTCCATAAAAGGCTTTAAACATAGGACCATAATCTTCAGAATGCCCGCGTGAAAGAATCATATCCCTGAACCGCTGGCCATTTGCTCGCGTCATGCCACCGTGATCAATAAACCACTCATAGACATCATCATCCAGCATTTCTGTCCAGAGATATGCATAATAGCCTGCCGAATAGCCATTAGCCCATATATGCAAAAAATAACTGGAGCGATAACGCGGCGGTACATTGGGAAAATCAGTATGCGTATTTTTTAATGCCTGCAACTCAAAAGTATCGACATTCTGTTTCCCGGCAGTAACTGGCAGCTCATGCCATTGCATATCAAGTGAAGAAGCAGCCAAAATTTCACCCAGTGAATATCCCTGATTGAAAGTTCTGGCTTTTTCAATCTTATCAGCTAACAACTGCGGCATTGGCTGGCCAGTTTTGTAATTGACAGCGTAATGTTTCAGCACATCAGGGTAAAATGCCCAATGTTCATTGAACTGGGAAGGAAGTTCAACAAAATCACGTGCCATGTTTGTATTGGTAAGCGGATATTTATTATTTGAAAATAAACCATGTAATGCATGCCCAAATTCATGAAACATCGTGGTTACATCATCAGAAGTCAATAAGGCCGGCTCACCTTTTGCTGGTTTCAGAAAATTTGTGACATTATAAACAACCGGCTTGGTACCAAGAAGCGTGGATTGCTGGACAAAATTATTCATCCATGCGCCGCCCGTCTTGTTGTCGCGTTTGAAATAATCAAGATAGAGCAAGCCCAATGGAGAATGATCCTTATCAAACACATCAAACACTCTCACATCCGGATGATAGACAGGTATATCATGCCGCTCTTTGAATGTTACACCATAAAGCTGACTAGCCGCATAAAAGACACCATCCTGCAACACATGATTGAGTTCAAAATATGGCTTGATTTCATTTTGATCCAGATCAAATTTAATTTTGCGAATTTTTTCCGCATAATAATTCCAGTCCCATGGTCTCAGATTAAAATGTTTTTCTTTATCTATGATCGCTTGTATTTGTCTGGCGTCCTCAGTTGTTTTATTGGCTGTCGCAGGAATAAGCTGTCCTAGAAATTGATGGACTGTCTCAGGTTTTTCAGCCATTTGATCGTATAAAACATAAGCCGCATAGTTGGGATAACCCAGAATAGCGGCCTTTCTGGAACGCAGCAAAGCCAATGTCGCAATAATATCACGCGTATCATTGGCATCATTGCGTTCGGCGCGGTTCCATGAATGTTCAAATAACTTTTGCCGAGTCTGGCGATTTGAAATTGACTGTAGCAATGGCTGCTGAGTCGTGTTTTGCAAGGGAATCACATATTCCTGATTTTTTCCCTTTGTGACAACAAGCGCATTAATTTCATTTTCGCTTAATCCTTCGAGATCTTGCCTGTTTTTAACAGACAACTCGCCTTTGTTGTTTGCTGCCAGCAATTTCTGTTGAAAAGATGTTTCCAATTCTGCGATTTTTTTGTTGAGAATTTGCAACTTCAGTTTATCAGCAGCGTTAAGGTTTGCGCCTGCATGAACAAATTGCATGTAATAAACCTTAAGCAGCTGCAATGCCTCCTGATCAAGATGCTTTTGATTGCGTTCAGCATAAATCTTTTTTATACGATCAAACAATTTTGAATTAAGGTAGATTTTATCATGATGCTCGGACAGCTTGGGAGCCATATTTTTCTGGATTGCATCCAGGGTTGGATCTGTGTTTGCCTGGACAAGCGCAAAAAATACCTCAGAAACCCGCTCCAGCATTGCTCCGGATTTTTCCAGTGCTGCGATCGTGTTATCAAAATTGGGTTGCGCTGGATTGTTGGCAATTTTATCAACTTCAAGCAGCTGCTGTCTCATTCCTTCTTTGAAGGCAGGCAGATAATCACTATTCTTGATCTTGTCAAACGGCGGGGCTTGAAATGGCAACGGACTAGGTGAAGCAAATGGATTGCCTGTCTTGATATCAGCAGCCAACCCCGTACCGGCACTAACTATAAAAGAGGCTAGTGCGGTAATGAGAACCATTCTCATGATGATTTCCTTGTGATCTGTGGTCGCAGTTAAATTACAAATCTTAGCCTGAAGAATATAAAAAATCACTTAAAATAGTGATGATATGCCTATAAACATACAGATTCCAGATTAACCTTAACTCGTGAAATAGCATGCTTAATAATTATAATTAGTTTTCCCGATCAACTGCATCTTTAAACAAACTGAGAACAGTTTCAAGTTCTCTGATATGGGTCTCCATTTCATCGACAAATTCATTAAATTCGGATTTCTCATTTAATCTACTCGCCAATACCTGAATTTTCTGTGCAACTCTTTGGAAATGTTCTTGCCAGTCTGCTCTTTCCAGCTTGTTCATGATATTACTCTCCTTAAGGATGACTCTATGATTCTATTTTATCAATTTACACTGTATATCTTTTAATCATTTCACTTGCATGAATCATTTGTAAGCGAGCAGTGTCATTGTATTGGTCTAGCATTGATGATAAGTTCAAAATAGCTGGCATGAACAAGCCTTGATTGACACACATTTGTTACGTTTCTTTCTGATGCATTGCAGCTCACTAATGATTTTCAAAAATGGCCTCTTTCAGTTTGGGAGCATCGGATTCTTTCAGGATTTTTTCGCAATCCGCAGCAGATATAGGTTTACTAAAATAAAAGCCCTGCACTTCGCCGCATTTCTGCTTTTTCAAAAATTCCAGCTGATTTTTTGACTCGACACCTTCAGCAAGCACCTCCAGGTTCATGCTCTTTGCCATGGCGATAATAGCTTGAATAATGACATCATCACCACGATCTGATTCAATATTTTGAACATATGATTGGTCTATCTTCAGACGATCTACCGGAATTTGTCTTAAATAATTTAAACTTGAATAGCCTGTTCCAAAATCATCGAGTACTATTTGTATGCCTAATTTTTTTAGTTCATGTATCGTATTAACAATTTCAATGTTATTGATAACCATTGTCTCTGTTAATTCCAGCTCAAGATATCGGGGTTCAAGACCGGTTTCCTTGAGAATATCATCAATGATTTGTACAAGATTATATACCTTGAATTGCTTCGTGGTAATATTGACAGCAACCCTGATATGAGGAAGACCCTGTTTTTGCCATTGCTTGACTTGTTTACAGGCAGATCTTAACACCCATTCTCCTATTGGAACAATAAGACCGGTCTCTTCAGCAAGTGGGATAAAATCCAAGGGTAATATCATCCCCTTGGTCGGATGCAACCAGCGTATCAATGCTTCGATTGACACCAATTTCTCGCTCTTCAAGTCGAATTGCGGCTGATAATAAAGAATAAATTCATTGTTGGCGATTGCCTGACGCAGTTCCATTTCCTTGTTGAGTCGCTCCTTGTTTTTTTTGTTCAATTCATCAGTATAAAACTGATACTGGTTTGCACCCAACTCTTTCGCGTGATACATCGCTATGTCTGCGTTGCGTAAAAGCAGATCAATGTTTCGCCCATCGTTTGGGTAAACACAAATACCGATGCTGGTACTTAACATCACATCATGACCTTCGACAGAAAAATGCGAATCGAATACTCCAAGCAATTTATTTGCCAGCTCAGCAAGACCAGTTTCATCTTTAACATCATTGGCAATGATTACAAATTCATCACCACCCAGTCTGGATAATGTATCTTCATCACGGAGTACAGATTTCAGTCGATCAGTCACCGCACAAAGCACAGTATCACCTGCCTCATGACTAATGCTGTCATTGATCAATTTAAATCGGTCCAGATCCAGAAACAATATTCCGAATTTTGTATTAGCACGATCATATTTAGCTATGGCCTGCTTCAAGCGATCACGTAATAACACACGATTTGGTAAACCGGTCAGCAAATCATGTGTCGCCTGATATTGAAGCTCTTCTTCAAGGCTCGCGCGAATTGATATATCACGAAAACTCCATACGCGTCCCACCATTGTATTTTCTACTGTATAGGGTTGCGCATAGTATTCGAATATTCTCTTGTCTTTGAACTTAATATGTCCAATTACGATTTCATTGGAATCATGCTCGATCTTTTCCATATCGGCAATAACAGCATCAGGATTATCAATAATGCTGGTGATATACTCCAGCATTACATCAAATTTTTTATTTTGAATAATAGAGTCGGGAAAATGCCACATATCGATAAACTTGTTATTAAAGTCTGTAATTTGACTGTCATTATTGACCACCAATACGCCATCCGCAGAAGATTCCAGTGTTGCACGCATGAGTGATAATGATTTATTCAATGACTCCGTGCGTTGTTGAACTTTTTCTTCAAGCGAAGATGTGTACTGTTTGGACTCTTCCAATAACTGCCATTTCCTGGTGAGAGCACATGCCAGCTGCCGTACTGACACATTATCAAACGGCTTTTTCAATATCAGCAAATTGTCTTTTTGTCCTAGCTGCTCAACAGTTTCTTCCCATATATAGTCAGAATAGGCCGTGCAAATGACAACCTGGATATTACTATCAACTTCCCAGATATGCTTGATGGTTTCAATCCCATCCCACCCAGGTGGCATGCGTATATCAACAAAAGCAAGCGCATAGGGCTTGCCCTCTTGCATAGCAGCGGCAATTTTTTCTACCCCTTCCTTGCCTTGCGTAGCAGTATCAATTTCAAATTTGGATAGCACAGCATCAGAGACTTCAGAACCAAAAATAGCACGTTCGAGATCCTGAATTTCAGCATCCTGTTTCGCCTGCGGTTTGGAAGTCATCAGGATTTTTATAAAATCCTGATGGATGTCAGGATTATCATCTATCACGATAAGCCGTAGGTTCTGGTTCATGCTCATGACTATCCCTCCTTGTTGAAGCGACAATCGGCAATGTCAAAGCAAATATTGCACCTTGACCAGTACCAGGACTTGCCGCCTCCAATTTACCGCCTATTTCAGTTGCAGCCAGCGCACTGCTATGCAAGCCAAATCCATGGCCCATTTTTTTTGTAGTAAATCCAAACGCGAAAATCTTGGTCAGGTTATCCTTGTCGATACCGACACCATTATCCTTGACCTGTATTGAAACACTATCATTATTAATACGTGATATTGATATAATGATTTTCTTTTGTGAGATATTTCTCTCATATAACGAATCCCTAGCATTTTGAAGCAGATTTACCATTATTTGCAGAAACTTGGATTTATCTGTAGTGATAAATAGCGCATCTTCAAACTCCTTGACAAGCGTGATGCCTTTGCTTTCAAACGAATTCCCGCACATTTTTAAAGCCGTATCAATAACATCAGGCAGATAAATTTTTTCAAACACGCCGGACACACCACTTAATGACTTTTGCATTTCCGTTATAGTTTTTATGTGCTCGACATGCTGATGCAGATTCTTCAATTCTTCCTGCATACGATTATAATTATCATTGAGTTTATTAGTGTAACTGATTAAATACTGGGGTATTAATTTACCTTTGTCATTATTATTCAGAAATTGTTCGATATTGGATCTGTTTTCAACAATCATGTTTTCAGCATTTAGCAATTTTTTGAAATCACACTGCGTCATGTATTCATTAATAAGATGAATCGAAACATTAACGCTGTTTAATACATTGCCAACATTATGTAAAATGGATGTCGCCACATCCGCCATACCAGCACGCCGTGCCGAGTTGATTAACTGTTGCTGCAAGGATGCCACTTCCAGTTCAGCAATTTTACGTTCTGTAATATCCATCGCAACGCCAGTCAAGAGGTGTATAGGCTTATTATCTTCATGCCTGGGTTTGCCAATTACATGATACCAGCGATAATCATCATTCCCGTTAACACTTCGGATACGTATTTCTGTGTCATATTTCTCTCCATGTAAAAATGCCCTGTTAACCAGGTATTTAATTTTTTCGACATCTTCATCATGCACCATTGTATAGATTTGATCTATATCAGGCACAGGTTTGCTAAAGTCCAGCTTGAACATTTTGTATAATTCTTTCGACCAGATATTTTCTCCGGTGGATCGATCGTGATACCAGTATCCGAGTAATGCCAGCTCTTGAGCTTCCTCCAACTTTGAATTCAGATCCTGCATTTCACGTGATGATATCTCCATCGAACGTTCCAATAAATAACGTTCCTGATCAGCATCATGATAGGATCGATTGATGCGGTCGAGAAAATCGCGCCATTTTTTAATGTCTGTTGGCAGTGAATCCTCGCTCAGATTTGCACGCACTAATTGCCGATAAAGTCCCTTATGCAGCTCACTGTTCATAATAAGCCCTTATCATTATTAGTTTTCACATAATGTTGTTAATGTCATTGTCTGATTATGCAAATCACAAGAACCGGTTGTATATGGAGAAAGTTCTCCATAGGAGTAAAAACCAACCTGCTGAGCATTTTGGGGCAATGATTCGAGTACAGACTCGGTTTCTTCCTCTGTTCTTTCTCCTAATAACAACCGACGTCCCACGCAGCTGATTGCGATTGCAAGAACCGGCTTGGCGATATCGGCACCCACTCCAATCATTCTTTTTACTGCTGTCTCGCCTGCTTCATCCGCTGCGATGATTAATCGATCAAAATTGGCACGCATTAACTGCGCAAGATAGCCTGTCGGGATATCGCCGGCGAATGTCAGGGATTGTGAATTTTCATCAATTGCCAGTATTGTTCTCACTAATTGTCGCGCGTCTTTTTCATCCTTGCGTATGGCCAACGGATAGAGCAAGCCTGTTGCTGGCAATCCTGACGCCCTCTCACCCAGATATTCCTTATAAAGAGCAAGCGCAGGTTTGCCATCGAGCTCATAAAGAATATTATGTTTAGAACGCGTGACCCGTCTTTCCGGACCAAATATATCCCAACCGCCGCGTGAACCATGACCAATCTGAATATGATCGCCATAAAATCCCACCGCGATAACACTATTTTTGATGATATTGCCATTATACACTGACCATGTTTGTTTAAAGCGGCTTCCATCGCCTGCCAGCCCGCCCGTGATAACAATATTCCCGCGCTGAATTGTATTTAATCCATTAACCAGTTCGGAACCATTGACTTTTAATCCATCTGACAAAACAAATATACCTCGCAAGTCGCTACTATTTAATTGATTAGCTATTGCGGTTCCTGCCTTGTGCGAATCCTCGCTCGAATTGATTTCAGTCTTGGTAATCCTGATTGGTGTTTTTTCAAATTTCGCAACCGCTACAGAAATACTGTTATCACATATCGATTGCCCTGAAATTTCACCAGCGCTTGAACAGCCAATAATCTTCGAATGTGGATAAAACTTCATGAGCTCCTGAATCGGACCGGGATTATCGATAAATTCCGGAGCTGCGAATACCAGCACCAGTGTGTTTTCTGAATCCATCGCTGGAAATTGTCTGACAGACCAGCCTTCATTGCTCTTGTATTGAAATGTTTGCAGCTGCATTTATAAGCTCCTTATTTTTGCAGTATCCATATTCATATAATAATACTTTTAGTTATGAACAGGATAACCTGAATCAAACATGTTCAAATTAGGCGCATTTTGGATTCCCAGATCAAAAATCCTTCTAATGATTGATATACACTCATATAATTAATCGTATTAACAGCCGCTGCTCAGAATCGCAATTCATTATTGGCAACAGGTTCATAAAGCTTATTGATCAATTTCTGATTGGCTTTAACAAAATTCGCATAATTTTTTTGCGAATCAGACTGAACCTCGCCACCCTTAAAAAAGCCTACAATTGCATCTATATTTGTATGGGTATGCATATCAGCCGCTTTTTTAGTATCTGTTATCACCGCCTTGATTCGCTCTTTTAATACATCTTCATCAATATTTCGTCCGTGAAATATTTCGGATATTGCCTCTAATGCGGCAAGATTCGCCTGAAACGCAGCGACTTTCGCTTTATGACCATCTTTACCGGTCACAGGACTTTGCTTTTTTAGTCTTTCAAACTCACTGGTATTGAATTGAAGCAGATTATCAACGAGCGATTTCAGCACATTGATGCGATCGAGTTTCTCAAGTCGTTGCTGTTCTTCAATTTCACGCTGCCTGAGACGGGCGGCATACCTCCCGGTCATGATGTCATTTGCTGTGCATGCATCAAATAATCTGGTTTGATTATTATAAACATGCACGATCACATTATCGAGAAAATGCGTCAGATTGCGTTTTCCACTAGGACTGTCCAAATCATAGAAATTGTGTATCAATGTGGCAATAAGGTATCGACCATGCTCTACAGATGGACGATAATGTCCACTGTCCAGATGTATCGCTGTCAGATAGCCGTCGCCATTGAAATGAAATGTGCCCGCACAAAAACAGTTATCGCCATTTGACAAATCAATATGACCTTTCCCAGTCAACTCCTTTTGCACAACCAGTTTGCGACTGGAATTTAGCGCAAATTCCAACTGATATGGTTCAGAGTCAAATGCAATCGGCCCACGCCGAGCGTCCCAGTCAATCCATTGCGGTGAAAACGCCTGACTCGCTTTATTCCAATCTATATCATTATTATAGACATTGTCGCCGCTATGCATGCTTGTTGCTTCAGGTGGATTTGCGATGGCATCCTTAACTTGCCTGGTAATTTCTTCGATCCGTTCATCATCATCAACACCCAAACCCATTCCTCGCATCATTAGCGCACATCCTCATGTTATGCATTAACATTATTATAACACTGTTAGGATGGCGATTTTCTTGGCATGCGCATATAAATATATATAAATCAACCAGGTAGCTGCTCAACTTGAATTAACTTTTTTGAAATGCAGCCTGCTATTGGTTTATGGGTTAGCTCAATTTGCCTGACAGATTAAAAATTTTGTCAGATCGCCACACCCGAGCACCGCACGATCCAGCGATGACAAATCCAGATGAACATTTGCTTAATATGCGGAATCCTGCAGACTTATTATTGGGCTTGCTTACTATGTCGGGAATGAAGAGAATCATCAGTAACAGGATTTTCTGTTTTTCGGGTCAGGCTCTTGAACATACTGAACAATTTTGGCATGTGCAAACCTGAACGTTTTTTCTCATTCATGTATGAATCGTATGTATGACTGCTGGAAGCAGGATGCCTGCTTTGTGTACAAATGGATGATGCTTTTTTTTCGTAATCGGTTTCCTGACGATAAGCTTGTCCGCGCGTCTCGCCATCACTCGATCCAGGTGTGCCGGTGATCATTTCACACATGTTATGTTTGTGTTGTGTATTGACATATTTGTTGAGAAACTCTTGTTTTGATTCAGGTGTATCATGGTAGCCAATGATTTTACCTTCTGCGTGAAATTGCCTATACATTGCATTGGTGAGTTCTGCCACTTCTTGCTCGCGGTCGAGCGCACTCTTGCATCCACCCATCCTGACTCCAAGCAATTCGGCCATTATGCGTTCGTAACAGCTCTTATATACTGCGTCATTCATATCAGCTGGCGGCGTGCGTGGATTCAAATTTACAACTCCATCATGCACGAATTCAATAAAGTTTGTACTCATATCCCTGGACATGAACGATGAAAGATTGACCGCAGCCTGCATCAATAGTGCCAGATTTTTTTGCGTTGCCGCGTCTATAAACTTGTAGTTGCCTGCATTCAGTTTTTGACAGAGATTTGTTAAGGCCTGTTTTTCTTCAAGATTCATTTGTTGTGGATGCTCAAGACTGTTATTGACCAGATAGTTCTGCACTATCGCAAGATCACGTTGATCGGCAATTTTGTCAGACAACCTACCTTTAAGACCTATCTGAGTGAACAATAGCTGAATTTTTTCAAGTGACATCATGATCAGATCATGCGCATCCGACACATCCTGCGGTGTTTTGATAGTCATTTTTTCATGGATATTGACGCCATTATTGGTTTCCTTGACTGTAAAATTTATTTTTACCATCTTATCCGTAACTTTGTCTGGATTGATAATCACTGCACCAGATGACGTATCATAGTAGATTTTTTTACCCTTGAGATATCGCTGCAATTTTTTATTGGCTTTATGCTTGCGTTTGATCATGTCTTTTGGATTGGATCCTGATCGTTTGCCTATATGCCGCAGTGAACCAGGGTCTACTAGAGTCTGGTGAAGTATGGGAATAGTTATTACATCTCCTGGCAGCAAGCCCTTCCATCTCTCAACATGCTTTTTTGCATACCCCATCAACCTCTGATCTGTAGCCATCTGTAAATGATTTCGATTTGTAAGACGCTGCCGCTCTTGTTTGTCTTTTATCTTGTAAGGCGACGTGATCCCCATGCGTATGCCCGTAATGATGTCTTTTGCTTCAGCTTTGCCGTTAGCATTTTTGCCAACCAAAATCGTTGCTTCGTCCCATGCATTGGCTGGATTTGGCAGACTGCGCTGCATGGGTGTCGAGGATGCAGCAAGGGCCTCGGGGTGTGCAGCATAAAATTTCCCAATCCAGGGATGTTTCTTTTGCAGCGCAAGAAACCATGGCTGAGTAGTATAATCATCCATGTCAGCCGCTGGAAACGTCATATGTTTAGAAAATGACAATGCTACACACTCGCCTTCCTCATTATTCCGCACCGTACATACGCTTTCATTCATTCTGGTTGTCGCCCAAACCAGATCGCGTGCTTCTGTTATCCCTTGCATCGCATGCTTGCTATCCGGATAGCAATTCGCTGCAACGAGCAGACTGGATAAGACGCCGTTGAATTTGGCGTACTCCTCCTGCGCCTTCTCAAGTTTTTTCAGGTCATCAAGATGAGCCATGTCAATCGCATGAACGTTTTGCTGAAACCTGACCAAAATTGACTGAATTTTTTTAAGAATTTCCTGCCGCTGTTCCTGGTCTATTTCTCTATACTGCAATACCTGCAAGGCACCACGTACACTGTCTATGCCAAAAGCAAAAAAATCATGCGCGCCAGTATTCACATTTGCCTTCTGATACGGATATATCCTTACCTTGCTGGCGCCAATCATCATGACATAGGATTTTGAACTCAGGTGTTGTTCACGCAGTCTGGCAAGATGACCATCAAGGCTCTGAATGGATTGACTATTGCCCTGTAAACTACTAGGAAAATTTGTAAATGCAGTCGTCCATGATTTTTTTCCTTCAGCAATTTTTCTATCGGATATCAATTTTGCCGATGCCGCCACAAGATGATCTGCGTCATGCTGCGAAATGACCACTGCCGGTTCTGGATTGTCAGTACCCCCCCCATGAACAACGCCAGTTGCTTCATCCTGTCTCGTTGTAACCGCTTGTTTCGAGCTGCCAGGCTTGTCCAGCTTGCGTGAAAATACCAGGAGAGATTTAATATCTTTTTGGGTTGTTTTATTGAGTTTATGCATGAATTTTTTATGCACCAGCGATACCTTGACAATCGCGCTATGAAAAATCATTGATCGAAATGCATGGCCCTGTTTTAATGATTTGACAATTCCTCTGTCCAAAGCCTTCCAGTCTCGCATCGCCTTGGGATTTTCCATCATGGTCTTGACTGCGCAAGCGAATACACCGGTACGATCACGTGCGCTCTTGCAGCCTGCAATGGTGCACGACTGGCTACCCATGGCAAGATGCTCAAGCGCAGCCATCATGATATTTCGCTGGTATCTGCTCAACTTATTATATGGCGGCTGATCATCGAGCAATAACTTTAGGCATTCGGATGCGCGTTCCCGCTGTATCACTTCATCAACAAATCTGACGCTATATCCTTTCTTCAACATTGCGTCACGATAATCCTCAATTTTTCTGCCTTCACTATCCTGAATATTCAACTTTTTGAATACAGCCTTTCTCAGCTCATCGAATTCGTTTATCTTTTCAACGCGAATTTCTTTATCTGCGCTGGATTCATTGGTTAAATATGCATTTCTGTTAACAGCTGAATTCGTATGCCTGATTTTCAGGTTTACGCCCTGAAGATTTAACTCTTTTCTAAATTCCGCATCATCATCAAGTTCCTTGATAACTTCCTTGACTAACTTTACAAATCTGGCGTTATTATCGACATGCTTGAAATGTATTTCACCCAAACGGGAAAGAGGAGAAAGCAGGGTTTGATAATTCACATAAAAATTAAAGGTCCCATCTTCAGCTTGCAAATCAGGAAGGATATCCCCATAAAGCTTCTTGTATTCCTCAATCCGGATAGCCAATTGGCTTTTAATGATTTCCTTTAATATTTTTTTTGCAATCTTTTGCTGTTCCTTAAATGTATCACTTTTTTTACCCGCTTCATCGTATTTGGGTAATTTTCTGATGTCATAGGCAATGGCTATCCCGGTACGCAGAAATTCCGTATGTGAAAATTGCATTTGCTCGGTCTTTTCTGTTCGCAACGCCGTATCAATTTCTATGATTTGATTGTTAGGAGGAATCGGCAGCCAGCGCGCAGAAGGTGGCGCTGTCACACCTTTAGCCTTTATCTTGTCAAAGTTCGCTTTAAAAAATTCATCAAGCCATGTATTACTTGCATCCTCATCCAACCCAGCCAGTGATTTAGCACTTTTAAACCAGCTTTTTTCAGACAAATTACCGCCAAACAATTCTGCGTCTTCATAATACTGTTGACTTATATGATACGGTGTAGAGCGTTCAATCGTGACTTTGCTCTCATCTTCTGAAACCGTACAGATTGAAGGATGGTCTTCAAGGAGAATGCCCAGGTCTCTTGCCATGGTTAATTGTTTTGCAGCATCGTCATAATCTAGTTTCAGAGTCTGCGCCAGGCCCTGGGTTAGCTGATCAGCTAACTCTAATGTCAGATCAGCAGGGTTGAACTGTTTTAATGCGCTCTTATTCTGATATATCTTATATGCCTGATCGAGTTTTTCCAGCAAAGCTGATTTTTTGTCTTGATTCTGAATATGATTGGCAACCAGCAGCATCCCGCGCAAATAACGCAGTACCTGGACTTCGGCTTCATGGATATGGATTGGGTTCAATTTAAAGGCTTTTTTACTGATGTTTTCATCATGAAATTTTACCAACATACGTTGGCCATCATTATCAAAAATGAATCCGTCGAAATCCGCATCGCGTAATTGACTGATGCGTCCCGCCAGCTTATCAACATCGGCAGCTATACTTTCAGGTTTAAATGACAGATCAATATCTTGCGCAGGCTGAATTTGTTGCAAGATATTGTTTTCTTTCTTGACTGCAGCATAAATTACATGTGGCGAATAGTTCTCTGTTCGCGGCAAGGACATGGTTTCACCTGATTTTACATTTCATTACTTGTAGTATAGGTGATATTTCAAGAATATTTTTAAGCCTAACAATTTGATTAATATGGTTTTTATTTTGATCTATGCCATCTGGGGCACAGTCTCTCTGTATTTCCTTCTGCTTTATTCACTCCAGAACCAAAATCATATAAGATGCATGATTCCTGATTCTCACGAACGTGACACATGAAAAGCAGCGACAAGACCTTAAATGTAAAAGCAACCGGCATTATCGGCATTGCCGTTTTATTTAGCCGTTTTCTGGGTCTGATTCGCGAAGTATTATTTAATTCATTCTTTGGCACTTCATCTATGGGTGTCTTCCTGATTGCGTTTCGCGCTCCTAATCTGCTCCGTGACTTGTTTGCCGAAGGGGCACTGTCTATTTCATTTATCACCATATTTTCCAGGAAAATTGCCACCGAAGGCGAAGAGTCAGCCTGGGCGCTTGCATCGAAAGTCATGACCCTGACTATCGTACTAATGAGCGCAGTCAGTCTTCTTGGCATCCTGTTTGCAAAGCAAATGATCGGCATTCTGGCGCCGGGCTTTTCGCCCGCTGATGCTGAGACCACTATTTTCCTAACCCAGATCATGTACCCGTTTATCCTGCTTGTTTCTCTTGCTGCGCTTACCATGGGCATGCTTAATTCCAGAAATGTGTTTGGCGTTCCCGCACTGGCGTCAAGCTTCTTCAATCTGGGATCCATCGCCGGCGGAATACTGTGCGGTTGGCTGTTCGATCATCACTTTGGTGAAAAGGCGCTGACTGGTCTTGCAATCGGCACATTAATTGGCGGGTTATTACAGTTAGTATCACAATTTCCCAGCTTACGCCGGGTCGGTTTTAAATTTAAACCTGATTTCCGCTGGCGTGACCCAGGTGTGCGTGATGTTCTCATATTGACAATCCCGGCGGTCGTTGCAGCAAGTGCTGTACAAATCAATGTACTGATCAATTCCGGTTTCGCATCCTATATAGGCAAGGAATCTGTTGCCTGGTTAAACAGCGCCTTCCGACTGATGCAATTCCCGATTGGCGTTTTTGGAGTCGCGGTTGCTACCATTACATTGCCGGTAATTTCACGGATTGCCACCACCCACGATCATGCATTGTTTGGTTCAACGCTAGCGCGCGCGCTGCGGCTTGCTGTTTTTCTTACCATGCCTTCCGCAGTGGCGCTCTACTTTTACGCACATCCAATTATCAGCATTATCTACGAACATTGGAAGTTTCATGCCAACGACACCACACAAACAGCATTAGCTTTGCAATTCTACGCACCGGGGCTGATGGCATATTCCTGCATCAAGGTCCTCTCACCCGGATTTTATGCCATAAACCGCAAATGGATACCCATGATCATCAGCCTGATTTCTGTTTTATTGAACGTACTACTTAATTATACACTGATTTTCAAGGCGGGCTTGGGGCACCGGGGATTAGCATTTTCAACCACGATTTCAGCCATCGGTAATTTCCTGGCGCTATATATTCTCATGGCAAGAACCCACAACCTGCATACCATCAGATTTGTGAATCATATGTTACGCTGTGCACTCGCCTGCACATTGCTCGGCGCGTTTAGCTGGTATGTATTCGTCAATTTTGCTGACTTGTTATATAACCCGTCATTATTAATTCGTTTCGGCTTTCTGACATTCGCTCTCTTCTGCAGCGGCTGTGTGTATTTGACAGCTTGCCTGGCTTTAAGAATCGAAGGAACCAAGGAAATATTCAACCGCGGACAATTACTGGTCTCCAGATTGCGAATCTGATGCCGCATATCGCTGCTGGTATCGTCTCAAGATAAAATCCGAAAAGAGCTGGGCAGTGTCCATGCACAAATACCCGTAACAAGCAAATCGAAGGAATATATCATTGAAGTAATTTCACGTGCTACCGAAGAATATGAGAACAAACTGAAAGGCCACGTGTCTGGCATGGTGTATGTGAGAGAAACCAGAGAATATAGTGAGTTGATTGACAGAACATACAGTCTTACCAAGTTTACCAATCCAATGCATGATGAGAAATATCCCCTAATCGACAAAATGACTGCTGAAGTTCTTGCCATGAGTCAATCATTATTCAATGGCGACGCTAGCGCATTCAACGCGAAAGATAAAAAGAAGCTGTCCGGACTCGTTACGGACGGCGGCACATCCAGTATTATGGAAGCCTGCAGCGCTTATACAATTGGATTTCAGCCTTTTTCCTGGCGCATACTTCATGCCAGGCATAATACCCGTTACTTTCAATGGAAAGTATCTGTTTTAAATGCCTCCAGATACCTTATTCTTTTTTGTGACCAGGCTTTTCATTTTTTTCATTATTAATGTTTTGTTAATCATTTTTTAAAAAATAGCCCTATAATTAAAAACATAAATAAAATAAATATAATAATGAGGAGCTGGGCAATGGCTTTAAGAAAAAATTTTAATATTATCAAGCAAGAAGATAATGATATATATGGCTATAGAGGCTTTCTTAGAGATGATCAGCTAAAAAGCGAGATCAAATTTCCTGGAAAACAAGAGAAAAAATCAATTAAAAAGATAATAGAAGAGGTAGAGGAAGTTAAGGAAGGCTTCACCGATCCTTTCTATTTATCAGATAATCTATCTGATGCCGCAAGCAAAGTATTTAGTAATGCACATCTGCTTTTTCATCATGCTCTTACAGCGATAGGCAAGCTTCAACCAACACCAACCGAAGCGTATGTAACAAAGCGAACCATATTCTCTAGCTTGCAGGAGAAAAAACAGGTAAAAGATGCCGCATTTCATGCACGAGGCACGTTTGAGGTGGATAATATCGAACTATCTGATTCTTCATCTGCGCAAGATTTGTTTTTTCAGAAACGGGGTAAATGGATAGCAACAGGATTTGGTGAAAGTGAAAACACATATGTCCATGTCTTTACAAGACAAACACCTGATGAAATAGCGCGCACTGGTGGAATTAATCTTGAACATGCGCTGGTTTTTACTAATGAAGCAACAGCAAATCGTTTTTATTCCATTTTGGAAAAATTGCGGAGTAAAGTGTTTATTCTTCCTTCCGAAGAATTGCATTATTTATTCAAGGATCCCAATGAAATTGGCGGTCCGGCATATAGCCAGTTTGTTGCACAAATTGAAAAGCTTGGCAGAATAACGAATGCCGCCATCAGTGATGCAATCAAGGCAGTAAAACATATCATCACGGATGCTGAAAACCAGAAGTCAGAAGCTCCTTTTCTTAAAAAAATGCTGCGCATTTTAATGGAGATAAAGGAAAACCTTGATAACTTTATTGGGACTATGCATCGCCCACGCACGGGACAAAAACATTTCAACCAACTAGTGAATAGCATGAGCCGCTATTTTACTGAAGCTTATATGCCTCTTCTCATGCAGGGCATTAATCATTCGAAATTAGCTGTACTTGATAGAGTATTTTCGCAGTTTGTTTTTCAAATGACACATGGACTGGGCCACCAAATGGGAGAAGAAATTCCAAAGCCAAGCACACCACTGGTACTGGAAGAACCCAGGGTGCCAGAAAGAAAGCCCTCGCCCAGCAAGCCACTGGAGCCTTTGGATGCGGAAAGTACACTGGATAGAAAACACAAAGGGCCAAAACGAAAGTAAAATGTCAGAGAAGAAAGTTACGCTCGCATCTAAGCAGTTATTTGTTTGTTAGGATATCGAAGAATAGCAAGCTGGCTTTCGATAAGAAAGATCATTATCAGGGGGCCTGAAATATGGCCCTTATTTTCGTGTTCAACAATTCAGCCAGTATTCTGTGTGCGTTAAGATCATAATGTACGCCATCTATCTTGGATGGTGAAACATCCTGCGAGACATCAATGAAATGACATTGCTTTTCCTCAGCCAGACTTGCATAGAGAGGTATCAGCTCCCTGGCTTTGGCGACGATGCCCTCCAGAAACCGTATACCATTCTCGTCGGTATACTCTTCTACAAATGGATACGGTATTGCCTGTGTCATGATTAATATCTTCGGCGCCTGCCGCATGTCTGACCCATAGGGTGATTTCTGTATGATATCCACAAGCTCCGCAAGACCATTTTTAATATCCAATGGATTGCGATTGAAATACGTTTTCATATCATTACCGCCCAAACCCAGAACAACCAGATCAATTGGCGCATGCGAATATAAACAGGACGGCAAATATGTTTTACCATTTCTGTCCGGAGGCACGGCATAATCCAGGTTGGTTGTTCTGCTATTTAGTCCTTCCTCAACTATATAATATTCGCTGCCTAATAAATCCTGTAAAATGCCGGTCCATCGTTGCTCACGTGAATAACGTGACTTCAGCTGTGCGTGATCACGCAAAGGCACGTATCCCCAGGTGTTGGAATCGCCATAACAGAGAATTGTTTTTTGCGTCATGAACTACTCCTGAATCGATGCCTGGTCGTATTGATCACCAATCATGTGATTTACACTTACGTACCAGGCTGATTTTATCAGTACGGCTAATGCAGGCTGGCAAGCGGCATCTGATGATTCGCTGTCCATTCATCTGATATCGGAACATTATCTCCCCTCAGATAATTCACCATGACTGGTTCATGTATTCCATTTTTCGCTAACATAGTTAGCACATCAGACATTTGATAGGATGTAACCGGTGTTGCGAAATACCAGGCTGACCCAAGGGTAGCACATGCAGCATCGGCCATCGTAACAAGCGTTTCAGAGGACACCATGGTATCACCAAGGTTTAATGTATTGTTGCGTGCAACTCCCCATTGCGCTATACCCTGCTCTAACTCGGATTTGTTATAACATAGTACAAATGGCATGGAAGCAGATGTCAGCGACTTGTCATTTTTAAAATGCCTGGAAACAGGATCGAGATAGGCGACTTTGCCTGTCGATGCGCCGGATAACGGATAACCCTCTTGCCAGCTCCATATCCAGGCAGCAATGCGCGGATCAATTTTTCCATTTAAACCTATCCGCGCTCTGTCCGCTTCCGAAGTATATGTCGCATTAATCATATCCAGGCTTATCATATTTATAGGACATTGCATGACATTTTGCACAATCGCCAGCGGACTTAAATCGACATACTTCGATGGATCGTCATTTACGCCGGATCCTGCCAAATATGAGATAATGCTGCGATCATCATTAAGCCGCCATATTGACGCATGCGCAGGGTCATCAGGGAATATGTTGTTCTTCATTAAAGCGTATTTTGCCGCTGGATCAGCGCAACTTTTGAGCTTGTTGGTAAAATCATCGAAACCGTGATCATTCGGGAATTGCACCTGCTTGGTCACATCGCCATCAACCCGTGTAAACACAAACGGACTATCTGCCAATTCATTGTTATCATGGCTCATGATAACAATGTTCCGTCCCATTTTGACAATGGCTTCTTTGGAAAGAGAGTTTGCCGGAAATCCAATTTGATTCTGGGGACCCCATTGCAGCTTGTTAATTTTTCCATGACTCACGTCCATTTTTGTGACAATGCGATTTGTTAAGGTATTACCTACCAGATCGCTAAAATCAGCAGCATTCCTGTCAAGCGGCTGATTCACATCGAAATACAGCAGTATGACTTCTTTATTATGTGCCGGCACATCAAGCCAATTTTTGATTTCCGTTAACAGGGAAACAATTTTTTCGTTACCATCGCAAGTCAGACCTTTTACAGAATTTCTTAAAAAGGAGATATCAGGAAGATCGACATGATTATGACAAACCACTGGTTCGTTTCCATTCCATATCATATCAAGCTCAATGGAACGCACACCGGAATTGAGCTGGTCTGAAATTCTTTGATAATGATTGGGATCAGAATAACTCATGTTGGTCAAAATATGCTTTGCCGTATAGGAAGGCGAAATCGCGGAATTATGTGTTCCAAGAAATTGCGCGTTATTCAGAGGCTCGTATCGATCAATTTGCAGCTGCAACTGGATAGCACGCGCGACCCAAGCGGAATCTGGATTCACAATCATGCAATTATCAGGGCCTTTTTCGAACGTACCATCTGCACGATAACTGCTGCAATTGGATTCCGCCAAAGCTTCTGGTTGCTTGCCATAATAAGTGAACTTCACCGGCGATATGCCGCCAGTTAAAAGATGATCAAGCTCACTATAGTTTTCATTTTTTGGATTATCCAGCAAAATGGTATTTGCTTCCGAATCATTATTACTACTTCCAGTACAAATGGTTTTACCATATTCCAGTGAATATTCAGCAATTGGATCCAGAGGATTATACGTATAATTGTAATCCACACGGCAATTCGCATTTTCCTTGTCTATGTAGATCGTACCCGAACTATTGCCCAGCGTCGTAGTGAACTGAATTTTGCAGCTAGATGACTTGGGGGCTATGGCAAGACGTGAAGGTGTCGCACCATTAGCACATTCATTATGTGCGTTGCCGATTTTAGGTTGTATCGTAATTGAGACAGGTTTATCGCTATTATTGAAAACCCTGAAATAATTTGACCAGGCATAACTGCCGGTTGCCTCAGCAGATAAAAACAGTCCCATTAGAATTCGAATAATACATCTAGCATTTAATTGTGATTTCAATTTCATGGCTATCATCCATCCTTTATTGCATTACCGCAATGAATTTATTTTTCCTCTATGGAATACAGACATGCTTGAACTGATCAACGAAAGCATCAACTTCCTTACTGTTCAGCATGATCTTGTTTTTTTTGATATAAGAAAACAACAGCTTGTTAAAGCAGGCTTGATACCTCCCCTGCTCTGGCATCTCAGATGCAGAATTAATTTTATCGAGTCCTGCATAACTGAATCCCAGCCTGGTGCTGATATCTGTTGAATAAAATGCCCTGGCTGTACAGCAGACTGCACAAGCAGCCAGATCATCATATGCCTTGAGATTATTCGTCTGGCTATGTGCTAGCGCAACGAGATCGTAGGGCGTGAGGTTAACACTAAATGTCAATTCATGATTTCGCACCGCGACATCCTGAATCCCTCCGTTACAACGATCACCAGCAGCGATGGCTTGTACATTCAGAGCACTGGCATTCAGTCGCTTCACAAGGTAGAGGCTGGTAAAATTGCCGCTGCCGCCCCCGTTGTTAATGGCATATATCCAGAACTGATTATTACCAGCTGAAAAATATTTGTAATAACTATATCCCTGTGGACCGGATGGCATGCTCGAATCCGTCCATTCATAGCCAATATAGCCTTTTTTATTGAGATCAGTCCTGGCATTTTTGACAATATACTTTTCATGCTCAGCGCCACAGCGCCTAAGATCAATTGTTTTTTCAGGATTGGAAAAACACAGGCTGTCTATAGGCTTGCCTGCATATACAAGGCTCTGAGGAAAATGCGGTTTGGCGGCGGCCAGCATGGAATACGACAGTAACAGAACGCCCAGAAAAAACCTGCACAAATAAGCACTCGCCATAGCCGCCGACCCTCATCCTGTTGAAAGATGGGCACTATAGTAACTCTGACATTTCAGCTAGTCCATTGGTAAATTGTCAATTTGCGCAGCATGCAATAAAAAGCCAAAGACCTCACAAAGAGATCAGGGTGTCAATCAAGTACATCGCTGGCGCCAGGGATTCCGCTACTTTGGATTTCTATGGCTTTGCTGAATAATCCCACTTGCCTGTCATCCCGGCGAAGGCCGGGATCCATTCTCGAATTTATTTTACACGTTAACTGTCAGGCTCATACCAGGTTGAGTCATTTTGCTTAACACTCGACAAAGCATAAAGCTTCTGTCGCTTGATTTTCAAAAATTCCAGCTCGTAAGCTATCATTTAATACCATTTTTAATTGATACATTGCCGTTTCTGCTAAACTACGCTTATGGAAACCACCTTGTTTCTTCCATTCTGTTCTGCCTGATTGTTTTATGTTGCGAATACTATCATCGCGAGGTCAACACCTTGTTGAACAAGATGGATGGATCCCGGCCTTCGCCGGGATGACAGGCAAGTGGGATTATTCAACAAAGCTAAGAAAAGATAAAGATTGGCAAGCTTAAGAGATCAGGGTGTCAATCAAGCATATCGCTGGCGCCAGGGATTCCGCTACTTTGGATTTTTATCAATCAAATCAAGACGGCCCATTTCCGCGACCTGATTATAATATTTATTGTATTCGTTGGTATTTAATTGTGAATAATTCATGTTTTTCAAAATCCCGGTCAGTTTGATAAAAAAATTCCTGGCTTCGTTTTTGTCCGTGAATTTATTTTCCGCCATAACAAGATCATATAACAGATTAAAAAGTATTTTCTGTCTTTCAACAGGCACTGAAACGTCAACGGGATCATAAGCATCCTGCTGCAAATAAATCATATCGAACATCAGCGATTTGTGATAGGTAATATAATCTTCCATGGTGATGCCCTCCTCTCCGGTGACCTGCATCATGTTATTAATTTCATGTCCTTGCTTCAGTAACTCACTGATACGGCTTACTTTTGTAGTCCAAGTCGGCTCCATATTGGTTTCATACCAGGATTGCAATTGTTCCAGATATCGCGACCAGGAAATTAATGGATCAACCGCGGGATAATATCGTTTGTATGCGCGGTCATAGCTCAGACCCAGAAATGTTTTGACAGCACTTAACGTTGATTGTGTAACAGGCTCTTCAAAATTGCCGCCTGCTGGCGACACGGTGCCAACAATTGTTAAGCTGCCAACCTTGTTGTCTGAGTTGCGTATAATCCCTGCACGCTCATAAAGACTGCGAATACTGCTGTCCAGATAGGCTGGGTAGCCTTCTTCGCCAGGTATTTCTTCCATCCGGCCTGACGTTTCACGCATAGCTTGCGCCCAGCGTGATGTTGAATCAGCAATTAACAATACATTGTAACCCATCTGGCGATAATACTCGCCCAGGGAAATACCGGTGTAAATGGAGGCTTCGCGAGCGGCAACAGGCATGGAAGAAGTGTTGCAGATGATGATCGTGTGATCCATCAGGGTCCCGCCGGTTTTTGGATCAATCAGATTTGGAAATTCAGTGATTGTTTCAACTACCTCGCCAGCGCGTTCACCACAGGCAACGATAATGACAATATCCACATCGGAATAACGTGAAATCAGATTTTGCAGGATTGTTTTCCCAGCGCCAAACGGGCCTGGAATACACGCTGTACCGCCCCGTGCGATGGGAAAAAATGTATCGATCAGCCTGAGGGTGGTTATCATCGGCCGATCAGGATACTCACGCTGCGACAATCCTTCTTTCAATAAGCGTTGACCGATTGAGTGACGCACTGGCCAGCGCTGCATCATGGGCACGTCATGCGCGTTGTTTTTACTATCAGTCAAACGCGCAACTGGCGTATCAATGGTGAATGTACCTTGCTGTATCCAGTCAACTCTCATTTCATACCCCATATCAAAGGGAACCATGATTCGATGTTCCAGCCTTCCTTCCTGTACGACACCGAGCACCTGGCCTCCATTCACGATATCACCTTTTCGCACTGTTGTCGTGAATACCCATTTTTTACTCATATCAATGGATTGTTCACGCACACCACGCGGCAGGAAAAATCCATATTTATTCGCAAAATTCAGTAATGGATTTTGCAGACCATCATATATCATGCCCAGCAGTCCCGGTCCCAATGTAACCGACAACATTTCTCCCGTTTGCTCCACGATATCACCTACTGAAATACCGCCGGTTTCCTCAAATACCTGCGCGACTGCTGTATTTCCTTTCACATGCAATATTTCAGCCATGATTTTTTCTTGCTGCGTTTGGCCGCTCTTGCTTTTCGGGCAAATATAGATGATTTCATTTTTAATGAGAGGACGTGAGCCGGACTTTTCAATGCGCACGACTCCTTCCTGTATCGCACTCACAACAGCATGATCTTTACCTGGAGTATCCTGCATTTTGTTCATGAAACACTCCTGTCAAGTTCGCTCAGTAACGGCTCAATCCGGCCGGTTTTTAGCGCAACACTTGTCATATCATTAAATCGTTTGATAGCAGCAGCCTCATCAAATTGAGACCAGTAATTGACAATATCCCAGCGCAACAAATAGATAATGACTGCTTCAAAATCAAAATAATGTCTTTTTTCTACGGAATCCAGGTGTTTCCAAAGCTGTTTCAGTAACGTTTCTTCCAATATATCAGATTCGTTATTTACAAGCCGGGTATTGACATCGAGTATCCATGGGTAAACATTTTTCAGTCCAAAATCAGGCTCGTTCCAGTTTACCGTTAACAGCATGCTCCAGCGTGTAAACCAACAATCTCTGGTATTTTCCGGTACTGGCTGTTTTGCATTACGCATACGCAAGGCAACAAGTAGGCTGCGCAAATCAAAATACCAGTAAATGATTTCATCAATGAATGGATGTTGTCCTGCCAGGAGTTTGTTGGCTGACATAAGTGTATCTGTGAATGAGGCAGAATGATCAAACCAGCTATTCCAGACAATTTTTTCAAGCATATACAATATGGTTCTCTCTTGGTCGGGAAGCAGTTTGATCCTGTTTTCAAGCTGGATACGGGAAATGGGTGTTTGCTTGACGTTATAATTTCTGCTGTGACGCGGCAAACTGACCATAATGGTATAATATGACGTCATTGCAGCAATCCCTCCAGCAGCGCGCGAAAACGAGGCTGCAAATGTTTCATCAGTAATTCACTGATGGCATTCTCACTCAAATCAAATTCAACATCTTCACCAACAATGTGGACCTTGATGCCCGTTTCAGCCTGATTGCTCTTGTCAACTCGCATGCTTATCCCGCTTTTTAGAAATTGATGAGTGACACCCTGTACAAACAGTTTTAAGGGATCATTCTCCAGCAGCTTTGGATTTTTGCGTATCTCATCAAACTCCAGGACTGTTGCTGGCAGTTGAATTTCTATATTCTGTTGCTTGAATTTTTGCAATTGTTCGGCCGTATCAAGAGCGATCAATAAAATCAGCTGATGAATAGTGGCTTCATTGGTTAATTCCTTGTGAATCAGACGCTTTACCTCTTCCTTGAACCGATCGATCAGACGCTGTCTTAATTCGAGACGCATATTGCGTGCGGCCAGCTGCAAGGCATCCAAAGCGGCTTGTTTTTCCTGCATGATTTTATTATGCCCTTGCTCAACTATTTTTTTTGCTTCGGTGCGTGCGTCATTGATTATTTTAGCGGCTTGCTCCTGTGCCTCTTTAATAATTTTTTCAGCCTCTGACTTGCCAGCCGTGATACCTTCATTTTTCAGGCGTTCAATCAATGTTTCCACGCCTTGTGAAATGGGTGTCGCTTTGTCATCGGTTCTCATAAGTACTCCTACAGTGCTCCAGCCAGTAAAAGTGCAAAGACAAAAATGAATACGGCGAAACCTTCGACAATCGCAGCAGGCGCGATCGAAAGCCCAAAAATTTCAGGTTTCGATTTGGCGGCATTAATTGCACTCGCACAACAGATGCCCTGCTGTATGCCGCTGTACATAAGCGCAATTCCGGTTAATAATCCGATGCCAAACAAACCGCCTGCTATATCAGGCGTCACGGTTCGTTTTAATGTAAACATGATGACGATGCCGAAGATGGCTTGCGTCGATGGCAGAACAGCGATACCAATGTATTTGCCGTAACCGCTTTCGACATCCAGCATAGCCCCGATTGCAGCCTGGCCTGCGGTAGAACAGCCAATAATGCTTCCCACCGTACCAAGCGCCATTGGTGCGAAAATACCTGCCCATCCAAATAGCAGCATGAGTTCATTCATGAGTGACCTCCACTTTTTTAAGCGGCGCGTAAACATAGCCGTCTTCTTTGATGCTCCATTTGAAAAATTCAATGTAATTCAGACGAAGACCATGTATCACCCCGCTCATGACACATAATATGAAATTCAGCGACTGACCAATGAGTAAAACCAGAAATCCGAGAACCCATCCATGCCCATGCAATGTACTCTCCGAGATATGCCGAGCTATCTGATTAAATGTTATCGCCAACGAAGCGCCTGCAAGCCCCAAAGCAAATAGCCGCAGATAACTCAGGATATCCCCAAATAATGACGTCAATTCACTAATGGATTGCAGGCCAGCCAATGTGCGCGTGAGAAATGAACTGAAATTGGTGACAGGTAAATCACTGGCAAAAATCAGCAGCACAAGAATACCAATGCAAATAACTGCAATCGATGATGTAATGACGGTATCAGAATGTTGTCCCAATCCCCAGGCCAATGCCATGAAGCCTAAAATCAGGATGATATATCCTGCGGCATGAACTTTCTCATATAAGCCTTTTGCAAACCAGGCTCGCATTCCATTTGCTGCGACAATGTGCAGGCAGCCAATAACAATAACAAGCGACATCATGGTTTTGAAATTGTTGATATCAAGAATCTTGATTTTTCCCAATATGGAATTGGAAGACGGTTCCACACCAAAGTATGAGCCAAGCATGACTCCATAGATAATGGAAAATATGCTGATAGTAACCAGCAAGGGCCTTAACCAGCTGCCTGCATTCATCTTTCCCATCCATTTCCAGGCAAATAATGTAAACAGTGCAATGACAAACCCATAGCCCGCATCAGCGAGTATCATTGCGAAAAAGAGAGAAAATGAAAAGAATATCATCAGTGAAGGATCAAGCGCGCGGTAACCAGGCGTCTGATAGAAGTTGACAAGCTCGATACCTGCCCCCGACCATGCGTATGTTTGCATCAACGTCGGCGGACGTTCCTCTGCAGACGCAGGCTCAACGAGTATTGCCATACCATTCTGCTGGCAGAATACAGCGATCTCTTTCAGCCTGTCTTCAGGAACCCATCCCTGTATCTGGAAAAAATCATCGTGATCACAAAGTTTTTCATTTGCGAGCTGCAAGTTTGTGAGATCTGTAAACCTGTCCAATTCTCTTGACAGCAAATGGTAATACCGTGTCAACTGACGCCGCTCTTCATTCAGGTCGTCAATTCTTTCAGTGATTTCATTCAATTCCTGCTTAAGATCAGCCAGTGGAATGGCGCCGGTATGGATGCGCGGAACAGGCATTGCACAGGCTGGCGGTTCGTCTTTCGATAAAACAATAAGATAGACAAACAGATTGTCACGATGGACTTCATGGATCACATGATCATCGGGGATAGCTGGTATATCCTTGTTCCGGATCTTGTAGAACCATAATTTGATATCACCAATCTCACCTTCTTTAGGCAGTGCAAAATTGCCCCAGATGGATAGATCCTTGATGCGAATCTGCAAGAAATCACGCCTATCCAGCGCCTTTCTCAGCTGTTCCTGGTTATTCGAGATATCAGAAACAATCTTTTGTGCATTGAAATCACGATATATTTTTTTGATGGAAGCTTTATCAGGCGAATTTTTCAGATAATAAAGCGCTTTTTTTATCTCATCGGTCAGCGTCGTTGACGTACTGGTCAGGCCCGCCGGCTTCTTCACTCTGATAGAAACAAGATGCATGCAGCCAAGGAACTGAAGTTGAGACATGATCTCAGCCTTGTTCTTGTGAAGACCAAATATGGACACTTTTTTGAAAACGGCAATTGTCATATTGTCTGCCTTTTTTTCTTGGCAATTTTTGACCGCACAACAGCAGCCCGCTCGTTATCTGCCAGAAAGATCTGAATATAGCGAATGATATCCGTTGTTTTTGGAATCAAGACCTTTTCAAACAGGTTCTTGCGCTGCGTCACTATCTGCAATGACTTATCCAGGCTTTTCACGCGCATTTCCGCGATATTCAACCGTATACGCAGCTCCAGCATTTGTTTCAGACTGCTGATGTAACCCTCCAGCCAGTGCGGTGTATTAAAATAGGAATAACTTGTAGTCGTGAACTTTAATTTCGATAGTCTCGGAAGCCTGACTCCGACAACATTTTCACTTTGAATATCAACCGATTCTATCCTGACGAGGTTGTTTAAATCGACTTCTGCAACAGCAATCATTGGTAATTTTTTGGCGATTTCTTTTTCCAGCACGTCGATTTCTGCTTTTATTTTTTTAAGTTCACTATCCGCCTTGTTTTTTTCTACCAGCAGTTTTTGCCGCTTCAGATCCAATGACGGCAGAAATTGTTTATAATTGCTTAATTTTTTTCTTTCCTGACTCAGGGAGGATTTATTTAGTTTTATTTGTGTCATTATCAATCCCTCCTGAATCATGAGGTATCTGCTTGAAATATTTTGTAATCAATTCCTGCTTGATCAAGAGTTCATTTTCATTAAAACATTCGCCCATGGTTTGCCAGCAAAGATCCAGTGCTTGCTCCAGCGGCAAGGCAACCTTGATATCCATGAAGCGTTCGCGGAATAATTTACCAAACTTCAACAAACGATGGTCGAATTCGGAAATTTCAAATGCCATTGCCTGTTTTTGCTCTGCCTCACGCGCTGCGGAATAAAATCGTATCATGGTATTCATTACCTGGCTGTGATCGTCACGTGTTTGCTTGCCAATGACATGCTGCTTGAGTCTGGAAAGCGAGCCAAATGGATCAATCGCACTATCGTGAAGATAAAATTGACCTTCTGTGATGTAACCGGTATTGTCAGGGACAGGATGAGTGACATCATTGCCCGGCATGGTAGTCACTGAAAGTATAGTTACTGATCCTGCCCCTTGAAAATCACAGGCCTTTTCATAACGGCGCGCAAGCTGGGAATAGAGATCACCCATGTAGCCGCGATTCGATGGAACACGTTCCATGGCTATCCCGACTTCTTTCAGCGCGTCAGCAAACGCGGTCATATCTGTCAGCAATACGAGTACACGCTTGCCCTCTTCAATAGCAAATTTTTCCGCGACTGCGAGTGCCATGTCAGGTATCAACAGGCGTTCCAATATTGAATCAGATGCCTGATTCACAAACATGACCGTTCTTGCGATTGAACCATGATCTTCGAATGTTTTTCTGAAGGTGTAGTAATCATCGAATAATAATCCCATCCCGCCAAATATCACGATATCTGCATCAGCCTGGGTGGCGATTCTTGCCAGCAGTTCGTTATAGGGTTCGCCAGCAACAGAAAATATCGGTATCTTCTGGCTTTCAACAAGGCAATTAAAGATGTCTATCATGGGAATATTGGTTCTAATCATTTTTGACGCGAGTGTGCGCCGCGTGGGATTGATGGTTGGTGTCCTGATGGGTGTTTTATCATCATTACTCAAATCAGGGCCGCCATCAATTGTCATTCCAGAGCCATTAAATACTCGCCCGAGAATATTAGGCGAAAAATTAACCATCATTGGCTGCCCAACAAATGTGACTGAGGATTGAGTCGACAACCCTTTGGTACCGCCATATATCTGCAGCGAAACAATGTCATTGTCTATATATATGATTTGGGACAGCAGTGACTGGCCTGATTCAGTGTAAACCAGCGCAATATCATCCAGACGGGGCCTGATCGCATTCTTGTCATCCTGAGACACTGGTACGGTGACTTTAAGAATATCACCCGTGATTTCATTGATATTGTGATAGCGAACAATTGACATGTTGACCTCACATTTAATCAGCAACAACAGCCAACTCAACGCCCGTGATAATACTTCGTTTGCCATCAAGATGAACAACACCTTGATGATTATGCTTTCAGTAATTCCTGGCGTTTGGCATGTGCCATCATCACAGCTATCGCACAGGAACCAACCCGAGACTGAACGCCATCTGAGCGGCTGGTCAGAATTATGGGAACGCTCGCTCCCAGAATAATGCCGGCTGAGATGGCTTTTGTTATTAACACCAGCTGCTTGGCTAGCATGTTTCCGGCTTCAAGATTGGGAACAACAAAAATATCAACATCACCGATTACTGGTGACTTGATGTTTTTTGTCTGCGCAGCATGCAAACTGAGCACATTATCATATGCAAAAGGCCCATCCACTATTCCACCGACAATCTGATCACGCTCAGCCATTTTACAAAGACAGGCCGCATCCAATGTCGACGGGATAGCTGGGTTTACTGTTTCAACAGCGGATAAAATCGCGACTTTGGGTATCTTGTCTTTATTGAGTGAATGCACCAGATCGATGGCATTCTGGATAATATCTCTTTTGGTCATCAAATCAGGGCTGATGTTGATTGCCGCATCAGTGATAATAAACGGCTTATGGTAATTTTCGATAGCCATGATGAATGCATGGCTAATGCGTCTTCCGGTTCGCAATCCGGTATCTTTCCTGACAACCGTCTTCATCAGCTCATCCGTATGCAGACTGCCTTTCATAATGGCTTCAACACGTCCCTCATGCACCAGTGAAATACTCATTTCTGCGGCTTTCTCAGCATCCTGAATATCGATTAATTCACAAGTTGAAATATTTACCTTGTTGTCGGATGCGATTTTCTGGATTTTGGATTTTGGTCCAATCAGCACAGGTTCAATTATGCCCAAATGCGCTGCTTCAAGCGCGCCAATAAGCGCATCCTGAGAGCATGGGTAGACAACGGCAACTTTTATTTTTTCCAATGCCTGGCATCTTTGCAGAAAATTTTTTGCAAGCGTGTCGATATCCAATGATTGTCTTTCCATTATGCGTCCTTTTTTATGTTCTTGACAGGCTTTGCGGAGCTTTTGCCAGCAGCAGGTTGCCTGTGCTGCTCAGTGAATGATTGAATTTCCGGTATGATAATTTTGCGGAATTTACTGCCGTTGAATAATCCATAATGTCCGACACCTTCCGCCAGAAAGTATTTTTTCATTGAATCAGGCAAGTTATTGCAGAATCCCAGAACAGATCTTGTTTGCCCTACTCCGGTAATGTCATCACGTTCACCTTCAATCGCCAATATGGCGGTATTTCTGATATCCTGAAGGCGCACATTATGACCTCGCGACTTGAAACGGCCTTTTGTTAACAATTGCTCTTGAAAAACCGTGTTGATCGTCTGCATGTAAAATTCAGCTGTCAGATCCATCGTTGAAAAATACTCAAGATAGAAATTGACTGTCTTAAGCGCGCTACGTCGATTATTATCAGCATAATCATTCACTGCCTTCGTGAGTGATTCGATATGCCGCTGAATATTCATGCTTAAAAATCCGGCGAGCTGCATGAATCCGGGATACACCAGCCGCATAGCGCCAGGAAATCGTGTCGGAACGATTGAGATCACATTTTGCTGAAACCAGTCATCACCCCTTGATGTGGCAAGCTCATTCACTTTTGTTGGTGACTGGCTGGTATCGATCGGTCCGCCTAACAATATCGCGGTGTGCGGTACTCTTTGATCATTTGCCGTAGACATCAATGCCAGAGCTGCCAAAACCGGAACCGTCGGCTGACAAACCGCCATGACGTTAAAATCCGGGCCTAGCTTCTGAAAATACGAAATCATATATTCGATAAAATCATCCAAATCAAACGATCCTTCAATCAACGGAACATCTCTCGCATCGTTCCAGTCTGTAATATACACATCATAAAATGGCAGCAAATTAATCACTGTATCTTTCAGCAATGTCGCGTGATGACCTGACATGGGCGCAACCAGCAGCATTTTTGGCATATGATTAGCTTTATCATTCATTTTTTTGAAATGGATAAGATTACAAAAACTCTTTCGGTCAACAATTTCTTCAATCACGTCAACATATTCATCTCCAATCTTTACTTCAGTGATATTGAATGCCGGCTTGTCATATATGTTTGTCAGCATGTGGATGATGTAGCAATACCCAGCCATTCGTCTGGATTCGCTCGCTGTCATCGCGAGAAATCGATTGTATATGTCCTTTTCCTTTTCAGACAGATATGGGACATTTACAGGCATGTCCAATGTATTTGAGATACGGCGAAAACGCTTTGCGAGATTGGCATAATAATCAGAATACGGCTGCAGCGTCCGCATGGTGAAATCATAGATATTGTAAAGAGAACGGTTATCCAGGGGATTATGAAACATACATATTTCCTTTTATTATCAAATATAAATATGCAACTTCATAAAAATCGATCTGATTTACATACATTATATCATTAATTGAATGCGGGACTGATTAACATGGTACAATAAACTTGAATTTACACAATTAAGGATGTGAATTCATGATATGAAATCAAATCAACTAATTGTAATAAATTCAGGTTCATCCAGCATCAAATTTGCTGCCTATACATTCAGCAATACACTTGATAGGACGCTTAATGGGTATGTTGAAAACATAAGCACAAATCCGGTTTCGAAGATTTATGCTGCAAACGGCGATCTTATCAAACAAAACACATTTTCCAGAGAAATGGGCTACGAGCAATTTTACGAAATGCTCGTCTCCGCTTTCGAATCCAATCAGTTTAATTATTCGGTATCTGGCGTTGGCCATCGTGTCGTCCATGGCGGCGAGAAATATACATCACCAGTTATTGTTACTGACATGATTCTGGATGACCTGAAACAATTCATTCCCTTTGCGCCATTGCATCAGCCATTCAACATTAAGGCCATTGAATGCATTCGCAAGTCATATCCAAATCTGCCTCAGGCAGCCTGTTTTGATACTTCCTTTCATCGTAGCCATCCTGTAATCGCTGATCTCTTTGGCCTACCCAGAAAACTGATTGACGCTGGCATAAAGCGCTATGGTTTTCACGGATTATCTTATGAATACATCATGCACAAGGTCAATGAATTATATCCTGAAAATGCAAACAGCCGCATCATTGTCGCGCACCTGGGTAACGGCTCCAGCATGTGCGCCATAAAGGACGGTGTATCTGTCGACACAACGATGGGATTTACCGCGCTGGATGGATTAATGATGGGAACACGCTGCGGCAGTCTGGATCCGGGTGTCGTGATTTATCTAATGGAATATCAACATATGTCCGCCAAAGATATCGAAAAAATGCTTTATAGCCAAAGCGGCCTCTTGGGTGTTTCAGGTATTACTCACAACATGAAACAGTTGCTGGAAAATCAAAGTGATGCAGCCAGACAAGCAGTTGAGTTATATGTTTATCGCATACGTCGTGAGATGGGTGCACTAACATCCGTGCTAGGTGGACTCGATATGCTCATCTTCACTGGAGGAATCGGTGAGAATTCATGGCAAATCCGCGAACGTGTCTGCGTTGATAACGATTGGCTCGGGCTGAAAATCGACAAGAACAAAAACAGCAAAAACCAATCAGATATTACTGGAGATGGCAGCAAGGTCGGCGTACATGTTATCCCAGCCAATGAAGAATGGGTTATCGCCAATCATACTTATCACCTGATAAGTGGAGAAAACTAGATATGGAACCTAAATTACTGAGCGGGAAAAAAGCGCTTATTGTTGGCATAGCCAATGAGAATTCCATCGCCTATGGCTGCGCGCGTATGCTGAAAACCGCTGGCGCAGACCTTGCCATTACCTATCTGAATGACAAGGCCAAACCTTATGTTGACAAGGCAGTCAGCGAACTCACACCAGATATATATATGCGATGCGACGTGACAAGCAATGATGAATTAAAAAATCTCTTCCGTGAGATTGAGTCAAAGTGGCATCAGCTCGACATTCTTATTCATTCTATTGCCTTTGCTCCCAAACAGGATTTGCAGGGGCACATTATTGACTGCTCGAAAGAGGGATTTTTGCTGGCAATGGACATTTCATGCCATTCATTTCTGCGCATGGCTCATCTCGCAAAACCACTGATGAAAAATGGCGGCTCACTATTTGCCATGTCATTTTACGGCGCGGAAAAAGTCGTTGAAAATTATAACCTTATGGGCCCAGTCAAAGCCGCGCTGGAAGCCTGTGTGCGATATATGGCTGTGGAATTGGGTCCGGAAAAAATTCGTGTCATCGCCCTGTCTCCCGGGCCGGTTAAAACCAGGGCGGCTTCAGGCCTGGATAAATTTGATGAATTAATGCTGCGCGCGCGCGAAAAATCGCCATTACAGACACTTGTGGAGATAGACGATGTTGGCGCCATGGTAGCCTTTCTTGCCAGTGATTACGCCAAAAACATCACCGGCGACACAATCTATATTGATGGCGGTTATCACATAGTGGGATAATCAGATCATACGCATGAGCGAGCTTATCCATGAAAATAAGGACCTTAGCCCAAGCTGCATTCTTCCTGATCCTGCCTTTTCTTCTGTTGTCCTGCGGCAAAGAAGAAAAAAAACAGGAAAACTTCATACGCCCTGTCAAGACCATGGTGATCAATCAGCCTGAATCAAGTATCTTGCGTGTATTCCCAGGCGTCACGCTTGCGTCAAATGAAACAACCATGGCATTTCAGATTCCAGGCCAAATCATTCAGCTTCCCATCCTGGAAGGAGATAATGTAAAAAAGGACAGTGTCATCGCTGCACTGGATCCAGTCAAATACCAGGAAGCTGTGAATGACTTCTCTGCAAAACTGACCAGAGACAAAGGAAATTACGATCGCGCCAGTCAGCTGGTCAAACAGGGATATATTTCCCAGTCTGACTATGACAAGGTAAAATCGATGTATCTTTCCACTCAGGCAAATTACAACTCTGCCGTCAACGACTTGAAGAACACAAAATTGATCGCACCGTTTGATGGTGTGATAGCTAAAAAATTCGTGAATAAATTTGAATATATTACCGCGAAAGAACCGATCGCCCTGCTACAGGACCGTAATACCATAGACATGGAAATCAATGTTCCTGAAAATATCATCGTTAACCTGAAATCCGGGCAGATTGACCGGGAGAAAATCGCAGCCGTTTTTGATGCCTTGCCTGGCGAGATTTTTGCGGTCAGGTTAAAGGAATATTCCTCTCAGGCGGATCCACAGACACAAACATTCCGCTTTGTATTTACCATGAAAAGACCAGCCAATTTTAATATCCTGCCTGGCATGACCGTATCTATCCAGATACCCATGGGGAAAAAGGCCGCTGAGTCATTTTATCTCATTCCATCCAGCGCAGTGTTTATAAATACAAACAATCAGCCGTCAGTGTGGCTGGTTGACAGGCAAACCATGAAAATCAAAAGCATCCCGGTAAAAACATCCAGTCTTACCGGTAATCAAATACGTGTGCTGAGCGGGCTTCAGCCCGGTGAAACAATTGTGACATCGGGTGTGAGCTTTCTGACAGAAGGCCAGGAAGTCAAGATCCTGAAATAACAGGAAATACGCATGGATATAGCTGAATCTGCCATCAAAAAAAGCGTCATCACATGGATGATCATCATTGTCTTTGTCTTCGGCGGCCTGATCGCCTATCAACGACTTGCGCGATATGAAGACCCTGAATTCACCATCAAGGAAGCGCTGGTTATCACCCGTTATCCTGGAGCATCGCCAGCAGAGGTTGAAAATGAAATCACTGACAAACTGGAAAAAGCGGTCCAGCAGATGGGACAGCTCGATTACGTGAAATCCATATCCAAGCCTGGATATTCAGAATTGAACGTTGTCATACAAAAAAAATATACCCGGAAAGACTTGCCGCAAATATGGGATGAGTTACGACGCAAGGTCAACGATGCCCAGGCACAATTGCCTCCCGGGGCGATACGTTCTGTCGTTATTGATGATTACGGTGATGTCTATGGCATGTTTCTGGCCGTGACTGGCGAAGGATTTTCATATAAGGAACTGGAACATTATACAGATTTCCTGAAGAAGGAATTGAATCTGGTACCAGGGGTTGCGAAAGTAACAATCGATGGTGTTCGTCAGCAAGCCATATTTATTGATATTTCACGCTCAAAAATGGCCTCACTGGGAATATCACTTGAGCAAATCTATAAAACGCTCGAATCGCAAAATCTGGTCATTCCTAGCGGCAATGTGCGTGTTGGCGATGAATACGTTCGCATCAGTCCGACCGGTGCAGTCAATTCAGTCGATATCATTGGAAATCTGCTAGTGCGCAGTAATGCGACTGGAAAACTGCTGCATCTTAACGACATCGCAGTGATTACTCGCGACTACGTGGAAGTGCCAGATAATCTTATGTTTTACAATGGCAAACCGGCACTCATGATCGGCATTTCCATCGTATCCGGCGGCAACATCATCACCATAGGTAAGGCAGTCAATCAGAAACTTCATGAATTGCAAAGCCAAATCCCTGTCGGCATCAAACTTGATTATGTCTATGAACAACCCAAGGTTGTGCAGGCATCGATACAGAGCTTTATCGACAGCCTGATCCAGGCATTGGTAATCGTCATTGGAGTATTGCTGCTATTCATGGGATTACGCTCGGGTTTGATCATCGCAAGCATTCTCCTCATTACCATTTTTGCGACTTTCTTTGTCATGAATATTTTCGGTATCGCCTTGGAACGCATATCGCTTGGCGCCTTGATTATTGCTTTGGGCATGCTGGTTGACAATGCGATTGTTGTCGCCGAAGGTATCCTGGTAAAAGTGGAACAGGGAATCGATGCACTGACCGCGAGCAAAGACGTAGTCAAGCAAACCATCTGGCCATTATTAGGTGCAACTATCATCGGTATTATCGCATTTGCGCCCATTGGCTTGTCGCAAGACAGTACGGGTGAATATACCCGTTCCCTTTTTTATGTGATACTGATTTCACTGATGTTCAGCTGGGTATTTGCCGTGTATACCGTCCCGCTGCTCTGTTACCTGTTTCTCAAGCCTGGCCCCAAGAAGCAGTCTGGTGAAACCTATTCCGGCGGCATCTACACTGGTTATAAAAAGATTCTCGCGGGCGCCATCAAATTCAGGCTATTTACCGTCACTCTCATGTTCATTCTGTTAGTACTTTCTGTTTACGGATTCACATTCGTCAAACAAAGCTTTTTCCCTGACTCAACAACGCCTATGTTTTTTATCAACTATTGGCGTTCACAAGGCACAGACGTACGTGCTACCACACAAGACATGCAAAATATCGAGAAAGCGATAGCCAAGATCAACGGCGTTCAATCGGTGACTTCCATCGTCGGCAAAGGAGCACTCCGATTCATGCTGGTCTACACACCGGAAAAAGCCGATCCATCCTATGGACAATTCATCATTGCGGTTGATGATTACAGAAACATAGACAGAATCGCCAACGAAATAAAAACCTACATGATATCCAATTATCCGGATACCGAGCCCAAGATAGAAAAAATCCGCCTGGGCCCAGGCGGCGGCGCCAAAATCGAAGTACGATTCAGCGGGCCTGACGGGCAAGTGTTACGTGAACTTTCCGCTCAGGCAGAGGCCATCATGCGCGCAAACCCTGACGCAATGGATGTACGAAATGATTGGCGGCAAAAAGTAAAAGTCATCCGTCCGAATTTTTCCGAAGCCCAGGCACGCATTACCGGCATATCAAGGGCAGACCTCGCTGATGCGCTGCAAACTGCATTCTCCGGCAAACAAGTCGGAATATACAGGGAAAATGACAAATTGATACCCATTATCTCGCGTCCACCGGAAAATGAACGTGTCGATATCAACAACATCAACAACCTGCAAATCTGGAGCCCATTACTTTCAAAAGCCGTACCAATTGGACAGCTCGTGACTGGCTTTAATACAGAATGGGAAGACTCCATCATTCGTCGACGCGATGGCAAACCAACCATTACGGCTTCCTGTGAACCGGTTTCGGGGCCAGCAAGCATTGTTTTCAACAGTATCCGTCCGCAAATAGAAGCCATCAAATTACCGCTTGGATACAGCATGGAATGGGGAGGTGAATATGAAAACTCCAGCGATGCGCAGGCAGCCTTGTATTCCAATTTGCCTGTCGGGATCCTGGCCATGATTTTTGTTATTGTGCTGATGTTTGGCACAGTCAGGCAGCCGCTTATCATCTGGCTATGTGTTCCCCTGTCTGTAATCGGAGTTACGATAGGATTGCTCACGACCAATTCTGAATTTGGCTTCATGGCCTTGCTCGGATTTCTCAGTTTGTCGGGCATGCTGATTAAAAATGCGATTGTCCTGGTTGATCAGATTGAATGTGAAAAAGTTGTCGGAAAACGCCCATACCTGGCAATTATCGATGCCTCCATCAGCCGCATGCGTCCTGTGCTGCTTGCAGCCGTCACCACTGTGCTAGGCATGATTCCACTGCTGCCGGATATTTTCTTTCGCAGCATGTCTATCGTCATCATGTTTGGCCTGACATTCGCAACCATCTTGACACTGGTTGTCATCCCGACATTCTATGCAATATTCTTCAATGTGAGAAAGGAAGAATAATACCAGCCACCCACCCATATTCATTTTCCCATGACCTTGTTACAGCTTTACCGACAGGTGTAGAATTATAGCCGACATTAGGATAAAAGAGGTCAAAATGGATTTAGTCAGCGCCTTGAAGGAACGTCCCTTCATGCTCTACGATGGGCCAATGGAAACCCGTATCGAATATGGCACAACTCTAAAACTCGACAAGGAAATGTCGATATTCACACTCATCTATCAGGAAGAAGGACAAAAAGCACTACGCCAATTATATGAGACTGATATCGAAGCCGTGCGGCATCACAATGCACCCATCATTCTGAATGCGCCAACCTACCGGGCAAGTCCGGCGCATTGCCAACGACTTCATTTCAATGACCCGAATGCAATTGAAACAATCAATCAGGATTGCATACAATTTGTCAAAAATATTCGAAACCGGTATGACGATTATAAAAATAACATTTACATCACTGCGCCTATCGGCCCTGAACTTGCCGGCTACTCGGCTGATCTTTCATTTACTGTTGAAAAGGCCGTCAGTTATCATTCTCGCCAGGCAAATGCCATTGCACAAGCCGGCGTTGATATTATCTCGATTGCCGCCATGGCTGGAATGATAGAAACCATTGGCTGCGCGACAGCAGTTGCCCAGACTGGCATGCCTTATAGCGTAGGCGTTATTCTCAATCCTGACGGCACCTTGATCGATGGGAATCCATTAAAGGAATTAATCGCACGGATCGACGCAACCATATCCCCCCAGCCCAATTTTTATATTATCAGCTGCACGCATCCTGTCACTGCCGAGCAGGCCTTGAGCGACCATGATATTCACTATCAAAGAATTCTGGGAATAAAAGCCAATGGTTCAAGCAAGTCAGGCAAGGAATTATTAAACATAGACCATCCTGAAGCAGATGAACCTGAACTGTTCGCAGATGAATTGATTGCACTCGGTACCAAATATCATTTCAAAATTTATGGCGGTTGCTGCGGCACTGACCATCGGCATTTAGCAACATTAGCAGAGAAGCTGACCAAATGAACTCGACACTCACAACCTGTATACGGATACTGATTGCAAATATTATTTTGTGCTGGACATCGATGGCATCTGGAAGTCCACTTGCTGCCGCACCACGCGCGATCTGGATCTGGGAAAACGACTCTTTCCACATGCTTGACAATATTGATGCGCAGCGTGAAGTTGAAACCTTTCTCAACCAGCAGCACATCTCGACAATGTATTTGTACGCCGATGAATTTCAAGGCCGTAATATACTGGTGAACGAGCCCGAGAAATACCGGAAGCTCATTGCAGGCGCACACGCGCGCGGATTCAAGGTGTTTGCTCTTTTAGGTTCGACATATCTCCGCACCCAGGAATACATCTTGCCTGAAAAACGTCCTGCTGCGCTACAAATGTTTGCGAATGTCCTGGATTTTAATAAAAAAACACTGGATCCACTGTCGCGATTCGATGGTATCAACATTGACATCGAGCCGTATATTCTGGATGATTGGGCATCATCACGTCCCTTGCGCGGACAACAATACCTGGATTTATCTGCCGCCTTCATGCGTATGAAAGCGGCTTCCGGTTTAGACCTGCTTGTTGGACCCGCGATGCCATTCTGGTATGGCGGTATTGAAGATGTCGAGTGGCAAAACCAGCATCGAAAATTAAATGAATGGGTACAGGATATCTACGATTATGTCGCCATTATGGATTATAGAAACAAAGCCGAAGGTTCTGATTCCATCATCTCTCTCGCCCAGGATAACCTTGACTATGCAGACAAGATAGGAAAAAAAGTATTGATAGGCGTGGAAACAATTAATACAACACCAGTGAAAGTAACTTTCTATGGAAAAGGCAACAAATACTTTGAAGCACAGCTAGCCTTGGCACAATCCGCACTGTCACAGCATCGTTCATTTGGCGGTTTCGTTATCCATCATCTGAAATCGTATCGCAGTCTGGTTGAAGGAAAAAAATGAGACATTCATTTTAACCGACTAAAACCGGTTACAGACAAGGAATAAATTATGCAATTAAGGATTCTGCAGCTGATGATTATTATGTTAACAGTCTTGTCAGCCTTCTCGCCTGGATACGCTGATGCGAGCAACGATGAAGTCAACTTTCAGAAACTATTTACAGAGTGGACTAATGCATTCAACCAAAAACAATATCCAAAAGTGTGCCATCTGTTTGCAAAATCGGTTCATGCCGATTATCAGGGATCGTCCCAAAAAAATTATGCAAAGATATGTGAAGGATTTCGAAAAATATTTCAGGAAAAAGAGATGACTTATCATAACGATTTCAAAATTCACCATATCTACCGCTCAGATGATTTAGCCGCAGTCAGAATAACCTGGTATTTGAATATATATAAAAACGGCAAGCATATGTCATTCATACAAGAAGAAGGTCTGGATATCTTTCAGAGACAGACAAATAAAAAATGGGAAATTATAAATTTCATAGCCTATCCTGTTTTATCGACTCAATAAGGCGAATGCAGAATAACAACCGGATTAAGAGCCATCTTCAACCCTCGCCGTCTTTGCCAGGTGACCGACATCCACCCGGACAAAAACCGAGTCACCCAGCGCCGTCAGTGTATCATCGGCATACACCTCGCAGAGTACGCGCGTCTTGCGCCCGACTTCACCGTCGATTCGCGCCCTGAGTGTCAACTGCACACCCATCGGCGTAGGCTTGATGAATTTCACTCCCAGCGAACCAGTCACACAATCAATGCGCGGCAATGTTCCCGTTGCGCGTCCTTCAACACGATAATGATGCGCCATTGCAGTCCAGTTCGAGTGACAATCAATGAGACAACTAATCAATCCGCCATAGACTAGCGATGGCCAGCCGACATAGCGCATGTCCGGTCGGTGTGTCGTTATCACATGCAGGTTATCGGCATCCCAATAACTTTTTATCCGCAGGCCGTGTGCATTCTTCGAGCCACAGCCGAAGCAAACGCCGTCTGGCGCTGCAAGGTCTTGCAAGGCAATCATTGTATCCATAGCCACATTTCCCATTAGTAATACAGGCGCGTATGCGGATTATATTTGACTGCTTCCGCATCGAAGTCAATCTTTATAAATGAATATTATATATCCATGCAGATATGGGTACGTGATTATTTAATTGTCATTCGCGATGTCACTGATTTCACGCCGGGGATAGAAACCACCAATTTCATCACTTTATCAATTTGTGCCAACGTGGATGCTTTTCCTTGCAGCAGAACATTGCCGTCCTGGCAAGTCACGCTTACACTTACGCTATAAAGAGTGCCATCTTCAATGATTTTTTTATTGATTTGTGAAATTATAGTATTGTCTTCCGGGGTTGAAATGCCATTTTGTGTGTATATGTTATTTGGCACGTTGACTTTTATATTAGGGTTCATGATCACATTTGGATTGATAATGATGCCATGCGTGGTGGTAAATACTGCATCAATATCCTGTTGTGTAATGGTGTTCATATCAACATTCTTCGCAAACACAAAATGATTCGCAAAGAATATGATATACAATACAGGGATACAGATCTGAAGTTTTTCTTTCATGTTACCTGACCATGACAAGACCCGATTCACAACTCCGCTTTTTTACATTTAATATCAATACCTTGCATAAATATCAGTGATTGACAATCATCATTGGCTGATTACATTATAGCATTGGACGTATTTATATTAATTAACCACTACAACAGCCAATTCACAAAACAGGCTTGCGTTTTCTTAGATTGAGAACAAAGAATGAATAAGATATTATAAATTCCGGTTCAAGCAGCAATAAATTTAACAAAAAATATAAACAAATGGAAAAATAAAAATGAATCTCTCGCCCAGGTTTCTCACTCTTATATCATGCAGCACCTTGCTATTAAGCAGCCCATCCATATTTGCTACCACATCAGGAAGAATGGAAAATGATACAGGTAAAATATATTACCACCTGAGTTTTCCTGTGGAAATTACGGAACAATCAGAACAACTTGAATTAAACGCCAATAATAAGGATTTGATTTTTTCAAATTTTGTTGCCGGAGCTTTATATGCACATTTACTGCATGAACAATTCCCGCAAATACAATTTAATAATGAATACATAACAGGCTCATTGCTTGGCCAGCTGCTACAGGAAAATTTACAGACAAGCGATTATCAAGCATCTTCCGACTGGATTAACCCAGATAGCAACATTCGAAAAATGTTACTCAGCCCTGGTCAGGGCGGTCCTTATCAGATCAATGACTACTCCAAACGTCTGGAAGATCATATCGGCTTGATTAATTTTACTGTTTTACAAAAAAGCCTGGGATATAGCATTGCCGATCAGGATAATGGGGTTCAAACCAGCAAAAGTGGACCAGTCGCATTAGACAATAAATATTTTGGCCCAATTGCTGCGGCGTATTTTCAATATAATGATTTTTTACGCCTGCAAAGTATAAATGCCGACGCCTGGGGACCATCAGCAAAATATTTTCCACAATGCATGACCAATTTGCAAAATACCCCTGACAATATGTTGGATATGATATTAAATGCGGCATATAATGCAGGCCCATGGGCAGACATTACAAAAACATATATTGAATTGTGCGCCAATTATAACAATCCTGATTACGCTGAGAAAATCAAACATATCGATGATGTCACATTAAACGATCAACAATATCAACAAGCTGTCGGAACGCATGAATCAGCAGGCAGCACATTTATTTTATATCCACGCCAAATCCGGTTTTATCTGGATGAGTTATACAACAAATCTGTCAATCTGAAATCTGATAATTCATATTCTATTGAAATGACACAATTGGAAAATATATTTTCTCGATCACTGACGACTCTGGCATATGTTAACACACAGGGAGAATATGACTTTATCAGGAACCAAGATGCCGAAGCAGCATTCGAAACGGCATTAAATGCAAATCACCTTGTCAAAACACAATCATTGAACGTGACGCACGCAGACGAGCGCAAGCAATTATTTAATATATTGGAAACAGCTCTTGCCAACCTGGCTCAAGCATTGCACATTACATTTTCGGAAACGACTGAACAGGATCATAATCACTGATAGCGCAAATTTTAGCTCTAGAGATCAATCCTGACTATTGATATCCATCCGCCATGTTAAATGGCGGATGGATTGGTTAATCACAGAATTGCGCTCAGAGATAGTGAAACTTTTACGCAATCATCGCTTCCGTTCCCTTATAACCGCGGCTTCCTGCTTTCTTGAACTTCAGATTGTTTCCCAAGAAAGTGCTTTTTGGTTTGGCTGGTGAATAAGCCAAGCTCAGCCCTTGCCGCTTTTTCGTCACTTGATTTCTCAAAAGCAGCATGACGTTTTGTCATGGCTCGGCTATATGCCATGCCAGTGTAAATTTCTGGATCTATGAAATGCGGCTCCATTAATGCTTCACTTAATTCATCCTGTGCCTGAGCAATCTTCTCTCGTCTCATCCATTCAAAACTTTCGATGACCGCTTCAGGATGATGTTGCAAGCCAATGGTATAATACTTACCTGTTTTTATTTCAATACCTTCAACAGCACCATCATATTTACCACGCACAGTAACCTGAAGATTATTATTTTCAGGGTCATGTTTTACATGCTGCTCATGAAGACAGGTTGTGTGAAATTCGATTGGCTCGTCCTTTTTGGGATATTTCAACTTTTCTTGCAATGCCCGGTGTAACAGGCTGCCTTTTCCAACTACCACTCGATTATTTAAGCTGGGATTTCCAGTTGTGGCATAAATTTCTTCGTATTGACTTTCATGACCATAAGAATAATGACTGTCATATTGCTCGAGATCCTGCACAGCATAACCATGGTGATGGCCGATCGTTTGCTGTCCGCGGCAGATTCCAAGAAGTGGAATATCCCTGGAACTAGCCAGCCCGGTGAGCTCACCTTCAAATTTTTTACGCGGATCAGCATCATCGTGGACAGGCACATTTGGTCCGCCTGGCAAATAGATACCATTAATTGTATGAATATTTCTGTCGTCAAAAATGGAATGATTGAATCCTTCATCAGAAGCAACCATGATAATCTGTAAGCCTTTCTTATCCAGATGATCAATCACCATATCAGCATAGGTTGTGCCGTCACGCTTGTCATAAAGTGCAACAACAACTGGTTTAATCTGCTGATCTTGCAATTGCTTGATATAGTGTTTTTCGTGCCTGGTTAAAGTAAATTGATGTTCTGTTGCGGTTTCGCTTGTTTTAACAGGCTTTTTATGACCCTTACGATTGTTCTTTTGTATATACGTGTTTACTCCTACTGCACCTGCAAGTAAACCCAAAGCATATCGAAACATATCTTTACCCTCGTTTTGTGATTTTGTTTATTAATAATTATGCACAGCCATTTTACATATGAATTCTTAAACATACTTTAAGTCATTGTTAAATAATGATTAAGAAGTCAGCTCCATTATCATTTTCCAAGATCTCAAAAAAATGGACCAAAGATTAGAAAAATTTACTTCCGTAAAAATTGTATTTTTGATATGACGTAATGATTATTTTACAATTTTTCAATTGATCAAAAAATGATAAGATTGGCAAATATTTTAGCTAAGAAGGATAATTATTATGTTTTTACGAAATCATTTCTCTGCATTGTTATCAGCAGCCAGTTCCCTGTTTTCAACACCTGATACTGGTGAAGAAAAGCAGGATTTCCGTTTTGCCTTAAATAAAACTGAAAAAAAGCAGCTAAGAGATTCTAAATCAAAACCAAAAGTTGTCGCACTTTATGATGAAAATGATGGCGCCAGCAATGCTGACCGGGCAATTCAGCATTTCGAGAATGAAGGTATTGAAGTGGTTAAAGTTCCACCGAGTGAAGGATTCAATCATTCCTTTTTTACCAAAGGAAACAACCACTTCAATGGCATCTATTTACCAGGTGGTTCAGATATTCCTGTCCATGATGATAATGATCCACGTAGTAAATTTGAAGGTCAGCTTGTTGAAAAAGCGCGTTCTGATGACATACCACTTCTCGGAATATGTCGTGGTGAACAAGCCATTGGATATCATAGCGGTTTGGAAGTAAGAGATTTATCCGACTACGACCAGCATTATTATCATAATGAAACTGCCAAAAAAAACCCTGATTTAAATAATACGGTAGTCGTTGATCAAGGCAGCCAATTGTATGATGCACTACAACATGAATTCAAAAGCGGAAAAAAAGACAAGCCAATTGAGTATTCTGTCTCCTGCCTTCATCATCAACATGTTCCAGACACTTCATCCAAAAAAAATATTGGCGTCACAGCACGCAACAAATTTGACGGCACAATTGAAGCAATTGAAATACCAACAGGCAATTATTATACCATTGGCCTGCAGCATCATCCTGAAGTTGTCATCGACAGTTTTGAATCCAAAAGAAACGCTAAAATTGCCGAGGCACAGAATGAACTGAATGAGTCATTACTGGAAGCGCATTTTATAGATCCGGAAATTCATATTGGCATGGCATATAGCCGAGCAATGTCAAAACGTCATGCTGCATGCAAAAAATCAAAAGACGAGAGAGCAGCAAGAGCTGAACTTGGTTTATTCACCAGCCAGGTAAAAAAACAGTTTCTTGAACAAAATGAATCCGCGAAGAAAAATGATAGCAATCAACGTCAAGGTTTTCTTCCAAGATTTTGGTAAGACTAAGCTTTTTATTAAATCATAATCAAACATTGACGGACTCACAGATTGACCGAACTGCAGCAACAGTGGTCAATCTTTCCGTCTTGCTATAAAATAATATTGAGTATTTTATGATGTACCTGAATCCAGGTTGCAAATAATACATTTTAAAAATCCGGACAATGACAATGAATGATATCAGAAGATTGCGGATTGTATTATTAATCATATTCATTCTTGCACTGTTCGCTTATTATTATATTAGACAATGTTATTATAATGGCGGAACATGTGCCAATCTTGTTGTAAGTATAAATCATTTGCTCAACATTAAATACTGGTAAATTGATTTTTAACAAGATATATAAAAAAGTTGCAGCTGTAGGAGCAGCACACATGAAACGACACCTGGCAACTACTGCGGTTATTTTTCTGTTTACCTGTTTTTTCAGTATCTCAACTTACGCAAAACAAAGTTGGCAGGATTTCCTGAATGAAATACGTCAGGAAGCAATTAGCCAGGGAATACGCCCTGCTATTGTGGATCAAGCCTTTCATGGTCTAGATGAACCCAACTGGCAAGTGCTCAGTTACGATAGAGCACAGCCTGAAAAACGCCTGACATTTCTTAAATATCGCAATACTCGCGCTGATAAATACCGGATTTCCATGGGTAAAACCGAATTACGGAAACACCAGGCAGTACTCTCTCAAATAGCACAACGTTATGGAGTGAGTGAGTGTTTCATTGTTTCATTATGGGGACTGGAAACCAGTTACGGGCATTATATGGGAAATTTTCCAGTCATACATTCTCTTGCCACGCTAGCTTACGATGACCGACGGGCTGATTTCTTTCGCAATGAATTATTGATAGCGTTACGCATATTAAATGATGGACATGTGCGGCTGAAGGATTTTAAAGGCGAATGGGCAGGTGCAAGCGGTCAACCGCAATTTTTGCCGTCAAGCTGGTATAACTATGCAGTGGATTATGATGGCGATGGGCGTAAGGATATATGGAAAAGCTTACCGGATGCATTTGCATCAATTGCCAATTATCTCTATATAAATGGATGGAAGCATGACCAACCCTGGGCTATTCCAATCACAGTGCCAGCAAATTTTGATGCGCAACTCATGTCGCCAGATATCACAAAAACCATTGCACAATGGAAAAGCCTGGGGGTTCGTGCAGCACCAGGTAAAACCCTGCCAAGTGAGAATTATGAGGTTTCAGTCATCGAACCATTCGGCGGACCAGCCATGATGATTTTTGATAATTTTAAAGTCATCATGAAATGGAACCATTCAACATATTACGCAGGAACAGTCGGATATTTGGCTGATAATATCTGTCAACAAGCATATACTCGCCATTAATGATTGCAGATAATTGAGTCAGGATAACTTGATTTGTAAAAGATGGATTCTAAATCTGACTCCCTCGTTTTTTCGTTATTATTCATGATCAAATCTCCTTATGAATCAGTTTATTTTCTGTTTATTACCAGGAATAGTTCTAATTCATAGTCTCGATTGATAATTTAAAAATAACTCATTGGAGAATATTGATACATCTGATACTGGCAAGAGGATTAGATTTCGAAGCATGATTTAGGTTATCATATCAAAAGTACGATTCTTTATCGATCCAGCTATTCATTTATTATTTATTAATGAGGCTAGAATGCTTACAATCAGAAAGCTACGATACTCTCTGTTATTATTACTGACATCAGGCGTAACATCCTATGCACAGCCTGTTAACCTGAATCGTGATATTCAGGCAATTATTGATTCATATCTGATTGATACAAGCAACCAAGAAAAATTTAGTGGTATTTATGTCAGCATTTCATATCCGAACAATGACGATATAATCAAGAAAAATTTTTTTGCAGGAAAAACTGAACACAATCCTCAATCCAGCTCAATCACTAGAAATACACTGTATGATATCGGCAGCATCACCAAGTCTTATACTTCGGCCATTATTCTCCAATTAGAAGAAGAAGGCTTACTGGATATTAATGACAGCATTGGAAAATGGTTTCCACAATATCCAATGTGGAAAAACGTCACGATCAAACAGCTTCTTAATATGACCAGCGGCATTCCAAACTATAGCTCAACACAGGAATTTGATACCTTTATCGAAAACAACCCAACAGCAAATATTACTAACGAATTATTACTCTCGTTTGCGCATCCCAATCAGGCTGTAACACCTGGAAAAAAATATGAATACTCAAATACGAACTACATCTTGGCTGGCATGATCATTGAACAAGTGACCAAGCAAAAATTTAATTCCGTATTACAGACCAGAATTCTGGACAAGTTAAATATGAAAAACACATATTATCCTTCCGGAGATGACTGGAAAAAAATTAATGCGATTATTTATCCACACAAAGCTCATGGCTATTTTTATGATTATAAAGAACACAAACTACTTGACTTAACAAATGTAAACCTGTCATGGGCAGGTACTGCTGGCGCCATCGTATCAACACCATCTGATCAGGTTAAATGGGTTAACGCATTATATCATGGTGATATTTTTTCAGAGAACTACCGTCAAAAATCACTTGGTGAATTAATGTCTGTTGTCTCAATGAAAACTGGCCAGCCAATTAAAACCGTTGATAAAAATAATCCATCAGGATTCGGTTTAGGTGTCGGCCTTGCTTATGACAATGATGCACGTTTCTGGTTTTATGAGGGCAGCACACTGAGCTATCGAATGATGTATATATGGAAACAATGCAATAATGTCACCGTCATTGCGGCATTGAACAGTAAAGGCGGCGAAGGAGATCCCAAGTCTCCAGTTACTGACAATATTAAATACCTGGTCCTGGATATTTATAAGAAAATTCTTAAAGCCCATCCCAATCTGGAGTGCCGTGATTAATAACATCAATCGATTGTTAATCTAACAACAAATGCGAGAACTGGGCCCGGCATTGCCACGAACATGTCATTTTTTCCATTCCTGCCTACTAAATTACTATTAATCAAGTATAACGAAATTGCATAAAAAAATGCATGCTTATATTCAGCATAAAAATTTGAATTGTAAATACATATGAAACAAATGATCGAAAAGAATATTTATAAGCGTTGGATGCACAAAATTTGTATCAGAAAATAGGTCACAATAAAAGCAAGCAGTAGAATATAATGATATTAATAAATCCATTAAAGATGACTGACATGGAAAAACTCATCATCTCCCCGCAGACAAGCCGTAATATTGCCGCATTGCTTTGTTTGCTAACCATTTTAGTGGGCGCTATCGGAGTTTGTGGCTGGATATTTCATATACCCATCATCACAACGTTTTTACCGCAAATGATTTCCATGAAATTTAATACCGCGATTTGCCTGATCCTGAGTGGAATTGCGTTACGACAGCTGTGCCCTGAAAAGATTAAAACACAAACCCTTGTCATTGCCACCCTTCTCTCTATCATTCTTTTTATTATCGCCACAGTGACACTATGCGAATATGTGCTTAACACAGATTTTGGGATTGACCAACTGTTTGTCATGGATACACAGGTATTGAAAAATGAGCTTCCTGGCCGTATGGCATTAGTGACAGCAATAAACTTTATATTGATTGCTATCTCACTCATGCTCATGATGACAAGAAAATTCCCTGCATGGAGTTATCAGATTTGCCAATGCCTCATGTTTCCCCTTATCTTAACCACGGTATTCTTGTATATTCTTCACTTCATGCTAGGAAGCCTGCTGTTATATTCGTTTTACTTGAGCTTACCCACTATTATCGGTATGGCATCATTAAATGCTGCATTCATGCTTGCAAGACCGCAAACAGGCATCAGCTTGATATTGCTGGGAGACACGTTTAGCGGAAAAGTTGCGAGAATCACGCTGCCATTTATAATAATTATCCCGCCATTCGTTAATGTGTTGATAAGATACGGAGTAAAATTCCAGCTATACGAAGATAACTTTGCAGATTTGCTCACGGTGTTACTGGAAATTGAATTCATAGCCATTCTTCTTTATATTGCTCTTTACAGTATCAGGAATAAAGACATAAATGAATTCGAACTAAAAAAAATCCTGACAGAAAAAGAAATCCTGTTTAATGAATTCGCTGAAAACATAGGCTCCGTTCTCTGGCGCTCTACGCCAAATATGGACAGAATGCTTTATGTTAGTCCCGCCTATGAAAAAATCTGGGGAAAATCAACCGCTTCCTTATATCAGAAACCGCACACATGGCTGGACTCCATCGTCCCGGCAGACAGGCAAAAAACAGCCGATGCCTTCCAGAGGATGATTGACCAGAATATGCCTCATGCTGCCGTAACATATAAAATCGTAGATGCGAATGGCTCAATCCGGACAATCTATGACAACGGCTTCCCGTTAAAAGACAAAGCCGGCGTGATCGTGGCAAGACTAGGGATCGCGACTGATGTGACCGAAATGTATAAGTCACAAATACGCTCTCGATTGATTCATGATATCCATTTCGTTTTAAGCCTGGGCCATAAAGTCGAGTTTGTTGCCAAGGAAATCATGTCATTGATATGCCAGGAGCTCAATTATGATATCGGCGAGCTTTGGCTCCTGAATGAAAAAACCAATGCGCTGGACTGCATTGCCATCTGGCATCACGATGTATCATTGAGCAGCGAGATGAAACTATCTATCCCTGTCACGAAAGAATATGAGGACAATTTTCGTGTATTATGTTTCAACCAGAAACTGATACAATATAGTACTCATCCTCTACACCTTAAAAATGCATATATAAAAAAAGATGGATCAATCTATAACCTGAAAGAATGCTTTGGCATCCCCCTGCAAGTGAATAATAAGAAAATTGGAATCATGATTTTTTTCAACCGGCAACTGACCGAACAGGCTTATGACACATATGATTTATTGAAATATATCGTTGCTGATCTATGCCAGTATCTCCAGTCTACCGCGATACAGTCACGCATTGATTATCTCGAAAAATATGATCTCCTGACCGGGATTTATAACCGCACAGCTTTTGAAGAAAGATTGAATGACCTTATCCAGCGCAAACCCAGATCCATTGCCATTCTAAAGATCATGTTAGTGAATTTGAGTATGTTAAATGACGTCATGGGATATGATACCGGCAATCAATTGCTAAAACACCTTTCGGATACCTTATCGGCGTATTTAACATCCGGTGACGACATGCTTGCTGTTATTGGCGACGGCCGGTTTGGATTGATCTTGTATGAGCCTGATTATACCAGGGTCACTGCCTTGGCTAACTCCGTACTTCAAACAGTAAAAAATCCGATACATATCAACAACCATGATGTTCACATCAACTTAAATATCGGAATCAGTATCTATCCTGAAAATGGCAAAACCAATTATGATCTAATGGCGAACGCTGATATCGCGCTTATGGAATCAGAAAAGGAAGGTATGAATTTATTCAAGTTTTCTGATATAAAAACGCAAAAATTGATATCAAATCAGATTAAAATGGAAAACGACATGTACCGCGCTCTGAAAAACAACGAATTCGAGGTGTATTATCAACCAAAGCTGGCTTTGGATAGCAGCACGATTGCGGGCGTGGAAGCGCTAATACGCTGGAACGACCCTTCGAGCAGTGTGCGCTTGCCAGACGAGTTTATCCCTGTTTGTGAGCGCTCGGGTCTAATCACGGAATTGGGAGCATATGTGTTGCGTCGGTCTATGATGGAAATGTTAAAGGATAATATGATAGTCCCTGTGGCTATCAATCTCTCCATGCAGCAGTTCATTAAATCATACGATCTGACTGGAATCATCAAGCAGATAGTAACTGAGTTGAATGTCAATCCTGAGTATCTTGAGCTGGAACTGACAGAGAGCATACTCATGTCAGAGCCACAACGAGTTCTACAGATTTTATCTGATTTGCAGAATATCGGAATCAAGATTGCTTTTGATGATTTTGGCACGGGGTATAGTTCAATGAAATATCTAGTCTCATTCATTCCGAACATGCTAAAAATTGACAAGACATTTATCAACGGATTGCCAGCCGACAAGCGTAGCATTGAAATTACACTTGCGATTATTGCGCTGGCGCACTCACTGGGCGTGAAAGTCATCGCCGAAGGCGTCGAAACAGAAGCCCAGGTGAAAACGCTGAGAGAAGCGAAATGCGATCAAATACAGGGGTTTTATTTTTCTAGTCCCCTTCCTCTGCATGAATTAAGGATGTTCATGAAAAAATACCAGCTCAAGCATTAGCTGTTAAATGATGTTGCAAGCCGAGCTTCATTACTATTAATTCAGGATCAGAAAAATCGCCAATAAAGATTTGCTGGGGTTTAGGTTGAACCTTGAAGATAGTTGGAATGGCAATGATATTGTTCGCTTCCGCTTCCTCTGGATGAATAGATATGTCTATAACCTTGATGTCGTAATCATTGGAAAGATATTGTTTGCAGAATTTTTTCAAGTTTTCAATCGCAGACATCCCATGAGGCGTTTTTCCGCTGATGTAGACGTGAAATTGCCACGTCCGGCCTGTTTTTTTATTTGAATTTCTTGCTTTCATCTTTTGCATAATCTACCACCTTACGTATCATTTTTCTTTTTTTGCACGCACCGTAGATGCTGGTTGTCGGATACGGCGTAACTTCAGTACGCCTTTCATAGCTATTTTTTTGTTTTTTTCCAGATCGGCATTGAGTAGTCGTTCCTGGCTCCTTAAAGACTGCAATTTTTTCTTCATGTTCCTGATTTCAGCTTCTGTTGCATTTTCATCATCCTTGAGCTTCATCACAGTCATGCGACGTTCTTCTTCATTTTCCAGCTTCTTCATTTCATCCTGTATGGACTGGACAATACGCGCGGAACCCGTTAGCACTCTTCCGGTACCTAAATATACATCGGCTAGCTTAAGTCCTTTATCACTAAAAATAACTTCACGTAATTGCCTGGAATGCGGCATGCCTCTTGATTTATTCACGCAGATAACAATGCTGCGCTCGCCTTCACTTTCAATTGCCTTAAGCACCAGCCAAGTGTCCATAAGTGATGAGATATTTTCCTCAGACCGTACAGTGCCTTCTTGCAACAGACCTGTCATGACCGTGGTAATTTTTTTATTTTTTAAATAATTTATCAACTGAGATAACATCAATTTTACATTGCGCGGATCCGAAATGGACTTCATATTACTAACGGGATCAATGATTACAGCGTCAGGCTTTATCTCATCAATTGCCTGTATCATAATCAATAAATGTGATTCCAGGCCATGGGCGCTAGCCAGTACAGACTTAAAAATTAATTTCCTGTTCCTGATCCATTTATCCAGCTGTATGCCGATAGAACACATATTGCGCATCGCCTGGCCTTGAGATTCCTCGAAGGAAAAATAGATACACGTTCCGCCTTTTTTGCAGATCCCATCAGCAAAAGCACAGGCAAAACTGCTCTTGCCAACTCCCGATGTCCCGGTAATGAGTACACTGGATCCTTTATAATAACCAGCGCCATTCAGCATTTCATCGAGGCGCTTGATACCACTCGAGACAAAGGTCCTGGGAGCAGGATACTCCAGCGTGAGTGAAGTAATGGGCAAGATTGATATGCCATGACTGTTAATGATAAACGGGTATTCATTTGAGCCGTGCGAGGAACCACGATATTTTATGACGCGAAGATAGCGCGTTGCCATGCACTCGTGAGTTACATTAGTTAACTGGATCACGCAGTCAGCGACATACTCTTCCAGTCCGTAACGCGTAATCATTCCGTCGCCTTTCTCGGCGGTAACAATTGCAGTTACTTTCTTCTTTTTTAGCCATTGAAAAAGGCGCTGTAATTCTGCACGAATAACAGATTTATTCGCCAGATGACTGAACAAGACTTCAATGGTATCCAGTACGACCCGTTTGATTTTATACTGTTTGATGACACGGCCAATCTGGATAAAGAGACCTTCGAGATTGTATTCACCGGATTCTTCAAATTCTGTTCTGTCAATCTGAATATGCTTCAAGACAATCAGTTTTTTTTTAATATTGTTCCGCAAGTCATAGGACAGAGATAAAGAGTTTTGAATCAAGTCTTCTTCTGATTCCTCAAAGGCCACAAACAGTCCCGGCTCCTTTTGCGCAGCACCATACATAAGAAATTGCAAACCCATTATGGTCTTGCCGCTGCCAGTGCCGCCAGTTACCAATGTGGACCTGTATTTAGGCAAGCCGCCAAATGAAATTTCATCCAACCCCTTGATGCCGCTTGGGCATTTGGGTAGTTGGTCAGATCTGCTCTTTTCCTTAATCATGTTCATGTCTCATGATATGACGTCCTTAAGTGCTTATATTGATAGCATATATATTATTTTAACACACTAATAAGCTGCAATAGTACTTTGTTTTTTAAGCACTTGCGCAAGAACCAGGATTCAATAATCCAAAAGCGTCTAATACTGAAATGTTCCTGCGATACCAGGGCTGCAAATCATGACATCATTTTCGTGCTACTTTGCATCGATATTATGCCATTTAACTATAATATTCTCTTAATGAATCATAACTATAATATCCACAATCCAAATTACAACTATAGATATAGCCATATAACATAAGACGAGGATTAATAATGAAAGTCGGAATAAATGCAATTATAGCCGGAGGCACATATGGTATGCCAGCCAGCCATATTGCAGCGATTAGCAATGTCGCTCAGTCTAATAATTTGGTAATTGGATTCAGACCTGTAAGCAGGTTTGCCAAGACTTACCTGGAAAAAGAACACTACCCTACCAAGCTATTCTGTATTAAAAACAAATCCTCTAATAACGGTCCTATGGCTGGCCTGATTGCAATTGATCCTCAATATAGCCGGGTTTCTGAGTCCAATTTCGAAAAGCATAACAAACTTATAGAAAAAGCCTTGCATCATGACGATAGTTTAGTGGCGATGCCATTATACTTATCTAGTGAACGTATTCATGAATTGCAAACATTATTACCATCCAGAGCATTTTCCGTCGAATTAATGAAAAATGAAAATCCAAACGCCCCAATTCGATATCTAATGAGCTGGGAAAAAGATGGCAAAACCTATCAAGCCATCGCAACAGAGAATATAGACACCCACAAATATAGTGTTAATGACTTACACGGAAATCCCATAGAAGTATTAGGCAGAAAGGTTATTCAAAGTGGCAAGTCTGTTCTGCTGCCTGTTACCGCTGATTACGACTTATTAGTGGTTTGCCCACATTACGATGTCTTTGATCCAAAGCATATCGACAAACCACCATTTCGTACACAACCTGGTATGATCAGAAACTCTTTGTCATATAACCAGGAAATTGTTCAGCAAAGCGAAAGACCTGGATATGCTGGCCCTAAAGAAGATACAAACGGCGGCAACTGGAGCCCTCGCGTTCAAGATACAGTCAGGAAAATAAACGATGGCATCAGTCAAATCGATCCATATCGTACACACCATACATGTCATACAGTGCATCATAATGCGGAATCTCTCAACCCGTTTGCTGATGATCTGGAGAACAATCTCCCTGCATTGATTGTATTGCCTTTCGAAATTAATTCAACTGAACTTCAAGGCATTACCCCAGGAACAAAGTCAAATATCTTTCTTGCAGAATCAGTCCAGGAATTGAGTGCGCTCCATGAATTAATCAAAAATAAAGGCTACTATTGGCCATCTCATGCCAAGTATCATGATGAGTTAAGGACATTTTCACCCAAGTTGAGATCATCTCTTTCTGATTCGCTTCTCAAAATATGCAATAATCTTAAGGCAGAACATTTACATAAATCTCACTCGAACCCGGAAATTTTCACTAACCATGACAGTGTAAATTCAACCACATCATTAGTCTCTCAGCCTCAAGTACTTGATCTAACCAGCTCAATAATCGTCTCACATTCAAATGAAAAGATAGAACCGATCAAACATCGCGTTAAAAGTCACAAAAAATCCAACAATCCGACATTCAATACATTTCCGACAGAAAATCCAAATGAAGTGTCAGTCACCAGAGAGGAAATGGCCAGATTCTTTAGAACAATAAATACTACATTCGGGCTATTTAACATCAAAAACAGCGCAAACAACCATAAACGAAGAAACAAAATGGCAGCCAATCCAGGTGGAACATTTCAATATAGCTCGTTTTAATTATATTACAGCATCAAATAGAATAGCTGCCTTAAAGAAATGATTACTCATTCCTGACACCTCGCGACACACACCATCAAATCAGTGGATGCCGCGAAATGGCATCCAATTACAAACTCAACATGATACCTTGTTCAGGCTTGATTAATGTTACCCCGATATCATTTCCCAGGGATAATTCGTTTATCACTCTCTTTCCCGTGTCCTCATTGGAATTTGAAAAGTCAATCAACCTGGGTTTAATGTGAGTAACAATAACTGGCAACCCTCTTAGTGAGTTTTTGAAATCTGAAGGATTAACAATTGCCGCCAATTGTCGCAATTCAGCCATAAATAATTTTGGATTTAAATGACCAAATAATTTATCCTCTGGTTGTGAATTTAAAAATGAACACTCCAACATGATAGCATGAAGCTGCTTATTTCGTATGAGCGGCGCAACTTCATTCCAAATATTTTCCATGTTTATCGATTTTTCGACACTATCAGCACCGGTATCTCCAAAGTACAAGACATAATCAGTCTTGTAACGAATTAAAAAGGCGCTTGACGCCATTCCAGCATGACTCAAAGGGAAAACTTTTACGTCAAGATTGGTGTTGGGGACAGCAATCCATTGCAGTAATGGTATGGACTGATAATGTTGATAATTCAAGCGTGGAATTTCCCCATCATCTCCAAAATTACCCCAAACAGACCAGTTAAAAACATTTTTCAGCAATGCCTGCATTGTTTCTGTACGCGCTATTATTGTCTGCTTCTCTCGCAATTCTGGCTGTGCCATCACAAGACCCATCAGATGATCAAGATGTGCGTGAGAGATGAGATAGGCCGGAATATGTTTTTGCAGCAATTCGTCAACATTTTTATCATGCAAAGATTGTTTAGCAAAGGCAACTTCAAGCCCACGCACCAGACTACCCCCATCAAGCGCAGTATAATTTTCACTATCGAGAGTCTTTACCAAATATGCTGATAAATTTCCATCTCTCAACCCCCCATTGACTCCAAGAGGAACAATTTCAAAGACAGGGGCACAATATGATGAACTGGACAACATTAAAACAAGAAATGTGATTAATAACTTGCGCATATAGATTTCCTTTACTTTAAATACGGGAAATATTCAAGACAACATTAAAATAATACAGCCTTCAGGCTGGCTTGAATTACCGTATTTATACGGATAGGAATCCAAAGATCATTGGCATTAAAGTGATTTTATTAAAGCAGCTCGATTTAATCTTGCAGGTATTCGATTGTGAAAGCCGCTTAACACTGCTTTTGCAACTATCTCAGCTTTGTTCTTGCAATCCATTTTATTTTTAATATTTTCCATATATGATTCTATTGTCCGCTTGGATAAAGAAAGCAATGCCCCTATTTCTTTTGCGGTTTTACCTCTTATTAATAAAAAAACACATTCACATTCACGGCTTGTTAATTCATATTTATTTTGATTGCCATCATCCAGCATGTAATGAGATGCGCTTAAATGTAAATTATCATCAAGCTGCTTTAACAGCTTAAAAACCTCATCCTTATGGTATGGACGGCAATAATAAATCAATCCTGTTATATTATTGCTGTGATCTGTTAAAGGATATTTTTCCAATAGAAAAACGTCATTACTCTTTGAATCAAAATGCACTGTTGATACTTTGCCGCCGTTTAATACACACAAATCCTGTTGCTGAAAAATTTTATTATCTTCAATAGACGACGGCGACAACTCTTCATCTGTCTTGCCAGCAATTTCTTCTACATCACTCAACCCTTTTAATTCAAGCAAAGATTTGTTTGCGGCTGTATAATGACGGTTTAAATCCTTCCAGCCAATATAGCCTGAAAGATGATCAAGCAATGATTTTTCTGGAAACAGCATTAGGGCACATTCTCCAGTAGCGCAAATTTAAAGCATGAAATATTAAAGCGGTTTGCAGCCTATATCAAGCCAGCAGATATATGAAGTTTTATACTGGTTAATGGGCCCATGGGGTAGCGATAAATTTTCAGCGCAGAACCTTTGGTATATGAAGAGCGGCGTTATTCGCGCGTGGCTGGATGCTTATTTTTATAAAAATCATGCAGTTAAATTAATTTATTTTCCATATAAATCATATGGTTAACCTCTTGAAATGTCAAATTTTATTTTTATAATAATAATTATAGGAACCAACAAACATACGGTAAGGAAGCAAAGACCTGTCAACTTTTATGATACATGTTCGGAGGTGATGATGTATGAACACGTTAATACCTTATGAACCAGCGAAGTTGATAAATGATATGCATAATCTCATGGAAAATTTGTGGCAGCGTACATTTGATTTGGACGCCAGGGATTTAAGCGAAAGAACAAGTCAATGGCTGCCTGCTATTGATATAAGAGAAGAAGAGGATAAGTTTTTAATCTCTGCGGATTTACCAGGCGTAGATCCAAAAGATATCGACATCTCGCTGGAAAATAATGTGCTGACATTAAAAGGAAAACGAGAGGAGGCTCACGAGGAGAAAAAAGGATCTTTTTATCGGATGGAACGTATGCAAGGGCAATTCTATCGGCAGTTTACCTTACCCACAGCCGTTGACAATAAACATATTACTGCAAAGTCAAAACAAGGCGTATTGGAAGTTATCCTGCCGAAGAAAGAGAAAACAGAAATCAGGAAGATTGATGTAAAAGTGGAAGAATAACCTATTGTCCCGCCAATATGGATGTTGTTTGTTGCGGGAAATAGGATATGTTTATTGATTAGCAGGAACAGATAATCTTGTTAGACAATTTAAAATACTCCGCCTGATTAATATCTATCTTGAAACTTTCTTTGCTCGGATCTTACCCTGTTTTTTGTATTAGACAGAATGGGTTTTTTATTTCAAAATTCATTGATTACATTAAAGTAATTTTTGAAATGAGTTCCAGAACTGGCTATAATTAACTTTGGGTAAAGTTGGCTGTTTGTCCATATCAGGAGATGTCACATGCGCGTTATCAAACTATTCCTATTTTTCATTCTATTTATTCCCATCATTGCATTTTCCGCAGAATTTTCTAAACCATACCTGGTATTTAAAGTGAATCATGACGAGTTGATGATGGATAATACTAATATCAAAGGCGCACGCTTAGTGATAGACGGAGACAAATCCTATGGTCTCGAGATCCTGCTTACAGCTGACGCAGCGAAGCAATTGATGGAGATGACCAAAAAAAATATTGGAAAAAATATGTCGGTCTATTTTGGCGGTGAAAAATTTATTTCCAAAGCGACAATACAGAGTGTACTGGGTGACGATTTATTGTTAGCTCACTTCCCCAAAAGAGACGGCCAAACATTGATAAATTCTCTAAAGAACAATCAATTGGAATGAATATCGTTCAGATTTTCTAATGCATGAGCGCGCATTACATTAATAAAGGTAAATTGTATGTTGATAAATTTAATATCTATCTGGAAAGAAGGGATATTACCCGATGCAGTATATGAAAATAAAGCAAATGAAATAAAAAAACCTCTGGTAATCCAGAGTAGCTTTCAATTTGAAACCCCTCCGCGTGTGATTTTTGTTAAAAGTATGAAAGCTAAAGACGAGGTTACACATTATGGCGATCTGCCTACGGTGGAACTACAGCCTTTAGAACAAGAAGTTTACAACCAAACCCTCACTCAATTAAGAAATAATCCAAATTTTTATAACGGCAAACAAATGTTATTAACTGGCGCTGTTTATGACACAGATAATAATACTCTTTATTTAGAAGCCGTAAGGGTAGATTATGTATTTCTTGCTTCATTAGAAAAAATGAAACAGGTAAAAGCTCAAGGCAGCGCTCTTCACTGTCAGGATTTTTTTAAAACAGGTGTTTTAGCTCCTTTTGTTTCAAAGGATAATAAAGTTTCAATTATTACCAGAAAAGACAAATGGAATTTACGTTCTGTAGCAGCAGGATTTCTAGAATGCAGCAATGACAGCCACCCATTAAATAACCTGATAACAGAAACAGCAGAAAAGGAAGCTGACGAAGAATTTCTATTCGATCATAATCAACAAAGACGACTTGATTTTGCTGGACCACCGACTCTATCAAGTATTTCTTTTCGAGATGCTATTGGGATGGGAATAACACCAACTATCGAATTTGTTGTCCCAATTCAAATAAAACATGATGCTGATTTTATTCTTTCTGTTATGAATAACAATGAAGCACCAGATGCACATGAGCACGTCCCTGGTAGCGCTGTAAATGTGCCGCTAGATTCAAATGAACGTGAAACAGCTTCGAGGTTTATGCGCCAAAAACTTCCTGGTAGTTTTTTATACGGCCCGGTATTACACTCCTGCGCAATTCAAGCAAACCCTGGCATGCCCATTGCTCATCGTATTGCTGAAGTACCTGAAAGTCGCTTTTATCCTATGGGGATTTTTAAACCTACCTTGAGGAAAGCACTAAAAGATTGCTCAGAAACTCAGGAAGTCGATTTAAGGGGTAGCAAAAAAATTTGCAAGTGATTGATTTTTTAAAAATACGGTATGCATAACATCCGTTGCAAATGCATGGCAATGCACAACAGCATGCTACTCAGTCATGCAAAAAACCTGCAACGACTCTCTTAGTGAAGTGTCCTAGCAGCTCAGGAGGTATCCTGCCTAAACTCTCGAGGTCTTTTTTGACAAGACATTGTTGTGTTGTTTCGGATGTTAGATGAGTTGTGAATTAAATGATGCAAAGTAATACGTTTTGTAATCAATTATCAAGCCAGATAAACACTAATCAATATATAGTCTCAGCTTACTACCAGTATTTAACACCTGATTTTCTAAAATAGACTTGATTTCATCCGAAATATAACAAACTAATTCCTGATTTTTTTCATTAACGGCGACATTACTCACATTTATATCAGGATTAATATTACGAATACATTTCATAATCAATGACTCAAAAAATTTAGGCGTACGATCAGTTTCTGAATCTATCAATGAATTACGTGCTCCATAATCCACCAACCCTTCCATCATACTCTTTGTTAATAAGAAACCTTTCAACGGTGGGAGAAGGTTAAACTGGGTAGCATAGCTTGACACTTCCTTCTGCTTCAGATCAACCTTCACATCTAACGATTTCAAATATTCCGCGAAGGTAGCAATGGTGACTTGTTCATTCCTGCTATTCACCAGTGGTTTGGCTGATAAAATCCCATTATTCTCGGTATAAATAAACACAGGCTGACTACTCAACATGGCTTTGGTGAAAGGCCCGATGGGCGATGAATAAATAACTCCATTATGCTGTGTATGCACATGTCCCATCGTGGGCTGGAACCTCACATTAGGCTCCAGAGTCAACTGGTACATAACAATATCTTCCTTATATTGATGTGATACCAGTGACTGTTTTAAATATCCAGGCTGAATCACCACGCCGTCTAATCTACAGCCCAGGGAAATAATATCCACATTACTGTCATTATTTGATATAAGTTTAGGCGGATTTTCTGGTAACGTTTGATCTGAAATGAGCCTGATGGTCTTGGGAGTCATGCTATCTGTTGAATACATGATGACATGTCCCGTTTTATCCTGAAACATTTCTTTAGCTGCTCGGGATATCGCATACGGATCATCCATGTTGTGCCATGTTGCTGTGACCGCACGGAACTGATTTTGCTGTTCTGAATCAAGAATGTTGTGTTTGCTTTTTAACTGTTGCAAGTCGGCGAATATATTCGACCATGTTGATGCGTCAATTTGTTTTGGCTTGAGCGCATCCCACATCAGTTTATCTGCTTTTAATCCGCGTAACAGGAAATTTTCCCAGGTTATTGTTTCTTGCGCTGCTTCCAATGCATCATGATATTTATTTACCAATTGATTGAATTCTTTGAAAAAATCCTTGCTCATAATCATTAAAAATGGCTTTTTTAACCCAGATATTTTTTGTTTCTCTTGCATGGCATGCCATTGAATGAGCTTCGAGTAACGTGTCATTAATTCGGAAAAAATGTTGCCCATTGATAATATTGTACTCAATGAAAATCCCGAACCTTGCGAGGTAGAGCCCATACCAAACCCAGATGTCTGTTGACTATTTTCTGAAAGCCACTCATAAAATGCCGCTTGAAGCTGATCTAATACATTAAAGCTTCCATCAACAATGCCCTGCTGCACATAACCACGTGTAACGAGGACGTTCGATAGAAAATCCCTTACTTCATTTCTCATAAAGTCACTTGTCAGAAACTGATAGGTGTCCTTGACCGTTAGAGGCATATAATTTTTCCCGCCATCTGGCAAATCATTCCAATACAAGCCAGGTTTTGGTGTCCCCTGAAAATAGTCAGAAACATTCTGTACCAATGCATCAACATGCTCTTTGCTATCTGAAAAATAATCATCACAGCTAGTCAAAATCACATAATCGGTGATGCCACTCTCTTCCAGGCCCTTCATAAGACTACGTGCAGATTTGATTGCATAGTCATTTAGTGTCTGACCACCAATCTGGATACTACCTTTACTGCCTGAAGCCAGCCCCATTCCAGCGGTACGGGTGCCGCCACCGGCATCCAATACAAACGCAATATTTTTAGGTTTGGAAGAAGTACGCATTTCTGTAGAAGGTGAAAACAATGAGGAGGTAGTCGATAATAGATGTTTATTGTCATTCAGCGCCTTATAGACAGGAGAACCTTCTATATCAATTTCATCACTAACGAAATCACAAAGTGGCACTATCGATCCCTTATCGACACCAGCCACATAAGTTTGTTCTTGATTGACTTCTGATAATTTTTCAGAGGTCGAGTCTTCCTTGCCGTGACTGGTAATCAGAACAACCTGATCATCTCCAACTACTGTTTCCGACAATTCAGGAGCAGGTAATTTTTCGTCAGAGCGATACGGTTCATTGTATCCCGCTGCTAATAATTTTGATGTATGCTCTGAGTGTCGTTCAATACCATTTGGGTCGGGTGGCTTGAAATCAATCTGGATTTGATCCATCATAAACTCAGATTTATCAGGACTGTCTCGCCACGCTGATTCATAACTTAGCTGTTCAGATAACGCGAGGCATGCCTCCTGTTCCGTTTTATCAGGATTCGCTTCAAGGTATTTACTGACTAACTCTTTTTCCTTTTTGATGCCTTCGAAAAATGAATTCATTTCACTTTTGTAGTAATCAATCACACCGCCACAAACCGCTTCAATCAGCTTAGCCGTTTCCTCATGTGATAAATGTAATTCATTGATAACTGACTTGATTTGAGCATTCATCAACAAGATATCTGAACGCTTATCGAGTAAACGAATAGCACGCTCAACATCAACATTCATGATCCCTGTTATCATTTCACCAGGATCCAGCGACATCAATTTGTCGCCGCTTTCTGTCTTAAAATATCCCAAGTCGGATATTATATTGGTGTCTAAATCAAACAATCCTCGCGCCCACATCTCTTTGAATAAAGCGACGGCTCTATCAATGACATCTTCTTTCAGTTCCTCAATGATTAAATCTTTATTGGTTTCAATTTCATCAGGTTTGATGGTGTTAAATTTGTTTAATATGGCAGTAAAATCATCTTTCACAATACGAACTGCTTTTTGTGATACTTTTGATCGATGAGATTCGTCAAAATTGTATTTTTTGCCATCGAGAGTAACACTAAAAGATCCTTGCACATAGGAGAAAGGCCCGACCAATCCCTTGCCTCTGCGTAATACTTCATCCAAATCAATCGATTTTTGCTTATCTTCCCATGCGGAAATAAATCCCAGCACGAATCGATTCAGTTCAGGATTCTCCCTGAGTAAATGCAAATATCGTTCTAGTGCCCGAGATCTTAATAATGAATTAAATTGCATAATAAACAAATCATCACTCTCACTCGCCTCTTTGCTAGTGAGACTGCGCGTACGATTGAATGCGATATGCTGTAAAATCAGTCGCATGTTGGGATTGACGTGTTGCGACTCAATCTTCAAGAGATAGCCATTACCAATATCGTACACAGTATGCTCAGCACCATTAGAGAAGAACACGGGTTTCTCTGGTGTAGGCGTTTGCTGCTTGCTTTTTAATTTTTGCATCCTGGACGAAATTCGTAGTAAATCAGGGAACATTGAATCAGCAGGCCCTAATGTTGCCTCAGCCAATTCAGTGGTATCGTTGAAAGGAACCGGTCTCTCTTTAATATCGACATTGTTTAATTTGAGCCGTGCTAATAGTTCGATATCAAAAGCAAATGACGTACTCTCCAATTGCGCACTTTCATCATCATTGCCTAAGACTTTTTGCATTTCAGTTCCTGGAAAGAGCTTGAATCCAGTCTGTGTGTCACTCAATCCGGACAATTCAGGAAGAAATGCCTTCACTAACTGATTAAATATATCACTGCGGTATAAGAATTCCTTCTTTTTGCCAATCACCTCGCTTTCGGTATCCCTTCTTGTACCTACTGACGCACAAGGCTTTTTTGTTTGAATACCTTCCAACACATCGGCAATCAGATTACCCATTTCTCCAATTGGAATTTTTGGCGAAAAATCAATATATCCGACAGCATCAGGCGGGAATAAATCTTTCGAGAGTGCGTATCGCATACCGCTCCTGATCGCAATCGCTTTTCCCGGGGATTGCTCATTTTGTATATCCAAATCATGATAGATACATTCTACATTTTGATTTGCAATATTTGAGTTCGTTATAATCGACTGAATGGCTTGCATGGTCAGATTATCAGGATCTTTAGCTCTTTCAGATTGTCCACGGGAATCAACAATAATCAGATTAATTTTTATATTTTTTCCCAGAATACCCTTATTCAGTTCATTCGCTTTTTCTCTAATCACTTTCAGGTAATAATCGATTTGAGTTTGCTTTATCAATTTAGTTTCAGGATCAATTGCCGCACTCATATCGAATTGCATAACCAGGGATATTTCTGATTGGTAAATACTGTCAGTTAACGCGACACGTTGCCAGCCATCCAGCTCTCTATCATGATTTTGAAATGGTATTGATTTTACTTTGTCATTTACTTTGACGTTTTGAATCTTAATACTCACATCTTGAGACCAAGCCTCGTATGCTTGCATTAAATCAGTTGGACTCGTTTTATTGCAATAGTCATAAAAGGTTGGAACCTCGACATAGGTATTTGCACCCTCTTCCTTGCCGCCGAGCAACTTGCCTAACATGCTATTTCCAAGAAAGAGCGGCCCGATCACACGCGCATATTCAGGATTATGATACAACACTTCCAACACTGAAAAAATCTCAGGAAATCTCTCAATGGCGAATCCTATTGCATGGCTTTTTTCAGTATTAGCATACAGCTGGTTAATTTCAGTGAATAATTCTTTGATATGGGCCTTGTCCACTTTTCCTTCAGACAAGTCACTAACAAATTTGACAAAGTTATTAATGAATGAACGATAATGATGCGGCGTCATCAGGCTATATATATTTTCTGAGTATTTGATCAGGCTAGCGAATTCGCGATTATTTGCTAGTTTAAGCACATTACGTAATGCGCCCTCCAATACTTTATCAACTTTTGTATTTTCTATTAATTTTGTATTGACTTCAGAAAATGATACTTGTGTAAAAGTGAATATGCCTGATTTACCTTCCAAAGAACCTTTAGTTGTTTGATTAATTTCATACATACGCATAAAAATGCTAATAATGCCTTTTGCCATATTGAACGCCTGAGCGCTGCTTTGCGATTCCTCAGGTGAGTCTATCCAGATAGTCGGCACACTTTTAGGTTGAACACCGATATCCTGAACAGCACGTATCAACTCAATGTCAAATGCCATGGTCAAATTATGCATTTTTCCTGAAATCTCCGGGATACACTCAATAGCGATTAACTTATTTCCAACTTGCGTATCAGGTACTTGCACATTTAGAAGAGTTCTTCCTAATAAATTAAACATGAACGACATTAAATGACGATCACCACTTTTGTTTCCTACAACGGATTCCAATATTCGCCGTGATCCAATAACAAATTTTTGATCATTAATATAATACTCATGCAACAACGTGCCGGTTGTTGACAAATCGATTGAATTATCCGCGTCTGTCATCAAAACAACATCTGCCAATACCTTCTCATCATTTACCTCTCCATACTCAATACCAGCCAGATGGCGTAAGCCAAGATGAACAGCACCCGCTTTTACTGATTCATTGCCCAGTGAATCCGGGTCTTTGTCGCGTAGTTCAGGATCCTGATATGATTGAATCTGGGGAATGAGGTCTTCATAGCCATGACATTCCACGTTATCCCTGTATCGAGCAAGACGCCCATCCACATCTAATAACTCATCTACAGCATCGATTGTACGTCTAATACAGGGCCTGATTTTGCCCTCTTTATCTGGAGCGACTCGCGTTTTACTTTGATTAGCCTCATCAATTACTTCATCATCTTTTCCATGTGGCGCCTGATCGTCGTATAAATGCACCTTCCATTCCAGACAGTCGCAATCACGATATAGCCACTCAAGTTGCTTGCATTTGGTTTCAAGAAAATTTTCACCGGTTAAACATTCGCTACGCTTTTTCAAGCGATTAAACTCTTTATGCACGGGAACAAGATAAGCCACTCTTTGCTTCGATTTACCATTTTGCAGTGATTTATTGACCTCTAACAAAGCCAGCCTTGACTTTACCAGAAAATCTATTTTTTGAGGGCTGACGCCAGGGTACTGGCTCCATTCAATATCATGAAAATCAATCTCTTGATTGAGAATGCGATCCGCGAGGTCAAACGTGAGGGTCTCGATTTCAGTCAATTTATCATCAGCCAGCTGTTGATATTCTTTTAATTTCCGTCCATTCATTTCCATGCGCGACTCGATATCTTCTATCGCCTTAATTTTGTCACTTAACTTCTTTTTGTTTATTGCGATACTTTTTACATATTTGTCCTCGGGAATATTATTTCCCAGAATTTCAATTCTTTTGTTAAGCACTTCAATTTTTCGTTTTAATTTTTCACGCTGTTGTTCTAACTTTATTCGCTCATTTTCACATTCCCACATGACTTGTAATTCAAGCGGCATTTCCGTCTTAATCCATTGAGGTCCTTTCTGATATTGCTGGTTTATATAACAAGCATACCCGTACGCTAGACTGCCCAAAGAAGCAAGCTCATACGTGGATGAGATCAGCGACCCCATGGATGGAATACTGATACTAGGCAGACTAATGCTTAACCGTGGCAAGTAATTTTCAATGTCGTATGACATTTTTTTAAATCGTTGCACAACAAATGAATATGGATTTGCAATCCATGTGGGAATATAAGAACTGTAATCAACAGACGAGAGCTCCATAGGGGAAGAGACAGTTATTGATGAATTCATATCAAATGTCGTTGTTCTTGCTTTTGACATAGTATTGGTATCCTCGTTATCTGTTATATTTTTATTCTGTTATATTTTTATTCTTTTATATTTTTATTCTTATATTTTTTCTTTCTTATTCTTTATTATAATAAAAAAAAGCCTCAAAAGTAGTAACTATATTGATTTTTATAATTCATCATCTCAATAATTTCTTAATAGAATCATATCCTAAAAAAAATTCAAGGTGCGTCGACTCTGAATGAAGAGAGGCGCCCGCTAAATCCTGCTTGGCAACCCTGCATTGATATAAGAAAAAACAATAGTGTATAAAATCGCGCTATTAATTTTAATTTTGGCTTGCAAATTGTTCGCCATATTCTGAATTTGGCTGCAAATGAATGAATGGATGAATATAGCTTAACGTGGATAGCTTCGGCTCCCAAGTTAAACCTATTGTCACTACATGATGCACGCAAGCCGTATCCATTAGATTGAGATGAGCAAGACAAGTTATTTACAGCTCTACCCGATCACCTGAAGGGCATCGCATTATTTGCTGTGAATACAGGTTGCCATGATCAGGAAATCCGTAACCCAAGATGGCGATGGGAAATAAAAGTCCTAATGCGCGAAAAATACCGCTTGGAAACGAGCAAGGAAAAATATCCATCTTGCTCATGTGCGTGTGAGCAGGCGTGAGTTTCGAGAACAGGCAAGACTTGTGTGGACATGGTATACGTTCTAAATAAACGATTGTGAAGGAATATATCCATGGGTAACTTCATCGACACTTCAGATAAAAAATACCTACAAATCCTAGAAGAAGCCAAACAACGAATCCTGTCCTCCCGGATAAAAATAGCAAAAGCAGCATCAAGAGAGCAATTTCAGCTATATTGGCGGTTTGGTCAAAAAATCATCGAATCCCAGGAAAAATTCGGCTGGGGCAAATCAATCATTGAGAAGTTATCAGTTGACCTCAAGAGAACCTTTGGGGGAACAACAGGCTTTTCGCCTCAGAATCTCTGGTATATGAGGCAGTTTTACCTGGCCTACAGAGATCATCCAAATCTCCAACAACTTGTTGGAGAAATTCCATGTGGTCATAATTTGATCATTCTTAGCAAGGTAAAGACCATTGAAACCAGAGAATATTATATCAAAGGTGTGATAGAGCAAGGCTGGACGAGAAGCGTGTTGCTATCACAGATTGAATCAAATGCACATATAAGACATCTCTCTAATAAGTAACATACATTCAAACAGTCATTGCCCAAGCAACTGGCAGAACAAGCTGAGCATGCAATGAAGGATATTTATATGCTCGATACATTAGGTCTTACAGCTCCTGCGCTTGAAGCTGAAATAGAAAACCGAATGGTAAATAAAATCAAAACCGTTATGCTGGAGTTGGGGTATGGATTTTCGTTTATTGGAAATCAATATCGAGTCGTTGTTGATGACAGTGAATATTTTATCGATCTCCTGTTTTATAACCGCCGTCTGCAATCACTCGTAGCAATGGAAATTAAGCGCGGTAAATTTCAACCTGAATATGCAGGCAAAATGAATTTTTATTTAAATCTGCTCGATGACTTTGTACGAGAACCGCATGAAAACCCATCTATAGGAATCATACTCTGCTCCGAACGTAATCGCTGTGTGGTTGAATATGCGTTACGAGGAATTAAGAGTCCAATAGGCGTATCTGAGTTTCGTTTATCCAAGAATTTGGCTCTTCCCCATATAAGGGGGCATTTTAACTAAAAATAAATTACCTTACTTGTTGAATGGACAAGTAAAAGGAAGTTAAAAATGCCCCGCACGAATCTTATC
>JAJPJI010000013.1 GCA_021324305.1 Gammaproteobacteria bacterium | reverse complement strand
CCTGGGTGCTGGCGGCGTTCGCCATATTTACCGCGCCCTGATCAGTTTCCGTTTCCGCTTTGCTTCTGGAGGGCGGCGTGTTTTCGGTATTTTGCGCAAGGCTCGCATTGTCTGGCAGCGGGTTGCTTTGTGTGCCGGTTGAATTGTGCTGTTGTACCGTTGGTTTGATCGAGCCGGTATACATGTAGGAGGGCACAAAATAATGCGGGGATTTATGCGGCGTCTCTTCTTCCGGCTGCAGGGTGACAACAGTGCATATGCTCAGGAATAATAAAAAATGCAGCAGCAGAGACAACCAAAAGCCGTCGCGAATTATCCTGTATGTCATGCTTTTTTGCATTGTCTGCTTTCCTGGCGGTCCAGTATGCCGCATTCTCGTATCCGTTCCTGTTTGCAGGTGCAATCCGTTTAATATGTTTCTGATCGATGGCAGCAGCGAAACAAGGCATTCTGAATAGTGTACCTGACAAAACCGGAGGAAAAAATGTCGCATATGTCATTATCCAGCCGCGAAGATATGCCAGTTGAGCAGATGATCGGCATACACCAGGCGTCGTCGCGCCGTTGCAAAATCCGAATCCTGGATTCTTGATATTCTCTGCAGGACTGATAAGATTTGCTAAGTCTGTTTTAATAAACAAGCCGTTTAATGGACTATAATTTTAAATGGGGGCGACCTGGTTTCGACGTGGATTACGAAGCTTGAGGTGCATGCCGAGGATGTAGCTAACCTCGTAAAAAATGTTACAAAACATATAGATGCCAAATCAAAACGCATCGCTAAAAACGACGTTAGATTCCAAAAACTAGCGTTAGCTGCCTAAAAAACAGCATTAGCCCATCCACCGACCGTGCTTGTACGGGCGGATGCTCGCGAAAGCGGGCTAGGGTGGTCATAGCTTACAAGCTCGCTGTTTGATCTGTCCGAGATCAGACTGCTAAATCAAATAGGACTCGCCGCTTTTACAACCTTCCGGCCGGTGGTGAAGTGGCTAGACTAAATGACTGGATAAGCATGTAGACCCGATAGTAGAGGGTTCGCGGACGCGGGTTCAATTCCCGCCGCCTCCATAATTATAAATTCTTGAGTGTTCCAAGAACGTCTTAAACCCCTTGATAAATAAGAAATTTCGTCTTACCCTTCTTCCGACTGATTCCTAAGAAAACCCCTATAAGCCGACCTATGTCGGGGTATACGAGGGGTATATTTCGTGCATTGAAAAGGGAGATACCCCGTGCTGCTCACGGATACCAAGGTGCGTACTGCAAAACCTAAAGAGAAAGCTTATAAGCTGTCTGATGGGAGAGGGTTATATTTACTCGTTCATCCCAACGGTTCGAAGTATTGGCGGTTTAAATATCAGTTCAATAGGAAAGAGAAGCTGTTGGCGTTGGGTGTGTACCCCGATATCACACTCGCAAAGGCGCGTGAACGCCGCGAGCAATCACGCAAGCTGGTTGCCAATGGGACAGATCCCGGTTTGCTAAAACAATTAACTAAACGCTCAAAAGTCTTGGCAGGTGAAAATAGTTTTGAACCTGTGGCGCGCGAATGGTACGCAAAATTTTCTTCACGCTGGACACCTGTGCATGGTGAACGCATTTTACGCCGATTGGAAGTAGATATATTTCCGTGGATTGGCAAGCGACCAATTTCTGAAATCATGGCGCCGGAAATTCTAGCGGCGCTGCGACGGATAGAAAATCGCGGCGCGATTGAGACAGCGCATCGAGCGCATCAAAATGTCAGCCAGGTGTTTCGTTATGCGATTGCAACCGGGCGCGCTGAGCGCGATCCTTCGGCTGATTTGCGTGGCGCATTAGAGCCTGTTAAAAAGCGTCATCTTGCTTCTATTACTGATCCCAAAGCGATTGGCGATTTGTTACGTGCAATAAATGATTACAAAGGTTTCTTTGTCACCAAATGTGCATTACGATTGGCGCCGCTGGTTTTTGTTCGTCCTGGAGAATTACGTAAAGCAGAATGGAAAGAGATTAATTTTGAAAACGCAGAGTGGCGTATTCCTGCTGAGAAAATGAAAATGCGATCGGTACATATTGTGCCGCTTTCAATGCAAGCAATAGCTATCTTGAAAGAAGTTGAATCGCTTACTGGACATGGTAAATACGTTTTTACCGGTGTACGTACGATTCATCGTCCTATGTCAGAGAATACAGTAACAGGTGCGCTTCGTCGCCTTGGTTATACGTCTGATGAAATGACAGGGCATGGCTTTCGCAGTATGGCGTCTACGCTGTTAAATGAGCAAGGTTGGAATCGTGATGCGATTGAAAGACAGTTAGCCCATTCCGAGCGAAATGATATTCGTGCTGCCTACAATTATGCGGAATATTTGCCGGAGCGCAGAAAGATGATGCAGTATTGGGCGGATTATTTGGATGGGTTGATGCAGTCAAAAACAGAAGAAAAACAATAATGACGAAAAGAATAAAGCACGTTTCAGAGTTGCCAGATTGGTTTCGGCTAGAAAAATATGAAGGAGCTAAAAATTTAACTGCTGTAGGTTGGTATCAGCAAATTGATGGACGCTATTCTCTAGCGAGATGTGGTAATTATCATGATTTTATTTTTGATGAAGAACCTTATGAAGACAATCTAATAACATATTTCGATAGATTCCTGAAGGTACTGAGAGACAATCCAATCATAGATATAATGACCAATGATATCTGGAAGGATTTTGAAGGTATTCAACCATTTCAAAGATTATTTTCAGAAAATCGATCTCATTCTGGTATACGATCTATATCGCTTATGGATTATGCTCTCGTTGCTAAGACAATTTGCCCAATCAAATTAGAAACTGCGCAACAATTTTGGGATCATGCTTTTAACGAACAGGAAGGTGATTATGTCAATGCACCTTCTTATGGCAATGAATCAATTTATAAACTTGGCAATTCATCAATTCGTTTTGAGGAGTTCTGGGATGTTGCATGGATCGATCTCGGGGTACCAGATAATCTGTTAATCGAAGATTTTAAAAATTATCTAAAACACTGTCGTGAATCAATGTCAGTAAAAATTGAAGATATCGATCTTTACAAAAACACTAATTTTCAAAGTTGGTACCGGCTAGGTGTGCTTCCATTTATTGATCTCAACATCTGGGCACGCGAACAGAAAACAAGCATACCTTATCGAGTAATGGCAGATGCTATTTTTGTTTCTGGGGACCGTGGGGAAGAAACTATCCGCAAAACAACCAGGCCACTTACCCAATTTCTATTAACTGATATATCACGTAAACAACTTGAATCTCTTGCTATCGCTGAAATGACAGAACAAAAGAAGAAATAATAAAATTTAACTTCTGATTATTTATTGTACTTACAATCCTCGATTATTTCTTGTGGTATTTTAGTTAAGTCACATGCGGGTGAGTATCCTCCAGGTCTACACCAGGCGCTACGCTTTCCGCATAGATTTCCTGCCTTGTCTATGTTATAGGGACACGGACAATTTCCAATATGTGCAAGGTACTCATCTTCGGAGATTTGATTATTATATGGAGCGGGAGATGTTGTTACAGTCTCATTGCACTCTTCTTTAAGTTGATTGGTAATTTTAGTAACGTCACATTCAGGAGTATCGCCTCCTGATCGACACCACGCACTGCGTTTACCGCATAGATTTCCTGCCTTATCCGTGTTATAGGGGCACGGGCAATTACCGACATTTGAAAGATAACTTTCCTCAGTTATTTGATTGTCAGCGGAATCAGCAAGCGTTGTTACTGGAATGAGGGCCAAAGTGATTATCAATATAAAATTGTACATCATCAATATCCTTCTGGCTTTATAATAATTATACACTACATAATCTGTGATTGATTAAATTGTGTGTTTTCAATGCCGCTGGGTATGATATTTTCTTTTTAACTAAATAATTACATGAGTATTTTTTTGAGACTAGCTATATTGCATAGATTTGCCAATTAATCCTTCTCTAAATTTCCGGAAAATAATGCGGAAAAATTTTTCCGGAAAAATAAAAATTTTTCATCTGCCTCGTAGTTATTATTGAGTATTTTTATCATGACTTCCTAATTATTCTGTTAGGAGCAAATGATGACTAAAGAAAGCCCATCTTTTATTATTTTACGTCGCAAACAAGTTGAATCGCGGACAGGACTTTCGCGCTCCACTATTTACGCTCGCATTGCTGCCGGAACCTTTCCACCACCTATTGATTTAGGTGGTGGACGAGCCGTTGGTTGGCTGGCGTCAGAAATTGATGCTTGGATACAAGAGCGTGTTAATGCCAGTAGAGAAAATGTTTAAGGAGAAACCATTATGAATATTCAAGAAATAGAAATTATTCGTAAATTGGCCGAGCTTTCTCCGATTGCGTATGATCGCGTTAGAATTGCTAGTGCTGAAGGTTTAAGTATACGGCCTGCAACATTGGATAAGTTGGTAAAGAATGCACAAACTAATACACAAACTGACACATCTGCTCCATATGAGGAGATTGAGCTATGGAATGAGCCTATCACACCATCTGAGTTGCTTGATGAAATTGCAACGACTGTCAGACGTTTTATTGTCTGCCAAAATGAAACAGTGATAGCGGTGACACTTTGGGTTGCAATGACTTGGTTTATTGATGTAATTCAAGTAGCGCCGCTAGCTATCATCACAGCACCTGAAAAACGCTGTGGAAAAAGTCAGTTGCTCTTTTTGCTGAGTAAACTCGTCAATCGTCCTTTGGCAGCTTCTAATATTACGCCGGCTGCATTATTTCGTTCGATTGATTTATGGCATCCAACTCTCTTGATAGATGAAGCCGATACGTTTATGCGTGAAAATGAGGAATTACGAGGCTTGATTAATTGTGGTCATACTCGCGATTCTGCAATGATTGTGCGGGCAGTAGGTGAAGAGTTTGTACCAAAAACATTTTTTGTTTGGGGTGCGAAAGCACTAGCTGGGATTGGCAGGCTCTCTGACACCATTATGGATAGAGCAATTGAACTGGAATTACGACGCAGAAAACCGGATGAAGCAGTTGAGAGACTACGACATGCGGAGGCGGATTTGTTTCAGAGAATGGCATCTAAGCTGGCTCGATTTGCTTATGATTACTCCCATATTGTTCGGGTGGCAAAGTCAATGTTGCCCGATTGTCTCAATGATAGAGCACAAGATAATTGGGAGCCATTACTTGCAATTGCTGAAGTTGCGAGTGATGAGTGGGCTAAGAGTGCGCGCGCTGCAGCAATAAAAATATCTGGTGGTGTTGAACGATCACAGAGTTTGAGTATAGAGCTTTTGGCTGATATTGAGGAGATCATTGAAACTAAACAGACGGATCGTATCTCAACTGCTGATCTGATTGCGGGACTTTGCAGCGACGTGGAAAAGCCCTGGGCAACTTATAATCGTGGGCAGTCTATTACGCCACGGCAAGTAGCCAGTCGTTTGAAGGAATTTGGTATTGTTAGTAATACAATTCGATTAGGAGCAACAACGGCAAAAGGATATTTGTTTTTACAGTTTGCTGATGCTTTTTCACGTTATCTTTCTGGTTATTCAAGCGTAACAACGTCACAAAGCATGAATGATCATATGTAGAGTGTTACTAGATAGGTTTTAGTTACGTTTTTTATCCGTAACTTTGACCGGAAAATCTCCGGAAGTGAATTCCGGGGATTTTCCGTGCTATTCATTAAATCAATTATTCACTTATCTACGCAAACAATCATGCATGCACGTTTGACCACCCACTCACATCGTACCGATAAACATGATTGGATGGTCAAACGTGCATGCTGATTAGTGCAGGAATTTTATGTTTGGGAACACTATCTGGAATAAAGATTAACTTTGTAATGTTACGAGTTTTCTGTCACAAGTTACGGTTTTGTTACTTTGGATTTTGAAGTTGGGTGAGGATTGTGACGTTGTTACGGCTAATTGGGTTGGAAGAGATGCAAAATTAAATAGGCACTCTATCTTTGTTAATAAAATTGTTGAAATTTTGTTCTTTACCGTCCGGATTTTCAATCCGGACAGCTTCGAAAGAAAACCCAATAACCATGCAGGTTTCAAGCGATTCACTTTGCGACGATGCGCCTGACCACCCCGTTACATCGTCCCGATAAGCATAACAAGGTGGTCAGGCGCATCGTCGCAGTTAGGAATATGGGTGAGTTAAACGAATCAGGTAACATGTCTTGATGCCTAAAGACACCAACATTGAGTTGATATCTATAGGCATCAATTCTGACTGGATCAGGGTATTTTGTTATTTCATGTGGTGCCTAATAGGGTGTCTAAAGCTATTAGGCAGGTAAAAATGAGTTGAGCCCTAGAGCCGGGCTGATTTGCGCCCGCCCGTCCGCTCCGGACCACCCACTCACACCGACAGCAGTGGATTGGGTGGTCCGGAGCGGACGGGTGGGTGTAAGCCCTTTCATTTAGCATTGATGCTTTTTTTCAAAGATTAATTCATTCTTTTTATATGCGATGCGACGACGACAGCGGCTTTTCAGTTTAACAATATTACGTACGGGAGCTTGTGTTGATGTGCCTTCGTTGTATTCTTTCTCTGCGGTGACTGGTTCAAAATCGATACCTAAACGTTTCAGTGCTTCTCTTAATGCCGCGTCAGTGCCATTTTTGATTAATGGAATGTTTGAGTACTTTGAGAGGTAAGCCTTTGCGTAAATACCAGCTCCAATTTTTACTAACCGTTTTTCTGCTATGAGTTTATTGATAGCCCGGCTAACTTGGCGGTAAGAGCCCAAGTTATTTAAGTCTTTGCGCAATACAACGGTGCTACGAGTTGCTTTGATGCGACTGAGGGCTTTAAATTCGATGCTGTCAGTGTATTTGGTGCGCAGATTGTAAACGCCAATTTAGGACATATAGTTGGATTATATCATATAGGTAATGTACGCCAAATTAGAACTTATAATGAATTTAAGTTGATGAATATTATAGCTATTATACAAATATATTTTAGCTATAAAGTTTTGTAGTGATTTTTGGTCAGGATTTCGCATTATTGAATCTAAGCTAGCTATGTCAGCAAATATCTCTTCAAATAATCAATATGATCACATAGTATTTTCGTGGCTTCACGATATGAAAGTGCATATCGTTCGATAGTATCAATATTTTCCTCAATGCAAATTTTCTTAATGCTTTTCAATTTCCAGCTATTAATACCATCAGCGAAATTAAGACCTAAAACTAGTTGTGCAATCTCATTATTATCCAGAGTTGATATTTTATTTATTAAATCAATCGCGAGTTTATTTTGTTTACGACAACTATTTAACGTTTTCTCATCCCATATAATAATATGATGTGAATCCACGTCGTATGGATATTTATCGTGATCACGCTTATAGTTAGAGAATATTTCCTCGTATTTTTTCATTGTTGATAAGACTGAATTAAGCTCATCGATTTTTTTCTGTGAGAAGTCACCATTTTGACATAACCACAGATGTGAGCCTTCAATGTAATCAGCTAGACTATATAATATGGTCTTAACATTCTCATGCATATTTCTAGGTATGAGGAATGACTGCTTTTTGTAAATCTCATGTTTTTGTTGTTTTCGTTTTTGTAAAATATACCGTGTACTTATTGAGTCTACGCCATATTGATCGAATTCTTTTATGAACTCTGCAATGGCTTCAAATTCTTTAAAAAAATGCTGATTATTTTTATCATTTGGAATTATTTTTATTAATGCATCAACCAAAGCTCCCAAGCTATGCGAAGACAAGGTCTTCTCTATAGTATCTTGGATATTATTTATTCGCTGGCATATAGTAGCGTGATTGGAAATTGTTGTAATTGTGGATTTTAAAGAAAGCTCTAGCGCATGAGAATATAAGTGAAGAAGTGGAAGTGAAATCCTATCATCACCTGCATGGGGTTTATTCCCTGCATGATCTCTAGAATATAGTGATTGAATTAACCTTTCAGCTGCATTTAAATACCCAAAAATTATACTATCTTCGTGATATGATATATCATGATCTTCAACAGCATAGATAACAATAAAATCTTCACTACCATGTGACACGCAAGGTGACTGGTTGGTAATGCATTGACTGAAGGGGTATAGGAATTTTTCTTTAGCCATTATATATTTCTACCCTTTTAAGCTATTATCATACCAAATAACCTCTAACCCCGGTTCAATTTCCCCCACCAGTGCCAAGTTCTCGGGGTATACGCAGCAGTGCATATTTTCACCAAAACATTATCCCACAACTAAAAAACGAGAAAAATTCCCACAGTGATTCCAGTCGCCATTACACATACAGAGAGATCAGATTGCTTCAATAAGTTTTTGTAAATAATGGCTTTTATATTTACTTTTTATCTAACAACATCTAACCTAATCCGCCTATATCCTCAAGTAAATCTAAGTTGATTCATATATAAGTCATAACAAACTTGATTTATATATAAACTAACTTATAATTGATTTATATATAAACCAGTTATAATGAGTCAAATATGAAGTGCCTCAAATGCTTGATAGAAATTGTTGAGCTAGATTCTGCGCATTATGGTTTGCATCCTAAATGCTTTATGGAATGGTTTGCTGCACCCAGCTCAGCCAAATTTTTAAGCCTACAAAGAAGATCGAGCGCCTCTGACCAAGAGTCCAATTTAGCTCCCCAAAACACAAGCTTCTTTCATGGCAAGTTCAAAAAATATTCTGCTGATCTCAATGGTGAATCCTACATATTAAAAATGAGACAAGATGAGGCTCCAGAGCTTCCAGAAGTGGAATATTTATGTAATCAGATTGGCAAATTATTAGGTATTCCAGTAGCGGAATTTTATTTCATTAATTTTAACGATGATCCTACATTTGTAACAAAAAACTTTATCAAAAAAGATATCCCTACTGATTTACAGCATATTTATCACCATCGAGCTGATGATCAGCATAGTTGCGAAGGAATTATTCGTGCGATAATGGAAAAAACTGGCCGTCCGCATGATGTTAGCATTCTCATTAAAACTATATTATTTGACGCATTAATTGGCAATCATGATCGGCATGGAAGAAATTTAGCATTCATTTTAACAGCAAAAAGTATGTCGCTCTCTCCAATCTATGACAACGTTTCTTACTTAAGCCTTGAATCTGGAAATATGTTAAAAGCTGATTTCAGTCCAAAAGGAAAAATCAGTACAAGTGAAACATTTGAGCCAAGTATGCGTGACTATGTAAAAGAATTAAAACGACTAGGCTATTCAGATGAAATCAATGAATTCTATGAAAGTATCAAGATGCCTCAGCTTTATCAGCTAATAGATGAAAGTTTTTGTAGCGATTTAATGAAGATCGCGATTACAACCTTAATCGAGAAGCGATATGAGGAGCTTAAAAATGAATCATCAAGTTAATCTCGACGAAAATCGATTACAGATTTTTCATGAAGGCAGAAAAAGAAGAATTTTTGTCGGAGAATTAACTTATAACAAAAAATCCAATCGTTTTGAATTGGTTTACGATAAAAGATATGCTCGTTCTAAAAATGCCATTCCCATTGGACCGGAACTTAGTCTTTTTAAATTACATCATGAATCTGAAAAAAATAAATTATTCCCATCAATGCAAGATAGAATTCCCGATAAATCTAATCCTGCTTATGAGGATTATTGCCACTCTCAAGGTATTTCTCCCAGTGAAAAAAATCCTATCATTCTGTTAGGTTCTATTGGGAAACGCGGGCCATCGAGTTTTATTTTTGAAGCTGTTTATCGAAGTAATTTCGATCCTAATGAAATTACTAAATTACGTAATGAATTAGGTATATCTCAACATGATTTAGCTAAAGCTTTTGAAATTAAAAAATCCACTTTACAACGAATTGAAGCGGGTGCAAGTAAGGAATTCAATACTTTAAAAAGAGCGCAAATTTTATTTGAGTTTCCTGAAGTCGCACTTTGGCAGTTAAAGCAAAGTGGGGGAGAAATTCATAGCGATGTATTAAATAAATTAATTAAATATTTTGAAAATAAACGAACACACTTAATTTAAGATTTGTTATAGTTAGGCGTTCGCTGTTCGCGAACAGCGTACATAGGCTGCCGGTTCAATTCCCCCGCCAGTACCAATTTCACGGGGTACACGCAGGGGTACAATTTTCACTCCAAAAATCACTCCCACAGCCAAAAACCCGAGAAAAACCCCCACAGTGATTCCCGCCGCCCCACTGAATTCTGATTTAAAGACATCCAAAAACATCCTAAGGGCCTGAAATAAAGGCCTTTTTTATTTAATCAGCGTCCTACCATGTCCAACTGATACCCCCAACATCCAGTGTGTTTTGGGGGCATTTTAGGGGGTACTTTGATACCCCTAAAAGGTGATACCCATTTCATTAAATGGCGTAACCATAAAGAACGCTAAACCTCGAGACAAGACGTACATCCTCTCGATGAAAATGATTGTGTCTTATAAAATGCCAAATAACATCCAGGTCGGTGGCAATGTCCACGAACAGATAAAAATCGAGTAAATGAAAATATGAAGTACACAATTTCTTATGATCCAGCGCCTGAACATAATGACACAAAAATTATTTGGCAAGGCATTTCTGAGCATGCAAAAAAGGTGAGAGGATTTCCGCCAGGAAAGCCATTTGCATTTTTTATCAGAGACGACCTGCATCAGATCAAAGGTGGATGTTCTGGATATATTTATTATGGCTGTCTCTATGTTGACTTGTTATGGATTGATGAGACCTTGCGCGGCATGCAATATGGCTCGCAATTGATGAAAGATGCTGAACAATTGGCTCAAGATGGTCATTGCAATTTCATTGCAGTCAACACGATGGATTTTGAAGCGTTAGAATTCTATAAAAAATTAGGCTTTACAGTTGAGTTTGAACGAAAGGGTTTTGATAAAAATTCAAGCATGTATTTTTTGAGAAAAGATTTACATCTACTTAAGTAAAGACGCGAAGCAACACTTCACTGGATCGTTAATATTTTAATAAAATTGAAAGTTACATTTCAAATTGCAGTCGGACTTGTGTAACCATGAACAATAAAGAATATCCTTTTTCCAGTTTTAAATATCGACATTGACATCGCTATTTAATTATCCAAACTTCAATGTGCGCATAGAAATGGAGCCGTTTTGTATTCCTTCATACACAAATGAAAGATCATCATCTTGATCCGTTGCGCCTAATACATAGAGTAATGGGAAGTAGTGATCTGGAACAGGTACGCTCAATCTTCCAGCTTCAAAATTTGTGTATTGCGTTATTATAGCTTGATTATCTCTTGCAAGTAATTTTTCCTTGATCCATGTATCAAATTCAATTGCCCAGTCGTATGGCTTGGGATTGTCACCCCAGATAATACGTGGAAGATTGTGAACAATGTTCCCGCTGCCTACAATCAACACACCATGATCACGAAGAAATTGCAGCTGTTTTCCCATTCGATAATGATATTCTCCAGGTTGTTCAAGATAGACGCTTAATTGAATGGTGGGAATACTTGCATCAGGATATAAGTGCCGCATCACAGACCATGTTCCATGATCTATTCCCCACATCTCATCATCAGGATGTATTTTGGGTTTTTCTACAGTTGTCATGATCAATTCAGCAATCTCAGGCGATCCTGGCACAGGATACTGAACATCAAAAAGCGCTTTGGGGAAGCCATAAAAATCATGTATCGTTTTTGGATTAGACATGTGTGTCACCCATGTCCCTTCAGTTAACCAATGCGCTGAGATACAAACAATTGCGCGGGGTTGTGGAATGCTTTTCGCCAATGATACCAAGCTTAACGTAAATTCATTTGTTTCAATGGCATTCATGGGTGAGCCGTGCCCAATAAAAATCACAGGCATTTTAGAATAAGGATTAATCATTACTAGGAATAATCTTTTTATGGATGTTGTGGCCCTCAGTCCAGTTTAATGTTGCCATTTTGCATGGCATGTTTTTACTATTCCAGGCTCTAAATCCTTTTCATTTGCTGGAGTTGGTAATGAATAATTGGAATTTTCTTTTTTCAAGAATGCTAAGTAATAAGTGTCTTCATTTAGAGTTTCATAATGTAATTTCAATATCAAAGCATTTTGGTCTGTTAGAAATCCTTCTTGGGAATAGCCTCCACACCCTCCTTTATCACCCCAAAATATGTTGGTCAGTTTTCCATTCTTACAATTAGCCCAGATTTTTTTGTGTGGCTTTTCCATCCCTAGAGAGGGGGAATCAATATTTCCAATCATTTTTGAATTCGCACTATATAAACTTACGTCTAAAGGCCAAGATTTAGCTGACTTGGGTTCCACAATGAATCCTGTCCATGTACCGGTATAGTCCTTACAAGCAGCATTTTCATATTTATTAAATGTAATCGTGTTTTGGCTTGCAGCGAATGAAATAGCGGGAATTGTGCAAATTAAGGCTAATAGTAATTTTGATTTCCATTTAATATCCATATTCATGCTTCCTTAATTGGGGATCATTTTTAAATTGTACGCTGATCTTTAATAATTTTAATGTAACCATTTGGTAATGTACATGGCCAAACGGTTACGATGCCTGAACATATGCCAACCGGGAAACAGTATTCACCTGTGAGAGGCAGGCTTTCATGGTAATTTCGGCCAGTATGGCTCTTTGTGAAGAATCTTACGTCGATCAATTCTGTTTGGCCGTTCCGGAAGCCATTTTGCCGAAAAGTGAGAGAGCGAACCAATTGATAGGAAAATGATATGGAGTTAATCTCAATACTGGCTTTGGCGTATTTTGATCAGAGTCAGATCTGCAAACTGCTTTTTCTCTGCAAAGGTGTTGTTAATAGTTTTTTTAATTCGCGCCAGGTATCAGTATCAATGAATACGTTATAAAAGTGCGGGATCCGGTAATGCCGGATGAATTTTTTTTCATTTTCCCATTTCTTTATCTCTTCTAATAGCTTTAACCTGGTGCTGTCATTTAATTCCGGCAGATGATCGCGAATTAATTGAAGAAATTCATTCTTGATTCCTTTTGCCATCTCAGCCTGTAGGTCTGGATTAAACATGGTAGCCAATTTTTTTCCGTTTATCACTTTGATGAATCTTTTACGCTGTATGATGTATTCATTTCTGATGGTATCAATGATTGTATCCTGATCAATTTTTTCCGACTCATTTATTTCTGTCGCATCAATGCTCTTCCGTGTTGTCTGCACATTCAAAATTGGTGGACAGGTTTCAGGAAAATTTTCCCGGCGATACCCAGAGTTAACTACATCCGTACCCTGCAAAAATTTATCCAGATAGAATGTCCGCATTTCATCCGTTTTTTTGTTGGCAGCATGAGCATTCTGTAATTCATTCACAGCGGATCGGAATAACGAATTAATCGCATCTGTATTGTTCACATGATCAAGCATGGCCAGCAGTTGCTTGAGAATGGCAATATGCCTGTCCTTCCATGTAATCGCATCAAGCTCGCTCTTCAGTTCCAGCAAATAAATCAGTTTTTGACAAGTGACAGGATCATCTTCAGGGAAATAAGCAGGTTGAGAGTAAACCCTGACCGGCTTTCCCATTAACACACGACTGATATTATGTACAAGAAGTGCCCGCGTAAAAGCATCACACTCCTCGAAATTTTCAAAATCATTCAATTTTATATTTGGGATATCCAGCAGGGCGGAAAGACCGGGCGACCTGGATGCAACATTGGTGATATTATGATCTTCGCCAACCAGGGCAATGAATTTTTCTCTCCGGGTTGCTTCAATAATCCCGGCTGCGGCTGGATTCATTGATAAATTACGTTTCTTGCCGAATTTCTCCAGACCCTTCGCCAGGTGGGTACTCATGCTGTCATAGGTATCTGTCTGATCGATAGGTGTCACTCTGATTTGCTGCATTTGCGCCATCACAACAATTCCCAGGTTTGAATAGGGCTGAGACTGGTATGTGGCAATCAGATCATCCTGATCTTTGGGAATTAAACCAAGATTTTTGTCTTCCATTACCAGATAGGCCAACAAGGTAGCAGGCATCAAACCTGTTTCATGAAAATACTGATATAACTGATTTTGTGTGTCGTAGAAACTGAATTCAACAAATAAATCGGTCATGCCGGTTCTGGATAACGAAGGTAGTGCCGAGACAAGAAATTTTTTGTGATCGTGCCTGTGATGATGTTCGCCAATGCATACGCCATCATGATGGGAATACTGTTCCAGCAATTGTTTATTGGCAGTGGAAGCGCGCTCTGCTTTAACCGGATGATCCCGCATTTTCATTTCTTCAAAATCAGTATCCTTGAATTGATCTTTTACGGCTTTTCTTTTTTGCCTTGCCCTGTTGAGCACTGAATCCTGCTGATATTTATGAATCTCAATTCCTGCAGATTCATTAATGGCTTTCATGTCAAACAACCAGTACTCGTTGAAACCAGGCGGAACATCTTTAAAGAGGAAGCTGAGACGATGGATTTTGTCATGATCAAGAATATCCTGCAGGAAGTCGTACAAAAAAATGGAGATTTCCTTGAGATTATGTTGGAAATGGATGCCATCATCATTGATTTCAATCGTATGCGGCTCATTCAAAAAACCCTTGTTCTCAAGGTGTGCTATCAGTTCATCATATATGCTGCTTTTCGCACCTGGTTTTTTCCGGATAACATAAAGAGGTTTGATGGTTTTTTCCCTGTCAGAGCTTTGCATAATGTGTTTCCTCGTGCTGCTATTTATTATTATAGCATTTGCCGTTGTGCGGTTTCGGGCTGCTGGTAGATTGGCTGTCATGGGGTCATAAAAATCCGGGCATTAACTAATGCCAAAATGTTATTTTCATGTCAATAAATCCATTTTCGCATTTTAATGGCTATTCTTGGCCATCACCGGTTTTTTGATGTTTGCGCTATTTGCAATCGCGGCAAACGTTTTCATGGATTGCGCATCGATAATCATGAAGCGCGGCTGAGCCATGGGCGTGAAATTCCGATTGGCGGCACGTGCATCAATACTGAATGCCATGACATAACCTGCGTCAGCTGCCTGTTTTTCCAGGTAGGGATCATAAATGCCAAACGGCCATGCCAGGTAAGAAATTTTTATATTCAGCTTGTCTTCCAGTATTTTTTTGGAATCGACTAATTCATGCTGCACAAATTTTTCATAGCTTGCAGCTGACAGCCTTCTTTTTTCATGTTTGAAGTTTGGATGACTATAGGTGTGTCCCTGAATATCGAACAGTCCCGTTTGCTGTAATTTTTTCAGTTCATCCCACGTCAGGGCGTGTTTGCCTTCCGAAATCGTTTGCGGATAAATAAATAAGGTGACAGGAATATTGTACTTCTGGATGACAGGCAGCATGTATGTGTAGTCAGACTGCCAGCCATCATCGGCAGTAATGACAATGGATTTTGCCGGCAGAGCGTCGCGTTTGCCTTGCAAATAATCGACAGCTTCCTTTAAGGGAATAAAGGTAAACCCATTGTCTTTTAACCATTTCATTTGGGATTCGAATTTTTTGGGTGTCATATTCATGCTGCCTGGTACGTTAGGATTGAGATTGTGATAGCAGAGAATGGGAATGTTGATTGTGTCATCTGCAAACAGGATAACAGGAAAACCGGCAGTAATGACCAGGACTAGGGAACAGACGAGACTCACAAGACGCCGCATAAATACACCCTCCATGAGTATTATCAATATATTACCTCAGGAACGAATTTGTTTCACACGTCATCCAGTGAGAAGATAAAGTGAATAATTGACATTTTGAAACAAAATATGCTCAAATTGCTTCAACCTAAGAATCAGTTTTGGGCTTTTTCATAAGCATCCCCTGATATACCAGGCAGAAAAGAATCGGTTAATCCGAATATGGGTGCTGCCTTCTCACAGCAGAGACAGATGTTTCCCGATTATCATTAATGAATCAGCAAAACACGACGAGGATACATGCATGTTTTCGAGATTAAAATCCGTTCTTGAACGTTTGAATATCGGTTCCGCCTTCAGAGGATCAAGGCAAATAGCAGGTGGAATAGGGGGGACATTCTTCGCCCTGGGGGGTATCTTCAAGGTTCCGCTCAATCAATTTCTCGGTGGCTATGGCTCAGCGGCAGTGACGGCAGCGGCGTCATTGGTCAACATGGGTTATCAGTTATTTAATAATTATCAATCATCGGATCTTGATTATCCAGGCAATGCCTTAAACTCGGGCACAACCAAGTTATCAACGGAGATGATTATTGCGCGGTTCAGGCATGACCAGGAAAAGGCGCGTGATTTTCTCAGGGCGCATCATGTCACTGAGGCGAATATTGTCCGTCTTGAAAACTGGAGCGCGGATGCCGAAGAAGATATTCAGGACATATTAAAGCAGCTGTACAATGACGTTCATACTGATTATGAAAAATATCCTATCAGCCTTGTTTTGGCGGTCATGACAGCGGCTTCACACTATATCGAGTGCATGCTGATCCAGGTTTATGCTGATGCCAAGACATTTGATTATGGAGACAGGATTACGCCCGCGAATGTCATGTTGTGGCTTGTCACACTCCTGGCTGCGTACAATGCTCTGCACACACTGGTTGATGTCAAACGTTCGTATGAGCAGCCATCAGCGGCAAAGTTATGTAATACTTTGTTCAGCGCTTTTGACAGTCATATGGTTAATCAGGATGACGAGCGCAAGGAAACCATGCCGATACTACAATCATCCTATTCTGCTGTATGAGCCGCATGCGGGCATGGTTGGCTGGCAAATCCTTGTCATTTATTTATCGAGCAAATATCTCAGGTTTTGAATTAGTTGTATGAGACTGGGTGTGTTTTTGCTGAAAAACATGGCATCAATGCCTTCCACCACGGGAACTGCTTTTAAAACAAGCTGCCGGCCTTTCTCTGTCAAGGTCAGTGAATACGCTCGCCCGTCTCTGCAGTGAGGAGCACGGCGCAGCATTTTCTTTTTCAATAATGTGCCTGTCAAATCAGACATGGACATTTTATCAATGCTGGTGAGGTCAGCGACCTGTTTTTGAGTAACGATATTGTCGGGTTGCGAACTTAACCACAGCAGCACTTACTAGAATTGTCAAAGGTTGTTTCTGCCAGTGCAGAGACTGCAGGCAAAAATTTTACACTGAAAATTTATAGATAAAATTTTGAGGTTAAATTTTCATGCCAAAAAATCTGGTAAATAATCCGCTATCAAACGTTTTCACAGAGTGGTTTGATAGCACATCAATACGATAGGTGCGCGTGCAATCGCGATCAGGGAATCAAGCATTGGACAGATGGAGACAGTGCAAGATCCGGAATATATATCAGGGAGAGTCATATCATGCCAGCAATGGAATTCTTATGCCGCATCATTGGCGTCAATCCAGCCCGGTTATCGAAAGAAGAGAATGTCATTCTTGAAGCTGTCCTGTTCTGTTCGCTTTGCGATTATCTCAAGGACCGCTTTGAGCATGAATTCATAAGTGATTTCAGTTTGATGAACGATAATTCAAATAGGGATGAAATGATGATGGAAGCCAGCTTTATACGTTTTATTATTCATGACTTGATAAGATCAGGCGAATATACCATGGCAGGAATTGCGGTATATACCAATATCCCTGAAGAAGTGGTATACGAGATCGCAATAGGAAAAAACATCAGCCCATCGCTTTATGTGTCGCGCAAGATCATCGAATTACACAAGACTGTCCGCCTTGATTTGTATCAGGAAATCATGCGCAAGATTTCCGCGGATTACAGCGGCGAACATTGCCTGGAAGTGGCATGATCGACCTGGCTGAATGGTCAGTTGGCGGTCTAGCTGTTCACACGGCACATGCCATTCCGGGTCCATAGTTCACTGCCAACGCAGTGGTGGCAATAGAAGATACCATCGGGATCATATTTTTTCTTGATGGCTAGCAAACGCTGGTAATTGTTACCCCAAAAAGCTTTTTGCCAGTCTTTCTGAAAATAATCAGCTTCATTGACATAGGTGCCCGCCTCTGGCGCAGCTTGAACAAATAGCTGCATGGCTTGCGTGACTTTTTGGCTGGCGATCGCGGCATCATTCAGATCAGGAGACTGGCCTTTCACGCCTGGATACACGGTATTGCTTCCTGCAGACATGATGATGAGACCTGCTGCGTTGTTGACAGAAGGGTTGGTCGCTGTTGCGGCTGTTTGCCTGATGGCCTCGGGGGATCCACCTGCCAGCCCCTTGTTGATATGCAATGTGGCTGACGTCAGGCGCGACGCCTTGTAAAAAGTTTCTCCGAGCTGTTTGATATGGTCATTATCCAGTAAAGCGAGCGGCAACCACCATGACTGATAGGTATACCAGTATTTTGAAACTTCATTACTGTTTGATGTCCACCAGAATTGGCCGGGCTGCGCGTCATTCTCTGTATTGAATGTAATATATTGGGGATAATGCTTTTCCAGATAACGATAATCCCACCAGTGACGGGCAGGCATGACGATAATGTTGTCTGTGAATGTGTATTCTTCAGCGTGTTCCTGGATCCATTTTTTAAATGGGATCCATATTTCCTGTACCTGATTTTTATTTAATCCCTGAAAAACCATGGCCAGTTTGATTGTATTATCAGGATGAAAAGAGAATTGCTCGCCCCAATGTTCATTGTTTAATTTTTCACGATAAAATTTGAGAAATTCTTCTATCAATTTCTTGTAAGCGGCATCATTTTTTGCAGTAATGGTTCCCTGCAGGCTGCCAAAATTATCCGGCAATGGATGGGTTTTTAATGTTAGTCTGGTAACGACGCCAAATGTGCCTGCGCCGCCGCCGCGGATGGCCCAGAATAAATCCTGGTTCTGGCAGCGATTTGCAGTGACGATTTCACCATTTGCAGTGACGATTTCTGCCTGCAATATTCCTGCAGCTCCGGTCCCGAAATTTTTTGAAAAACTGCCAAAACCCCCGCCTTGTGGAAATCCGCCGGCTGCGCCCACTGTTGCGCATCCGCCGCCCTGAACATAACGATGATGTCGGGTAGTGACTTCGCCATAGGCTTCCAGCCACCGGGTGCCAGCGCTAACAGTAATGGCTGGTATTCCTTGCTTGTCGTGACAGCCGGAGGGGATGAAGCGGTCATTTATCTGAATTTGCCGCATGTTGTGCGTCCATATAAGCAGTGAATCTGCTCCATTTGAACGGCCCAGATAATCATGGCCTGTGCCCTTGACGACAACTTTTAAATGATATTTGCGGGCAAATTTGACCGCAGCGGCTACATCGTTGGCGCTCTGAGCGGCAACAGCGTAAACGCTTGGACTGTTTTTCCAGGCATTCATCCAGCCCTGGCTTTGAGTGGCTCCCGGGTTTGATTCAATATAGTAGGGATTATGGATGTTTTTTATTGCAGTAGTGCATGCCGGACTGTTAGCGTCTGCTTCGCAGGCTGCAATGGGTTGTACGGGTTGAATCAAGCGTCCGTGTACTTGCTTATTCAGGTTTGACCAGGCGCTCGCTGCGGGCCAGCAGGGCTGATTGGGCTGGCAGCGGCAGTGTTTTTCGGCGGTCACACCGAGACAATGGACAGATATGGTGCTTAAGATTATACCTAATAAAATATGTCTCATTGATCATCATCCCTGTTGATTTTGAAGCGCAGCACAAGAAACAAATAATTATAATATATTCAAACCGGTTGTTTTGATAGCGGATACATGCCATGCAGCCAGCATTTATTTCTTATTTCTCAGATTGATATCATACCAAAACACAGGTAACCAGTTTCGGTTGCGGCGGAAGCAGAAAACTTTCGAGTAGGCAGACGCACATATTTGTCAGGCGTAAAAATTTCTGCATTGATGTCTCGCTGGCGCCGAACATGAGAAGGTGGTGATGACTGCCGCCTATGTGTTGACTTGCCTCTTTCAGGCCTGATTTGAAATCCTGTATCAAGAAATTTACCATTTGAGCGAAATATCGTGTCCTGATTGGTGCATCGGTTCCGGCTGCGAAAGACAATATGTCGTTTGCGTCATCTTTTATATTTTCGAGGTCATCCTCTGATATCGCCGTTCGATAACGCGATTTGGTTTCATGATTAAAAGCTGCATTGTAGATTGTATGTTCTAGAGCATCTTCCTCTCGCTCCATAGTAAATGAAAGCCGCTGATGGCTGGTATAGTAGTGCATGATTTCAAATAATTGTAATAGCAGGACGCCAACACAGGCTGTTTTCATGGTTGAGTCGGAGATACGGGGCAGGCTGTGGAGAGCAAAGGTGGTGATATAACTGAGTGCGCGGCGCGGGTTGATTTTTTCAAAGTTGATTGCCCTCGCTGCAAGGTAGTCGTGAAAGAAGAGATCCGCTTTCTGGTTGGTGATTTCCTTGTCTGCTGCCGCAAAACGTTTAGATACCGCAGCGCCTTCATGATTGGTAAACAGGAGCACATGCTGCAGCAGCTCATCAGGCAGGTATTCATCAAAAGGATTAACAGAAAGCGCTTCTCTGGATTCCATGTGTCTCGTGCCTCGTAAGGAATTTGAAAGTCATGATAGTTTTGATCGATATTGTATACGATTAAAACATATATTCAAAAATGTTTAAAATCTGTTAGCCTGCAGGATCACATCAGGTAAGTCGTGTATTTTTATTGTATAATGCCTTCGCTTAACTGAGCCTGCAGCTCATATACAAATAAAAAATTCGAAACACAAAGCGAGCTATCTATATGAAAGTATTGATTATTGGAGCTGGGCCGGCTGGACTTGCTGCCGCAAAGGCGGCGCGGGAGAGAGGACTTGAGGCTAGCGTTTTTGAAATGGCTGACTCAATTGGCGGTGTCTGGCGCAAGAGCGGATTAGCCTGGCCGCAGATGCTCGTCAATATTTCCCGGTACACCGGTGTTTTCACTGATTTTCCATGGGATGAGAAAATGCCGGATTTTCCCACAACGGAAAATATGTGCGAATACCTCGAAAAATATGCGCAGCATTTTAATCTCCATCCCTGCATCAAACTGCATCATCGTGTGCTGCATGTCAGCCAGAAAGAAAAAAAATGGTTAGTCGTATATACAGATAATGGAATGGAAAAAGAAGAATTTTACGATGCGGTGATTGTCGCCAGCGGCAAATACGGCAAGCCGGTTTTGCCCGATATTAAAGGGTTAAATGATTTCGGTGGAGTGAAATTGCATAGTTCCGAATTTCACGGGCAGGATTTTAAAGGCCAGACGGTGCTTGTTGTCGGCGGTTCGACAAGCGGTACATCTATCTCGGAAACATTGGCTGAGACCTGTGATCATGTCATCCATTCCATACGCCGTCCTCGCTGGATCATGCCAAGAAATGTCCCGACCGGCCTGTCATTGACTGGCCCTGCATTGCCGCATGATTTAATCAAGACACGGGCACGCCAAAGTGCTTTTTCACTCAGTGATCATTATGATTATTACAAGCGTTTATGTCAGGGACAGAACAGGATTCCTGCGTGGTATATGACAGACCGTGACCGGTTTGGTGTGGTTGTTGCTGATACCTATATACAAAAAATTGATGCAGGCAAAATCCGGCCGGTAAAAGATGACATTTCACATTTTACAAAATCGGAAGTCGTTTTCAAAAGCGGGCGTCGGGAAGAAATCGACAGCGTGATTTTTTGTACCGGATATACAGTAGACTTGTCCTTTTTTGATAAGGATTTATTGCACAAGTTTAATCTCGAAATGCCAACCTATTCGCTTTATAAGCATACTTTTCATCCGGAATTCCCCAATCTGGCTTTTATTGCTTTGACATATCAGGGTTTGGGTGCTGTGTTTCCATCAGCAGAACTCCAGGCAGCCATGGCATGTGAATATATTTCCGGTCGAAAACAGCTGCCTGATCCGGAACATTTGAAAACCGAAATTGAACGCAGCGCGCCGTTGGTCGAAGGGTTGCAGTTAAATGATTCGCTGGCGAGCTCATTGGACATGCTGCCTTATTTCTCATCGATCTCTTATCAGGATCCTGGGTTATATCATCTGTTATGGAATGGGGCGGCAGTTCCCGCGCAGTATCGATTATGCAGCGGAGAAACGGAAATGAGGCTCGCACGTGAAACACTGGAAAAGACGGAGAGCTACAGGCAAAAGCGCTTGTCATCGTCAACTGTGAGCACGATACTGAAAGATAATTATCAATCAACGGGAATTTTCGGGAGGTCACAGGAAGACAGCTGGGATGAGTCCGTCAATTTTGCGTCTCATGCCAGTAATGATAATACCTCGCTTGGGATGCGGCGTGATCAATGCACTCATCAATAACAGACTGGGTCAGTCTGTCTGATGCTTACTGAATGGAGACATGAAATGAAACGCAGAGGTTGGTTGGGAAATTGTATTTGCGGCGCGCTGCTGTTATTCAATGTTTTTGTTTGCAGTTTTGTGGCTGCTGCTGAACAGCCAGCTGCATCAATATTAGAACTCAATGACATGATAGCGCAAGTCAAACCAGTCCCTGCTGGACCGCAAACAGCCGAGGATGCCTTGTCCTATGCGGACAGGCTAAAATCAATTGCAGCTGCAATTAAATCAAGGTACCAGGAAATAACCGCCACAGGTTCCAGCCAGGCTGGGTTCGGTACGATTATCATCACCAAAGTTAAAGCGATTATCATAGCCATCGAAGCGGAGAGAAAAAGTCTGGTGGATATGGTGATGCTGGAATCCACTGCCAACACAACAGATCCCGAAAAGCTGGATTCGATTATCACTTCACTTGAATCGCAACGACTGGCTTTGTCGGATTTGATCAATCCATTGGCTGGTCAAAATGTCAATTCAGGATCAGATGAACAGGATGCTGGTTCAAATAAGAAAGAAATAAACAATCCGTTTAAATATACAAATACAAAATAAATATTCGGTTCTTGTATCCGGATACGGAGAATACCATGTTATCAAAAAGATATTATCAGCAAGGCGCAGCTACGGATTTTGCCAGTTTTTTTGGAAGCTCCAGGCGGTTAGCATTATTGCAACATCTGCTTCCCCAGATCAGCGATCTCCATGAAACCCTGAATAGACCTTTGACCATTCTGGATGTGGGCGCTGGAACAGGGGTGCATGCCGATTTTATTGCCGGAATGGGACACGAGGTCACAGCTGTAGAGCCAGTTGAGGAAATGATACAAGAGGGAAAGAAACGGTATCACAATCCGAATCTGAACTTTGTTGTTGATTCATTGCCTGAATTGAAAAATATCAATGGCCAGTTTGATATTATTTATTCGATAGCAGCCTGGCAATATATCGAGCCAAAGAACAGGCAGGCAGCAATGAATCGTATCGCTGAATTATTGAAACCGGGCGGTGTTTTCGTCATCGTTTGGCCCATTCCAATGTCGAGAGAGTTTCAGTTTCCGCTTTCAGAGGAAGAAATGACGGTTACGATTAAGACGGTAAACAAGAACCTGTCGGAACAAATGCAAATTCAGGTAGCGACCGGCAGCCCGATCGCTGATCCGGACGGACGATGCGGATTTGTTGAAACAACAGAAAAAGTATTTTTTTATACCGTCATGGGCAGAATACCTGCGTTTGTGCTTCATCTTGAGAACGATGCAAGCCAGGAAAAATACATATCTGTCTTAACCAAATAAATCATGGCAGCGCGGCTAGCGTTTTCTCAATAAACCAAATTTTCTGGCGATGATCCAGTCTACCCATCGTCTGGGTAGAAAATTGGGAAGTGTCCAGCTGATAAATTTTTGTGGCACGAGTGCATAGCGCGTTTTCGGGTGCTTGTCGCGCATGATTTTTAACAGCAGACTTGCGACAGTTTCTGCCGGCAAGCCATTTTTTTCAGCGTTGCTTAACATGTATTCTTTGAGTGTTGCGGCTGCCTTGAAATAAACAGATGTGTCTAAGCCTGGCGGAAATGGCTCCCGTCTTGCTTTGTCCCAGATATCAGTTTTAATCGCGCCCGGACCGACAATGATAACATCAATGCCAAAAATCATTAATTCCCGGCGTAAACTTTCTGAAAATGCTTCCAGGCCATGTTTGGAAACTGCGTAGGCGCCCATAAAGGGATAGGCATTTTTTCCTGAAACTGAGCTGATATTGATTATTTTGCCGGGAGGGCCGTCAAGTGTTGCATCTGTGCCAAGAAGAGGGAGAAAAGCCTGGGTAACAATGAGTTGTCCTGTCAGATTAACATCAAGCTGTTTTTGAAAATCCTTGACAGGCAGGTTAAAGAAAGCACCCTGGACGGCAATGCCGGCATTGTTAATCAATCCCCACAGTGTTTTTCCCTGCAAACTTTCACGCACAACTTGCGCTGCTGCTTTGACTTCGTTTTCCTTGGTTATATCAAATAGCAATGGATGAAAGAGGGGGCCCATTTCATTTTGCAATCGGGCGGCGTCGGCGGCGCTTCTTACACTGCCAAAAACGGTGATACCTTCCTGCGTGAATAGTTTTGCGGAGGCATGTCCAATGCCTGTTGAAACACCGGTGATGACGACTGCTGACATGGTTATCCCTGCTGCTTATGTGATGGCATGATTATATGGCATGATTATCCTGCCCGGTTTTGTCTCTGAAATTTTATGCCATATCAAAATTAAAATACAGATGGTTATATCATTGAACATGACGACAAGAGGCCTGTCCAGCCTCTTGTCGTCAATTAAGGATGATGAGGGTAATTATGCTGTTGCGTTTGTTTTGCCGGTGATCTGATTGAATGTGGCGGCAAAATTTTCATGCAGATTACGATAGAATGGTTCATTCATTAATTTTTTTCTCCACGCTACAATGTGTTTGTAGGAAGAGAGATCGACATTGCATACTTCACAGACATCGAGTGCTGACAGCATGACAATATCAGCGAGGGTCATGGAATCGCCGGCCACGAAAGAATGCTGGCTAAGCTGATTTTCAACATTAGGCAAATGGATGCCAATAAATTTTCTGCCATCCTCTAACGAACGTTCATCAATGGGGCTGCCGGAGGATTGATAAAAGTGTGTGTTATACATGATCTTGCCGAGCGCGAGCATGACGTGTTGACTCGCATAATCTATCCATTGGTCTACCATCGCGCGCTGCTGCAGGTCTTTGGGATAAACAGGGGACTGATGCTTGTCGGCCAGGTAGCGAATGATGGCATTGCTTTCGGCAAGGCAAAATCCGTTGTCGTTGATGGCAGGGACTCTTCCATAAGGATTGATCTTAAGGAAGGCAGGCTGCTTTTGTTCGCCTTTGGAGAGATTGATAGTGTGTTTTTCGTAGGGAAGATTGAGGTAATTTGCCAAATACAACACCTTGTTTGCTGCCGAAGACAGAGGTGTGACATAAATTTGCAACATATTTGTGCTCCTGAGGCTGTGTCAGACGTATGTAATTTAAGGAGTGATAAAAAGTATAATTTATTAAAAAAAATGAGCGCACAATACTACCATAGAATCTGGCGGGAGTGATAGATGATGCCGGTAGATAAAAGTCTAGACACCAATAAGAATGAGAATCCCGGCAGCCAGGGCAAGAATGCTGTATACAATACTGGGAACGGTAATTGTCGGAAGCACGGCGCTAATTCCGATCAGAATCAAATAGACACCGAGGAGAATGAATCCAATCTTGTTCGGGAAATTGATTTTCATATACGTAATCCTGTCATTACTGTATATATTCAGTATAGTCTTGCTGCTATCGATTAACAATGCTGCGTTTTTACTAATATATGATCCATGATGCAAACATGGCTTTTGCAAGCGGATAGCTGGCAGCAAAATCTGCCGCAGTTGAACGATAAGCGAATGCCTGAAACAGTATTCCATCTCTGCTCATTATCATTGTCTGCCACTGCTTGTAGGATTTGCCGTCTTCCCTGAATGTAAATAATGTCTGTTCACCGGAAAGTTTTGTTCCGTCTGGCTCAATGAGGATGACAGGATTGCGTTCCAGAAAATGCGCGGCTTGCGTATGCATTGGCACTTGCGACCAGAAATCATCCATCAAGTCTTTGATTGAAGCATATTTCCCGCCGCCTTTTTTGGTAAAGATGGTTTGGATATTCACCATTGCTTCATGCTGCTGATTGTTTGTCGTGCTTTTAAATACAACAACACCTTTACCCTTGTCATACAGCTTCCAATCGGCCGGGTATTGGATGGAATAATGATAGGTTTTGCTTGTGAAGGTATGGAGTGCTGCGGCGCTGGCTGATGTGAAAACAGACTGTATTGTACAACAGAAGAATATAAATATAATCGTCTTCGAAAATATCCGCATTGTGATTCCGTTGTTTACAATCTTATTGTTCATCTTCATCCTGATCAATCTTTACAGTCACATCGAAATTGTCTTTTGCTTCAGCATTGATGGTTATGCTGCCCTTTGTGAATATATTTTGAATGTAACAGCTTTTCTGATGCAGTGCTGTAGATGTTACCCATTTTAATACCAAATCATGCAAATATGCGAGTCGTTGGCAAATGGCGCGACAAGAATTGCGAATTGCAGGGATTGTTTCAATGTTACCTATTGAAATTCGCGTTTTTTTTATTTACGCTTCGGCGATACTTTTGCAGGTCACAGACTCCGGGATGAATATAGCAGAGCTGAACGCGTGTCTTTTGCGTCAGTTTTTTCCTTGACACATTAATGAAAATTCAATCACATGGGATGTTAACATGAATAATATTAAGCTCTTACTCACTTGCCTATCTATCGTTCTTGCCCCTGTTGCGAGCGCTTTCGCGGATAATCCAGTCAATTCCGGCAAGGCACCTGATTCTACACTTCAGGGCCCGCATGACGTGGCATCTGCCGAATACCGATTTCCGGCATCTACTGACCAGGATGTCTTGCCGGACAGAATGACCGAGATATGGGGCAAGGTGTTTTATCCAAAGGATATCGAGAGTGCTTCGAAGAAAACACCCTTGATAGTAATGCTGCATGGCAATCATGCTACTTGCGGCACTGGCGCCAATCCACGTCATGATAATAGCTGCGAGTATACTGAAAGTGGCATGTGCCCCAAGGGATCGGTTCCCGTTCCAAACCACGAGGGTTATGATTACCTGGCTAAAAATCTGGCGTCCTGGGGATATGTTGTTACTTCCATCAATGCGAATCGCGGCATCACGTGCGGCTGGGGCGTAGAGGGTGATGACGGATTAAATCTGGCAAGAGGAAGGCTGGTACTCAAACATCTCAGTCTTTTCTATAAATGGAATACAGAAGGCGGTGCGCCGGCATCATTGGGCCTGGGTTCTCAGGGTTTAATCGGCAAAATCGATTTTTCCTCGGTTGGATTGTTGGGCCACTCGCGTGGTGGTGAAGGTGTGAGAGCGGCATATAACCTCTATCTGGATCAAGGCAGTCCATGGCAGGAAAAAATTCCTGGATTATCAATCAAGGCCATTTATGAAATTGGTGCGGTCGATGGCCAGACATCGCGCGTGCTGGATGCAAATGGCACGGTCTGGAATCAGTTGCTGCCCATGTGTGATGGTGATGTTTCTGACCTTGAGGGCCGTTATCCATTTGAAAGAATGCTGCTCAATTATTCCGAAAATCCAAATGCTCAAAAATCACTTTATGAAGTTTGGGGTGCAAACCATAACTTCTTTAATACAGAATGGCAAAGCAGTGACTCATACGGTTGCAGTGCGGGCACTCCCATTTTCGATACAAATGGCAGTTATTCCGAGAAACAGCAGAATATCGCCTTGGCGAGTGTTCCGGCATTCTTTAGAAGTCATCTGGGTCCAGATGCAGACCCTGCATACAACAAGAACTTTAACCCTCTGCATACCTTGCCGGATGTTGTGACCCGGATTACCCAGGTGGACCGGGATTTTACACCTTCACCGGGTTCAACGGAAATGCAGGTGTTTGATGATTTCGACAAGGATACAGGAGTAAATAGCTCCGGAAATCAGAATCTGGCAAATCAGATCGAGATCAAGCATATCAATCTGGATCAATATCGTCCGCAACGCGTTGCTACCATTATCTGGAATGCCGCGGGACCTGATACATTCTTTGAAGCGGTCTGGGCCGGAGCCGGGCAAGGACGTGATGTCCGCAGCTACGCAACTCTGGATTTTCGTATCGCGCGTATGGCAAATGAAAAGAATACGGAGACGGCAACGGATTTTGACATTGCTCTTGAAGATGCGGCCGGTCTTGTATCAAAAGCTGTACATGCAAGCGATTATGCTATCGTCAATGGTCCGGGGAGCGGTTATAACAATGTGTTGCAGACAGTGCGTGTTCCGTTGACTGCATTCCAGGGAATTGACTTGTCTAAAGTCCATGGCGTCAAATTTATTTTTGATAAAACAAGAACAGGCGCTCTTTACTTAGGCAATATCCGGCTGCATAAACAGACAGGGCTAGGCAAGCTTGCGGCTGCAGATACGAACACAACTACTTCCGCCATGAAAATGATACGTGAATATGCAGTGCGTAACATTGTCCGACAGCAGCCTGAGTATGTTCCTGCGAGCTTGAACAAAATACGCAGTATACGTGTCATGGGCAAGAGCTTTGCCATATCTGGTAAACCGGCAGTTGAAATCAGTCTCGCCAGCCAGGTGCCATTCCCGGTGACGAACCGTCTTCCAGTCCTTCAGATCGGTGACAAGAAGTTTACATTAAGCCGGTATACGGACGTTACCGCATTGAAAGAGCTGACCTTTACATTGACACAAGAGCAGTACAACAGTGTTTCCAAAAACAGTGAAGTGACTGTGTCTGACGGGAAGATCTGGAAATTCGGATCAATTGCACAATCTCTTAAATAGCATATGGAAGGGGGCTTAAAGCCCCCTTTGATTTATCCGATTTCCGTATCCATTAGTGGATACGATCGGGCAATTCATGGAAAGAATATCATTCTGGACATTTAATCCAGTCAGGATCAAATCAGGAAGAAATCCAAACTTTTCTTTTCGAGAGGCATGTCCATATCTGGCTTGTCGCTGTCATTATTCTTCCTGCTGAAGAATAGATTCTCATCGTCCATCTGTTTTTGAACCAGTAACAATTCCTTGCATGATTTTTGTGTTTTTAAAATATTATCTAACAGTGATTCACGGGTTTTTGAGCTCAAGACCATGGAAAACTGATCTAAGATTTTAATGATCGCTTCATCAGGATTGCAGGCGGAAAATTGTCGTATGATCTGCAAGGCTGCTTCCTTTATAAAATAGTGTCCCAGGTTGTGAATCATGAATTTTGGATGCAATAACTCCTTGACCCACTGAAACCCGCAAAAATTTGCTGCGCAATCAACCAGGAACACGCTTCCATCGCGTCTTCTTACGATATTTTCAGGTTTGTAATCATCCATGTTAATTAATCTGGCGATGGTTTGTATGTGGGTTATCTGGATGGCAAATTCCATCTCTTGCCGGGTTGCAGGCCTGGTCCTGCCGAATTCAAAGTTGTACAGGGATTCAGTGTGCTCATCCCATTGGGACAAAACTGCGTATTTGCTGTTTACGGCTATTTTGTGCGTGACATTTTTTTGACTTTTTTTGCTTGGCAGATAATCAAATTGTATCATGACAGGGTTGGTTTTCGATCCATTTATTTCGATGAGATCGACCACTGCTGCGTATCCTGAACCAAAGATCGTTCGAATCAGATGGCTGCTGAGGCTTTCCATTGCGACTGATTCATCCATATCATTTGTGCAGGATAATGGGTAAGCAAAATCCTCGATTTTAAGCATCTGCGTACTCTCGCTCCCGGACATTTTCCCCAGGCAGCCAGGACGGGTTCCGGACAATTTAGGATAGCATGGCGAGAAATCTTCAAGTGGATATATCCTGAATGTTGATAATTCCGAATCAGATTCATTCACTGCGTTGTTATGTTCATTATTAAGATGTTTGTTAGAATTTCTAAGCATAAATATCCTGATGCTCTGTTACTTATAGTTATAATTGACTGGCGTATTGAACGGCGAATCAAACCACAATATGGCTGGTGAATCATGCCGCCATGCCTTGACATGAGACTATTATAGCCGCGTCGTATTAAAAGAGTCTTATGGTGCAAATAATGGATGGAATCAATGGCTTGTTCAGTTTTGAGATTGGAAGACACGCAAATTGAAACGCGGCATCAATGCATAGAGATGCTCAAAGATGTCTGCCTGTATGGACTCGTATTTTTCTGAATTGATTTCATTTGTAAAGAAATACAATTCAATGGGCAGCCCTGTCGTTGTTCCTTGTAAATGCCTGATCAGGATTTTCATTCCTTTATGTACACCAGGATGTTGTCGCAGATAAGCCTGTAAATAAGCTCGAAAAATCCCGGCGTTGGTTTGTTGAGAGCTTTTCTCTGAAATTTGCGCAAGCACTGTATCCATGATGGAATCCACTTGTTGCAGATTTTCCAATAAGCCCTGACTGCAGGTCTGGATGCTATTGATGTCAATAATAATGCTGCGTTTTACCCTTCTGCCGCCGGCTTCCTGCATTCCGCGCCAGTTTTTCAAGCCGGAAGTAAGCAAGGCATAACTCGGAATGGTGACTATGGTTTTATCAAAATTTTGTACTTTGACGGTGTTCAATGAAATTTCCAATACTTCGCCATCGGCGCCAAAGTTTGGCATTTCAATCCAGTCTCCAATCCGCACCATATCGTAAGCAGCCAGCTGGATGCTTGCTACAAAACCCATGATGGAATCCTTGAAAACCACAAGGATTAGTGCGGTTGCAGCACCGAGGCCGGTAAAAAAATAGGCGGGCGATTTATCAAATAATATCGATGCGCATAACACGCTTGTTACAGCGAACAGGATTATTTTTATGACTTGCAGATAACTTTTGATGGGCTTGTGTTTTGATATCGCCAGATTGCTGTATCGTTCATTCAGGCAATTCAATGCGGCAGAGATTACGAACGCAAATCCGATGGTGATATAAATATTTGTTAACTGGATTATCAGGTCAGCGAAATATAATTTCAAATTTGGATAATCGAAATTGAACAGATATGCATAATGATGCAAAAGCAAGGCAGGAACAAGATAGGCAAGACGATGAAACAGGTGGTTTGAATACATGATGTTAATCAGAGCCGCCTGTTTTTTTCCGAATGTCCGATTGATGACTGTGATCAAAAAATACTTTGCGAAATAATGACTGAACGCAACAATCAATCCCGAGCCTGTCATAACCAGGATGGCCACTATAATCATATAGGTGTAGCCGTTTAAGTCGTTAATATTTAATTCGGTAAGCATGATTTCATGACTCTTGTTGGATGCCTGAAGGCGGGATGAAAATCTAAAGTGGTCATATTATATACAGGATTTAGGGTATAGATCAACCATTGTTGACAAGATAAAGAATAACAGGCCATGCACTTCTGAAAGTGGATGACCTGTTTTTTTTAGGATGAGTCTTTATCTGGCATCAACCTGATGTCTATGGGTCTCCTACCCACTCATAGGAAGAGGTCTCAAATTCGCTTTTTGCATAATTATGCCTGTGTGGCGAAGAAAATCGCATGTAATGATAATTGTATTCATAATAACAGCCATTACAGCTATAACAGCATCCGGTATAGCAGGCGTTCGGATAATAGTCATAGGAGTAATAATCATTTGGATAACATGCAAACGCGGATCCACTTAACAGGATAAAAGCACAGGCAAGCAACGGTGATGTCAGCTTATTCAGTATTGTTTTGCTTTTCATAAGCCACACTCCTCTTTTACTTCTTATTTTTAAATTATAGCCTTCCTGTAATCCGATTTTATTACGGTTTGTGCTTGCACAAGTTAATGTGCTGATTTTGATATGGAAATTGATTTGCTGAGTGTATTAACGAACTATCTTATTGAATAACATCAGTAAGATATTTACTGGAATGCATTGAATTGAAATGATTTTTTATCAGGACACATTAGCCAAGTCTGAGCGGCAGGCTGTATTGGATAGGCATGCCTTTGGTATTTTCTCTCACTGCGATTACGTCCAGGGTTTTTGCTTCGCTAATTGTTTTCCTGGCGGCGGCACAAAAGAAATAATCGGATTGTGTGCTGCATTTCAATGCCAATGCATGATGATCATATTTAAGCATGGCCTGGATTGATGAATTCTTCACAGACGGGTTTTGAAAATTGATATCCAGCAGCATGATCTTGAAGCCGTTTTTTTGCGGGATGACTTCTGTGTGGAAGCTACCCGGCATGCGAACAAATCCGCCATGCGGCCCGGGATGAGATTCACCATGCGCAAACGCTTGCGTGACCGTGAGAAGAAGTGCGGTTGCGAGGCTGAGTATTGGATAAACTGATTGAAGTTTCATGTGACATTCCTGGAATTTGAATAATGAATCTTACATACTTTTTCCTGAATGTCACGAGAATGAAAATACTGCGGTGAAAATTTCACCGCACAGAAAAAGACGCGCTACTTATGGTTGTTCATTGATTTGCGTTGTATCAATGTGCTTCCCTCGCTGGATCTTTGCTTTGCGCCTTCGACAGCCACTGCCTCAGTGGCGGTGCTGCCCGAGAAGAAACGCAGCGAACTGGTGTTTTCCCTTGGTTCAGACTTCAATTTGGGCAATGCGTGTATGAGTTGATACGCGGCTATCTGGCCTGCCGCAGCACTCGTACTATTGATGGCCAGGTTGATCAGAGAGAACGGATTGCTTGTGAAGGCAACGACCGTTCCAATTTCTGTCGTGATTTTTTCAATATAGCGAGGATTCATTCCAAGCGTAGTCAAAAGCTTTTCTATTGCATTACGTATGATAAAGTCCAAAGCTGTTTGCATCATTGAGTTAGATAAACCAAGTACGATAGCGCTTTTTAATGCTTCACTGCACCGTGCTGCGGTCTTGTAATGAATGCCCTGATTGATGAGACAGGGAACGATATATTTATCGAGAAATGTTGACAAAAATGCGGTAACAAAACTTTTGCCGCCGGCGATACATTTGTTTTGCAGCTCTGAATACAGCTTTTCAGCTGCCAAATCCAGATTGGCTGCGCGTTTCTTTTGGCGCAGATACTGATTATATCTCCGGGTGATTTTCTCTGCATCCTGGGTCGCAAGAACACATTCATTCTCACCATCCGTGCATATCCCGATCTGCGACTCAAACTGTTTGATATGATCGATGATGCATTTGACATCGCCTTCCTTCATTTCCTGATGTTTTGTTTTGCCTTTCAGGATATGGGTGTGATCAATTTCAAAGTCATCTTTTGATTTATGATAATCATCATGATCGGCGTCTTCCCGATGCACAAAACGGAAATCATCATGGAAACAGATATCGGGGCGCAAGGCGCCGCTGAATGTCAATTGGCCAAATTGCGATTCGCGCACGAACATGGAGAGCGCTTTTGATTTGGTATAGACCCTTGAAATGCCGAGTGATTGATCAGATGTTTCTACATCAATTTCTACCGGTGGTTTTCTGAGCTCACCCGTGGGGTCTAGGTAGTCATAAATGTAGGGCATTGCAAGGTCATGCAGGCGTGATAAGGCCATGGTTTAATCCTCGTGTTGTGTTTGATTATATTTTACGCATATTATACACGTTATCAGATGAAACCAACAAGGATAAATGCCGTTACCCGGCAAAATCTGAAAATGACCACGTCGGGAGTGACTGTTTCTTGTTTAATGTGAGGGACTTATCGTTTAAATAAACGCTGTTTTTGCCGCTGCCAGTCGCGCTCTTTTTCAGTCGCGCGCTTATCGTGAAGCTTTTTGCCCTTGGCCAGACCAATTTCTATTTTGACCCGATTGTTTTTCCAGTAGAGAGACAATGGGACCACTGTATAGCCGCGGCGTTCAACATTGCCAATCAGCTTGTTTACTTCGCGCTGATGTAACAACAGTTTTCTGCTCCGCTGCGGATCGGGATTAATATGCGTGGAAACAGTCTGCAGAGGTGTAATCAGGGCGCCAAACAGCCAGGCCTCCCCATTTTTCAGAAGAATATAGCCTTGATCAAGCTGTACCCGCCCCGCACGCAAGCTTTTCACTTCCCAACCTTCCAGCACCAAACCGGCTTCGAAGCGGTCTTCGATGAAATATTCATGTTGCGCTTTGCGATTGACTGCGATAGTTGTATTTGTCTTTTGTGTCTGGTTCATGTCGCGAAGTATAATGCCTAATCTTTTTTTTGGGAATGGCTATGCATACGTTAAAAAGAAATGCACTGGTGCCGTATTCGGCACGTCAAATGTTCGAGCTGGTAAACGGTATCGAAGAATATCCGCGTTTTCTGCCATGGTGTCATGGCAGCACGATTATCAGCCGGACCGACAAGGAGGTGGTTGCTTCACTCGACGTGAACTGGAAGGGAATACATAAGAGCTTTACCACTCGTAACATTCTGTTTCCATATGAGCGCGTGGAAATTGCTCTGGTCAACGGCCCGTTGCACCGTCTGGACGGTGTATGGGAATTCAACTCACTGGATGAATTTGCCTGCAAGATTAACCTGGATCTGGAATTTGAGTTTACCGGTCATTTCATCGATAGGCTGTTTCAGCCGGTTTTCCAGCATATTGCCAATACACTGGTTGACGCATTCTGCAAGCGGGCACAAGAGCTATATGGCGAATAATAATATGGTCAAAGTAGAAGTTGCGTATGCGCGGCCAGACAGGCAGTGTGTGATTACTGTAGAGATAGCGGCAGGGAGCACGATCGAGGCAGCCATTCGATTGTCTGGCATCCTTGCTGAATTCCCTGAGATTGATCTTGCCGCTCAGAAAATCGGGGTGTTCAGCAAATCATGCAGTTTGTCTGACAAGATCAGGGGGGGTGACCGGATTGAAATTTACCGGCCGCTCATTATTGATCCCAAAGAAGCACGCCGTGCCAAGGCCAAAAAGCAAAAGCCGCACCAACGCCAAAGAAACACAAGTCTGGATTAGAGCGGCCAAATCATGCAGCCTTAGCTTCTCAGAATTTCTTTTAATCGGCCTTTATCGAAAATACAGGTTACGCGAGTTTCCTTGCGCGGTGCATTGCCATCCTGATAGGTAAAGACATATTCCATGCGGTTGGGTGTAAAAATATTGGCAAGCACAGGGGTGCCCATGATTTCAACAACCTGGGGTGGTGTCATGCCAGTGTGCAGCTTCCTGACAGATTCGTCGGTAATAATATTGCCTTGTTCAATTATTGGCTTGCGCACTGAAAAGAAACTGCAGCTGGTGAGTGTCAGCATAATTAACAAACAAACAATGCTTTTGTACATCGGTTATCTCCATTTGATTTTTTTATGATACTCAAAATGTTGTTAAGTATAGACAACATCACTGAGCCTGTCGTCAATTAATATTCGCTTACCCATCATGCAGTGTTCGGCGCGAACTGATGGATTGCTTCAAAAAGGCACACTTGAATCGAGGGAGCAAAGTCAAGATTTTTCAAGGGCATCGGCTATATGGTATAGTTGCATGTGTGGGACCCATTAACTCTTTAATAAGGAGATCCGCTATGAAAGCCATCTTACGTAAGAGTGTTATTGCAAGTTTTCTGACGCTGGCTCTTGTCACTTCTGCTCAGGCCAACTGGTTTTGCACGATGCATAATGCCAAAGGTCAAACATGGAATGGTACAGGCCCAACTAGAGCGATCGCGGCTTCCAATGCGATGAAATTCTGTTCCAGAAATTCAAAATATGCATCTAACTGTGTGCTCGATTATTGCAGACAGCAATAAACTTGCTGATTGGCATCCTGAGTTCACAATGAGAGTTCAACATATTGGAGGAGGGTAGAATAATGAAATCATTGTTGTTCAAAAGCGCATTACTGGCTGTTGTTGGCTGTATTGCGGCAAGCTCTGTCTATGCGGGCTGGCAATGCAGAGTGCATAATGCTAAAGGCCAGTACTGGTATGGAACAGCGCCAACACGGGCAGGTGCAACAGCGAATGCCATGAAATATTGTGTGCGTAATTCTGTCTATGCAAGTAATTGTATAGTGGATTATTGTAAAGGATATGGCGGTGCTCCCGTGACTGGTACGTGGAAATGCACAATGACCAATTCGCGTGGACAAGTATTTGTCGGCACAGGCCCTACCCGGTCACAGGCTGCGGCAAATGTATCAGGGTATTGTGCGGCGAATTCAGTGTACGCACGAAATTGTGTAATGCAAGGCTGCTCGATTCAATAAAAGTTATTCAAAAAATGCCCCGCGCCGCTGTCAGCGGCGCGCGGGGTATTCACCTCCACTGTAATTAATGGTTAAATAGCCAGTGAAATGATCTTCCATCTTCCAGTGTGGTATATATATTCATTTTTACCATGAGATTGGGCATTAATATTCGAAGTATTGATTACACGGAAATTCGGGATGAATCCTGTGTCTGCTGATCACCATGAAATCGCATAGGGAGACAGTTTTGAGTAACGATAATGATTTGAAAAAAGCGGGATTGAAAGTCACACTGCCACGCTTGAAAATTTTGCAAATTCTCGAAAAATCCAAAGAGCATCATCTTAGTGCGGAAGATATTTATCGGGTCTTGCTGGATTCGGGAGAGGATATCGGTCTTGCGACAGTGTATCGCGTCCTGACGCAGTTCGAAGAAGCAGGTCTGGTTGTCAGGCATAATTTCGAAGGTGACCAGTCTATCTTCGAGCTTGACCATGGTGAACATCATGATCATCTGGTATGCGTAAAGTGTGGCAGGGTGGAAGAATTCATCGATAACGTTATCGAAAAGCGTCAGGAGGAAATTGCACGCAATGCAGGCTATTCGATTACTGATCACAGCTTGAATATTTATGGAATATGCGGAAAGTGCCAGAAAAAAACTTAGCCCAGAGTGCAGATCTCTCCTCGGCATTTTTTCTGAGGGGGAAGCAGCATGCTGCCGGTCGGTGCAGTTTAAATCCCCTGTAATACTTCTTTCGCGTGTTCAAGTGTTTTTTCTGTGATTTTTTCACCTCCCAGCATGCGCGCGATTTCGCGGGTTTTTTCATCCGCATCAAGCAGTCGTAAGCGCGTATGGGTGGATTTACCGACAAAATATTTTTCGACTAATAAATGGTGGTGACCGCATGCCGCTACCTGGGGTTGATGTGTCACACAGAACACCTGGTATGATTCGCCCAGTTTCCTCAATAGTTTCCCGATTTTTTCCGCGGTCGCACCGCTAAGGCCCGTATCTACCTCGTCAAAAACCAGGGTTGGAATGGAGGTGCGGTTTGCAAGCGCAAGATGCGCCGCAAGGCTCAGGCGCGAGAGTTCGCCTCCGGAAATGACTTTTGCCAATGGTTGTAAAGCCTGATCCGGATTGGTTTTGATCAGGAATGTGATTTTTTCATTGCCATGCAGGGACAGGGAGGAGGTTTCATTTTCCAGTTGAATTCTGAATTCTCCATGCGGCAATGATAATGAGCGAATTGTCGTGGTGATTTCCTTTTCAAGCCTGGCAGCAGCTTTTTTGCGGCTTGCGCTTAATTTTTCAGCGTGCACTGCATATTCGCTGGCGCATATTTTTTGCTGTTCTTCGAGTTTGCCGAGGTTTTCATCACTGGAGTCGAGTGCCGTTAATTCAGCGGCGAGGCGTTCCCTGAACCCGATGAGCTCCTGGGGTGAAATTTTATGTTTGCGTGAAAGATTGAAGATCTGGCTGACGCGCTCTTCCAGCCGTTGCAGTTTTTCAGGATCGAGGTCGGTTTTTTCTAGGTAATTTTTTAATTCGGATTCCAGGTCTCCCAGCTGAATCAGGGATGAATCCAGTGTGTTGATCCATTCACTCGCTTTTGGTTCGATCGCCTGGATGCCGTCCAGTGTTTTGCGCACGTCATTCAGCAGTGATAAGGCATTTTGATTTTCATCATCGGCAAGCTGCTGGATTGCCTGCTGTATTTGTCTCAGCAATTCCTCGAAATGTGTCAGCCGATGATGTTCTGACTCCAGTGTTTCCCATTCGTCTGGCTGCAGTTTCACAGTCTGCAGTTCTTCAAGCTGGAAGCGAAGATAATCGGAACGATCCTTGCGTTCCAGTGTTTGCTCTCTGAGCGATTTGATTTGCTGATCCAGCGTTCGCCACTGTTCGGCGCAGGTTTTGACTTGTGCCGCCAGCGGTAAATGATCACCAAACCGGTCCAGCATTTCGCGCTGTGTTTCAGTTTTGAGAAGTACTTGCTGCTCGTGCTGGCCGTGTAGATGAAACAATAGCTCGCCCAGCTCTTTCACAAATTGAAGAGTGGACGGTGAGCCGTTTACGTAGCTGCGTGAGCGTCCATCGCTGGTGATGACGCGGCGGATTATGCATTCGGGCGTATCATGATAAAGATCCAGGTTTTTCAGGCATTCAATCACCAGCGGGAAATTGATGACATCAAAACTAAGGCTGATATCGGCTTTTTCCTTGCCGGAGCGGATCATGTTTGGTGAAGCGCGTCCGCCCAGTGCCAGTTCGATCGCTTCGATAAAAATGGATTTCCCTGCGCCTGTTTCTCCTGTGATCATGGTGCTGCCATTTTTTAAATTGAGATGCAGCTCTTCTATGGTTGCCAGGTCGCGAATATGGATTTGTGTCAACATGATATGCCAAGCCTTATGAGAGTATTTGATAAACCCGCCAGCGTACAGGATCGTGTCGTAATTCTCATGATTATCATGACCGGCCCTGTACGCTGGCGGGTTTATTCAAATGCTCTCTCCTTACTCCGTATAATGCAATTTTCTTCCCCAGTGAAGTTTGCTGCGTAAAGTCTCGTAATAATCATAATCGAGGGGGTGGATCAAATGTAAGTGCTGGGATTTTTTCTGGATTTCGATCCGGCTGCCTGGCGGTGTATTGATAAAAGTCTGGCTGTCGCAGGTGAGGCGGGGGGTGGCCGTGTTATTTGGTGTGATGACGATCGTGATACGATGGTTGCCTTTGATTACAATCGGGCGAATACTCAACGTGTGGGGAAACATTGGCACGATGACAATCGCATCCAGTTGTGGATGCAGGATAGGGCCGCCGCCTGAGAGAGCATAAGCAGTTGAACCGGTGGGTGTTGCAATAATGACACCGTCGGAATCCTGGCTGCATACGAATTGATCATCAATGTATATTTCAAATTCATTCATGTGCGGTACGGAATCGGGGATGAGTGCCACTTCATTCAAGGCATCCCCCTGTCCCAGGATGACACCATGATGTTCAACAGTGGTGGTGAGCAGAAACCTCTTTTCAAGTATGTAATCGCCGTCAAGTATGGCTTTGATTTTTTTCAGTTCTGTCGGGAGAATATCGGTCAGAAACCCCAGGCGTCCACGATTGATCCCTAACACGGGGATTTCATCATTGACAATGGTATGTGCTGCGTGCAGCAAGCTGCCATCGCCTCCAACCACAATCAACAGATTGCAGCGCTTGCTTAGTTCGGTTCGATGAATCGGAATAATGGAGGGGTCCTCCAGCGCTTCTGCTGTTTCAGCATCCACCAGGACTTCCTGATGCAGGCTGCGCAGAAAGCTGATCAATGCTTTTAATGTTTCCATTACCCCGGTGCTTTTGACCCGCCCGAAGATGCCGATAACCTTGAACTTTGAAGTCATATTGTGTTCCTGAACGAATAATTCATAACCTACCTTGAATCTTACCACTTAGTCCACATATTGATATTTATAGTGAAATTGTGAGAACTCAAGATATAACAGGAGCAAGCATAATGCCTACTGATGTGCCAGAAAATGAGAATGAAAACGGCAATGAGATCAATATGAACGATGAAAAGCTTTTAACTCATCCTTCTTATGAAGAGCTGCTGCAAAAACTGGATGAGGCAGAACAGAAAGCCAACCAGTATTGGGAGCGGATCCTGCGTATGCAGGCAGAAAACGAAAATGTCTCTCGCCGGACAGAACGTGATATTGCAAATGCTCATAAATATGCATTGGAAAAGTTTGCCAATGAATTATTGCCGATAGTCGACAGCCTGGAATTATGTGTCGCCAGCCTTTCTCCGGATACGCATGACTCTGCCAAATCGGTGATTGAGGGGGTCAATTTAACCCTGAAAATGTTTTATACAGCCCTGGAGAAGTATGGCATCAAACAGGTTAATCCATTGTCCGAACCCTTTGATCCGGAGCATCAACAGGCGATTTCCATGCAATATGATCCAGCCGTCAAGCCGGGTACGGTTATTTCTGTCCTGCAAAAGGGCTATACCCTGAACAACCGCTTGCTGCGGCCAGCGCTGGTCACCGTATCCAAAGCAGAAAAATAAGCCTCAATGAGATTGAAAAACGATAAATTGCCCTTATGTTAAATAAATAGATGAATTAAGCGGAGAACATTATGGCCACAAACAAAATCATAGGTATCGATCTGGGAACAACAAACTCCTGTGTTGCGGTGATGGAGGGAGACAAGGTCAAAGTTATTGAAAATTCAGAAGGTATGCGCACGACCCCTTCTATTGTTGCTTACCTCGACAATAATGAAATCCGTGTCGGACAGCCTGCAAAACATCAGGCAGTCACCAATCCCAAGAATACCATTTATGCAGTCAAGCGTCTGATTGGCCGCCGCTATGATGAACCAATGGTTCGCCGTATGCAGGAAACTGTTCCGTACAAGATTATCAAGGCTGATAACGGGGATGCCTGGGTTGAGGTATTAGGCAATAAAGACCTGGCTCCGCCACAGGTTTCTGCACAGGTTCTTATGAAAATGAAGAAAACAGCTGAAGATTACCTGGGCCATGAGGTAACTGAAGCGGTTATTACCGTACCTGCCTACTTTAATGATTCTCAACGTCAGGCAACCAAGGATGCGGGCAAGATTGCCGGTCTTGAGGTCAAGCGTATCATCAACGAGCCAACCGCTGCTGCTCTTGCTTTCGGTATGGACAAAAAACCGGGCAACCGCAAGATTGCTGTTTATGACCTTGGCGGTGGTACATTCGACATTTCTATCATTGAAATCGCAGAAGTTGACGGTGAGCATCAATTTGAAGTGTTATCCACCAATGGTGACACCTTCCTTGGGGGTGAAGATTTCGACCAGCGTCTCATGAATTATCTGATCGATGAATTCAAGAGTACTTCCGGTATTGATTTGCGCAATGATCCACTGGCTTTGCAGCGTCTTAAAGAGGCTGCTGAAAAAGCCAAGATTGAACTTTCCTCCACCCAGCAGACTGAAGTCAACCTGCCTTATATCACTGCTGATGCATCGGGTCCAAAACACATGAATGTCAAGATTACCCGGGCTAAACTGGAATCACTGGTTGAAGATCTGGTGCAGCGTACCATTGAACCATGCAAGATCGCGATCAAGGATGCCAATCTTTCTACTGACAAGATTGATGACGTGATTCTTGTTGGTGGTCAAACGCGCATGCCTATGGTTCAGGAAACAGTGAAGAAGTTTTTTGGCAAGGATCCACGTAAAGACGTTAACCCGGATGAGGCCGTTGCCATCGGTGCGGCGATTCAGGGTGCAGTTCTTTCTGGTGCGATCAAAGACGTTCTGTTGCTCGATGTGACGCCGCTTTCCCTTGGTATTGAAACAATGGGCGGAGTCATGACCAAGCTCATTGAAAAGAACACGACCATTCCAACGCGTGCCACCCAGGTGTTTTCGACTGCCGCTGATCATCAAACGGCTGTGACAATTCATGTCCTGCAGGGTGAGCGTGAAATGGCTTCGGCGAATAAGTCCCTGGGACGTTTTGACTTGACCGACATTCCGCCGGCACCGCGCGGCATGCCACAAATTGAAGTGACCTTTGATATTGACGCGAACGGTATTTTGCACGTGTCTGCGAAGGACAAGGCTACCGGCAAGGCACAATCCATCAAGATCCAGGCTTCTTCCGGGTTGAGTGAAACAGAAGTGGAAAAAATGGTGAAAGATGCTGAATTGCATGCTGCAGAAGACCGCAAATTCCATGAACTGGTCACAGCTCGTAATCAGGCAGATAACATGATTCATGCTGTAAGCAAGGCCATGAAGGATGCGGGCGACAAGGTTTCTGCTGATGAGCGCCAGGCTATAGAGCGTGCTATTGAAGCATTAAAAGAAGCGATGAAGTCAGACAATAAGGATGCCATCGAAGCCAAGACAAAAGAGTTAACAGATGCTTCCAGTAAAATGGCTGAACGTCTGTATGCACAGGGCCAGACGGAGCAAGGTGGCGCGCAACAGGCTGAATCTGGTCAGCAGCATCAGCATGGTCAGGGCTCAGAGAAAAAACATGACAATGTCGTTGATGCGGAGTTTGAAGAAGTCAAAGACGACAAGCGCGATGCTTGATTTTTGCAGGACGCCCCTCTTTCATGGCGGTCTGATACCTGGATCGCCGTGGAAGGGGGTGTGCTTTTTCTGAAACCGTTTTTTTTTTCGGAATGAGCTCCCGATGTAGAAGAATGCCATGCAAATTTTGAGAATGATGGAATTAATACATTGAAAGAATGGGTAAATACAGACCATGACTAAGCGTGACTATTATGAAACTCTAGGTGTGACCCGAAATGCCAGCGAAGAGGAAATTAAAAAAACCTATCGTCGCCTGGCGATGAAATTCCATCCGGATCGCAATGCAAATGACAAGGCGGCGGAAGAGAAATTCAAGCAGATTAAAGAAGCCTATGAGGTGCTATCAGATAGCAGGCGTCGTGCGGCTTACGATCAGTTTGGTCATGCGGGCGTTGATGGCGCGGGCGGGTTTGGCGGCGGCCCCGGCAACATGAATTTCACAGATATTTTCGGGGACATTTTCGGGGATATTTTTGGCGGCGGCAGAGGCGGTCCCCAACGTGGTTCAGATCTGTATTACACCCTAGAAATCACCCTGGAAGACGCCGTATTTGGCAAAACAGCCGAAATAACCATCCCTACTCTTACTTCTTGCGCGGAATGTCATGGATCTGGCGCCAGACCAGGCACGTCACCTGTTACCTGTTCTGATTGTGGCGGTTACGGCCAGATACGTATGCAGCAAGGCTTTTTCTCCGTGCAGCAAACCTGTCCAACCTGTTATGGCAAGGGCCGCGTCATCCAGACTCCCTGCCCAACATGCCATGGCCGCGGCAGAAACAAGCAAAATAAAAAACTGTCAGTCAAAATACCGCAAGGCGTTGATACTGGCGACAGGATTCGTTTAAGCGGAGAGGGTGAAGCTGGGGAATCTGGCGCAATGTCAGGTGATTTGTATATTCAGATCCAGGTTCAGCCGCATCAATTGTTTGAACGTGACGGAAAGAATTTATACTGTGAAGTTCCGATTAGTTTTGTAACAGCGGCACTGGGAGGCGAGCTTGAGGTTCCTGCACTACATGGCCGGGTAAAGTTGAAGATTCCTTCAGAAACCCAGACAGGCAAAGTGTTTCGCGTCAAAGGGATGGGGGTGCCTTCAGTTCGGGGCGGCGATCCAGGAGATTTGATGTGTCGGGTGTTGATTGAAACACCCGTCAATTTGACAGCGAAACAGAAAGAATTATTGACCCAGTTTGATAAGACCATGTCTGTTAACAATAAGCACAGTCCAAAATCCAGTTCCTGGTTTAATAAGGTAAAAAAGTTTTTCGATGATATGAAACTGTAGCCATGCTGCAGTAATATCTGGATGGATGGTGTGGATGTATGTGTAAATCGAGTTTTGAGGTGATAGGAATGCAAAAAGTACCAATGACAGTAAAAGGCGCAGACAAGTTGCGTGAAGAATTGAACCGGCTAAAGCAGGTAGAGCGGCCAAGAATTATTAACGCAATTGCGGAAGCGCGTGCGCATGGGGATTTAAAGGAAAATGCTGAATATCACGCTGCACGTGAACAGCAGGGGTTTATTGAGGGGCGCATCCTTGAAATAGAAGGCAAGCTTTCCATTGCGCACGTAATTGATATTTCGCAAATGGAAAATACAGGACGTGTAATTTTTGGTGCAACAATCAAATTGACCAATGAGGGAAGTGAGTCGATTTCCTATCAGATTGTCGGAGAGGATGAGGCTGATATCAGCAACGGAAAAATTTCTGTTACTTCTCCGGTCGCAAGAGCCCTGATTGGCAAGTTCGAAGGCGACACTGTTGAAGTCAGTACGCCGGATGGCACCATTGTCTACGAAATAGTTGAAGTAGCATACATTTAATGACCAGCAAAAGCAGCCGCAGGTGGCTTAAAGAACATTTTACTGACACCTACGTAAAACAGGCGCAGCAAGAGGGTTATCGTTCCCGTGCAGTTTACAAGCTGCTCGAAATCCAGGAGCGATACCGTTTGTTTAAACCAGGTATGACAGTCATTGATCTTGGTGCTGCTCCTGGCGGATGGTCACAGCTGGTTGTAAAGTTAATCAAGCCAGCAGGCAAAATGATCGCTCTTGATCTATTGCCCATGGAGCCAATCGAAGGTGTTGAATTCATCCAGGGTGATTTTTCAGATGATGCCATCATGCAAATACTGCATGAGAAATTGTCGGATACCAAGGTTGACTGGGTAATTTCAGACATGGCGCCAAACATGAGTGGAAACGAAAGTATTGATATTCCGCGAGCGATGTACCTGTCTGAGCTGGCCCTGGATTTTGCCTTGCGGGTCTTGAGCAAAAATGGCGGCTTTCTGATAAAAGTGTTTCAGGGGGAAGGGTTTGACACACTGCTTGCAGAAATGAAACGCCACTTTAAATCGGTAGCGATACGCAAGCCGAAGGCATCAAGAGACCGGTCGCGAGAAGTGTATATTTTGGCAAGAGAATTAAAGACGGGGTGACCAGATGGTCTTTGTGGTTATCCCGGTGCAGGATTGATGAACCCATTGACAATTATGATCTTATAATTGAGTTTAATGGGAACGGGATGCGTTTGATCAATCAATAGAATAGGACGTGTTGAGTGATTCATTATCATTATTGTGAGCAGGTGGTTCTGAATAGGGAGATTCCGGCGACTCTTGCCTGATAATGGCTGTAACATATTGATTTTCAGGCTGCATTGCAAAATAAAAATGTTAAGATAATAGTGATGGCCTACAGAAAATCAGTGTGTTATGGGTCAGGCAGGCATGAATGATGATGGGTCAGAGTGACTTTTGTAGTTTAACGCCCCCCATTTAGGTATGATTAACTTATACTTAAAAAAGAACCGGGGTGTATTTGGATGACGCGGTTCATTGGCGGTCAATGAAATTTTAAGTACAGAATGACGCTTTAAAAGAGGTCTATCAACGTGAATGATGCAATCAAGACGATACTTTTGTGGTTAGTGATAGGGATTATCTTAATTTCCGTATTCAATAACTTCGGGCCTCGACGTGAAACGGATCAACGAATTACTTACTCTGCCCTGATTACAGAAGTTAAACAGGGAAATGTCCAGTCCGTGACAATTTCTGATCAGAATATTAGCGGAACCTACAAAAATAACAAGAAATTTGTCAGTTACCTTCCTATGCCGCAAGATGCTGCATTATTGCAGGATCTGATCGATAAGAATGTTGTTGTCAAAGGCAAACCGCCAGAGCAGCCTGGTTTAATGGCGCATCTGATAAGTCTGCTTCCATGGATCGTCATTTTCGCAATCTGGATATATGTATTGCGCCAGCAGGCAGGAGTGGGCAAGGGCGGAGCGTTTTCATTCGGGCGCAGCCGTGCAAGATTACTGAATGCTGATCAGGTCAAAGTTACTTTTGCAGATGTGGCTGGTTGTGAAGAAGCGAAAGAAGAAGTCAAGGAACTGGTGGATTTTTTGCGCGATCCCGGCAAATTCCAGCGGCTGGGCGGCAAAATTCCGCGCGGAGTATTGCTGGTGGGTCCTCCCGGAACAGGTAAAACGCTATTGGCGCGGGCTGTTGCCGGTGAGGCGAAGGTACCATTCTTCACTATCTCGGGTTCTGATTTTGTTGAAATGTTTGTGGGTGTAGGCGCCTCCCGCGTTCGCGACATGTTTGAACAAGCGAAAAAGCAAGCTCCCTGCATTATCTTTATTGATGAGATCGATGCGGTTGGCCGTCATCGCGGCGCTGGCTTGGGCGGTGGACATGATGAGCGTGAACAAACCCTTAATCAGCTATTGGTTGAAATGGATGGGTTCCAGGGAAGCGAAGGTGTTATCGTTGTGGCGGCTACCAACCGGCCCGATGTTCTGGATCCCGCGTTATTGCGGCCAGGACGTTTTGACCGTCAAGTTGTTGTCGGACTGCCGGATGTCCGTGGTCGTGAACAAATACTTCGCGTACACAGCCGTAAAGTTCCAACGGCAGATGATGTCGATGTTGCTGTCATCGCCCGCAGTACGCCAGGGTTCTCAGGCGCTGATTTGGCCAATATTGTGAATGAAGCCGCGCTATTTGCTGCTCGTGCCAACAAGCGCGCCGTTGATATGGATGATTTTGAAAAGGCAAAGGATAAAGTCATCATGGGGGCGGAGCGCCGTTCCATGGTCATGACAGATGAAGAAAAGAAGCTAACTGCTTACCATGAAGCTGGGCATGCCATTGTTGGCTTGTTGATGCCTTCTCATGATCCTGTCCATAAAGTCACGATAATCCCACGCGGCAGAGCGTTGGGTGTCACCATGTTTCTGCCTGAAGGAGACCGCTACAGCTATACCAGGGAGTATCTGGAAAGCAAGCTTTCCAGTCTGTTTGGAGGCCGCCTGGCGGAAGAAATTATTTTCGGTGCTGGCAAGGTCACCACCGGTGCATCTAATGATATTCAAAAGGCAACTGAAATTGCTCGTAATATGGTTACCAAATGGGGGCTTTCAGAAAAAGTCGGGCCGTTGACACTTGGCGGCAACGATGAAGAAGTTTTCCTGGGTCACTCGATTACCAGGCACAAGGATGTCTCAGAAGCAACGTCCAGTATTGTTGATGCTGAAGTGCGAGATATTATTGAGCGAAATTATCAGCGTGCTGAACGGACTCTCAAGGAAAATATTGATAAGTTACATATCATGGCGGATGCGCTCGTCAAATACGAGACCATCGGTCAGGATCAGATTCAGGATATCATGGCTGGACGGCCGGTTCGTGAGCCTGCCAGCTGGCGCAGCAAAGATTCCTCGGATAAAACCAATCAGAAAGCAGATGAGACAGTAACCACCAATTCTGGCAAGTCTGATGAAGAACAAGGATCAATTAAATTCGGTGATGAAAACAACGGAACTGCCTCAGCGAACAGTACAAGCATTAACTGAAATGACCCAATCATCGCAAAAAACTCGCCGTTATTTTGGCACGGATGGAATTCGTGGACGTGTTGGCGTTTGGCCGATCACACCTGAGTTCGTACTCAAGCTTGGTTGGGCAGTCGGGAAGGTACTGGCACGTCAGGGAAGCGGAAAGGTATTGATTGGTAAGGATACACGCATTTCTGGCTATATGTTTGAGTCGGTGCTTGAATCGGGATTATCAGCGGCAGGTATTGATACACACCTGCTAGGTCCCATGCCTACGCCGGCAATCGCCTATCTTACTCGCACGTTACGTGCCCAGGCCGGGATTGTCATCAGCGCATCTCATAACCCGTATTATGATAATGGCATCAAGTTTTTTTCTTCTCAGGGAACCAAGCTGCCTGATAGTGTGGAACTCCTGATTGAAGAACAGTTGGAACAGCCCATGACAACTGTTGATTCCGCAGAACTCGGTAAAGCGATTCGCGTAGTTGACGCACCAGGGCGCTACATTGAATTTTGCAAGAGTACGGTTTCCTCTGACATTATTCTTCATGGTTTGAAAATTGTGGTTGATTGCGCACATGGTGCCGCTTATCACATCGCATCGAATGTATTTCGTGAACTGGGTGCAGAAATTATAGAAATTGGTGTTGAGCCCAATGGCTTGAATATTAACCTGGACTGTGGCGCCACGCATCCGGAAGTAATCAGGAAAAAGACGCTTGAGTCTAACGCGGATTTGGGGATTGCACTGGATGGTGATGGTGATCGTGTGGTAATGGTAGATCATCGAGGGCATGTTCTGGATGGCGATGAACTCCTGTATATCATCGTCAAGGATAAAATGTTACGCCGGCTGCACAAGGGTGGTGTGGTCGGAACAGTCATGTCCAATCTTGGACTTGAGCAGGCTCTTACGCAAATGGGATTGGAATTTGTGCGTGCTGCGGTGGGCGATAGATACATCATGAATGAGCTTGGCCAGCGCAACTGGCATTTGGGCGGCGAACCTTCTGGGCATATCGTGAGTCTGGATATGACAACAACTGGCGATGGTATTATTTCTGCATTACAAGTGCTTGCAGCAATGCGTCATCAGAACATGTCACTGGCTGAAATCAGGGCTGGACTGGTGAAATACCCGCAAGTGCTGGTTAACGTCAAGCTTACCAGTATGAATAAATCCCTTGATAACCCGCGCATTGAACAGGCGGTCAAGGAAGTCGAGGCAGAGTTGGGCAGCAAAGGTCGTGTATTGTTGCGTTGTTCCGGAACTGAGCCATTAATCAGGATTATGGTTGAGGGCGAGGACGAAGGGCATGTCAGGCGCCTTGCAGAGCAACTTGCTGGAAAGGTCAGGCAAGAACTGGGCTAGTCCGGGTTTTTCTGTTTATCTCTGAAAGTTTATCTCTGAAAAAAATCCCCTCAACTGATAGGGCGAGGGGATTTTTTATTTTGGTACGAAAAAGTACGCGGTTGGTTAGGCAACCATTTCTTTCAATTTTTTAAGAGCTTTGATCTTGACTGCTTTATAAGCGGGTCTTGCCTTGATCATGATCTCTTCACCAGTGAAAGGATTAATACCTTTACGAGCTGGTCTGGCAGGTTTTTTCACTACGCTGATTTTCATCAGGCCTGGCATGACAAATACGCCCGGGCCGCCAGATTTTACGTGTTTTTCGATTACCTGAGTAAAGCAGTCAAGTACAGAAACGACATCTTTTTTGCTGAGGCAAGTAACGTCGGTAATTGTCTTGATCATGCCACTCTTTGACATTGGATCTTTGATTGATGGCATCTTTGCTGGAGCCATTTTCTTGGCTGCTTGTTTTGCAGCTGGTTTACCAGTACCAGACTTCCTTTTCATTTTAGACATAGATTTTTTCACGGCCATGTTCATTCCTCACTAAGTAAAAGACACTAGATAAAATACCATTTTTATAGAATTTTGCGAGAGTTTTTTTATAAAACACGCGAAAAAACATGCAAAAAGTACGGGTTTTTTAACTTCGACAACTATGTTATGACTTGTTTTTACCTGTTTTAACGGGGGTTTCCAATGAAAATCATTTTTGATATGTATAAAATACAGCAATTCTGACGCGATTTTTTTGAAAAAATGCAGCTTGACCATGGAGGGAGGTTTGTATGTGCATTGCGATGCGGCGTGTGATTTTTTCGGTATTGTTGCTTGTGGTCATCGGTGTTAATGCGGTTGGCACGGCCTATGCAGAAACGCTTGTGAAACTTCTTGATACGGCTGAAGGCAAATCCAGGATCTCGCTTGATAAAATCACGGCGATTGTTAATCACGCTTTCAAGATCAATCAGTTCAGGGAAATAAGGGTGCAGGTGATTAATGACAACCGGCATCAACCAGGGCATCTGCTGGTATTTTTGTTCAGAAAAGGGGTGCATGGCGTTGAAGTCGCCCGGGTTGATCTGGATTCGGGTTTTAACGCTTCTTCAGTTAGGAAGAATTACCTTCTTGATGCGGAAGATTTCGCGCAGCAGCCAGGACTTATGCCGTATAAGGCTGAATGCCCTGACACCTCGACAGAATTTATCGCCTTTGCGCCAAATAACGATAGCCTTGAACAAAGTATTACAATCGACGTGGCAAGGGCAGCCGAGGCGCATTCGCTAAGAACAGTGAGACTGCTCCAGCAGAGCGCCACAAGGACGAATTATCTCAACTACATGAAGTGTCCCAGACTGAAAGGAAATTTTTATGATGGTGATGCAAATACACAGTTAATCACCACAGTTGATGGTGTGATCTCTTATGCTGACATCAATTCGTTGCTCTACCAGCAATTCAATTACAAGGTCACGAATATATGGCTGGCTTGCAGAGCGTTTAACGACCCGATGAGGTCTTCGCTGCTGGTTTCAGCCCAATCCCAGAAATATGCTGCGGGGATAAATGATTTAAAAGTAGGTCCGAGTGACAGGGCGGCAAATTGTGCCATGAAAGAAGCCATCAGTGGCAAGCCCATGGCATCATCCTTCCAGGATTGCATCAAGCGCTATAGCTCGCGTGATGACAGATGGGGGTTTGCGGGTAATGGAGCGGATATCTTTGGCGTATAAGGGTATCTCGGCGGTTCTGCGGCCATGTTTTGCTGCACTGCCGCTGGGAGCCTGTTCTTGCGCGGGTGGGTGGTTCCTGGCATTCAGGTACCCTCACGGCAGGACCAAGTGATGAACGTCTGAATTGGAAGCGGCAGCGGGGTGTAGAGATGGGAAGCGGTAAAAATTTTCTTGTGCGTTGGCACATTCTTAATCATTTGTGTTATGATGGGTTTCTTTCGGCTTACCAATGATGGTTCTGATCAAGAGCTTGAAGCTCCCGCAAAGATGACCCAGGCACTTGCTTGTTTATGTGGCTTACTATACAATTCTGGCGCTTTTAAGGGTTCTTTCTATTCATAGGATTAACGATGAAAACGTATTTTGCAACAAGTGAAAATATAGAACATAAATGGTATGTCGTTGATGCAACAGGCAAAGTTTTAGGCCGGCTAGCAAGTCAAATAGCGAAATACCTGCGTGGCAAACATAAGCCAGAATATACCCCGCATGCAGATGCAGGCGATTATATTGTCGTGATTAATGCCGACAAGGTGAAAGTGACGGGGAAAAAGGAACAGGATAAGGTTTACTACCGTCATTCCGGTTATCCGGGCGGTTTAAAAGAAACAACGTTTGAAAAGCTTCAAGCAAAGAATCCAACCCAGATTATTGAAATTGCGGTGAAGGGCATGCTGCCAAAAAATCCGCTGGGTAGAGCGATGTTGCGTAAATTGAAGGTATATGCTGGATCTGAGCATCCACATGATGCGCAGCAGCCTGTAGCGATTAATCTAGAAAAAGCAGAATAGGACAACGACATGGCAGAGCAGATTTATTATGGTACCGGGCGTCGCAAGACATCAACCGCACGTGTATTTTTAAAAAAAGGCAAGGGAAACATTGTAATCAATGACAGGACTCTTGATGAGTATTTCGGACGTGAAACAGCAAGAATGATCGTTCGCCAGCCATTGGAAGTGACAGATTTAAACAGTAAGTTTGACGTGATTGTTACCGTTGATGGCGGTGGTATGAATGGTCAGGCAGGTGCTATTCGTCATGGTATTTCACGCGCACTGGTTAAATACGAACTGAGCAGCGCTGTTGAGGGTTCTGAAGACAACTCAATTAGAAAAGCTTTGCGAAGAGCTGGTTACATGACACGAGACGCGCGAGAAGTCGAGCGTAAAAAAGTTGGCAAACATAAAGCTCGTAAGGGCACACAATACTCCAAACGATAATTTGTATTGTACACTTCAACGATTGGGGGATCGTCTAGCGGCAGGACTACGGACTCTGACTCCGTCAACCTAGGTTCGAATCCTAGTCCCCCAGCCACCTTTTTCTTTTCGCGCTGCTAGATATATCGAATGAGAATTTCTTGATATAACTAACAATAACCATTTTTTAAGAGAAGAGGTTAGCATGGCAATCATTACAAATAAACGATCCGTCATGACACTGTATTCTGGTGCTGTTGATATTTTGAGTCACAGAGTGCGCATCGTTCTCGCCGAAAAAGGCGTATCTTATGAAGTGGTTAACGTAGAATCCCGTACCAAGCCTGAAGATTTGCTTGAATTGAATCCATACGGCAGTGTTCCAACGTTAGTTGATCGTGAGCTAGCCCTATATGAACCTAATATTATCGCTGAATACCTTGATGAACGCTTTCCGCATCCTCCCTTGATGCCGGTTTACCCAGTTGCCAGAGCGAAGGCAAGATTGATTATCTATCGATTTGACCGCGAATGGGGTCCGTTAATCAAGAAACTGGAGTCTAGCAAGATTAATGATTCACGCGCAGCAGCAAAAGAATTGACAAGTTATTTGTTGCAACTGGTACCTGTATTCAATGCGTCTCCATACTTCATGGGCGATGAATTTACACTGGTAGACTGCTGTATTGCTCCTGTATTATGGCGGTTACCTGCATGGGGCATTACATTTCCCCAGGCTGAGGCAAAGATTATAGACAAGTATGCAGATCGTGTATTCCAACGGGATTCCTTCCAGGCCAGTCTCACGGAATCAGAGCAGGAATTAAGAAAATTAGTCAGAGCAGAAACAGCTTAAGGGAGTGACTTATGCTATCGAACAGACCATACCTACTACGTGCATTTTATCAATGGATAGTTGATAGTAACTGTAATCCTATACTTGTTATCGATGCAAACAACCCGCGTTGTAAAATACCCAAGGAATATGTTGAAGGAGGCGAGATTGTATTTAATATTTCTCCTTCCGCTATTCGTGATCTGAAAATATCTAATGAATTGGTTGAATTCAAGGCTTCATTTTCTGGCGTCATTCATATGATTTCAGCACCGATCAAGGGTGTGTTAGCTATTTATGCTGAAGAAAATGGTGAGGGAATTTTCTTTGATGCTGAAGATGATGCTGAAAGTGGTACCGAAGAAGTTGTGCAGCTTAAAGGTATCGAAGGCGGCTCAGGCGGCATTGAATCAATCGAACAGCAATCAGGCGTCGTAGTCGAGCCTTCAATTGGACGAGCCAAGCCATTCTTGAAATTGGTCGAATAAGCTGTTTCCATCTTGCTTGTTAAATATCCATCAAAATCCAATGATAATTTACACTGGTAGTTAGTGCGTAACTACCAGTGTCTCATTTTTTGGTCTCTTGACCTGGACATCAATAAATCTAATCAATACGTTGTCAGTTACTGAGAGAGCGGGGTTGGTGTCAGACCCATGCGTGATGAAGTCACTGGCTGTTCATCGACAAGTTTTTTCTGGGTAAGAATAGCCATTTGATCAGTATTCGTCATGAAAAAAGTCAGTTTTCGTTTGATTTGTTCAAGATTAGCCAGAAACTCCAATGGATTAACTTTGTCCTCGTTTTCTCCTACATAAATATTTTCATCTTCGTCGCTAAATGTTTCAACCCTTGGCGAGCCGCTATTATCAGAATTAAAATCTTCTATATCTGATGTGCTAGGACTGGAGAAACCTGATTTGGATTTTTTTGGAGGAGTAACGGATTTGGGTGATCTTTGCATTTCTGGGCTAAGGCTTTCCGGTGAGATAGATGTTGGAGATTGTCTTTCCAAATTTGGTTCGCTTTTGCAGTATGTTTGCAACAGGAAATTTAAATGCAATGCTAGCAGATTTTCAGGTCTGGTTTCCTGAGCAACAAATCGCTCAATTGAATGAACGAGTTTCATTTCCTGATCAACTTCTAATAAGCTCATGTGGTTTTCATTCTGAAGATGCTCATCATTAACTAGGAGCAATCGTTCAGTATGCTTGTCCCATCCGGCATACTGATTGCCATACTTTTTCAAGGTTTCCTTGGTTATTAATGTGACAATTTTTTCCGGAAGAGCTGTTTCAGATGCCGGTGGCGACGGAGTAACGAGATTCTTGATGCCTTGCTTGGCAATTTTTAAATACTTATTAAACTCGGATTGATTGATCCCAGCAACTCTTAACGAAATGTACTTTGAAATTTCATCAATGCAACTAAGCGGGTCAAGTTTTTTGCACTTATCCAGCAAATCTGATGAAATGGAAACACTGTTGGCAAAATCTCCGTCATCTTCTGATAGTATTGCCGCATATTTTACAATATTGAACAAGTCAATAATTAAGGATGGATTGTCGCTTGTAAAGTATTCCCTTGAGCATTCAGGTGATGGACCGTCAATTAGAAAAAGCCGTGCATCGGGGAGATGCCGGGCTGCCAATGCCGCCTGACTGCATCCGTATGAATACCCTACGACAAGATGAGGGAGAGGGCCTTTGGGTAGAATATCCAGCATGCATTCTGCAATTAACTTGGCTTGATCTTCCAGAGTTGCATCTTCTTTGTATGAGTGCTTTTTATCAGGTGCAATTGAAGGGTGGTAATAAACATAAAAAGGTCTATGATCGCCATTGGCTCTTAGCTGCTCGATGATATTTTGAAATTCTGATCCATTCCCCAGAATACCCGGGATGAAAAAAAGCGGGATCTGGTTGGGCTTGGTAGGATAAGCTGTGAGATTGCCCGAAGACTCAGGCTCTCCTTCAAATCTGACTCTAAGAAATGGCATCTTACTTACTCCCCAAAGAGAATGTAATAATTATTATCAACCTAGATTAGATTAAACTCAGTAAAGTATCACAAATAATTCTATAATTATATTCATATAGTTTCATATTTGTATCGGATTATCAAACAAGATTTCCTGTTGTTTTAAAAGAAAGGCTTGTTTGAGATTGATGATTTTGAGTATCAGTGCCACCAGTTTCCTTTTTCACTGTATTTTGCGGTATGTGCTGGAGTACCTCGGGCTTCTGAGAGGTTTTTTTTTTGAAAAAGACAACAGTGTCATCAGAATTGCGATAGGCATCACCGGGTAATTTTGAGAGAGCTGAGCTGGATTTTAATAATGGCGCAAGTGTCTCACTAAGGCTGATGATAGTCATATGCTTGGATAATATATTGATGCCAACGTACTCATTAAATGCTAATTTTTTATTCAACTCAGTTTCCAGTCTTGCAAGCGAAAGTGAATTGCCGCCGTTCTCTTTATAAGAATGATAGATGCTTATTTGCTCAACATCGCGTTTTAACACGTGAGCCCAGATCTCACGTATCCTGATTTGTAACTCTGTTAGCGGTCGTGTTTTGTCTATACTTTGACCCGGAATGGTTACAGGTAAGGCACGGGTATCGATTTTCCCATTTCTGGTGAGACGCAGTTCCGGGAGTATGCAAATTGTTTTGGGATGAGCAACGGATGGCAGCAGTGTTTGAGTAAGGTATTCCTGGATATGCTGACGAAGATTGTCAGGTGATATTCCGGTTGAACTGGGAACCATATATGCCGTCAAATCTGTATTTTCCTGATTGGAAAGAACAACGACATCTTTGATAGATGGATGTTTTCTTAAAATGAATTCGACTTCATCAAGATCAACCCTGACACCATAAATTTTTATTACTCTGTCTTTGCGCCCGATGAATTTAATTTCAACTTTTTTATCCTGTGTTAATTGATAACAACCATAATCGCCTGTCGCATAAACTCTGATCGCGGTTTCACTGGTTTCTGATGGACCCAGCCTTTTAAAAGTTCCGTCAACTGGATTATATGAGAGTAGAGGGAATTTTTTATTTGTCAGTTTCTCATTCCCGATGTATCCCTGGGCAAGACTGGGACCTGACAGATAAATTTCACCAGGCACGCCAAGCGGACAAATAGATAAATTTTCAGGATTGATGATGAACATTTGCATGTTGCGGATTGGCTGGCCAGTGATAGTGTGATCTGTGCCAGGTTTGTAAATGTGGATTGAAGTGCAAACGCCTGCCTCAGTGTGGCCAAGTCCATTCATGATAACTCTGCCCTTGCGCGAGGTTGCCCAGATTTTCATGGTTTCCTCATGGGGAACAGCGCCCATGCTGATGACAAACTCAAGAGGCAGCTGAGGATTGAGTTCGGATAAAAGACTGGGCAAGAAGACACCAAAGTTAATATTTTCTTTTGCTATGATTTCTTCAAGAACTCGGGGAGAATATCGACCACCTTCGAAACATAAATGTATTTCACCATGAGTCGTCCATGCCGCCAGCATGTCATAGAATATGGCGTCAAATGTCGGAAGTGCAGTGCAGATGACTTTAGTGTTAGGCTTTAGATGCAAATCAAAAAGTGCGTTAAGAAGATTGGCAAAGCTTCCGTGGGTAATGACTACACCTTTGGGGTTGGCTTTTTCACCCGTTTCAGAAGCCGAGCTTGTTCCCGACGTATACATAATGTAGGCGATGTCAGTTGGTTTAAGTGCCGGTCGTTTGTCGGGCGGCAAAGCTTGTGCAATATCGTGTCCGATTTTCTCATTATCGATATTTATGATGTCAGTTGTGAGATCGCTAAAAAGAGATGCGGTTGAACTATCAGTGATGACGACCGGGATTTTGGTATCCTTGATTTTGTGAGACAAGGATGCGCATTCTTCCGTTTCCATGGTTACGACAGCACCACCGGCCTTGAGGACTGCAAGTATTGCTACAACAAGATTAGCGGACCTCGTTAGTGAAATGCCAACCGGTATGTTGGGTCCAATGCCATGCTGTATGAGGTAGTTGGCAAGCTGCGATGATCGTATGTCCAGTTCCCGATAGGTCAGTTTCTCAATGCTGCTATTGCTGTGATGAAATACCAGTGCGATATGGTCGGGGTAAGCTTCTGCGCATTCATGAAAATAATCGGGTACCAAATTTTGTGTGACGGGTTCTTTTGTTGTGGCGTTAAAATCAGCAATCAGTTTTTTTTCTTCATCCAGCAGAAGCGGCAGAGTTGAAATCTTCGCGCTAGGCTGCTCTGTGATGCATTGAAGAATTTTTTTGAAGTGCCCGATCAGGCGATTCATCGTTTCTTCAAAGAACAAATCTGTATTATATTCAACAAAACAATCGTATGAGCCGTCAGGGTATTCATCAAGATTGATTCCAAAGTAGGGGAACTTGCATCTCCCAAAATCAAGCTCTACAGGTTGTGACGCGGTTGTGCCGGTGAGAGTCAGGGTTGGCTTAAGCCTGTTAAGAACGAGCAGGCAGTTAAATGGAGAAGCTGTCAGCAATGACGCTTTTGTATCCGGACTGATTGCTTCCTCAAAAACGATATCCAGGGGTAATTGTTTTTTTAGTGCTTCACTCAACGTGACCCTGGTTTGTGAGAGCAATTCCAGAAAAGTAACATTTTTATCAAACTGCAGACGTAACGGAACGCTGTTAAAAAAGCAGTTGACCATCTGTTCCGCAATTTTTGAATCAAGAGCCTTATGTCTGCGATTGGCTGAAGTAATGCCCAGGCAGATATCAGTTTCACCGCTATATCGATACAGAAGAGAATACAGGCTTGCAAGCATGACCTGGTTCAGTGAGGAGTCTTTTGATTTGGCGATGATTTCCAGTTGCGCGATCAAATCACTGTCCAGTTTGAAACGTATGCGTTTGCCAGCGAATCTGAACGATTGCTGCGGAGGAACATCAGTTTGCAAATTGGTTGTGTTAAGGTCTTTGAGCTTTTCGCTCCAGTAAGCGAGTCGCTCCTCTTTTTCGAGGGTTGATAAACTGATGTCATGCTCTGCAAATGAGGGAATAAAATCGAGAGATGCTTGCGAAGACTGGCCTAGTTCGAGATTATAAAAATGCGACAACTCTCTTAATATGACGCCTATCGAGCCTTCATCGATGATGATGTGATTGAACATGATGGAAAATTGATAGCGATTTTCATCAACCTTCACAATGATGCTGCGCCAGAGAGGAATGTTATGCAAGTCGAATGGCTTTTCTACAAACTCCTCTTCCTTGAGAATTTTAAGGGTCGTGTAAAAGTCTTCAAGTTTCGGCTTGGATACTATTCCTGAAGCATCGATGTATTTGTTCAGTGTTGTGAATTTATCGAGGTAGTCGGCTGAGTCATAAATCTCAAAAACCCTGTCTTCATTGGTGACTTTGACATACGCTCGAAGCATTTCATGGCGATTGATTACCTTTTTGAATGCTTCCCTGAAGGCAGGAAGATTAATGGGCCCTGTGATTTCGACTGCAACACTGCGGTGATTACTGGTCGTGCCGGGGTAAAGTCTTTCAAGCAGCATTAAGCTTCGTTGGGCGGCTTGAGGTTGAATTGTGCGTCGCATCATACCAGTAACCCTCGTATATTTTTGCTTTGTGTCATTCTAGTGATAGAATAGTTGGAAATATTACATCTTATCCGAATTTTTTTATAAAAAACAAGTCTCTAGAGCCATGAACTCGTTAACTGACTCAAGTGTTATCAATCTGGGAAAGTACTTTTATAAGCTTGCCGAGCTGAGCCAGGATGTTTTCTGGATCCGTGATGTTGATTATAAGACCCAGCTTTATATCAGTCCAGCCTATGAAAAAATCTGGGGACGAACATGCGAAAGCTTATACGATGACAGTGTCGCATGGTTCTCGACGGTTCATCCGAACGACAGGAAACAGGTTGAGATTGAAATTAACCGAATCAAGAACAATCCGCAGGAAGGACAGACCAACTTTTTGGAATATCGAATCATACGCCCTGATAATGATATCAGGCGTATCCAGGAAGTGAATTTCCCTCTCTATGATACTAATCATCAGTTTATCGGGTTTGCAGGCATCGCTAAAGATGTCACCCAGGAAAAATTAAGATTGGCAGAGCTGGAACAAGCCAGCCATTTTTTTCGTTTTTTCGCAGAAAAAGTGCATGCCGTCTTCTGGGTAAGGGATAACTCATGCAACAAGCAATTATATCTCAGTCCCGGTTATGAAAAAGTGTGGGGAAGAAGCCGTGACAGCTTATACGAGAATCCTGATTCGTGGCTGGATACGCTGCACCCCGAAGACCGCGAGAAAGCATCCAATGTGGCGCGATTTGAGACCCTGAAGGAAATGGGCCAGGATGCGCAATATGAATATCGTTATCGTATTTTTACTCCAGAGGGGGACATAAGATGGATCAAGGATACCAGCTTTCCCATTCAGGATGAAAAAAACAATTTCATTGGTTTCGCGGGCATTGCTGAAGACATCACCAAGGAAGTCTTGCATGAACAAAAGCTAAGGGACGCCATGCAGCGAGCTGAAGTGGCAAACCAGGCTAAGTCAGACTTCTTGGCGATGATTAGTCATGAGCTGCGTACACCGCTAAATGCAATCCTTGGAATGGCGCAAATTCTTAAAATGAAAGGTCTTCCTGCTGAATCAGAAGAATATGTCGATATCATCAGTAACGCCGGAAACAGTTTGCTCTCACTGGTGAGTGATATTCTGGATTTCGCCAGGCTGGAAGCCGGAAAGCTGTCTTTTTCGAACGATCCATTTGATCTTTACAGTTTATTTACTCAAATCGTCCAGAGCCTGCAATATCAAGCACGCGAGAAAGGCATTGATTTGATCCTTGAATATAACCCGGATTTGACCAGCGCAGTCATTGGAGATGCCAATCGCGTCAGGCAGGTATTGGTGAATTTATTAGGCAATGCGATTAAGTTTACCGAAGATGGTTACATCAAGGTGATCGTGAATTGCCCGAAAAAATCCAAGACCAGGGCCTTGTTTGAGGTCACGGTGGTTGACACAGGAATTGGAATCCGTCGTGACAAACTGGAAAGCATTTTTGAAAAATTCAGTCAGATTGATTCAATATATCATCGTAAACACAGGGGAATCGGTCTTGGTCTCGCAATAACCAAGCAGCTGGTTGAAGCCATGGGCGGTGAAATTGAAGTTAAAAGCGAAGTCGGAAAAGGATCCGAATTCAAATTCACATTGTCGTTAAAGCTGCAATCGTCCGATTCGAAGAATTCAGGCATGAATATGGCTGCGGATAAATCATCACTCCTGCAGCGGTCGCAATATAAGTCGAATGTCCTGCTTGTCGAAGACAACCTGATTAACCAGAAAATAGCCAAAATCATGCTGGAAGATTTCGGTTGTTGCGTGGATGTGGTCGATAATGGCCAGAAAGTGCTGGAAAACGTGTGTGAAATCAACAAATACGATCTGATTTTCATGGATGTGGGTCTGCCGGATATCAGTGGATTTGATATCGTCAAGCGTTTGCGCCAGTGTCCTGATTTAAAAGAGATGCCGATTGTTGCCATGACCGCACATATTCTCGAACGGGATCGCCAGCAGGCATTTGATTCAGGAATGAACCGCATTATTGCAAAACCTATCAGCTATGATGAAATCGCGGCAGTCCTTGAAGAATATGCGAAGAAATGATTGCATCTGTTTCCTCCCCGCTTTGATCGGGGGAGGAAGGCTTTGATTAAATAGGCTTGAAGATAAATAGCTATCCTAGTTGGTGTACTGGAATATCTTTATGACTTTCTGGACACCGGAAACCTGTCGCGCGATATCAACGGCGGTTGCTGCCTGTTGACGGCTGACAATGCCCATCAGATAAACGACGCCATTTTCAGTTAATACTTTAATGCTGCTGGACTTCAAGTCTTCGGTTGCCAGCATTTGGCCCTTAATTTTTGTTGTGATCCATGAATCACTGGTGCGGGTCAGGGATGAAGTCGGGCCTTGTATGGTGATCTGATTGTAAATGCGGCCGACATCAGGAACCGATTTCGCGATTTCCTCAGCGCGCATGCGCCATTCCTGGCTGGGGGTTTCTCCGGTCAGCAGAACAATACGATTGAATACGGTAACCTCGATATGACTTTCGTTATGGAGGTAGGGCACCTTGAATATCCGGTTAGCGATTTTGTTTGCGATTTCCGTATCCTGTAATGTATTTTGAATTGTTCTGTGATCGTATACTACAGCTATTGCAGCTGCGCCTGCTGCTGCTCCAGCGACGAAAATACACCCTTGTAATGCAAGGGATAGTCCAAGAATAATAGATATTTTTTTGCTAAGATTTTTCATGTTATCACTTCTCCGTGACCAAATAATCTAAAGTCGACAATGTCGCATATGCAATGGATGACGAGTAAATGGGTTTCCTGAATCCGCGCAGTATCATAAGCGGGAACCCGAATTTCAATATCTTTTTCTTGTAAGTGGTCGACTATTTTACCACCATCATATCCGGTTAATGCAATAACCCCCATGTTTTTATCATGCGCGGCTTTTATTGCGTTGACGATATTCGGCGAATTTCCACTGGTAGAGATGGCAAGCAGCAAATCCCCGGGCTGGCCGATCGCACGTACCTGTTTAGCGAATACATCACTGAAGTGATAGTCATTGGCGATGGCAGTCAGTGTCGGGATGTCGGAATTCAGGGCGATAGCAGGCAGGCCAGGGCGTTCCTGCTTGAAGCGATTCAGCATTTCTGAACTGAAATGCAGGGCATCACAGGCGGAACCGCCGTTTCCACAACTTAGAATTTTATGACCTTCCAGCAAGGCCTGGACAATTTCCTCGCTTGCTTCCGCAATGATGTTAATGATGGAGTCGGCCGAGTTTATTTTTGTTTGAATGCTATCGGTAAAGTTAACTCTGATACGGTCTATAATGCTGTTCATGTTAAAAATACTCTATATAAAATGTCTGTTGAAACTTCACCCTAAAAATCACTCTCATCCAAAAATGCGTTTTTAATCCACTCAAGCTGTGATTTTCCATTTGTATAATGAATGGCGATCACATCAAAGCGGCTGCTCACTTTATATAACCAGTGCTGCTTTTGCAAAAAATGTGTGGCAGCTCTGATAATCCTGTTTCTCTTGCGTTTATCTATCGATTCGTCTGCGCTGCCATAGTCCTTGCGGCTCCGGCTGCGGACTTCCACGAATACGATATCATCCCGGTCACGCATGATTAAGTCAATCTCACCATGACGGCAGCGATAATTTTTCTCGATCAAGATAAAGCCGAGTGACAATAGATAAGCACATGCCTGATTTTCCGCATGTCTGCCGATTTTTTGCCTGTCGAGTGGATTCATTCCGAAAACTCCTGTTTTTTGGTCTCTCTGAAGGTCTTTTTCCGATGTCGCAAGAGTTTGCTGTGCTTGCTGGTCCAGGGATTTGATTGTCACCAATGACGCTGAATCATGTGCATAGAGTTTATCGTGGTTATTGTTTAAAATGCTTTTTTATCAAAAAAGATGATAAGCGATGAAAAGTGAAAAAATCGGCACACTGTATATTGTTGCCACACCGATAGGCAATTTGCAGGATATTACGTTGCGGGCTATTGAAGTGTTGAAGAAGGTTGACAGGATCGCTGCGGAAGACACCAGACATTCATCACCCTTATTAAAACATTTCTCCATCAACAAGCCCAGTATCTCAATGCACGAATTTAATGAGCGGGAACGGCTCAAGGTTATATTGGAGCATTTGCAGCAGGGTGAGTCAGTTGCTTTGATCAGCGATGCGGGTACGCCCTTAATCAGTGATCCGGGGTTCCATCTGGTCCGGGAGGCAAAGGCGCAAGGTATCAATGTGGTATCTATTCCCGGACCATGCGCTGCAATTGCGGCATTAAGCGTGGCTGGGCTTCCGACAGATAAATTCACATTTGAGGGTTTTTTGCCAGCCAAGCCTGAAGCTCGCCGCAACCGGCTGGCGTTGTTGCTGCACGAGGCTCGCACCATGATCTTCTACGAAGCGCCGCATCGATTGCTGTCCACATTACAAACCATGATGGAAGTCTTTGGCGGGACAAGAATGGCAACCGTCGCACGAGAGATTACCAAAATCCATGAGTCTGTACTCACTGACGAACTGGCAGGGCTTGTCAGTCATTACACGGCGCGTGAGAAGGAATTGCGTGGTGAATTTGTCATATTGGTTGAGGGGATCGATGAGGAAGCCAGCGTAAGTAAAGAGGTTATTCCTGAAGAGGTACTGGATGCGCTTTTAGAGGAACTGCCCCTCAAGCAGGCGGCCGCACTGGCGAGTAAAATCACTGGCGAACGCAAAAACGTATTGTATGAAATGGCCTTGGCTAAAAAGAACAAATAAATGTGCTTATTTCTGCAGGGCGGCTGGTTCATCCATGCGGGTTATCTTAAGTCGCAAGCTTGCCTTGTACATTATGTGGGCTTTATACTTGACGCGGCCAATTAATAATGAATCTTACTTATGCCTATCATTGATGTTTCTGTCATAATCGTTAATTACAACACTGCCCAGCTTGTTAAAAAATGCGTTGAATCTGTTTTGTGTCAGCAGAATATAAATTTTGAAATCATTGTCGTTGATAACCATAGCAGCGATGACAGCATTGAGGTTCTGCGTCAATTTGAGGCATGCATCGCATTGATAGCGAACAGTGATAATAAGGGTTTTGGACGGGCAAATAATCAGGCGTTCAAGATTTGTAGGGGGCGTTATGTATTTATGCTTAATCCGGATGCTGTCTGTTTGACCGAGACGGATTTATTTCGCGCAGTACAGTTTATGGATCATCACCCTCATTGTGGCCTGGCCGGTACCCGCATTGTCAATGCAGATAATAAACTTGAGCGCACAGCGTTTCTTCATTATCCCCGTCAAACACAGTCCAGTGCTGATTTTTCAGAGTTGCCCGGCAGACTGGCGACAGTCCTGGGTGCAAGCATGATTGCGCGGCGTGACGTGTTTGAACGGATTCATGGATTCGATGAGGATTTCTTCCTGTATGGCGAGGAAACAGATCTTTGTTTGCGCATACGCAAGCTTGGCTACACGATTGAATATTGTGAACAGATGACAGTCCGGCATATTGGCAGCGCAAGCGAGAAAGGTAATCCGCGCGAAGAAGTCGTGCGCAAGAAAAAAGCGGGAAAGCTGCTGTTTTATAAAAAGCACTACCCGAAATCCGACGTTTTGAAAATTGTCAAACATGACTTAAGGCATGCGCGCTTTCATATGTTGCGCTTGTCCTTGATAAAGAGGCTGTTTGGCTTGAATGTCAAACAGGAAAACAAATACAGGCACCATCGGGTTTCACTTGAATTGGCCAGGCAATTTTTAAATGAGGTATAATTGTATTGTAAGCATTTGCGCAATCGGGGCTCCGGATAATGCAGGTTAGAAAACTCGAGTTTTCACACGGTGTTATCAATGCCGTCAAGGATATGTGCAAGCTGGTTTTCAATCTGCAGACAGATAGCGAGATTGCAAGAATATTCGGGATCACGAACAAGCAAATGGAGGAAGTAATCGGGGAAATTATCGATTCGCTACCTGATTCTGTATTTGAGCATCTTTATCCTCAGTATTTTGATGAATTAAAAAGTATCTGTGCGCGGGAGTTTATTTTTTTTCAAGTACAGGAAAAATGGGACGATCCACGTTACCAGGATGACCTGAAGAAGTTCATACATGTTTTTTCCAGGGACATCCAGCAACGGATAAATGCCCACAAGAAGTTTCAATCCACGCTGCGGGAGGGTTGATTTCCATGCCAGAAGCTCTTAGCAAGGATCAATTGATCGAGATTGATTTTCTCATGAGAAGAGTCCATGAGAATGACCTGGATCAGGTTTTAAAGTTCATAAGCGCGGGTTGTGATCAAATACGTAATCAGCAGCGATTTAAATCCTCTGAGGAGGCATTGGAATTTATTATTGGCTATGCCCTGGTGCGTGACATCGCAAGGGCTGCTGAAAAATACTCAGGTCATTTGCGTGAGTACAGGATTTCCGACGCACAACTTAAACAGTGTGCCAAAATTTACTCATCCATCGAAAGCGCACGCATTGAGACGAGAACAACAGCAGGCAGCCAGCTTTTTAATGAAAAATCCCTGACAACATACTTTGGCAGCACGGATCTTGAAGAGTTGTTTTCCTTGTTTGCACCCGCCGCGCCAAAAAATGATTTGAAAATGGGCTGATCATCCTGACAGGCGCGGCCCTGACATCGCTGTTCAGCCCGCATCTTGATATTTCTCTCCTACAAACTGTGTTAGACTTGCCGGCGAGTCAGTCAGGCAATCGCTCCTTCATTTGAAGGGGAGGAAAGTCCGGGCTCCATAGGGTAAGGCGCCAGATAACATCTGGGAGGCGTGAGCCTACGGAAAGTGCCACAGAAAATATACCGCCCAGCCTCCGCAACGGGGCTGGGTAAGGGTGAAATGGTGCGGTAAGAGCGCACCGCGTGACTGGTAACAGTTGCGGCATGGTAAACCCCGCCTGGAGTAAGGCCAAATAGGAACCTGATAGTGCGACCCGCACTGGGTTTGGGTAGGCTGCATGAGGTGTCTGGCAACAGGCATCCTAGATAAATGATTGCTCGCGACAGAACCCGGCTTATCGACTGACTCACTAATTCCTGTTTTTCCCTGCTGTCTCGATTGCCGCGGCTGCTTTGCAGCTCCTCAACGACGACGCTGATTACCGGTATCCTGCAGATACTCATCTGAATTCAATCGCGAAGCTGGAAATGAACCCAGCTCGTCACTGCAGGCTGAAATCAGCGTGGCGATCCATGGGTTTTCGCCTGGATTGGTCTCGCCAGGACACAGTGTAATGAGCGCTCTCAATCTCCCATAACAGCAAAGCCGGTGCGTCTACTTTCGCGAAAAGTGGAGATAAGTGGTAGAAAGTGTTGTTTTGTGGAAAATTGTGGTATATTCAATTTTACCCACAAAGGTTTTACGGCTGCTTCCTAGATTTTGGGGGTTTTCTTTGTGGGCTTCTCTCTCGGGGAGGTTAATGCAGTGTTTCGCGGTATCAATGGGATAAACATCGATGCGAAGGGCAGGATCGTGATGCCAACCCGATACCGCGAGCGGCTGCAGCTTGATAGTAAAAGCGTGGTGGTATTGACGATTGATACAGAGGAACGCTGTTTACTGGTCTATCCATTGCCGGAGTGGGAAGAGATTGAAAAGAAGCTGGCGGGACTTCCAAGTTTTAATCCTGCCGCGCGCCGCATCCAGCGGTTGCTGGTTGGGCATGCGACAGATGTGGAAATGGATACTCATGGACGTGTACTATTGCCGCCTTTGTTACGCGAATATGCTGGACTCAACAAGCATGCGGTATTAGTTGGTCAGGGGAAAAAATTTGAATTATGGGATCAGGCGCGTTGGGATGAATGCCGAAACCGCTGGTTGCAGGAAGAATCCGATTCAAATGGCTCCTCTCTACCTGAAGAGGTGAAGTCTATTTCGTTGTGATGTAAGTGAAGGGAGTTTACTAACCAACATGGCAGCTTGCCGTATGAACGAAATTTTTCACCAACATATCGCTGTTCTGCTGAATGAAGCAGTTGCCGGTCTTTTTACTTCATCTGATGGAATTTATGTTGACGCGACATTCGGGCGCGGCAGCCATTCACAAGCTATTCTGGATCGTTTGGGCCCGCACGGAAGATTAATTGCTTTCGATAAGGATCCGGAAGCGATTGCTTATGCGCAAAAACATTTTTCTCACGATAAACGATTCAGCATTATTCATGGTTCATTTGCACAAATGCAGATTCACTTGATTCAACAGAATGTATTTGGCAAAGTTAATGGAATTTTATTTGATCTTGGTGTGTCTTCACCGCAGCTGGATAATCCTGAACGTGGATTCAGTTTTGCGAAGGAAGGCAAACTTGATATGCGTATGGATACGAGTCAGGGTATGGATGCCATGAACTGGATTGCGCAAGTCAGTGAAACGGAACTTGCCAACATATTGTGGAAATATGGAGAAGAGAAATTTTCACGACGCATCGCTGGTGCGATTGTGAAGGCACGCGAGCAGAAACCTATTACCACCACAGCACAATTGGCTGATATCATCAAATTTGCTATTCCAAGATCAAAAAATTATGATAAACACCCCGCGACACGCAGTTTTCAGGCAATCCGGATCGCAATCAATCAGGAATTGGAAGATCTGGAACTTGGCCTTGCTCAGGCTCTTGATGGTTTAATTGCCGGCGGCCGTCTGGCTGTCATCAGCTTTCATTCACTTGAAGACAGAATTGTTAAACAATTTATTCGGCAGCATGAAAAAGGCGCAGATTTACCGCGTGGTTTGCCGGTCAAGGGAAATCGTTTTCAGGCACGGCTCAAGTCATTGGGTAAGCCAATCAAGCCGGGTTTAAATGAAGTTAACATCAACCCCAGGGCACGTAGTGCCATATTACGTATAGCGGAGAAATTATCATGAACGCGGCAGCACGCTTAGTTCATCAAGGTGTATTATCACGTCATCTGGTATTGGCTCATTTTCTGAACCGCCGGCAGATCGCTGTGCTGGTGCTGGCTCTGGGGGTCCTCTTGTCAGCCGTGAGCATTATTTATGTTACTCATGTGACTCGCATCTTGCATGCCGCCTATCAGCGTAACCTGTCTGAACAAGATCATTTACATGTGCAACGCGGGCAATTACTATTGGAGCGCAGCACTTGGATGATGCAGGCACGAATACAGCAGATAGCTGAAAATAAATTAGGGATGATTATTCCGGACCATAAATCTGTGGTTATCATTCACGAGTGATTGTATATCGCTGCAATGGCCTGTCGGACGGCCGTTGTGAGTTTGTCCCGGCTTGATGCGGGATGGCAGAACTGCCGGCTCTTTCCTTTGGGTGTCCTATCAGAAAGGATTCCGGTGGTGTGCCGCGGAAGTAATATTAATCAACGCATATAAGAATTCCAGGATTGAGACGCAACCAGAATGATGCAGGAGCAAACTGCCTATAGTTCCGCACGTTTTTATCTGATGTTATCAGTGATAGTGCTCGCCGTTGCCGGATTGTCATGGCGGGTCTTCGATCTCGCGATTCTGGATCAGCATTTCCTGCGGCAACAGGGTGATGAACGCGTTTTGCGTCTTGTTGCTACTCCGTCTTTCCGCGGCATGATTGTGGACCGGAATGGTTTTCCATTGGCAGTTAGTACGGCAGTTTTCTCAACCTGGATTAACCCGCAGGAATTTAATCCTGCGCCGGGACAATTGTCTTCTTTAGCGCGTCTGACAGGCATGAAATCCAGGGAAATTTCAGCACTGGTTAAAACCAACCAGAAAAAAAAGCGTGAGTTCGTCTATCTCAAACGTTCACTTTCACCTGAGACAGCCAATCAGATAAAGATGCTGGGTATACCAGGAATTTATTTACAGCAAGAGTATCACCGTTATTATCCCGAGGGTGAAGTCACAGCCCATGTGATTGGATTTACCAATGTAGATGATCGGGGGCAGGAAGGGTTGGAGCTTGCTTACAACAAATGGCTGCAGGGTGAACCAGGAAAAAAGTGGGTTATCAAGGACAGACTGGGCCGGGTCATTTCTGATGTGCAGACCATCCAGGACGAGAAACCGGGGAATGATTTGGTATTAAGCATAGACCGGCGCATACAGTATCTCGCTTATCGGGAGTTAATGTCGGGTGTTATGGAAAACAAGGCAAAATCCGGCTCCGTGATTGTCCTGGATGCAAAGACCGGTGAAATTCTTGCGATGGTAAATGTGCCATCCTTCAATCCCAATAATCGTTCGAAAGCGAATCCGGACAGTATACGCAACCGCGCAGTCACGGATATCTTTGAACCTGGTTCGACGATCAAGGCATTTACAGTTGCGAGCGGCCTGGAATCAGGCCGGATCAAGCCGAATTCTGTTATCGATACATCGCCGGGCTGGATGAGAGTAGGACGTAACGTTGTCAAGGATGAGAAAAATAACGGGATAATTGATATCGCCACGATTCTGTCTGTATCCAGTAATATGGGTGCGGCAAAAATCGTGCTTTCGTTGCCGCCGGATCAACTGTGGAGCATGTTACACCGTGTCGGATTCGGTGAAAGTTCAGGGATAGGATTTCCGGGGGAGCAGAGCGGTATTCTGGTCAAGCACAATCCCTGGGGTTCGTTCATACTGGCCACGCTTGCCTTCGGCTATGGACTCTCTGCTACCACATTGCAAATTGCACATGCTTACTCTGTCATCGCCAACAATGGCGAGAAACTGCCTGTATCATTACTGAAACTGGATAAACCGCCTGTGGGTGAGCGTGTGATGGACGAGAAAGTTGCTCAGCAAATGCTGTTGTTACTCGAAGCGGTCTTCGCAAAAGGCGGAACTGCGCAGACTATTTCCGTACCCGGTTACCGTGTAGCAGGCAAGACTGGAACGTCAAAAAAGGTGGGCGATGGCGGATACGAGAAGCACCGATATATGTCTTCAATGGTGGGCATTGCCCCGCTCACCAATCCGCGAGTGATTGTGACGGTTGTGATTAATGATCCGCTTGGTAAAAATTATTATGGAGGACTGGTGTCCGGGCCTGTCTTTCAGCGCATTATGGAAGGGACGCTGCGGATCCTTGATGTGCCTCCAGATGCTCCGGTCGCTTAACCAGCTTTGATCTGGATAGTCCCCATCTAAGAATTTCTTAATAATTCCCTTTTACAATGTTCACCTTAACTTTTGTTAAGAATTTCATTTTCCATGCGAACGCTTCACGAGGGCAGGATAAAATGCTGCGAAAAATATTGATACTTGGTTCCGAGAAGGACAGAAATGAATATATTACTAAATTGCGTCTTGAAACAGGAAATCGCCAGTCAGACATGGAATCTTCCATCGGGCTCGCTCCGTATCGCATCAGGATCAATAATGAACTGGTCAATGTATGGAATGTTCCCGCTCTGAATGCCCGATATTTACAAGGTGCGGATGCTATCATTAATGTTTCAGGCAGCGAGGGGAAAAAAATCGCGAATCAGGAAACTGTGAATGTCCGCGTTGAAGACTATGCATTATCTGATGAGAATACACCGTCAGTCAGCCTTTCTCGGCTGGTAAGCCAATTGCCAAAAAAGACAATAGGCTATCGTCCTGTCAGTCCTCTCTATCGCACGCCTGAAGTTGATACCGAGCAGCAAGGGATGATTGAAATGAAACCCATTTCAAGACAGTTTGTCTGACCTGGGTTTGCAGCAACATCCTGATTCCGCGCCTTGTATGGCCGTCTCGCTCCGGGCTTGATTCCGGTAATCCGTGCAGGGCGTTACCCGCGGCTTGTTTATGTCACCGGATCCCGTGCTTTCCCACGGGTGGACGACAATATTTTTCGATTCATGCCAAGGGGCTATTCTGGCCTGCTTTTTTTTCATATTGCCCTCTGATCTGATAGAATACCCGGCAGGGTGAGGGTTTGTTGCCATTTGTTTTCCTGTAATTTTTCTCGCGGGCAGGCAAATGCCAACCAACCCCAATTAACTGAATAAATTGCTGGTATTCATGCTTCTATCGATTCTACTCAAAGAGATTTTTCAGGTTCCGGCTGAATCCGACCGCGAGATTTTGCAGCTTGCACTGGATAGTCGTCAGGTCGGCGGAAAGAGTTTGTTCCTTGCAGTCAAGGGCGCGCAGCTTGACGGGCGAAAATTTATTTCTGGCGCTATTTCCCAGGGTGCTGCAGCGGTGCTGGTGGATGCGGATAGCGCAAATGAACCCATGCGCTGGCAAGAGAATGTGCCCATCATTCCTGTATATCAATTGCAAAAGCACGCAGGCGAACTGGCTGCGCGTTTTTATGGTTATCCTGCAAAAACGATGCGCATGATTGGCGTGACCGGAACAAGTGGTAAAACATCCTGCACTCACTTTATTGCCCAATCCCTGCAAATGCTGCAATTGCCATGCGGTATCATCGGGACACTGGGGAGTGGTTTTTATGGCGCGTTGGGAGCCGCCGGCTTGACAACGCCGGATGCGGTGACCTTACAGGCAACGCTGCATCAGTTTGCAGAGCAGGGTGCGCGGGCTATTGCAATGGAAGTGTCGTCACACAGCATCGATCAGGGCAGGATTAACGGGATTGAATTTGATATCGGGATATTCACAAACCTGTCGCAAGATCATCTGGATTATCATGGCGACATGGAAACCTACGCGGCAGTCAAGCGCAGGTTTCTTGCCGAATTGCCAACCCGGCATGTCATCATTAACGCCGATGACGTTTATGGAAATAAATGGATAAATGAATTGTCGCCGCATAAAACTGTCATTGCGTACGCCATGCAAAAGCCTTCTTCATTATCTGGCAGGATTCCATTGATTTATGCCGATCGTATCGAGTTAACGCTCCAAGGCATCAGGGCGCAGGTTATTACTCCCTGGGGCATGGGTGATTTATTCCTGCCGCTGATAGGAAAATTTAACCTGAGTAATGGCCTGGCTGTGCTCGCAGCGCTGTGTACCTACGGAATCTCATTGCCTGACGCACTGCATTGTCTCTCACGGTTAAATTCTGTTCCGGGACGGATGCAAACCCTGGGCGGCCGTGATCGTCCTTTGGTTGTGGTGGATTATGCACATAAGCCTGATGCTCTCGAAAAGGTCTTACAGGCTCTGCGGGCCCATGCGGAAGGCAAGTTATATTGTGTGTTCGGTTGCGGTGGTGAAAGAGACCGCGGAAAACGGCCCATGATGGCGAGAATTGCTGAGCAGTTGGCTGATCGTGTTATTGTGACGAATGACAATCCGCGGCATGAAGACCCGCAGGCAATTATTTCCGAGATTATCAAGGGGTTTTCTCATCCAGAGCGGGTATCCATTGAGCTGGATCGTTCTAAAGCGATCAAGAACAGTATACAATGGGCTTCAGTTAAAGACTGTGTTTTGATCGCTGGCAAGGGTGCTGAGCGCTATCAGCAAATAGGTGATGAAAAAATTCCTTTTGATGATGTTGAAAAGGTAAGGGAATACCTGGCCTGATGATGTGCCAGAGACACAAGGCTGTTTATCCTGTCTTCTCCTGTACAAGGGGAAGATGATTTTTGTAGACGGAGAAGCTGATGTTATTGTGGTTAAGTGAGTGGTTGGCGAATTACTTTCATGTATTTCATGTGTTCCAGTATCTAACGCTGCGCGCGATATTAGGCATTTTGACGGCGCTGGTTATGGCATTACTGCTGGGCCCAAGCATTATTCGTCAGCTGAGCTCGCATCGGGTTGGACAGGTTGTCCGCGACGACGGACCGCAAAGCCATTTAAGCAAGGCGGGTACGCCAACCATGGGCGGCACGCTGGTTATCATTTCCGTGTTGATCAGTACGCTGCTATGGAGTGACCTGACTAATCGGTATGTCTGGCTGGTTTTGATTATTACACTCGGTTTTGGCGCGATTGGTTACTGGGACGATTACCGGAAGCTGGTGTTGAAACACAGCCGCGGCATGCCGGCGCGGCAAAAGTATTTATGCCAGTCACTCCTGGGTTTCGGAGCCGCTTGTTACCTGTATTTTAGTGCCAGTTTGCCTGTGGAGACACAGCTTGTTTTTCCATTCTTTAAAAATATTACATTGGCCATGGGCCCGTTTTTCATTTTATTCACCTATTTTGTGATTGTCGGGTCGAGCAATGCAGTGAACCTGACTGACGGACTGGACGGCCTTGCAATCATGCCCGCGGTGATGGTGAGCGGTGCACTGGGGGTTTTTGCCTATGCGACAGGCAATATTCATCATGCAACCTATCTGGCGATCCCGTATGTTCCCGGTGTGGGAGAGATAGTCGTGTTTTGCGGATCACTGGTAGGCGCTGGTCTCGGATTTTTATGGTTTAATACCTATCCTGCGCAGGTATTTATGGGGGATGTGGGAGCGCTCGCGCTGGGAGCGGCATTAGGAATGATTGCTGTGATTGTACGGCAAGAGATAGTATTTTTTTTCATGAGCGGCATATTTGTCCTTGAAACTGTGTCAGTCATCCTGCAGGTTGGCTCATACAAGCTTACAGGCAAGCGTATCTTTAAAATGGCACCTATCCATCATCATTTCGAATTGAAAGGATGGCCGGAACCGCGTGTCATTGTGCGTTTCTGGATTATCACGTTCGTACTGGTCATGTGCGGATTGGCGACACTGAAATTAAGGTAATTCCTTTTTAAGAGTCTTGAATATGTCTATGTCTGAATTGCATGTCATTGTAGGCCTGGGAGCAACGGGATTGTCTTGCGCCCGCTATTTAAGAGAGCGCGGAATGCAGGTTGCGGTAACTGATACCCGCTCTAATCCTCCGCATCTCGCAGCTCTGCAAAAAAGTTACCCTGATATCCCGGTCGCGCTTGGCGGATTTGATGCTTCCTTGCTTGGCAATGCAGCCAGCATCATACTTAGCCCAGGCGTAGCATTACGTGAGCCGGCCATTGCCCAGCAGGTAAAGCGTGGCATTCCTGTTATTGGAGATATTGAATTATTTGCACAGGCTGTCAGTGCCCCTGTCATTGCTATCACTGGCACGAACGCCAAGAGCACGGTCACCACACTGGTTGGCAAAATGGCAGAAGCCGCAGGATACAATGTCCAGGTTGGCGGCAATCTGGGTATACCAGCGCTCGATCTTTTGCAGAAAAATCCGAACGCAAACCTGTTTGTGCTTGAATTATCAAGTTTTCAGCTGGAAACGACCCATTCGCTCAAGCCGCAAGTGGCCACGGTGTTGAATGTGACTCCCGATCATATGGATCGTTACGATGATATTTCCGAATATCAGCGTGCCAAGAGCCGTGTCTACCAGCATTCCAGAGTCGCGGTATGCAATCGCGATGACGCATTGACAGAATGCAATGAAAAATCACTGGAGAAAAAATATTACTTTACGCTGAGCGCGCCCGGGAAAGATCAATTTGGCTTGTTAATGAAAAATGACAGTGCCCATCTTGCTTTCGAGAATAACCTGTTGATGCCAGTGGCAGACTTGCCGGTGGCAGGAAAGCATTATCAGGCGAATGCGCTTGCATCGCTCGCGATTGGATACGGATTCGGTCTGTCATTTGAGCCAATGCTCAAGGTGTTACGGGAATTCAAAGGCCTGCCGCATCGCTGTCAGCTTGTGCGCGAACGTAATGGTGTGAAATGGTATAACGATTCCAAAGGAACAAATGTTGGAGCCACTCAGGCTGCAATCGAAGGTCTGGGCAGTGAAATTGCAGGCAAACTGGTAATGATCATGGGCGGTGTTGGCAAGAATGCGGATTTCACTCCACTGACTCCCGTATTGGAGAAATATGCGCGCCATGTCGTGCTGATTGGCGATGCCGCACAAGAACTGGCGGCGGCTATTGATGACCGTGTTGCCGTGTCATTCGCGCGTACCATGGACGAGGCAGTGCAGCAAGCGGCATTGGCAGCCCGGCCGGCAGACAGTGTATTGCTTTCACCGGCATGTGCCAGCTTTGACATGTTCAATAACTTCGAGCATCGCGGTCAGGTATTTACGGAAATTGTGGAGAAATTATAGAGAGCGTTCATTCCATTTTGTTGGCTGCTGCGTATAGATCAAGCCTTCCGTGGCAACGCCCGGACCTCGCCGGGTAATTGCTTTCACGGCTGTAAAGCGAGTACCATGGCCCCGATCCAGGAAAATTTTTCGACAGACTGTCTCTGGTTATTAATCATAAATTTTCGTGGACATTGTCTCAATGGCCAGGTTTCCTGCCTTGAGAAGCAAATGACAATAGACCTAAAGGAACGAAGTTTATGCGCTCATATGCTGCTACACGTCAGGTAGATGCTCCAGCCCTGTATGACAAGTGGTTTGTCATCGCGCTCATGTGCATTGTCGCGCTCGGGCTTCTAATGATGACGTCTGCTTCCATTGTTGTCTCCGACAAGCAAATGCATCAGCCATTTTACTTTCTTTTCAAGCAGCTGATTTTCCTGACGCTGGGAACCCTGCTTGGCGGCATTGTTTTGCAAATTGACACTTCCTATTGGGAAAAGCTTGGCGGTTATCTGCTGCTCGGTGTGATGCTCATGCTTGCGCTGGTGCTTATTCCGGGTATCGGACACAGTGCAAATGGCAGTGCCAGGTGGATAGGTTATGGTCCATTGACGTTTCAGGTGTCTGAATTGACAAAATTCATGGTGGTTGTTTATATGGCTGGATATCTGGTGAGGCACAATCATGAAGTCAGATACCAGTTAAGCGGGTTTATCAAGCCTATGCTCATTCTGAGCACGATCGCTGTCCTCCTTCTGAAAGAGCCGGATTTCGGTGCCACTGTTGTCGTCACAGCCACCACGTTGGGATTGATGTTTTTGGCGGGCATGCGGCTGCGTCATTTTGCCGCTCTGTTTTCGCTGGTGCTTGGGGCGCTGGCTCTGATAGCTGTATCTGCTCCTTACCGTCTGGCCCGGTTGACGACTTTTTTGAATCCATGGGCGCGGCCGTTTGATTCGGGCTATCAGCTGACGCAGTCCCTGATTGCGTTCGGGAGAGGTGGATGGTTTGGTGTGGGATTAGGAAAAAGCATTCAAAAGATGTTCTATCTGCCTGAAGCACATACAGATTTTTTATTCGCTGTCATTGCTGAAGAGCTGGGACTGGTAGGAATGCTGGTTGTGATGAGCCTGTTTTTATTGCTGGTGATCCGGATATTTATCATTGGACGTGAAGCTCAGCGTCTTGACCGGCACTTTGCCGGATTTCTGGCGTATGGGTTTGGTTTGTGGATGGCGATTCAGTTTACAGTCAGTATTGGTGTAAACTCTGGACTTTTGCCAACCAAAGGACTGACGCTGCCATTAATGAGCTACGGTGGAAGCAGCGTGCTCGTGAGTTGTATCGTTATTGCGGTATTATTGCGCATCGATCACGAGAATCGGCTGGTTGGCATGGGAATAAAATAATCAGGCATGATGCTAGTTACTGGGGTGCTTGCAGGCTGGTCAATGCAGGGTGAGGTTAATCTAAAGCGAGGTTTTTCTTGACGCAGAAAAGTAAACAGCTAAAGCGCATTTTAATCATGGCGGGTGGTACTGGCGGGCATGTCTTTCCGGGATTGGCTGTCGCCAGGTATTTCCATGATAAAGGCATTGAAGTGCACTGGCTGGGAACCAGGCAAGGGTTGGAATCACGGCTGGTTCCGGAAGCGAATTTTCCTTTGCACATGATTACGATTGGCGGCTTGCGCGGCAAGGGTATCAAGACGCTGCTGGCAGCCCCATGGAAGATATCTGCAGCAGTGAAACAGTCTATTTGCATCATGAAAGAAATTAACCCTGATGTGGTGATTGGCATGGGTGGGTTTGTGAGCGGGCCGGGAGGCGTGGCCAGCTGGTTAACGCGCAGACCGCTCGTCATTCATGAACAGAATGCCAGGGCTGGATTGACAAACAAACTGCTTGCCCGTTTCTCTGCCCGTGTACTGGAAGGTTTTCCTGCCGCATTCAGCCGGCAGTCCAGAGTGATCCCGGTCGGCAATCCAGTTCGTCACGAGATTGAATGCCTGCCTCCGCCACGGGAGCGTTTCAATCCCGAACGCAAATCATTTCGTCTGCTGGTCATTGGAGGCAGTCTGGGTGCGCAGGCGCTCAATGATGTCGTGCCGAAAGCACTGGCTCAGATGAAGGCGACGGAGCGTCCTGAAGTATGGCATCAAACCGGGGATAAAAATTTCGATGTCACAAAAAATGCTTACGAATCATATGGATTACAGGTAAATCTTGCACCATTCATTAAAGATATGGCGCAAGCCTATGCCTGGGCAGATATGGTATTATGCCGGGCGGGTGCTTTGACCGTTGCCGAATTATGTGCGGCAGGGCTGGGTGCGATATTTGTTCCATTCCCGTTTGCTGTCGATGATCATCAAACAGCGAATGCGGAATTCATGGTCAGAAACAATGCTGCCATCTGTATTCAGCAATCTGAATTAACAGATGCACGATTAGCAGATATAGTAAGAGGGTTCGCGCAATCCCCAGAGAAGCGCATTGCAATGGCGCAATCTGCGTATGAATTACGCAAAGTGAATGTTGCAGAAAAAATTCTAGAAATTTGTCAGGAGGTCTGCCGTTGAGCTGGATGTTTGAGATGGGACATATTAAACATGTCCACTTTGTAGGTATAGGTGGTGTCGGTATGGCTGGCATTGCCGAAGTCCTGTTGCGACAGGGGTATACAGTTTCGGGATCAGATCTTTCCGAAAATTCATTGACCCAGTGGCTGCGTGTGATGGGTGCAATTATCTATCGCGGACACGATGCCAGCAATATCAAGAATGCGGATGTCATTGTGCGCTCATCAGCGGTAGATATGCATAACCCCGAGCTGGAAGCGGCACAAAGTGCGCACATTCCTATCGTGCCGCGCGCGGAGATGCTGGGCGAGTTAATGCGTTTCCGCTATGGAATCGCTGTTTCGGGAACCCATGGCAAGACTACTACTACCAGTCTTGTCACCAGTATTCTTGCAGAGGCTGGATTGGATCCGACTTTTGTGATTGGCGGCCGCCTGAATAGCGTGGGCAGTAATGCAAGATTGGGCCGCGGCCATTATCTTGTAGCTGAAGCAGATGAAAGTGATGCTTCTTTTTTATATCTCAAGCCCATGATTTCAATCGTAACGAATATAGATCAGGACCATATGGGAACATATGAAAATGATTTCGAACGGTTGAAGATGACGTTTATTGAATTTTTGCATCGCCTGCCTTTTTATGGTCTTGCCGTACTTTGTATTGATGATCCAGTCGTGCGGGAAATATTGCCGAAATTGTCACGCCCGGTGGTTACCTATGGCATTTCCAGCGAAGCGGATTTCAAGACATTAAGCTATACCCAGGTTGGCATGCGTACCCAGTTTATGGTTGAACGTCCCAAGGGGCAGCCACCCTTGCCGGTGACCCTGAATTTGCCGGGACGGCATAACGTGTTAAATGCACTTGCAGCCATAGCCGTGGCGTCTGAATTGAAAGTACAGGACCGTGCCATTATCGATGCCCTGGAAAACTTTGCCGGCATTGGCAGACGCTTCCAGATTTATGGCGATTTCGAGTTGCCCAAGGGCGGACAGGTTACCCTGGTGGATGATTATGGCCACCATCCTCGTGAAATTGCCGCGACGCTGCAGGCTGCGCGTGAGAGCTGGCCAGACCGCCGGCTGGTAATGGTATATCAGCCACATCGTTATACCCGGACGCGTGATCTGTTTGGTGATTTTTGTAATGTACTGTCCAAGCCTGATAAATTGATGCTTCTTGATGTTTATTCCGCGGGAGAGGAATTTATCCAGGGTGCCGACGGCGCTGCGCTCGCCAGGGAAATCAAAAAGCGCGGACAGATTGAACCGATATTTGTCGAACGGCATGATGTTCTGCCATCGTTATTTGAACAGGAATTGCAGGACGGCGATGTGCTGTTAATGCAGGGTGCTGGCAATATCGGCGCGTTAGCCGCCCGTTTGGCATCAACGAAGCTGAAAGAGGCGGTAAAGTAAAAACGCATATGGTGGACATCTGTTCTCTGACATTCAATCCGGTGCTTCGCGGCCAGCTGTTAAAAGATGAATCGCTGGCCAATTACACATCCTGGCGTACAGGCGGAAATGCTGACTATGTCTATATTCCGGCTGACCTGGATGACCTCTCTGCGTTTTTACGCCAACTGCCTGGTTCTGTTCCATTGACATGGCTTGGCTTAGGCAGTAATACGCTTGTTCGTGATGGCGGGATTGAAGGTGTTGTCGTTATTACCCAGGGCGCGCTAAACAAATTGGCGCAGATGAGTGATCAGACAATACGGGCGGAAGCTGGTGTGGCCTCCGCGCAGCTTGCGCGGTTTACCGCTCGAATGGGATCATCGGGACTCGAATTTCTGGCGGGGATCCCAGGCACAGTCGGTGGTGCGTTGGCAATGAACGCAGGTTGTTTTGGCGGTGAAACCTGGCGTTATGTCCGCATGGTGGAAACGATTAACAGATCAGGTGAAATTAAAATACGGCCGATTTCTGATTTCCAGATAGGCTACCGGCACGTCGTCAGGCCTGAGGGCGAATGGTTTGTCGCCGGACATTTTACCTATCTGCCAGGTGACAAGGAGCAATCGCTTAATCATATTCGTACCCTGCTTGAGAAGCGTAACAGCACACAGCCAACCGGTACTGCAAATTGTGGATCGGTTTTCCGTAATCCGCCCGGTAACTATGCCGGTCGGCTGATTGAAGACTGCGGATTAAAAGGCAAGCATATCGGTGGAGCTCGTGTGTCCGAGAAGCATGCCAACTTTATCATTAATGAAAGCAGCGCAACCTCCGCAGATATTGAAAATCTGATTGCTGATATAGGTGCTACCGTAGAACAGAAAACAGGTGTACGATTGATCACTGAGGTTTGTATTATCGGCCGATCGAAAAATTGAGAGTGACTGCGAATGTGGGCGCCAATCACGGCAAAGGTTGAATTCTTATGCTGTTCACCCTGATGCATTCATGAGTCACTTTAGAAAAAAAGCCTAAAGGTAGCAGAATGGAAGCAAGGAAAGGGCAGCAGCCACGAAATCCTTTTCAATACATATCCCAGACATTCAAGATAGCCTTGCTGGGTACCATTATCCTCTCTATTGTTTTCACCCTGAATCAGTTGAATTTTTCCCGTTATTTTCCGATCAAAACAGTTCGGGTGTTTGGCGTCAACCGTCTGGATCACCAGCAGGTGCAAAATTTAATTTTCCCTCTGGTCAATAATGGGTTTTTTAAGATCAATGTTGACTACATCCGTGATCGATTATTGCAAATGCCATGGGTTTCGGAATTATATGTGCGGCGTGTCTGGCCGGACCAGGTTGAAATCACCGTGGTTGAGAAAAATCCGGCGGCTCGCTGGAATGAGGAAGGTCTGCTGAGTGATGCCGGAGAAATATTCACACCTGGTCAGGAAACTTATCCTGACAACTTGCCAAGGTTTATCGGGCCCGCAGGGCAGCAGATAATTATGCTGCGGTATTTTAATGACATGAATCGATTATTGCTCCCATTACATGCTAAGATTTCTTACCTGGAATTAACGCCTTATTTTACGTGGAAATTGAAGTTAGATAATGGAATTATGTTGCAAGTGGGACATAAAGATATCTTGACTCGTCTTGATCATTTTGTGAAAGTGTACCCCAAAATTGTAGGTATGCGGGCAGCAGATGTAGATTACATTGATTTACGTTATCCTAACGGCATGGCTGTACGCTGGAAAGATACGGTAAGCACCTGATTTATTGATTTCCTGCAATTTGTTGGCAGGAATGTTCCTGGCGGCTTTGCGCAAAAAATGATTTATGCAGAGTGCCGAGGGTATAGTATTGGTTCCGATTTGATTTTGGAAGAATAAATATGGCAAAGAAGCCAATAAATAAAGATCTCCTGGTGGGTATCGATATTGGTACCTCAAAAGTTGTCACTCTTGTTGGCGAGACAACCGGTGATGGAAAACTCAATGTCATCGGATTTGGTTCACACCCTTCTCAAGGTTTGAAAAGAGGGGTTGTTGTAAATATAGAATCAACAGTGCAGTCAATTCAGCGATCAGTTGAAGATGCCGAGCATATGGCTGGCTGCGAGATATTTTCTGCCTATACCGGTATCGCTGGAAGCCACATCCGGAGTATCAATTCACATGGTATTGTAGCTATTCGTGATCACGAAGTCTCCCAGAGTGATGTAGAGAGAGTTATCGATGCTGCCAAGGCCATTGCGATACCTGCCGATCAAAAAATCCTGCATGTATTGCCCCAGGAATTTATTATCGACAATCAGGATTCGATTCGCGAGCCGGTTGGCATGTCAGGCGTAAGACTGGAAGCCAAGGTGCATATCGTGACTGGTGCGGTTAGTGCGGCACAGAATATAGTAAAGTGCATGAAGCGTTGCGGGTTGGCAACGAGTGATATTGTGCTTGAACAATTTGCTTCAAGTCAGTCAATTTTAACTGATGATGAGAAAGAATTAGGCGTGTGCATGATTGATATCGGCGGCGGCACCAGTGATATTGCCATCTTTACAGATGGAGCCATCCGCCACACGGCTGTCATACCCATTGCTGGTGATCAGGTAACGAACGATATCGCAATCGCACTGCGAACACCCACCCGTAATGCTGAAGAAATCAAAATCAAATACGGGTGTGCCTTGCAGGACCTGGTCGATTCAAGCGAAATGATAGAAATACCGACCATTGGCGATCGCGTGGGGCGGCGTATTCCCCGTCGGGCACTGGCAGAAGTGGTTGAGGCGCGTTACGAAGAATTATTTACATTGGCGCTGGGTGAATTAAGGCGCAGCGGACTGGAAGATTTTATTGCGGCCGGAATTGTACTGACCGGAGGCGCGTCCAAAATTGAGGGGGCTCATGAGATCGCAGAGCGGATATTCAAGGTGCCAGTGCGTATCGGCAAGCCGCATAATGTGACGGGTTTGCCAGACATCATACATAATCCTATTTACGCGACAGGCGTGGGTTTGCTAGTGTATGGACAAAGGCAGCGTTTGAACCAGCGTGAAGTGGTTATCAGTCAGCCAAGTATTAAAAGTTTATGGTCCAGAATGAAGAACTGGTTCCAGGGTAATTTCTAGTTTTTTACCCAAACGGCATTTCAAGCCATATGCCTGTTTGGGATTCAAGGGAGTCATGGCATGTTTGAACTATTGGATACTTGTCAACAAAATGCGGTTATTAAGGTTGTTGGTATTGGCGGTGGCGGTGGTAATGCTATCGAGCATATGATGGCAGGCCACATTGAGGGTGTAGAGTTTATTTGTGCCAACACAGATTCGCAGGCATTAAAAAACTCTTCCGCAAACACAATTATCCAGTTAGGTGAAAACATCACAAGAGGATTAGGTGCTGGTGCAAATCCGGAAGTAGGGCGGCGTGCTGCAGAGGAAGACCGTGAAAAAATCCGCACTGTATTGGGCGGTGCAGACATGGTGTTTCTGGCCGCCGGTATGGGAGGCGGAACGGGAACTGGTGCTGCCCCTGTATTTGCCCAGATTGCCAAAGAACTAGGTATCCTGACTGTCGCTGTCACAACAAAGCCATTCTCATTTGAAGGTAGAATGCGTTTGCAGACCGCTGAGCAGGGAATTGCAAATTTATCACAGCATGTTGATTCACTTATTACCATTCCAAATAACAAATTGCTTAGTGTTTTGGGTAAAAATGTCACCCTCATCAATGCATTCAAGGCTGCCAATGATGTATTGCGCGGAGCGGTACAAGGCATTGCTGAATTAATAACTCGTCCGGGATTGATAAATGTCGATTTTGCTGATGTTCGCACCGTGATGTCTGAAATGGGCATGGCCATGATGGGAACAGGTGTCAGTTCTGGCGACAATCGTGCGCGCATGGCAGCTGAGGCGGCTATTGCAAGTCCCCTGCTTGAAGATGTTGATTTGTCTGGCGCAAAAGGTGTGCTCGTTAACATCACTGCCGGACTGGATCTCTCGATTGGCGAATTCGAGGAAGTGGGAGAAGTTATTAAAAATATCACTTCAGAAAGTGCAACAGTCGTTGTTGGCACTGTGATTGATCCTGAATTGCGTGATGAAGTTCGTGTCACGGTTATAGTGACAGGTTTGGGCAGAAAGCAAGTTGCAGCAGCTCTAAAAATGCCAGCGCTGGAGAATGTCAGAACGGCGACGGACAATCAGGTTGATTATGGGAATCTGGACAAGCCTGCAATTATCCGTAAGCAAGGGCTGACAACCGCTGCACCAGCCTCGACAGCGACATCCACATCTAATCGTTCCATTCCGGCTGCGGAAAAAACGCATGATATTGATTATCTCGATATCCCTGCGTTCCTGCGCAGAAAGGAAGAAGATGTCTGATGGTTGTTCAATGTGGCGCGTTGCATAAGCCTGGACAATGAAAAATTTTTGCTGCACGGACAAGTCACTCTTGTTTTCAAGGATGATAGGGTGTCGTCATGTTTTCAGCTTTATTCAAAAAACTGTTCGGACAGATTGATTCAGCGGCAGAGCAATGTAAGCAGGATATTCCTCTTGTCACCATCACTTACGATACCAGCAGCGCAGAAAGCTTATTGAGCGACTTTGGCTCAATTTTGGCTCACTTCAAAAGTGCCCAGTTTATCAAGCATGCCAGTCGATTCCGATTAGAGACGAACGAAATTGATCCGCTGGCGCTTTCACACGAACAGGGTTTGTTTCTGGGCAGGGTACTGAATGAATGTGTACGTTCAGGTAAACAGCTTTATTTCCCGCGGGGATTAAACAGGTTTCAGTTTACGGGAGCTGACCAAAAACAGAAAATCGAAATAACATTAAACCTGAGATATCCACTGGTTTGGCGGGTATGCGAAGGCAATCCTTGTGATTACCGGTTTGAAATAATAGGCAACAAACTGGGGAGCGGGCACTATGGCACCGTATATAAAAGCAAAGGTTCGCTGTCACCCCAATCCGATGGTGGATTGAAACTAAAACCGTCAAATCGGATTATCAAGGAACAAATTCACAATGATGAGTATCCATCAAAAAAAGCTGAAGATGAATACGAGGCCGGCAAGCGAACGCCGCATCTGCATGTCAAAAAACCAACGTTTACAGACAACGGAAAACGCAGTTTTAGCGTATTGCGATATTTTCGCGGTAATGAATTATTCAGTCTGCTTGTAAAAGATTCGAAGCAGAATATTTTTAACGCGGACCAGCGGTTAATGTTATCGCTCATGATTTTGCGGGCGATTAAAAAACAAATATCTGACCGGGGAATCGTGCATAGGGACATTAAGCCGGAAAACATTATTGTTTATCTTGACAACCAATTTAATCCTGTTGAAGTGAATATAATTGATGTCGGGGTGAGCAAGCTGGATCCGTCAGCAATCGAACACGAAAAAGTAGGGACGCCATTATATGCGGCGCCGGAAATTTTCGAGATGACGGGATCGAATCAGGGAACAGACATTTATTCGACAGCAAAAGTTATCGGACTGATCTGGAGATCAAAACCACCGGATATTTACGTTTCCAATGATCCATCGAGTCCCTGTGATTTAAAGAAAGCCTATCAGGCATCCCTTACCTGTTTGTTTGAAAATCTGTTTAATAATATTCATGATCTGGATAGCAGTCATAAAATTCAAATCGGCAGATTGTTAAAGAAAATGACCGTTCATGACAAGGACTTGCGCATCACAATTGAAGATGCTATCAGCGTATTCGAAGAAATCATATTCGCACGCAAGTATTCCAGCAGCCATTCGGAATGGATGGTTGAGCTTTTTAATGCGCATATTCACGCTGCCAGGCTCAGGAAGAAAGTGGCTGGTGATTTGCTGGATCAAATCATGATGCTCGTCAATAACCTCGGTGAGGAGTTGGAATGCATACATGATTCGCCGGAGATTATCAGTGAATTTCTGGATACGCTCGGAGTCGAGATATTGCGCGGGATGACAACGAAGAGCGATATTGTGAAAAAAATCACTAACACATTTGAATTTTATCTGGATAATGTCAAGCGTCTTGAAAAGTTGGAAAAGAAATTAAAATGCCTGAGTGATGCAATTCGCCAACAAGATCGTCATGGCGATATGGCAAAGGAACTGAGCAGGCAAGCAGTCATCATCAATCATTTGCTGGAAACGGGCAAGCTGCGCATTGTAACATTGGATGACCTGGCAGTTATGGCAAATAAATACGCCAAAGCAGCAGAGAAAGCCGTTGCCCTGATGGCTGAGGTCGACTTTCGCCAGCTGCCTTTAAGCGAAATCCGGAACCTTAATGAACTGAAAAGCTCCTCTGGCAAGTTTTGCAATGATAAGCAATCCGGGAGCCTGGTTGTTGGAAGAAGTATTTTTGCGTATTCCGGTGACCCAGAGCCGCGGATGTTGACACCGCAATCCAGAGGCTGTTCGAAATCGGAGCCTAGATATAAATGTCGCTAGCTTAAAGGCAGAAAGTCATTAAAGCTGAAGGAGATGAAGTGACATTTTCAGATAATTACGGATGTGATGAAATGAATATGCGTTCATCTGGCAGTCACGCTGATTTACCAGGCTCGATTTCTCGGAATGTGAAGCGTGTCATTGATCCTACACTGATGACGGTGGAAGACAGGCTGATTCTGGGCTATTTTCTTGAGCAGTTGCGCAAGAATGGGGAAACGTGTTTTTATCCGGGCATTGACTATGAGTTCCCGCCGCTGAATCCTCAGGATCCGCTGGCTGACAAACTGGGTATACTTTCCATTCCTTCTCATATCAACCTGAAGTTCAAATTGATCTCAAGACAGCGCAAGAGTGATCCAGGCGAGCATCGCTATGATGTTTACAGTGGAAAAATAATTGGCGGCATATCTGTCGGGAACGGATGCTACGGCAATATTGAAGAAATTATCGGTACGCTTGCGCCTCTTGAAGATGATTCGGTTGCCTATAAAGGCGGAAAGCTGCGCGTAGGAAAAATCCTGAAAGATGGTCTGGATTCAGTCATGATTGAGTGGAAATTACTCGATCGTGTGTCGCAGCTGCATGCCAAGTTTCCGACATTTTTTTCGCGCGGCAACAATGCCGGCAGTGTTATTGTGATGCGGCGGATAGGCGGTGAGGATCTGGAGCAGTTCCATAAAAAAGACACTGCTGAGAAACTTAAAAATTCAAGTACGCTTGCCACGGATAAACGTATCGAATTATCAATCGCGGTATTGAGAGCGCTTAAGACACAGGTTCATAATAACAATATTGTCCATAGGGATATCAAGCTGGCGAATATCATCGCCAATATTGGGGAATATGTCGATGTGGTGATAATTGATTTCGGTCTGAGTGTCGATGCAGACGAATATGATCACAAAACTGTTGGCACGCCCTTATACGCATCTCCTGAATTTTATGATTGCAAGCAGTTAACCAGGCAAAGTGATATTTATAGTGTTGCGTGGGTGTTGGCGCTGATCTGGAGAGCTAATGATAATCCTTCCACTAATATCAGCAAGGCTAATTATTTTGCGCATCACTGTGTATTCGAGAAATTATTTGTGGGTATCGATATCGATGAAAAGCACAAGCAACGTATAGAGGTTTTATTAAATCAGATGGTCAAGTCTGACCCTTTGGCAAGAGGCACACTGGAATACGCTATTGAAATTTTTGAAACCATATTGTTAGAGAGAAAGCTCGCGGCACTGCAAAGAACACCTGAGTCCGGTCTCAGGCAGCAGGTTGAAAAAGCCTGCATGGCTGGAATTGAGACCAGGAAAAAGCTCGATGTATTCGGTGCCAAACAATGTATCAATTTTGTCTTCAAGCTTCACGAATTCAAAGAGACGATTCTTGAAGCAATAAAGTGGATCGGTGATGAACCGATTGTTGTTACCGAATTTGTCGGCCGCCTGGATGTCATTGCCTTGCGAGGCTTGAAATCCAGGAGTGCCCTGATTGAAAAGATTGAATCATTGACGCAAAACTATGTGACGAAATATAAAAAACTCGATGAAATGTATGCGGCTGTTAATTTAATCATGTTTTCGGTATCCGACAGTTCCAGTGACGTATCGGGTATTGTTCAATTGAGCATGATGCCGAAACTGCGGCGAATACAAAAGAAACTCGAACTTTTGATCGAAAAAAACGTTGGCAGCTTGACGTTGGATAATCTGGACTTGCTCAATCAGCAGTTTGAAAAAAACATATCCTTGCTCCAGCATGAGCTGGACAGTATCAATTATTCTGATCTTTTGAAGTCAATCCATGCGCCTTCCAGTAGTGATTCGGATTATGTTTTTGTTTACGGCGCAAAATGGCAGAGGCCGTACTTTCTCAGATTGTTTCAGGACTATTTGCCAGCTAAATCCGAGGTAGGTCCGTCCGTGGACAACACGACCTCCAGCCAGATGCCGGAATTTAAATAAGCAAAATATTTTTGTCACAAAGTGAACAAATGTAACGGTATAAGTTAAATAAATATCAAAAAAATGTATAAATTGATGGATATTGCATTCTAAAAATGGTAAAAAGTGCGAAATGAAAGTCCAGCATCAATGGAGCGGATCTGGTCTTTCTTATTTTTATTTCAATAAAACATCATATTATGGTACTATGTTCAGGTATTTCAAAGAATTAGAAGCAAGGAATGATTAGACAACGCACTCTTAAAAATGTAATTAAAGCCACAGGCATCACATTGCATGGTGGCGAGCGGGCGGAAATAATATTGCGTCCGGCTCCTGTTAATTCCGGAATTCTCTTCCGGCGTATTGACCTCAATCCTATCGTGGAAATTCCCGCGTTAGCCGAGCATGTAGGGGACACAACTCTTTCCACTACGCTAGTAAAAGGCAATGTGCGTGTTTCTACCGTGGAGCATTTGCTGTCTGCATTTGCCGGCCTGGGCATTGATAATGCCTATGTCGATGTGACCGCCTCAGAAATCCCGATTATGGATGGCAGCGCCGGGCCTTTCGTATTCCTGATCCAGTCAGCTGGCATAGAAGAGCAAAATGCTGCCAAGCGCTTTATCCGTATCAAGCGCAAGCTCAAGATTAGAGATGGCGATAAATGGGCATGTTTTGAGCCATTTAATGGATTCAAGGTTACCTTCACTATTGATTTTGATCATCCGCTTTTCAAGTCGAACACCAAGACGGCCACTCTGGATTTCTCCAGTCTTTCTTATGTCAAGGAAGTCAGCCGTGCCCGAACATTTGGCTTTATGGCAGATTTTGAAAAGCTGCAGGCATTGAACCTGGCGCGCGGCGCAAGCCTGGATAATGCAATTGCCATTGATGATTTTCGTGTTTTAAATGAAGACGGTTTGCGTTATGAAAATGAATTCGTCAAACACAAAATCCTCGATGCTGTTGGGGATCTCTATCTCTTGGGGTCTAGTCTGATTGGATCTTTCAATGGTTACAAGTCAGGTCATGCACTGAATAATAAACTCTTGCGTCAATTACTTGCAGATAAGGATGCATGGGAATTCGTTACCTTTGAAGATAAAAGCACAGCTCCTATCTCTTATATTCGTCCTATTCTCGTTGAAGCATAAGTGTCAGCGCCATGCCGGAACAATGGCATGGCGTGCTACAGAATATCAGCCATTTTTAGTATGCCGGGAAATTTTCAGCATAATATTTCTTAATTTGGGGTCATCCAGCGATTCTGCTATCTCTCTGATAATTTCTGCCGTGTGAGTTGAAAGCAGCTGCATGTTTTTGACATGCTGCTGTCGGCGCACGATGGCAGGCGCATTTACCGGGCGCACTTTACATTCAATCTGTTGAATGTTTTTTAATAACGGATTGTCCTTGAATTTTCTGAGCAGATCACTGGCCTGGAAACGCAGTTGTGTGGCGATGGACCCATTTGCAGCAAGCAGAATGAGTTTTCTATCAATAATGTTGGCTGCCTGGCAATATCTTGCGATATCAGGTTCCAAATATTTTTGCAACTCAATGTTTATTGCTTCCAGGATTTTGATCCTGGCAAAGATGGCGTTTAAATCGCGTCCCTTTGCTTCAATAAACTGGTCTGCTTTTTTAAAAGTTGAATCAGTCACAATTCATCCCGCAGTATGTTCAACATACACAATATACTAGAAATCTGACTTGAATTCATTGCGGGCAGGATAACTCTGTCTGTCATTAAAAGCGCGCAGCAATTGCACAATTTTTTGACATGCCTTGGCATATGGATTAGAATGCAGAGCAGTCCATTAACGACATTAATGAGTAGTGCGTGTTAAATATTTTTTCCTCTTTATCTGATTCAGAGACGCTGTCCGCGGATGAAATTGTCGATCAGCTCGAATCAGGTGCTCAATTCACAGATGAACAGCCAGAAGTGGTATCACTGTTTGGCAGGGATCATCGCACCCGGCACGCGAATACGTTTTTGCTTCAGGCCCTCGCCTGGAACAGGCTTGTTGCGGCAGACAAGCTTCTTGACCTGGATGTTGAAAAAATTGCGTTGAACACAAAAGACTTTTGGCCGACAGGCTCAAATACACCGCTTTTGCTCGCAGCAAAAATCGATGCTGTCAATATCATCAGTAAACTGGTGGCGTTAGGGGCAAGTCTCAATGAGCAGGATTATCGGGAATATACTGCATTACACTATGCCTGCATGCTGCGGTCCGATCCTGCGATCAGGATTTTGCTGAGCGCCGGTGCCAGTACCCGGCTTCGTGATGTTTTCGGGAATCAGCCGATTGATTATTATCAAACCGATATCACGCTTGCTGATTTGGCCTATCCTTATGGATTGTCGCCCGAAAACAGTGATTTGCTGGCCGAAGTGGCAGATACAACAGAAAATTATTATGCGACACAAAATAAATCTTACAGCGTGCTCCGATGGTTTGTTCCGCACGTTATTGTGAACCATGGATGGGGAAAAGACTATCTGCTGAATGATACCGAAGCAAATTCACCCTTCAGGACGCTTTACGATTGTGCGGAATGGTATCTGCAAAACAGGCAGGCTGTGTATCGTGCGCAATTTTATGAGGCAATGTTAAAATGTTTTTGCCTGTCCAGGCCGCTGGTGAATAAAGCAATCATGGAGCAATTAACACCAGCTTGATGCTGATTTCAAAAATGCATCGGGATTGTTTTCAGTATATGTCTCATTATTTTTGTGCATGTCATATTCTGTCATTGTATTGCTTCAATGCAGTCTGCGACAAATCAAATTCGGAATAAATAAATTTATCCTTGTGCGTCTCGTGAGTTATTTAGACTGTGGAACTGGTTGATAATGTCTTTCCACTCTGGGAGTTGCCGGATGCGTGGAATCACGGCTGTCACCATTACTAAATAGCAAGACGCCGCTATTGGTGCCTGTCGTATAAAATGCTCCAGTCCCGGTTTCGCTGCGGACTTGTGGTGGGGTGCCGGGTGCAGGCCAATCGTTGGTATCATTAATGGGCGTCACGGAATCGATTTCCATCGGACTCGCTTCATCGTTATCCGGATCGCCTTCAGGCAATAGCGACTCCGGATCCTTATTGTCTGACCGCAATAATGATCTTGTTTCTGGATCATTATCACGGTAAAGAATTTCCAGTGTTGTATCGGTGCCTGCCTTGACAGAAAATAATTCATTCATGACCAGAGCATTCAGTCCGCATAAGCTGGCAAAGCCGATTACCCATCCATAAGGATTGAGCCCAAACAGCTGGTTCATGGCGAAAATGATGCTGATATACGGCCCCAGGCCATTACCGCCAATAGAATCGATAGTGCCGGTCACATACGAGGCAATTTTATAAGATATTGTCATGCAATTGGCGGGTATCCTGACGGTATGCATCTCATGGTGGGATGTATCAGCAAATTGCTTGTAAACGGAAGGCAGCCACGAAACAACAGTCAGGAATGTCACGCCTGCCGCGGCGCCGGTCAAGGCATTCGTTCCTGCATTGCCCAGCATCTTGCCTACATATGGAAGTCCTTGAATCGCGGGTTTGGCAAAAAAGGCTGCCTGCGCGGGAAAGGTAACCAGATTCAAGGATGACAGGGTTAATGTTTTAGCCATGGCCTTATTCAGCGCGAAGTGCCGTTCATCAATACTTTCACCAATGCTCCGGGTATTTTCCCTGATGAAACGATAGTCATTGGAGTGATAGTTGTAATAAGTGAATCCGGCAATCAAAATGCCTGTCAGCTGTATAAGGGCTTCTTTCCAGGCAGCGGTTTCAGGCTCTGATGAAACCAGTGCATCCAGGCTTTTGATGATTGTGGTGGTGAGAAAGTGTGCGCTTACCGAATTCATGCTGCCATAGACAACTGATGAACCTCTCAGGCTGACATCGGCCAGCCAGCCGCCCCACTTTAAAGGAGGCCTTGCTGCATCAGTCTGACTCGAAGCGGCAGTAATATGGTCATAAGTAGTGACAGTTTTGACTAATAACGTCGAACCGGCAGTACCGATAATAGCAGTAGCGGTGGCTGCAGTGGCCGCGGGATGACCAGTACCTTTGAAATACTCAACTACCTTGAGCATGCTGTAAAATGTTTGCGCTCCGTTATAAATGACCCGGCTGGTAACGGAAAGAGTGGTGATAACAGCTGCTTTAGCTTTTGCCCAGAATCCCATAATGAACCTCGGTATGTTAAGGAGGCAGAGTATAATCAAAAAGCATTAAAATGACTAATATTCCCATCTGAGATCAAAAATAATACAATCTGAAGAGGGAGTTTCTATACGGCGGATGAGAAAATGATCCTGAGCTCGTCATCGCGAGACTGCTCTTGGTTTAGAGCTTGCCGGGATCAACATCGCTGACGCGGCGATCTATGCCCTGTTTTTTCCGCAAAATTCCCGGCTGGCCCTTGATAATCCGCGTATCATACCCATCATGTGTAAAGAGGATCTGTCTATTGTTCACCTTGAATTGAGGCCGAATAATTCAATAGTTGTTTGACTTTTTCATCGAACAGGGTAATGTTTTCGTTTGATTTTTTTCTAGGTAAAGACACATATCATGCTAAATCGCATTTTTACGAATGTTCTCGGTAGCCGCAATCAGCGTGTGCTGCGTCGGTTTTGGAAAACGATAGAAAAAATTAATGCCATGGAGCCTCAAATCTCGGCATTGTCCGATGATGCTCTCCGTGCAAAAACGGATGAATTCCGCAAGCGCTTGCAGAATGGCGAGACGTTGGACAGCCTGCTTCCGGAAGCGTTTGCCGTTGTGCGTGAGGCCTCGAAAAGAACTCTCAGGATGCGTCATTTTGATGTTCAGCTGATTGGCGGTATGGTACTGCATGGTGGAAACATTGCTGAAATGCGTACCGGCGAAGGCAAGACGCTGATGTCAACATTATCAGCCTATTTGAATGCCTTGCCGCAGAAAGGCGTCCACATTGTTACCGTTAACGATTATCTCGCCAGACGAGACGCGGAATGGATGCGGCCATTGTATGAATTCCTTGGGTTGACGGTTGGCGTCAATTTGCATGGCATGTCACAGCCGGATAAGCAGGCTGCTTACCGGGCTGATATTACCTATGGAACCAATAATGAATTTGGTTTTGATTATCTGCGCGATAACATGGTGTTCAGCATGGGTGAGAAAGTCCAGCGCGGACTCAACTATGCCATTGTCGACGAAGTGGATTCCATTCTCATCGATGAAGCGCGAACGCCGTTGATTATTTCCGGTTCGGCGGAAGAAAGTGTCGATTTGTACATCACTATCAATGATATTATTCCACAGCTTGTCAAGCAGGAACAAAAAGACGGCCCTGGTGATTACAGTCTGGATGAAAAATCGAAACAGGCTTTTCTGACCGAGGAAGGGCACCAGCATGTCGAAGAGCTCCTGACGAAAGCAGGGTTAATACGCGAAGGCGAAAGTCTTTACGATGCCCAGAATATTGTGCTGATGCACCACATTTATGCGGCACTGCGTGCGCACACGCTGTTTCATCGCGATGTCGATTACATTGTGCAAAATGGCGAAGTCGTGATAGTTGATGAACATACCGGCCGTACCATGCCGGGAAGACGCTGGTCGGATGGATTGCACCAGGCAGTGGAAGCGAAAGAAAAAGTCAAGATCAATCAGGAAAACCAGACCTTGGCTTCCATTACGTTCCAGAACTTTTTCCGTCTTTATCAAAAACTCGCAGGCATGACCGGTACAGCAGATACCGAAGCCTATGAGTTCCAGCAAATTTACGGACTGGAAGTCATTGTCATTCCAACACACAAGCCCATGATACGCGTTGATCATGCTGATTTTGTCTACATGTCAGCGGAGGAAAAATTTGCCGCGATTGTTGAGGACATCAAGAAAACACACACAACTCAGCAGCCAATTCTAGTAGGTACAACCTCCATTGAGGCATCTGAACATCTCTCCGGTCTGCTAAAGAAAGAGAAAATTCCACATCAGGTCCTGAATGCGAAATTCCATGAAAAAGAAGCGCAGATTGTTGCCGAAGCGGGACGTCCGGGTGCTGTGACGATCGCCACTAACATGGCGGGACGCGGAACCGATATCGTGCTGGGCGGTAATCTGGAGGCTGAATTAAAAGCCCTGGACAATCCGTCAGAAGATGAAATCGCAAGACGCCGCAAGGCATGGGAAGAACGGCATGAGCAGGTTGTGAAGTCGGGCGGTTTATATGTGCTGGGTACTGAACGCCATGAATCACGCCGAATCGATAATCAGCTGCGAGGACGCTCCGGCCGGCAAGGCGATCCTGGCAAATCAAGGTTTTATCTCTCCTTGCAGGACAACCTGCTGCGTATTTTCGGGGGCGACCGGCTGAATGCCATTATGCAGAGAATCGGCATGGAAAAAGGAGCTGCTCTCGAGTCCCGCATGTTGTCGCGCAGCATTGAGAATGCACAGCGTAAAGTAGAGGCGTATAACTTTGATGTCCGCAAACAGCTTTTGGAATATGATGATGTCGCTAATGAGCAGCGCAAGGTCATTTACCGGCAGCGCGATGAATTGCTGACGGCGAACAGTATTGCCGATACCATTATGGATATTGGTAATCGTGTGATGGAGCAGCTCATCCACACATTTATTCCGCAGCACAGCATGGAAGAAGAGTGGGATGTTCCGGGTCTTGAGCAGCGCCTCGAAAGTGATTTCAATCTGAAATTACCATTAAAACAGTGGCTGGAACAAGATACGACGCTTGATGAAGATCACTTGCGCGAAAAAATCCAGCTGGAATTTAAAAACGCGTACAAGAATAAGGAAAATCAGATTTCTGAAAGCATCATGCGTCAATTTGAAAAGGCGATTATGCTGCAGACACTGGATACATCGTGGCGTGAGCATTTGGCGGCAATGGATTATTTGCGTCAGGGTATTCATCTGCGCGGTTATGCACAGAAGAATCCCAAGCAGGAATACAAGCGTGAATCATTCGAATTGTTTTCGCAATTGCTGGACAAGATTAATTATCAGGTGATTTCCGCTTTAAGCAAGTTTGAAGTCAAAGTCGAGCAAGACGTTGAGCAAATTGAAGCACAGCGCCGCCAGACAATGAATCCAATGCGCATGGAATACAAACACGCAGAGATTGACGCCTTGCAGGATTCCGATGTCGCGGTTCGTGAAGATGAACAGGCATTTCTTGCCAGACAGCAATCCGTCGTGCGCGGCGCCCCCAAAGTAGGCCGTAATGAACCGTGTCCCTGCGGCTCGGGCAAGAAATATAAGCAGTGTCATGGGAGGCTGGAATAGGCTTGCCGATTTCCTCCCGTGTAACGGTGATATATGAAAATTGTGCATGCGGTCGCTGGAATATTGAAGCGCGAGGATAAGATTCTTCTTGGACAGCGGCCGGTTGGAAAACCATATAGCGGTTTTTGGGAGTTTCCGGGCGGCAAGATTGAAATGCATGAATCAGGCCATGATGCCTTGCACCGTGAATTGAATGAAGAATTAGGCATAGATGTCATCGCGTCACAACATTTGTTTAATCACACCTATTCCTATCCGGATAAAATTGTCAATCTCGAAATCTGGCTGGTCACACGCTATGCCAACGAGCCCCACGGCAAGGAAAACCAGGCATTGCGTTGGGTGACACCGCAGGAAATGTCAGGCATGAATTTGCTGGAAGGCAACTGGCCAATCGTGGACAAAATCAAAAGCTTGTTTTTTATTGTCTAAGCACACCAGTATCAACTATTGCCCAATAACTCAAATCACGAAAACTCTCTGATCAGCATATGGCGGGTTTAAGCATTTCTTAACTAATACTCTGATAAGGTGAAAGTGTGAGAAAAGAATTACTAATCACACGGAGGAGTCAGCCATGATGAAGGGAAAACATGTTTGGCAGGTGATCAAGGGAGCAGGTGAAAGTTTTACGCTGGGTGCAGGTATTGCAGGTGTGGTTTTTACTATCATCGCGGCATTTGTCACAGTTGCACCAATCATTTCAATACCAATCATCGCAGCTGCCGGAATTACATTTGCGATTGTTGGTGCATGCATCAGTCATCGTGAATATAAAAAAAATGAGCAGAAGGAAATCGATAGACAGCGGAAAAAAGAGCATGCACTTAAATCTGAAATGGATATCATCCGCGCCGTACATAAGGTTGAAGAAGATCTGGAAGTGATAAGACTGGATATTGACAGGAAATATAACGAATTACCCAAAATGATGTCGAGTCTTCCCGCTTTGGCGCAGCAAGGCAGACATGAGCATCACAGGCATAAAAAATCGTATCGCCATTCCCAGGGCGGATTAAGCCATTCGTTGATATTTTCAGTGGGACAAAAGGAAAAAATGTCTGCAAACGGAGAGTGTGAGCTGTCTGTTTTAGCAAGACCCGGGATATGCAGGAGTGCCGAGAACATCAATTCATCCAGGTATGGAAATGATAAGCAATTTGCGCTTGAACAAACAGCATGCAGCAAGAGGCAGCGATGATCAATTGAAGTGGCTGTCATCGCGAGCAAAGCGTGGCGATCCATAAAATATTGTCTGGATTGCCGCGCATCCTTCGGATGCTCGCAATGACACCGGCAACCAGAACCATGAACTCGCGAGAGGCTATTTATATATATTTCAGATGCTTGCGCAGCAATTATGTCCGGAAAATGTTGCGTTTCATTTATTAATAATACATTAACATGAATATTCTATAATAATTAACAACGATAATATGATTATGACACAAAACGAGAATTTGCCATGTTCTTACGAAAAAAACCCAAAAATCTGGGCACAATTGATCCTACACAGCTCGAAGTAGGTGACATCAAAACACGCATCCTGCGACGCTATCTCATCAAGAACAAGAGGAATAAAAAATTTTCTAAAGACGCTGTCCATGTGATTGTCATAAATGGCGTGCAGTATCAATTCCAGCTTACGCATGACATTATTCATAGAGAGCGTGCAAGTAATCCAGCTCAAGATCGCTTTGAAGTCGTGAGTAATGATAATAGACCGATAGGCAAGGGTGCGGCAGGCTCGTTTCTGCGCATAGAAGGAACACTGGCGCCTGATCTTGGCGGGAGGCTTGTTTTCAAGAACAGCAAATCACGCGGCGTTAAACGTGAGGAAGCAGGAGAAGAGACGGTTGATTTCGAAGCAAGTGTGACGCATGAATACGAGTTAACCAGCGAAATTCCGGATATCCATGTCAAAAAGCCAGCTATTGTTGTTGAACCATCAAGCAGACCAGAGCTGCAAGAAGAAAAGACAATTCCTCAGGTTGAGACAGCTTATACAGTCATGAAACGTTTACCCGGTGAGGATTTAATCCGTGTTCTAGCGAATGACAAAAATCCATTAAGCACACAGGAGCGGCTGCATCTTTCCATACAGTTATTACGCAAGCTTCAGGAATTGTTTCATGACAAAAACATTTTGCATCTGGATCTCAAGCCGCTCAACATCAAATACAACAGAACGACAGGTGAAGTATATATTTTTGATCTTGGGTTAGGAAAACGTCTGGACAACCTGTCTGGAACCGTAGGCGGGACACCTAAGTATGCGCCTCTGGAGCAATTGAATGCCGATGTCAGTTCACTGGACAAATCGACAGACAGCTATGCCATGGGAAAGATACTTTCTGAAATCTGGGATATGCCTCACATATCAAAAAATTTACCGCCAGTTAAATGCGTTGAGAATGCAGCAAAAGATACCGAATTTAATAGAGAGAAACTCGATGAAATTAATGACCTTAATGAAAAGGAAACTGTTTTTGAAACCATTCAAGACATGACCCGGGCAAATCAAGATGAGCGTTTGCCAGTTGAAGACGCATTGCGAGTGTTTGAGCAGATTAATCTTGCTTATAAAAATAAGGAAATCAAGGATAACGAAGAGTTGAAAAAAATCAGCCAGGCAAATGTCGTTGGTCTGGAAGCTTGGAAAGCATGCAGACAAATTAAATCCACTGAAGGAGACACTGCGCAGATCATTAAGATCATTAAGCTCATTAACAAGCAACTGGGTAAAATTACGGATGAAAAAGCCTGTATTAAAGCATTTGTTGATGGGTTGGGTGTAACGGCGTTTAAGGAATGCCGATCTAAAAAAGATATCGAGGAGAAACTCGAGTCCCTGAACAACGAATTCAAAAAACAGTCGGAACAATTCTATAAAACATCCGCTTCTGTGGAACGCGTCATGAAATGGCTGGAACCTAAAGAAAAGTCCCGCTTTTATAAACTTATCAAGTCAGTCAATGATGAGTTTGAAAGTGCTGACAATACAATGAAAAAACTTCCGCCTGGTATAGATGAAATGGTAATCGTAACGGAAAAAATGAAAAAAATTAATGCCAGAGCTAAAGACAGGCTAGCCTCTCTGGATGATGTCTATCAGCCAGGCAACAAGCAGCAAGAACATCAACTTAGCACGGTTGTTAGTCTGCTCATGACAGAACCTGTAGTCGGGGAAAATGAACAGTCAAAAAACCTGGCAGATCTGCGGGCATTCATCAAGCTGGCTGTGATCATTTATCTGGATGACACCTACACCAAATCAGCAATTAAAAAACAGGACAGAGCGGCATCCCAAAGACGTTTGGATGACATGTCTGAGATACTGAAAATTGTCAATGATACTGAAATTAGCACACCTGAAGTCATGATTAAACGTGTAGAAAGTCGTTTAGACAAGGTCAAGCGCGGTTTGTTCGGTTCGAATAAGTTCTTTCTGCGCAGTATGGGTGGCAGCGAACTGGTTGATAATGTCAATGATGCCATCAAACTGTATCAGAAGGAGCATCCAAAACCTGCCAAGCGCAGCATTAAGAATTGATGAATATACGCCAGGGTATCTGCTCAGGATTAAATAGTTGACATAATAAATTCAGTGTAATTCCTTGTTTATATGTAAAGCGGCGATCATTATCCTCGTTTTGTAAACAGTCAATATACTTTTCGACAGCTTATCATGCGCTGGAAAATCTGCTAAGTTGAATAAATCAGCCGAATTCAAAACTGGAGACAGACATGAAAATCATCGTCGTAGGTGGGACCGGAACCATTGGTAAAGCTGTTGTTGCGGAACTTTCGAAGCGGCATACAATTGTCGTTGCGGGATACTCACATGGTGACGTAAAAGTTGATATCAAGGATATCAAATCGATTGAATCAATGTATCAATCGGTTGGAAAATTCGATGCGGTGGTTTCCACGGCTGGCAAAGTGCATTTTGGCGATTTCAAGGAAATGACACCCGAGAATTATCTTGTCGGTCTGAATGATAAGCTCATGGGACAGGTGAATCTGGTGTTGGCTGGCTTGAAATATATCAATGAAGGAGGTTCATTTACCCTGACCAGCGGCATTCTAAGCCGGGATCCGATACGCTACGGATCTTCAGCCTCCATGGTCAATGGTGCGATAGACAGTTTTGTGATTGCTTCAGCCATTGAAATGCCGCGCATGCTGCGCATCAACTCAATCAGCCCAACCATTGTTTCCGAATCCATGTCAGCATATGGTGATTATTTCCATGGATTTGAACCCGCGCCGGCGGCACGTGTTGCGATTGCGTATAGTAAAAGCGTTGAAGGTGCGCAAACAGGACAAATCTATCAGGTCTGGTAGTGTGACAAATAAAAATCGATCGTTTTTTTAATGCCTGACTCCAGCGTTTCCTGGGGTTGCCATCCGAGTTCATTCCTGATTTTCGTGGTGTCTATCGCGTATCGAAAATCATGGCCTGGCCTGTCAGTCACGAATTTCAGCAATGACGTGTGGGATGTTTCACCCGGCCGCAGTTTGTCAAACTGTTCGCAAATGTAGCGTGCCAGATTGATGTTTTCCCATTCGTTATTGCCGCCAAGATTATAGCGTTCACCGGTCTTGCCTTGTTTGATAATTCTGAGAATGCCGCGGCAATGATCCTCAACATGCAGCCAGTCGCGAATGTTTTTTCCGTTCCCATAAATGGGAATGTCTTGCCGCATGATGCAGGAACGAATCACGGTTGGAATGAATTTTTCAGGATGCTGGTATGGCCCATAATTGTTTGAGCAGTTGGAAATGGTCACTGGCAAACCGTAGGTATGATAATAAGCGTTGACCAGATGATCCGAACCTGCTTTTGACGCCGAATAAGGTGAGCGAGGGTCATAAACAGTTTTTTCTGTGAAAAGCGGATCGCCAGTTTTCAGGGAGCCATACACCTCATCTGTCGAGATGTGATGGAAGCGGCAATGCGATGGCTGGCATGCTTTAACTTCAAACCAGTGATGACGTGCAGCCTCAAGCAGCACAAACGTCCCTAATACATTGGTTTGCACGAAAGCCGCAGGACCGGTAATGGAGCGGTCAACATGACTTTCCGCGGCAAAATGCACAATAGTGTCAATATGATGATGCTGCAGGACATGTCTGACCAGATCTGAATCCAGGATATCGCCGCGAATGAAATGATAGCGCTCGGAGTTGGGAAGATCATGCAAATTATCCAGATTGCCTGCGTAGGTTAACTTGTCAAGATTAACAATGCTGATTCCGGGTTCATGCTGTAATACATGGCGTATAAAATTCGCTCCTATGAATCCTGCGCCGCCGGTGACAAGCATGGAGTGTGGCTGGTATGTATTCATTTCAATTCCTCAATTCTTAGGCAAGCATGGCGGCTGTCGATTCGACGGCCTGCATCCATTCGGCCTGTTTGATACCAAAATCATTCTCTATTTTGCTGCAATCCAGGACGGAATAGGCGGGACGTCTGGCAGGTGTCGGGTAATCAGTGGCTGGAATGGCCTTCACTGTTTCAACACGCAATTCCTGATGCTGTCTGGATGCATTGATGATTGCCTGAGCAAACTCATGCCATGAAGCAGGGCTTGCGTCGCAATAATGATAGGTTCCTTGCCGCGCCGGTTGTTTGATGATGGAGAAGATAACCCCGGCAATATGTCCTGCATAAGTGGGGCAAGTGATTTGATCGGCTACCACGCGTAATTCATTTCTCTCGCGCGCAAGTCTCAGCATTGTTTTCATGAAATTATTGCCATACTCACTGAAGATACCGCTGACACGTAAAATAATATGGTGGTCGCAATAGGCGCGCACGGATTGTTCACCCAGCCATTTGCTGGTTCCATAAAAATTGACCGGGTTAGCGGTATCATCTTCGCGGTATGGCGATGTTTTGGTGCCATCAAAAACATAGTCCGTTGAAAGATGAATCAGTGGTATCTTGTACTTCACGCAAGCCTGTGCGATGTATTCTGCGCCCCTATGATTTATCCGCATGCAAGCTTCCCTGTCCTGTTCAGCTTTATCAACGGCAGTGTAGGCTGCTGCGTTAATGATGATGTCAGGCGAATAATGGGTAATGGCTTTGTTGATTGATGTGATATCGGTAATATCCAGTTCAGCATGCGAGCAAGCCGTTACATGGAACTCCAGAGCCGCTGCGTGATGCTGCAGTGCGTGACCCAGTTGGCCGCTTCCGCCCGTGATGAGAACCCTAGGTAAATAATTTTTCATGGGCTATCTCATGCAGCGCAGGATAGATTTCATCTTTCGGAGACAAAACCGGATTGCTGACCGGCCAGGGAATATTTAATCGCTCGTCATTCCAGGCTATGCCGTGTTCGGATCCTGGCTGATAGTAGTCAGTACATTTGTAATGAAAATCAGCTTCGTCTGACAGGACACAAAATCCGTGTGCAAACCCTGGCGGGATATAAAATTGCGTATGGTTTTCATCATTCAGGTGTATCCCAAACCATTGGCCAAATGTCGGCGAATTCGTGCGTATATCGACAGCGACATCCCAGACACTGCCGCGTGTCACAAAGACCAGTTTGCCCTGCGCGTGCGGGAGTTGATAATGCAGTCCGCGCAATACATTGCGTGCGGACCTGGAAACGTTGTCTTGTACGAATGCGGGAATGCCAAATTCCGCATAACGTTTTTGCTGGAAGACCTCAAAAAAATAGCCGCGATTATCATTGAATACGCGGGGCTCGATAATGAGCAGCCCTGGTAATGGTCCTTCTGTGACTTTCATGGTTCTCTCTTTGTAAGTAGTGTCTTGTTTACTGTGTCATTTGATCCGCATTCTAAGCACTTACCAAATTCAATAAATATTCTCCATAGCCGCTTTTAATTTGCGTGGCTGCGAGCTTTTCAACTTGAGCTGTTGAAATCAGTCCCATACGCCAGGCAACTTCTTCGGGACTGCCGATTTTTAATCCCTGACGCTGTTCCAGTACATAAATAAAATTGGCTGCGTCCAGCAGCGACTTGTGTGTGCCTGTGTCCAGCCAGGCTGTTCCGCGTCCCAGTTTTTCCACGCGTAATTTTTTTAGCTCGAGATAACGGCGATTGACATCGGTAATTTCCAGTTCGCCGCGGTCGGAGGGTTTCAGCTGTCTGGCAATGTCGACGATTTGGTTGTCGTAAAAATAGAGCCCGATGACGGCATAATTTGAGATGTGGGTCGTTGGTTTTTCAATGATATCAACGGGATGATTGTTTTCATCAAACCTGATGACGCCATAACGTTCCGGGTCCGCTACATAATAACCGAAAATCGTGGCACCGGATGTTTGCTGTGCGGCCTTGCTTAATTTATCTGACAAGCCGTCACCATATAAAATATTGTCGCCAAGAATCAGGCTGACAGAATCATTGCCGATGAATTTTTCACCGATGATGAACGCCTGTGCAATGCCTTCGGGATTGGGTTGTACGGCATAGGAGAGAGAGATACCCCATTGCGAGCCGTCGCCGAGCATTTGCTGGAACATGGTTAATTCATGTGGTGTCGTGATAATGAGGATCTCGCTGATTCCAGCCTGCATCAGCGTGCATAATGGGTAATAAATCATTGGCTTGTCATATACCGGCAGTAATTGTTTACCAATTGACCGGGTTGCGGGATAGAGGCGTGTACCCAGTCCTCCCGCTAAAATAATGCCTTTCATCCAGACCCCAAAGGTTCTTCAGTTCAGATAGAGAAGCGCGTATTATACCCGTTACATTTCAAGATGCGAGTTTTTACAGCCCATGATGCAGCCGCAAGTGACGATATTAGTGCCACATTATAAAACCCTGGAATTGACGAAGCTATGCTTACGGCTGATACGCAAATATACCGACCTGAACAAGGTCAGAGTCATCGTCATTGATAATGATTCACGGGACGCCTCGCTGGATTATTTGCGCAGTGTTTCCTGGATCCAGTTAATCGAGCGTCAGGCTATCCCTGATGAGGGCTCCATATCGGCGCATTCGCGGGCCCTGGACTTAGGCATGGCGCAGGCCCAAACGCCGTATGTGCTGTCAATTCACACAGACACGCTGGTCAAGCATCCCCAATGGCTGGAATTTCTGATCAGCCAGATGGAGAAGAATCCGGAAATAGCAGGGGTGGGTTCATGGAAGCTTGAGTCCAAGCCGTTATGGCGGCAAGTCCTGAAATTGCTGGAGCGCAAGGCGCAGCTTGCCTATTATCGGGTGACAGGCAAGGCACAGCATGGAATTGAAGGCATTGGAAAAAATTATTATTACCTGCGCAGTCATTGTGCCATGTATCGGCTGGATGTATTAAAAAAACTGAATTTGACTTTTTCGGGCGGCGACATGGTGGCTGGAAAGGACATGCACAAGCGTCTGCTGGATGCGGGTTATCAAATGGTTTTTCTGCCATCGGATGTGTTGATCAAATACCTTGAGCATATCAATCATGCGACCACGGTATTGAATCCGGAATTAAGCACTCGTGCCAAAAGCGTGGACAAGGGTTTGCGCCGCATTGAAAAAAGTCTGGCACGCATGAATGCGAATGCGGTATTGCAGGATGCGAGCCTGGACCGTTAAAAGGCTCTGATACTTTTAACAGCGCATGATTGGGAAGCGTCAAAATGAAAAATGGATTGTCTGGTTATTTTCTGCGAACACTATTTGTAAATAATGTCCTGGCAGCAGCGCTGCTTTCTTCTCAGATGATCTTCGCGGCAGACACGGCAATGGCAAACGTTGTTACCTGCACCGATTCACAGTGTCCGCTTGCTATACCGGCGCTGACGCTGGAGAGGCTGAACGAGCAGGCGGTTGTTTATCAAACGTCGAGCGGCGGCAAATGGATGGAACAAACCAGTCAGGCATTTACAGGCAAGAATAATGGCGGCTGGCATTATATCGTCATCAATGAGTCTGATTTAAAGGACACGGCACCAATCATCGGTTTTGGCGGGGCATTTACAGACAGTGCTTCCATGCTGTTTGGGAATATGTCAAAAGCCTTGCAGAATGCCCTGATAAAGGCGTATTTCTCAGCGCAGGGAATCGAATATTCATTGGGCCGGGTTCCAATGGCGAGCAATGATTTCTCCTGCCGCCAAGTCATCGAAAAAAACGGCAAATCAATTTCCGTACCTCGCCTGAATGGGTGCTCGGATTTGGCTTCACAATATTCTTATGCCGATGAACCGGATCTTAACCTGACCAATTTCGCTCTGCAGCCTGAGGATCTCGAATACAAAATTCCCATGATTAAGTCTGCCATGCAGGCAGTTGAAGAGAATACACATCAGCCCTTGCGGCTGTTCGCAAGTCCCTGGTCTGCACCAGCCTGGATGAAGTCAAATTACAGCATGGTGCATGGAAATTTGTGGCCGCAATATCAACAGGTATGGTCGGATTATTTCATTAAATTCTTTCGGGCATATCGAGCGCAGCAGATACGATTTTGGGGTGTCACCGTCCAGAATGAGCCGGTTGATTCCGGCTATCTTGGCAAAAAATTCATGCAAACCTGGCAGACCATGTATTCAACAGAAATGGAAGAAGGAAATTTTGTTAAAGCTTATTTAGGTCCGGCACTCAGGCAATTTGAGCAGGAATACGGCTCCAAAATCAATCTCATGGTTCACGATGACCAGGTGACAACCATCCAACGAAGAATGACCATGCTCGATGATCCGGAAGTTGCCCAATATGTCGATGGTGCAGGCCTGCACTGGTATATGAATTTGGACAGGTATTATGGAAATCTTGATGATGCATATCAGGCATTAAATAAACGGAGCGGCGTGAATAAAAAATTCATTCTTGGAACAGAAGCGTGTGAAGGCTATTTACCCTTGATGGGTGGGCCGTCACTTGGCAGCTGGTCCCGGGGCGAAGCTTACGCGCATGATATCATCAGTGATCTCAATCATTCTGTGTCCGGCTGGATGGACTGGAATCTGGTACTGGATATGCAGGGCGGCCCAAATTGGGCGAACAATAAAGTTGATGCACCCATACTGGCTGACCTCAGCACGCAAACTTTATATATTCAGCCCATGTATTTTTATCTAGGCCATTTCAGCAAGTTTCTCCGGCCAGAATCGGTCATGCTGGCAAGCCAGTCCAAGGGCCCATTTCCATTGGAAGAAGTTGCGTTCAAGGTCCCTGCGCATGGCAATATTCCTGAAACAATCACGCTTGTGGTGCTGAATCGTGATTTCAGCGGTAGGAATTATTACATTCAGGATAATTCCAGAGAGGGTGGAAATATATTTTTGAACTTGTATATTCCAGCGCATGGCATTCAAACCATCATCTTTAAATCTCAGAGTAAATAAATTTCCTGTTTGCGGAGTGCTTTTGTGGCGAAGTAATCTACAACTGCTGTTGGATGATTGCGCTTACATAAATCGTTGAACTTCATCTGACTATGAGCGTCAGAAAACAAAAAATCTAACCCATGCCGCAACGAAGAAATGGCAAGTGCCCGAACTGCTTCTGGTGATATTATTCTTCGTACCTGAAACCGATGCGCTGGAAGTGGCCTTCAAGTTCATCGATATTATTGAAGCGTAAACGTATATAGCCGCCGCCGCGTTCTTCATATTCAATTTGCGCACGATTGCCAAGGTGTTCGGACAAGGCTGTCTCAAGACGTTTGATATTGGCGTCGCTGTAAGGGCCTTGGTCAGAGGAGCCTGCCAGTTGCAATTTTTTTGCTTCCAGCTCCATCTTGCGGACATTCCAGCCCTTTTGCACGCAACGCTCTGCCAGTTCAATCTGATGCTGTGGTTCCAGGCCGGCAAGGATTTTGCCATGGCCTTCAGAGATCATGCCTGTGACCAGATACTGTTGTACCCGCGCATCCAGTTTCAAAAGCCTCAATGAATTGGTAATGGCTGCCCGGGACTTACCAACTGATGCCGCGACTTCCTCATGCAAATACTGGAATTCATCAATCAGGCGTTGGTAGGCCTGGGCTTCTTCAATCGGATTCAGATCCGCACGGCTGATATTTTCGACGATGGACGCCTGCAATGCCTGTTCATCGGTATACTGGCACACGAGACAGCTTACATCTTCAAGTCCTGCCAGCTGGGCGGCACGCCAGCGTCGTTCACCTGCGACGATTTCATATTTGCTGCCGGCTGTCGGTCTGACGACGATAGGCTGTAACAAACCGCCTGTACTTTTGATGGAATCAGCTAATTCACGCAGCTTTTCCGGGTCAAAATGCTGCCTGGGCTGATATTTGCCGCGTACCAGGAGGTCGATGGCGATTTGTTGAAGTGTGGGTCGTCTTTTTTGCATGCGGTAATGATATCAGAAAAGCGGCTGTCAGCCCATATGCTTTACTGGCATAATGCACATTTTGCAAACAAAAAACGAGGATTTCAATGAACATCCGAAGTCAGTTCAATTGTCTTGTTGCGGAGCACAATTTGCTGGTGGCTGAATTTGGCGGACTTCTGCCATTCATCGTTCCATCCCTGGTGAGTTCTAAAAGGAAGCTGGAGAATTTTTCAGATTACGAGAATGAGGAAAAAATCAATAAATTGATGAATGATGCAGAGTCGCTGATTTCCAGGGTGCAATCCGGTATTGCGGAAGAATTCATGCCTTCCGGGGTCGAGACTGAAACCGTACTATCAAACCTGAAAACCCGCCGCAACAATATGACGCGCAAGGTGGAGCCCAGCGCCAGTCTGGATGATGAGATTCATGCCTACCTTGAAAAGGTAAAAGTCCAGTATGGCCTAATAAAGAAATCAATTAACGGGTTCAAATTGCTGCCCGCAGAAATCAAAGGCCTTGTTTTTCGGTATCTTGACCTGCGTGCGAAACGCCGATTTCGTGCAGCCAGCGCCATGAGTGCAAATGATCTCGCAAGTTTCCCCGTACGCGAGACTTACTATGCCGTTGGCAATCCCATTGATTTGACGGGCTCGACGCTGGAGAATCTGTTGGGATATGTCTGGAATGCCGGAAACAAGGCTTATCGCGGTCCCTTCTCCACGCAAACGATTTTTGCTTCGTTGCATGGTTCCGATCATGTCCTTCGTCTTTTTGATAATTTCGACCAGGCGAACAGCTATCGACATTTTCATACACCAGAAAATTATGATGAAAAACTGGATTATTTTTATGCCGTGAGTACACCTGCCATTTTCATTGTGACCCTGAAAAATGGCTATTTGTTGAAGGAGAAAAAGCTGCAGCTGCGTGAACACTGGCTGGAGAGTGTGGCATATCCGCCAAAACCGCAAATTGAAACGATAAGATGCTTTTATACTCTCGACTCAAATATCAGCAAGGCCAGCTTCGCGAGATTTATTGTGCCGTGCAATTATGGATTTTTTGCGGTGGGCAGCGCATTTAATCAGGGCAAGAATAACTCTGTCGATTTTTCGGAGCATTGGGATGACGGATTCAATGCGCAGCAGAAAGATATGCGGCATGCGCTAAATCTCGCAGTGAAAAATCTGTTTGCAAGATATGCCGCTCCATTTTATTCAGGCAAGACGCGTCATTATCAAACAGAAGTGAAAAAAATCCTGGCATTTGCCGGCAGCAATCCTGAAATCGATGCGCTGTTTCAGTTTCTGGTAGACGCCCGTGCTGGCGCTGCGGATAATCAGGCGGTCAAACCTGACGGGCTTTATTGCAGGATGCTGGATTTTGCGATCAGCAAGCTTTCCGAGTGGAAAGAAGCAAACAGTCTGAACGGGGCAGAATCCTATTTCAGGATTACCCGATAATGAAGCGGCAAAAGGGCTCTTTTGAATCAAGTACCTGTATCTATTCGGATTTTATATAAAAGCTGGCCTAAATAAATATTCTTAAGAAACCAGCTAATTCCTGGCTTTCATCTAAAATTAATAATGGGGTATTGAAATATTACATATTTCCACTGATATGAGGAAACGAAGCGGGTAACGAAAATATAGTGACTGACGAGAAACCGAATTCACTTAGTGAATCGGAAGAAGGTTCCGATGAGAAGTCATCCAAATAATGACGAGTTAGATTTTCGTGATGATGGTTTCGTGTATCTGAATGGTGTCAAACTTCATGGTGAATATTCGTTTGCCATGACCCAGGACGGCAGCATGTTTGGCAATCATGCTTACGTGTCTTTTGCAGCGCCAGGCGGTCATGCTTCGGAAAATCAGAGTCAATCTGCGCTCTGTGTTGGAACGTTGTGTGCGCGGAATGGGAAAATAACTGAAATCACAGTTGATACAGACCAGAACAGGATATCTCGTTCTGGTGTACTGATGTTTCTTGCGTTATTGAAGAAAAAATATGCTCTTGATCTTCACCAGATCAATATCGTTGACAGCGTAAACGGTTTTCCTAAGAACGCAGGCGAATACATGGAATCCAAAGGATACTGTCTGCCAAGCGACATAGGCGGCTTTTTGCTGAAACAGGCTTTGGAGTATGAAAAAAGCGGCTGTTGCAAAGAGTGCAGGGATTGTCTTGATGTTGCGATCAGGCATGGGAGCGAGTTGGCTTTATTGACCAAGGCAGTCTGGTTGCTGGAGAACGACCGGATGTTTCCCGGGCTTTCCAGGGAAGAGCGAATCCGGCAGTGTGAAGATATCATGGTCGAGCTTACCTGCAAGACGACGGATCCCAGGGTTTTGGTGGAAACCAAGCAATCATGGCTGCGTACACTCGCCAAGGCAGAAAAAATGCAGCGGACCATTCCCGATGGCACAGATCAGGCTGCGCATGTTCCCTCCAGGAAGCGGGCGCACAAATACAGTGGCATGTTTTCACCCAGACTGCCTCACAATGAACCTGCTCGAACTTCGCATCCCAAACGCTTAAAAAAATAACCTATGGCCTCTGATCAACCCGTTCCGGGCTGATCATCAAGCAGATATATGGGGTATGTCTCTGCTAGTAAAACGAGCAGAGCTGTGCTATATTTGCGCAAAATTTACCAAGCTGACTCATTTGGAGAAGATTATGTTATTTATTGCTGTACGCAAGACTAATCTGATAGCGGCCCTATTTTTTGTGATGACAGGACTGTCTTTAGCAACACAGGCTTATGCGGGATGCGGCGAGATTCAGCCCGGGATCCAGAAAATAATCGATGAGGACAGGGTCAAGCTGAAAATTCCGGGCCTGCAAGTCAGTGTGACCTGTCCCGGTGCAACGGCACCGTTTAATTTAGTCAGCGGCACGACGACCAGCGATGGCAATGTCCGTGTGCAGACAGATCATCTTTTTCAGATCGGCAGTGTAACAAAATCGTTTACAGCTGCCATTATTCTGCAGCTCGAAGCAGAACAGCGTTTGACGATCAATGATGACATCGGGAAATGGCTGCCGAAATTACCTGATGAGTGGAAACAAATCACGATCAGGCAGCTGCTCAATCATACCAGCGGACTGGAAGATTATTCCGCGTCAACAGCATTCCAGCAAATCATGCTGTGGAATAATGGCAAGATTCAGTGGGCGCCGGAAGAATTATTGAAATATGTTCCGAATAAACTATTGTTCAAGCCTGGCACACAATATCACTATACCAATACCAATTATGTGCTCGCCGGCATGATTATTAATGCCGTGACGGGGAGATCGTACGAAGAAGAAATCAATTCACGATTGATCAGGGCGCTCAACCTGAATAATACATTTTATTGGCCGCGCGCTTATGATGAGACACTGAAGAAGCGCCTGGTGCATGGATATCTGGATTATGAATCACTTGGCGGCGCACGAGATGTCACCGATGTGAATATGTCATTTGCCAATTCAGCAGGTGCGTTGGTGTCCAATACGAACGATGTCAATTTGTGGTTTGAAAAATTAATCAAGGGTTCTGTTTTGCCGCCGAGACAAATGGATGAATTGATGAGTCTGGTCGATGTCACGAACGCGGAACCGCTTCCTGTCAGCAGTAAAAAGGAAGGCTATGGATTGGCAGTGATGCACAGCACTGAACGTTTCGGTATGGATGGCTGGTATCATCCCGGGCAAACAATGGGGTATGGAACAATCATGATGTGGATGAAGTGTCTTGATATTTTTGTTGCAACTACTGTCAATCGGTTCAATGGCAATCCGGATGCGGCGGCAGTGACCAGGGATGTGGTGACTTATATCCAGAAAACACTTGATACAGGCAATCAATGTATCAGCATTCCGGCGTCATCGAGGCCAGAGTTTGCTGATGAAATGAAATTGATCCGGATGGACAGATAATCCTGCAAATAATATAGCCTCGGCGAACAGGCGAATTTGAATGTAGCCGGGGCACTGCAATCCAGCCGTTCCTTCGTCATAGGTATGCTCTGACACAGTTTAATCAACGTTCTCTTATAATGCCCCATTGTAAACATCTAGACATCCAACAGTAAGTTTGTAATCCGCGAGGCTTCTCTGTCTTTAAATATAGTTTTTCATTATGGCATTCATAATAGCAATCTATTTTATTAATACCTGGGTGATTGCTAAGCTGATGCGACTAGAGGAGTGTGGCGGAAATGGCGCTAACAAAATTTATATTCAGACCAACAGAGGCGGAGCAGATGACTCTGTCCGCAGAAGCAACATTCGAGCCAGCGTCATGGCAAGAAAATACCGCGTATCTGGCTCGAAAAATACTGCTTGAACTGATGCGGTTCCGCAGGATAGCCGGTCCCAAAACGACATGCGCGGCATCAACCTGTGAAGCATGCCTCGAACCTCATATGCGTCATGTTATGTCGGCAATTGAAGAGCGGCGGCCAGTCACATTTGTACTGCCGGCGTTTCCCGGCAAGTCACCCAATCCGGCAAAAGTTCTTGGAACACTGCCAGATATGGCTGAGCGGTGCTCGCTCGTATTTCTGGATGAGCTTAGCAAGCGTATTCGAAAAGCTTATTCGCCGGGCGCGCGCATCATTCTGTGCTCTGATGGCAGGGTGTTTAACGATGTTGTTGGTATACGTGATGCGAGTGTGACTGGCTATCAGCGTGAAATTTCACGGTTGATAAAAGAGATGTCTCTTGCCTCGCTTTCCACATTCAACCTGGATGATATTTACTCGGGTCTGGATTTTAATCAAATGCGGGATCGTTTGATGGCGCAATATGGCGAGCCGTTGGAAACTCTCAAAGACGCTGTTCGAAAAGGGAGTAATACACCGTGCAGCATGGAGGATGAAGAAGTGAATCGGCAGTATTGCGGCATTACACGGTTTCTGGTGGAAGACGCGACACATCCGGGACAATTGCTTAGCCGCAGCGCGTTACAAAAAGCTTGCCGACAGCGCGCATATGTTGTTGTACAACGAAGCAGAGCGTGGAGCGATCTGATTGCAGAGCTGTTTCCGCATGCCGTTCGTCTTTCGATTCACCCGCAGACCTGCGGTACGCCTAAGCTGGGTATACGTTTGATGGAAGCAGAGAGCTGGATGACGCCATGGCATGGTGTCGCTGTGGATACGGGGGGAGGTTTTGTACTGCTTAAACGTGCACAGGCCGAAGATCTGGGTGCGCGACTGGTATACCGTGATGGCCGGCCAAGCCATTATGAATTGATCGATGAACGACAACTTTCCAGGCTGCACGGAGTTATGTATGGAACATGAAGCAACACCTGTTCAACCTTTCGGGTTACTTTTAGAACCCAAACAGTCTCTCGATAATTTGTGTGATCTTGATATAGATCATTTGCGCGAGCTTGTCAGGCGTGAACATCTCATCGTGTTGAGAGGTTTTCACACTTTTCAGGATGCTGAATCTTTTGCGAATTATTGTGAACGCTGGGGAAGGATAAGCATTTGGCCTTTCGGAAAAGTGCTTGAACTGATTGAACAGGAGAATCCGGAAGATCATATCTTCGACAACAACTATGTTCCGTTGCATTGGGACGGGATGTACCGCCCTGAAATCCCGGAGTTTCAGATGTTCCATTGTGTACGCGCGCCTCTTGCGCAGCACGGAGGACGTACAACATTTTCAAATACAGTGATCGCGCTAAGAGAAGCTTCGGCGCATGATCGTTCGCTTTGGCATAAAGTCACAGGTCACTATCAGCGAAAGATGGAATTTTACGATAGCAAAACAGTTTCGCCTGTTATCGCATCGCATCCTGATCGGGGATTTTCTGTCATACGTTACAATGAGCCGCCATCAGAAAAAAATGGTCATCGTTTTGTGAATCCGCCGGTGCTGAGTTTTTCTGGCATAGAAGTTGATGAGCTTGAGGAGTTTCATTCTAGTTTGCGGAACGCGCTCTATGCGCCAGCCAGTTTTTATGCGCACGAGTGGCGTGTGGGCGATGTTGTGATAGCCGATAACTATACACTTCTGCATGGCCGTGAGGCATTTGTCACTCGATCACCCCGGCACCTTCGCAGAGTGCATGTGCTTGGCAATCCTCCGTATGTCAATCCTGGGCTGGTATCACACCAATGAATAATCTTTTCACCGGAGCTGAATACCTGGAAAGCCTGCGTGATGGCCGTAATGTGTACGTGCATGGTGAGAAGGTTCGCGACGTTACAAGGCATCCTGCATTTCGTAATTGCGTTTTGTCCATTAGCAAAATGTACGATGCGCTGCATGATCCTGCTTATTCGAACATCCTGACTGGTGTCGATGAATTCGGTACCCGTACGCATCGATTCTTCAAGCCTGGCCGCAGCGCTCATGACCTGATAGCTGCACGCGAAGCGATTGCCTGCTGGCAACGAATGGGTTACGGTTTTCTAGGCCGTACGCCGGATTATAAGGCATCTTTCATGGCCGGCCTGGCTGTCAATGCGGAGTATTATGGGGATTTCGCGCAAAACGCCGTGGCATGGTATCGGGAATTCACGCAAAAAGCGCTGTATCTCAACCACGTCATTATCAATCCACCCATCGACCGCAAGAAGCCGATACACGAGATGAATAATGAGTTTATTCGCGCTGTCCGTGAGACGGATGGCGGCATCATTGTAAGCGGCGCAAAAATGCTTGCGACAGGCTCGGCGATATCGCATGCCAGCTTTGTGGCGCCGGTTGCCTCAGCCGTTCTTGAACACGGCAAGGCTGAAGAATTTGCATTGGTGTTTTTCGTCAGAATGAATAACGAAAAACTTCGTCTTGTTTGCCGCAATCCCTATGGTACAGGCGCGCCGTTTGATCAGCCGCTTGCAAGTCGTTTTGATGAAAATGATGCAGTACTCATTCTCGACGAAGCTTTTATTCCCTGGGAAGATGTTCTCGTCTACCGTGATATCGAGCGATCTACACAGTTCTATGCCAAATCCGGCTTCCCGAATCTATACAATTTTCAATCCGGGATTCGCCTCTCCATCAAGCTTGAATTCATGGCAGGCCTTTTGTCGCGAGCAGTGCGAGCGAACGGCACGGATACTTTTCGCGGCGTCCAGGCTGCGATTGGCGAAATGGTAACCATGCGAGACATGGTGTGGGCGCTGACAAGCGCCATGGCATTTGACCCGGAATCCTCATCAGGTGGAACAGTCGTTCCGCGTCTTGAATATGCGTCGGCGTTGCGGATGTATAATGCCCAGATCTGGGCGCGTGTCCACGAATTGTTTGAAACACATCTGGGCGGCTCGCCAATCGTTGTGCCTTCCAGCTTCCATGATTTGCAGTCAAGCGAACTGCGCCCTCTCATCGACTGTTACTATCATGGCGCGGACTGCACCGCGCTTGAGCGGATCAAACTCCTCAAACTCGCATGGGATGCCATCGGTTCCCAGTTTGGCGGGCGTGATGAACTCTATGAGCGTAATTTTTCAGGGAATGGCGAACAGATTCGTCTTGATGCGCTCAGGTGGGCAAGCCGGCGCGGTTCATTAAAGCGCTACGAAGCATTCGTTCAGGAATGCATGGATGATTACGACCTCACTGGCTGGCTGCGCGGCCCCTGGCGCCAGGAACACAATGAGTCCAATGAGCATAACGTCACTCTAGAGCTGATCAAAGGAGAACAGCTCAAAGGAGGTTTGTGATGTGCGGCATTGCCGGATGGGTAGACTTTACAAAAGACCTGCGTAACGAAACCAGGATTATCACGGCCATGACTGATACGCTGGCTCGGCGTGGACCGGATGGAAGCGGTATCTGGACTGACAGGCATGCAGCTCTCGGTCATCGTCGTCTTGCAGTCATTGATCTTGCTGGCGGAGCGCAGCCCATGGAGACCACGGAACGGTCATTGCAGAATCTTCCATATGCAGTCATTACCTACAATGGAGAGGTTTACAATTTTCGGGAATTGCGTGCAGAGCTTCAGCAATTGGGACACCGGTTTAAAACAAACAGTGATACAGAGGTATTGCTGCGTGCCTATCTCCAGTGGAAATTGGATTTTGTGCACAAGTTAAATGGTATTTACGCTTTCGGTATCTGGGATCATGTGAATGAGGAGCTGTTACTTGTCCGCGATCGTCTCGGTGTCAAGCCTCTTTTCTATTACCCGATTACTGACGGTGTGTTATTTGGATCAGAACCAAAAGCTATTCTCGCCAACCCGCAAGCAACAGCGCGCGCATCAGGTGATGAACTCTGTGATGCGCTTCTCTTTCTGCGCACACCAGGGAGAGTGCCCTTTCGCGGCATGCGTGAACTGAAGCCCGGACATCTCTTGCGCGTACGCCGCGGAATAATCCGCGAAGAGCGCTACTGGCATCTTGAAGCCAGACCTCACACACATGACTTGAAAGAGACAGTCAGCACGATTCGTGATCTTCTGGAAGACATCGTCGCAAGACAAATGATTTCTGATGTGCCGCTTTGTTCGCTTCTCTCTGGCGGGCTTGATTCAAGCACCGTGGCGGCACTTGCGCAGCAAGTGCGAAGTGAGCAGGGTGGAGAAAGCATTGCAACCTTTGTCGTTGACTTCGTTGATCACACAAAAAACTTTCAGTCGGATCCCATCCGTCCAACACCTGATGTGCCTTATGCACGCGAAGTCGCAGACTTTATTCGCAGCAACCATCACACTGTTGTGCTCGACAAGGGGCGTCTGCTGGATTCGCAAGTACGCGACGCTGTCCTACGGGCCTGGGATCTTCCGTACAACTTCGGAGACTTGGATGTTTCTCTCTATCTGCTGTTTGCAGCCGTTCGAAAACATGCCACGGTGGCTCTTTCCGGGGAAGCTGCTGACGAATTATTCGGCGGCTATTTGTGGTTTTCAGACGAGGAAGCTCTTCAGGCCGAAACTTTCCCGTGGCTTAAACTTGGCGCTCATCGTGGCCTCGATCCGGGAGTTCTTTTTCAGCCATCGTTTGTCGATGCACTACGGCTCTCCGAATACCAGCATGATCTTTATCAGGCTGCGCTTGCTGAGGTGTCATACCTTGACGGGGAGAGCCGGCAAGAGCGGCGGCTGCGCGAAATAAGTTATATCACCTTGACTCGCTGGCTTCCGATCCTGCTGGATAAAAAAGATCGCATGGGAATGGCCGTAGGACTCGAGGGCCGCGTTCCATTCTGCGATCACCGGCTGGTTGAATACGTTTTCAATATCCCGTGGGCCATGAAGTCGTCCTTTGCACAGGAGAAAGGACTTTTACGCGCCGCAGCGGAAGACTTGCTTCCCGAGTCAGTGGTCAGACGGAAGAAGGCTGCGTACCCGTCTGTTCAGGACGCTGAATATGACAGAGGGCTTGTTTCCCGGCTAAGGGCAATCATGGAAAACAGACACGCTGCGTTACATGCATTTTTATCTGCAGAAGGTGTCAGCAGACTGTTTGCCAAAACAAAAAACCAAAATTTATCCGAATTTGAGCGCATTCTGGTGGAGTCGGCGGTGCGGCTGGATGCGTGGATCACCAAGTATCGTGTTGAGATATCAGATTGGAGGAACTAGACAATGCATGTCATTGAAGTACAGTCCGTTGGCGGGCCCGAGGTTTTAAATTATGTCGAGCGGCCTGAGTGCGAGCCGTCTGCCGGGCAGCTCCTGGTCGAGGCAGAGGCGATCGGTGTCAATTTCATCGACATTTATCGAAGAGAAGGGCGCTATCCGTTACCGCTGCCAGGTGTTCCCGGAGAAGAGGGGTCCGGTCGGGTGATAGCGGTTGGCCCTGATACCGTTGGTTTTGCGCCTGGCGATCGTATCGCATGGACAACTGTTTTGGGGAGTTATGCCACGCAGGTTATTGTGCCAGCTGAAAAAGCGATTCATGTTCCTGAGGGCATAGACATGAACACAGCAGCCGCGGCTTTGGTGCAAGGCATGACAGCGCATTATCTTGTTCATTCATCGTACCAGGTCAGCAAAGGCGATACCTTGTTGGTGCATGCGGCCGCAGGCGGTGTGGGGTTGCTGCTTGTGCAAATGATCAAGGCGCTGGGCGGCCGGGTCATTGGAACAGTGTCCAGTGCTGAAAAAGAAAATGCCGCCAGACAACATGGGGCCGATGAGATTATTCGCTATGACATCACAAAGGATGTAGCTGGCGAGGTGCGCAATCTTACCGGCGGCCAAGGCGTACATGCGGTCTATGATGGTGTGGGGGCTGCTACATTCGATGCTAGTCTTGCCAGTTTGCGTACCCGAGGAACGCTGGTTATCTTCGGTGGAGCAAGCGGTCCTGTCCCGCCATTGGATATCATGCGTCTTGCCTGGGGAGGTTCGCTGACACTGACGCGACCCTATCTCGAACACTTTCGCGCCACGCGCGAAGAATTCTGCTGGCGTGCAAGTGAAATTTTTCAGGACATACTCAATCAAAAGCTGAAGATTACCATTGGCGGCACTTATCCGCTGGCAAAAGCAATAGATGCGCATAGTGATTTGGCAAGCCGTAAAACAATGGGAAAATTACTGTTGCTTCCCTCATCAAGCGGAGCGTAGTCATGGGCAGTATTGTTGGAGCAGGTCTCATCTCGCATGCGCCGGTGATCATGTTTCCTGAACGTATGCGGATTGAGGCAAATGGAGGTCGAGACTTCACACTTGCAACCGGTCTCAATCGGCTCAGGAAGGATGTGTTTGAATGCAGCGGGCATGACCTCGTTCTCGTCATTGACAGCCACTGGACGACAACGACGGAGTTTGTTGTGAAGTCTCATGGGAAGCGCGCGGGTATTTTTACTTCAAGTGAAATGCCAACGGCTCTGCATCAAATTCCTTACGATATTCCCGGCGATCCGGAAATTGCGCATACAATTTGCGCTGAAGCGGGAAGAGAAGGTTCCTGGGCGGCGGCTGTCAATGATCCATATCTGCCTATCCAGTATGCGACGCTTAACCTTTGGACGTATCTTGGGCAGCCAGAAACAGCCTGGGTATCCATCTCTGTTTGCCAGACAGCGACCACGGCGGATTACCTGAAATTGGGCCGCATCATCATGCAAGCCGTGAAAAAGCTCGACAGACGCGTGATGCTCATTGCTTCGGGCGGGTTGTCACACATCTTTCGCCCGCTTTCGCAATTACGCAGCCACATGAATGGCAACCCTGATAATATTGTCACCGCAAAGGCTCGCGCTGCTGATGAACAACGAATCGCCTGGCTGACTGCAGGTCATCACAAATCAGTTATTCAGGCCATGCCTGAATTTCTGGCGTTCGAACCGGAAGCCCGCTTCGGTCACTATCTGATGCTCGCTGGCGCGCTGGGCGGGGAAAACTGCCGCATCCCTGGCGAGCGATTTAGTGACTATGAAAGTGGAATTGGCACGGGTCAGATCCATCTTTGGTTTAACACGAAAGAAGTACGCAGCGCATGAGTATCATTCTGATCACAGGCGCTACCTCTGGCCACGGGCGTTATCTGGCGCAACAATTGTCTCGTAAGCATCGCATTCTGCTGCATGGACGCGACAGGCATCGTACTGAAAGCCTGGCTGCAGAACTTGGCGCGCTGCCTTATGTCGCTGATCTCAGCGATCTCGCGCAGGTCCGTCAGCTTGCAGCCGAAATCACTGCCAGCCATCCAAAGATCGATGTCCTGATCAACAATGCCGGAATCGGATACGGCACGAAACGGGAACTTTCTGTCGACGGCCATGAACTGCGATTTGCCGTTAACTATCTTGCTCCGGTTCTCCTTGCGCGGCTGCTTTTGCCATGTATTTCATCTCAAATTTTGAATGTAGCTTCGCTAGGTCAGGAGTCTATAAATTTCGATGATCTGGCCATGCAGCAAGACTATAGCGGTATGACAGCTTACCGGCGGGCAAAACTGGCGCTGGTCATGGCTACATTTGAGCTGGCTGCAGAAAGACCTGACTTGCGCATCAATGTGGTGCATCCGGCAACTTACATGGACACCAATATGGTTCGCCGCGGCGGAGGTGTTCCGGTGAATACAGTTGAACATGGCGGCGAAGCGACCTTGCGCGTGCTTGATTCTCAATTGACAGGCACTTTTTTTAATGAGAGCGAGCCTGCCAGAGCGCATGACGATGCGTATCGTTCCGAGCTGCGCTTACGACTGCGTGAAATCACCGATAAGCTGCTGGGTTTTTTATGAGGCAGTTAATTTTTCTGGCGGCGGGCATGTTTGTCATCGGCTGTGACAATTACGTCATGGCCGGGCTGTTGCCGGGGATTGGTGCTTCGCTGGGTGTGTCAATCGCTGCTGCTGGTCAGGGCATTACGGCTTTTGATCTTGCTTATGTGGTGTCCGCGCCTCTGTTCGCCGTGCTGTTAGCGAAGAAACAAGCCAGAGTGGCGCTTGTTACAGGCCTGACCCTGCTTGTGCTGGGTAATCTGCTCACACTGTTGTCCGGCAGTCTGGTCATATACCTCGCTAGTCGTGCGATTGTCGGGATTGGAGCGGGTCTCTTCACACCGGTTGCGGCAGCAGCGGCAGCAAAGCTGGCCGGCCCGGATAGAAAGGGCAGAGCACTCAGCCTCATCTGGGGTTGTAACAGCGCAGGCGCTGTGATTGGTGTGCCGGTTGGACTTTGGCTCGCCGGGATGACAGGTTGGCAGGCCACGCTACTCGTCATCTCAGGGTTAGGAGCAATAACGCTTGGGATGACCACGTGGCAATCTGCAGTATGTGTAGTTACCCAGCCCCGGCTATGGGAGCACATCTGTTTCCTTGCCAATCGTCGTGTGCTTGCTGTCGCAGGCGTTACCCTGCTGACGGCAACAGGCAGTCTTGGTCTTTATTCCTACGTGGGTTTGCTGCAAGCAGGAGCGGCACATTCAGTCGCTGCCGCGTTATCGGTATGGAACATTGGCGGCCTGATAGGCAGCACAGTAATTGGTTATGTTGTGGATAGGACGGAGCAGCCGAAATCAGTGATGGTCGTGATTCTGGTTGCTCTTATCGCCGCCATTTCTCTGCTGCCTGTTTCCCATTCGATTTCCATGCTGAATCTCTGTCCCTATCTGCTGTGGGGCGCAATGGGCTGGGCGACTGTGACGCCTCAGCAATATACGCTGATTGGCGTTCATCCCGAGCAGAGTACGTCTCTTGTGGCATTAAACAGTTCTGCCATCGGTTTAGGCAGTGCTTTGGGCACGGCGCTGGGTGGTTTGGCAATTGCCAATGGATTCGGCGCTCATCACCTTGTTTATGCCGTGACCGCGTTGCTGGGTTGTGCGTTGGTCTTGCAATTATCGTTAATAAAACAATCACCTCAGGAGATAGTATCAGCATGTCCAACCCGGTAGTGATCGTGGATCCTGTGTCGTCAGGGTCCGACCTCGCGCCAGCGTTCTCGGCAAGAAACATTCCAGTCATTGCTGTTCGCTCGACGGCATATGCCGACTCAAGCGATGTCGGATATGCTGCCGCCATTCAATCCGCGAACTTCCTGAAAGTTTATGACAACAGCCCGGATCTTGTGGATGATCTGCGTCGTTTAAACCCGCATGCGATTATTGCGGGCTCCGAGACAGGGGTGGAGCTTGCTGATCAGCTTGCCTCAGTACTCACTCCTCAATTCGCAAATGTACCCGAATTAGCGCGGGCCAGACGGCATAAGGCAGACATGCAGCAAGCGCTTGCTGATGCCGGCCTTCCGGTTATCCGGACACTCAATACGGCGAGCATCACGGAAGTCATGCGTTGGCTGACTGAGCAAGATCTCACTGATGCAGCGCTGGTGCTCAAACCGCCTGCCTCGGCAGGCTCGGACAAGGTGTTCCACATTTCTCCCGGCGGGGACTGGCAGCGTACTTTCGATCATATTCTATCTACACCGACCGCGTTGCTTGGGGAACCCAGCGAGACGGTCATCGTGCAAGAGCAGGTCACTGGAACCGAATATGCCGTGGATACCGTAAGTGCTGCAGGCAAACACGTGCTCGCGCACCTTATCCGTTACAGGAAAACTTCTGCGGATGAACGCATGACAGTATTCGACTATACAGAATTTATGCCGTTTGACAGCAGGCAGCATGGTGAATTGTTACAATACGCCAGCCAGACGCTTGATGCGCTGGGAATTCGCTGGGGAGCTGCTCATAGCGAGATTATGCTGACTGCAGCCGGTCCACGGTTGATCGAAACGGGAGCTCGTATGTGCGGCGGGCCGGTTTTGGGTCTTGCCCGTGCAGCCACTGGGAGCAGTCAACTGGAGCGAGTCATGGAAGCCTACCTGGATGGAGAAATCCGGACAACGCAGTATGATTTTCGGCAGACGGTCGTACCAGTGTTTTTGATTGCGCCGGTATCAGGTGTGCTTTGTAATGTGGAAATACTGGATAAGCTGCGCACACTGCCCACACATCTGGCGACGCATGTGTGGAAGAACAACGGGGATTACGTCGAGCGCACAGTCGACTTTGACACGACACTGGGTATTGTCGCATTGGCTGGAGAGCGACGTGCAGTGTTTGCCGATTATGCCCGGATTCGTCAAGTGGAGGCGCAGCTGGTTGTTAAGTCAATTGAATAATAATGCTGGCGGAAAAACAAAACTTCGAGACTTGTGTGGAAACACAGGCATGCATCCGAAGCAGTGAAAATGCTTTTGGATTATGCGCGGGAATATATAGATGCTGAATACATCATTGCCTATGCTGATATCGAAAATGTCGCTTCTACCCGCGTGATGGAAAAATGTAGTATGATTTATCATAAAACGGATATTGCGAAGGGTATATCTTGTCATTTTTATCGTATAAAAAATCTAACCAAATAATCTAAGGCATCCCTGGTATGCAAGCAACTCAGCAACAATACTGTGCGTCATTACTATACTTGCATGAATAAAATAACATTCAAACTGCTTTCTGAATCAGATCTTGAACTATTACACCAGTGGTTCCATGTGCCGCATGTCAAGCAATGGTATGCGCGTGGTGAATCATATACGAAAGAAATGATCAGAGAGAAATATCTGCCGCGAATTGGGAACCCGGATATCCCGAACTACATTATTTATGTTGATGAGCATCCAATTGGCTATATTCAATATTACATACTTAATAAATCACTCCCTGAAGATGTCAATTCTTATCAGCACCCGGTTTTCGCCAAACATGATGCAAAGAATATGGTAGGGATTGATCTCTTTATCGCTGACGAGAAATACCTTGGTAGAGGCATTTCTAGTGATGCCTTGGAATGTTTTATAAAGCAACACCTCCAGCATAATTTTGCTGCTGTCGTTGTAGATCCGCTCAAGTCCAACCATCGTGCAATCGCTTTTTTTATCCGGAATAAATTTAAAAAATTAATGGGTCATAATGGAAAACACGAATTGATGATGCTGGAATTGTAATGGACATCAACCAATCGAAAAACATTGCAACACCGCGTTTGTTTATCAAATCTGTTCAGTCAGGTGATGATAGACAAATCTCTGCGGTTGGAGACAAGAATCAGGTTTGTGGCTGTTCGTATTGCAGCATTGAATAAAATATCCTTGATGACTTTCGGACAGGCATCGGCATCTACCCAAATTTTCATAAGTACCTTGTTATAATGGTTATCCTGCTGGCTGTTGGTCGGGATCTGATGGATACTTTTGCTGCGGCGTTGCACCCTGTGATGAACGTCTCGCTCGAGACAGATCCTGTAACTACTTGATTTTACTACTCGGGGTGACAGGATTTGAACCTGCGACATCTGCCTCCCGAAGGCAGCGCTCTACCAGGCTGAGCCACACCCCGAATTAATTAACACTAATAATTTCTCGAAACAACAAAATCACTCAGGTTTTCCAATGCCATTCGGTAAGGCGTTGAGGCAATCACGGACAGTGCCTGTTTTGCTTTCAAAGCATGGTGTTTTGCTGTGTCGGCAGTGTACTTTATCGCATCCGTAGATTCAATAATTCCAAGAATTTTATCAAGGTTTTTGCTGGAACCGGTGTTGATAGCGTCACGCATCAGCTCAAGATCTGCGCCTTTGCTCTTGCGCATGGCATGTATCAGCGGCAGGGTAGTTTTGCCCTCGGAAATGTCCTGGCCGACATTTTTACCGGTTTGCTCGGGGGACTGACTGTAATCCAGGGCGTCATCAATTAGCTGATAGGCCAATCCCAGATGCAGCCCAAACAGGCGCATGGCTTCGATATCCCTCTCGGAATCAGTCGACAGGGTCGCGCCCAGCTGTGAGGCAATTTCAAACAGTTTGGCAGTCTTGCGTTGAATGATTTCAAAATAGAATTCTTCTGTGGTATCCGGGTTATTGCAATTGACCAGCTGTAAAATCTCGCCTTCTGCAATATAGGGGGTTGCCTTGGCGAAAATATCCAGTACCGTGCCATGTTTCAGTTCCACGACTATCTGGAATGCCCTGGAATATAGAAAGTCGCCAACCAGGACACTTGCATCATTGCCCCAGATCGTATTGGCAGTTTTATGGCCGCGACGCAGGGTTGAATTGTCCACGACATCATCATGCAAGAGTGTCGCAGTATGTATGAGTTCGATGACAGCTGCCAGATCAATATGTCTTTGGCCCCGATGTTCAAGTGCGCGAGCGCTTAACAGGAGAACCATGGGTCGTACCCGCTTGCCCCCGCAGGTCAAAACATACTCAATCACATCCTTGATCATGGGGATATTGGATTCCAGCTGGGAAATAATAAAGCGGTCAGTGGATTCCAGATCCTCTTTCACCAGGGTACGTATAGACTCTAACGGCATGTAGTGATCTCATTTTTTTTATCGCAAGCGTGAATCGTAGTAATCCACCGTGAAACTGTCAAGGCTCTGATTTAACGATTATCTCTCGATTCCGGAGGGTGCAAACATAAGCCGGTCAATAACGACATTTATTTGCTATACTACCGGGCATCTACAGATACGGTTTACAGAGGAGATAACGTATGCCTTCGTTTGATATCGTTTCCAATATTGATAACCACGAGCTTGCCAATGCTGTGGACCAGGCTAACCGTGAAGTGACCAACCGCTTTGATTTCAAGGATACTAATGCAAGAATCGAGCTCAGCAAGGACAAGATCATCATTGTCGCTCCGACTGATTTCCAGGTAAAACAGGTTGATGATATTCTCAGAAACAAACTGACCAAACGCAATGTGGATATTAGATCGCTGCATTATCACGAAATCACTTCATCCTTGAATGAGGCAAAACAGACAATCGATGTTAAACAGGGAATCGACAGCGAGAATGGAAAAAAGGTAACAAAACTGATCAAGGAGTCTGGTTTGAAAGTTCAGGCTGCCATACAGGGCGATCAGGTCAGGGTAACAGGGAAAAAACGTGATGACTTACAGGCTGTCATAGCCATGCTGCGTGAATCCAAAGTGCCGATACCACTGCAATTTATAAATTTCCGCGATTAGTGTCGCCAGATGTTTTGCTGCAATTTGTGATCTCTGCTTAATCTCTTCGGGATCAATCCTATGGCCAGATGCGCTGTTTATAGCCTGCTGAGCCGTACATTATCGGACTCAAGCGCACCGGCAGTGACTGAATGATCCGACACAGGTGAAGTGCAGACTTGGTTAGCGGAATTAAACAGGGTAGACATGACCTCCGTCACAGAAGGCTGGTTACCGGTGTTGATAATTCTGACCAGAAGTCTGGCTAGTATGGTTTGCTGTGCGCCATTAATTCTGAAGCTGCCAGGGAAGTTCGCGAGGTCACACCAGTCAAGAATAATGTCATTGGCTTTTTCCACGTCATCTGCATTATCTAGATGCTGGAAAAAAGACAAGGCATCATGAAGATGATGATTGCCTGCCTTGTTATGACCCAGATGGTAGCAGGTCAATCCAAGACCCAGTTGCGTTGCACTGATTGAAATGACGTTGTCCAGTTGTTGATAGGTATCCAATGCTCTTGCAAGTGATTCTTTTGCTTTTGCATGGGCTCCCAGCTTGAGCTCGCATCTGCCGAGGTGATACAGGCAGTCTGCCTGTAAAACCGGATCCTGGCTGTCCCAATCCGTCGTTGAATACAAGGTGCGCAAGATATCGGCGGCTTTTTCGGTTTTATTCTGGCTGAAACAGATAATGGCCAGTTTGATGCTGCTTGAAATATTATCAGGATTAAATTGCAATGAACGTGACAGATATTCTTCTCTGGTTGGTACATTTTCATCGCTGACATCTGCCAATAACAGGTAAATATCACTGATGGCCGCATTTAACTCGCCATCTTCGGTTCTGGACAAGCCGGACAAGATGTTTGCCTGCAGTGATTTTAAATGGGTAAATGCCAGACCGGGCATGCCTGAGTCAATGCAGCATTGCGCCAGATCCAGCGTGCAATTAATAAAGGCAGAGTGATATTCCGGATTATGCTCGGACAACTCAATATATGCATGAAACGCTTTCGTTAGATAGTCTTTAGCAAGATCAGCATCATTAACACCCAGATAGGAAGTCCCGAGAAAATAAGCAGCGGTAGCGATGGAGGAGGTGTCCACAGGTGTTTCTTTCTGCAGTGAATCATAAGCCTTAAGTAAATGATTGATTGCTGCTTTATGCTGGCCTTGTTCTGCTAGACTGATTCCCTCATCCAGCATGGCACGGTTTTGTATTCTGTTACGAAGATGCATAGTCGGATACCTGGGTTATAATGATTAGCCTCGTTTTATATGCCTTGCGGCCAGATCTGGTCCGGACGCAAGGATCTGTTTCATTATCTTAATTTACAACCTGTATTGCAACCTGCTTGCTTTCAGTCTGTTTGATAACTGGAGTCGTTTTGCATCCTTTTTCTCCGCAGACGAGGCTGAATTTGGTCAATAATGACGATGGTGTGGCGATACTTCTTCGTACGGGTGATGTCTCAAGGCGTTCCATGTCTCGTTTAACGGATCCAGGCTCTTCGAGCAGCATGGCGCCATGACTTTGTGCTGCCTTAAAGATCTTTAAAATGGCATTTTTGTTTTTTGTGCAAGCAGCACAGCATGGTTTGGTTGTGACTATCGTGTCATCTTCAAGTACCAGTTTGCCATTTTTGGTTCTTGGCGGTGTCACAGTGGGATCCAGGGCGTATGCCTGTTTGCCGTATGGTAATGCCTGTCCATTTTCGTCACCTTCAAAAGGATATAAATCACAATTGACTACCCCATTAACCCGGATGTCGTTTCCGTATTGAAGGAATAATTTTGTCAGGCATGAAGCGAAATATTTTTCAGCGCATGTTTTGTAGGCGCCTTTATCAGTTTTCTGATTGATTGACTGGATGAGGCTGCTGAAATTTCCGGTTTTACCATGCAGCAGTACGAATTCAGTGGATGTATTTTGTTTGTTATGCTCTTCAATGAAAGCTTTGAGACTGGATAACAGTGCAGGTGTGGCTTCATCAATTGAGGATATGGCAATAAAGCAATAATCCTTGTCTTTGATGGTCGCATTGATAAACGAAATACACATTGGCGAAACCGGTTCCTTGCCGCCCTGATCATTAAATTTTTTCTGATGGTTTTTGACTGTCAGTTCCCGGTTATCAACTGAATTCCAGAATGCCTGCAAGAAATCAGCGGTAAGAGTTTTGCATTTTGCTGATTCTTCGAAATAGAAATTCGGTTTGTCACTCAATGCTCCCAGTTTGCTGAAATCTTCTGCAGAAAAATCATGGTGCCGGACGTGGGAGAGAAATTTGCTGTAACTGGATGCCATCTGTGGTTTGCGCTCTCTTGTTCTCCCTCTTTCCTGGGTGGAAGCGCTTGGTCCGGTGTTGACACGCACGGGTTTTTTGCGGACTGGTATTCTGACCTGTTTCTGGGTGACACTGAAGCCGGATTTTGTATCGACGGTAACCGTTTTTTTAGTGACAGGCTTGCTTGCATTCGTAACCTTGACTCGTGTGCCAGGTGTTTCGTTGACGGGCTTGGTCTCTGGTTTTCTGGTGACAGGGACGCCAGTTTTTTTGGCTTGCTTGTTATTGGCAGTATGTCTGACAGGATGACTGGTATGAGTAGTGGTGCCTTGTTTGACTTGATATTTACGCCCGTGCATAGCTATAAACCTCGTTATGTGTTAGTGATAAAGCTTATAATCTTTTTTTGCCCACATTTTACACATGCAAAATTAAGGTTCGCTTAGTACATTCTTAAGGCAGACTTATGGCATCGAGCCTACGATGAAGCAGAAAATGAAGCTAACCAATCAAGGTATCATTCATCAACGAATTATCTATACAGCAATGACACGGTGCAGAGCGTGGTGATCTGTTGACTGGATTGCTAAAGTCTGTCTGTCTTTAACGGCGTGTTTTTTTATGGAATGGATTTTCACTGGTCCTGAATTCGATCATGACCGGTGTACCATAGAGGTTCAACTTTTCCTGGAAGAAGTGAGCAAGGAATTTACGATAACTGTCTGGCAAGGCATTTAATTGATTGCCGTGGATAACAATGCGCGGAGGATTATGACCGCCAGGATGAGCATAGCGCAATTTGACCCGGCGTCCGTGTACCAAAGGCGGCTGGTGAGTGGCCTGTGCCTGCTGTAACAGCCGGCTCAAATAGGGAGTAGACAGTTTTTGTGTTGCGGATTCGTAAGCTTCGTTCACTGAGTCGAAGAGATTGCCGACACCTGAACCATGCAGGGCAGAAATATAGTGAATACGGGCAAAACGCACAAAATCAAGATGTCTATCGATAGTGGCTTTGGCATGATCACGCGCTTCCTGGCTCATCCCATCCCATTTGTTTACCGCAATGACCAGACCCTTGCCGCACTCAAGCACAAATCCGAGCAGTTTCAAATCCTGTTCAGATACACCCAATCGACCATCGATCACATAAAGGACCACATTCGAATCTTCAATAGCCTGTAATGTCTTGACCACGGAGAATTTTTCCGGCACTTCAGAGACTTTCTTGCGTTTACGGATGCCAGCTGTATCGATAAGTGTATAGTGTTTTTCGAATCTTTCGAGAGGTATGAAAATACTGTCGCGGGTTGTTCCCGGTGAATCATGCACAATGACACGCTCTTCACCAAGCATGCGATTGGTCAGCGTGGATTTCCCCACATTAGGACGTCCAATAATGGCAAGCTTGATGCTGTGTTCGGCAGGTTCTTCCGGCGTTTCCTCTGTTTTGACGGGTTCTGGAAAGAGCGAAGTGACCAAACTGGTAATGCCGGACCCGTGTACGGCTGCGATAGGCAGGGGAGTCCCCAGCCCTAACTCATAAGCATCGACCACGCTTAATGAAGGGTCGAGACCTTCTGTTTTATTCACGGCGAGGAAAACAGGTTTGCCAGATCGGCGCAAGGTGTCAGCAATCATCCGGTCTTCAGGTGTTACCCCTGCCTGACCATCGACTAAAAATAAAACCTTGTCTGCGTCTTCGATTGCCTGCAAGGCCTGTTTTGTTATCAGCTTGCCAACTTCGTCCATTTCCTCCGTGATTCCGCCTGTATCAATAATGATGAAGCGAATGTCATTTAATTTGACTTCACCATATTGACGGTCACGTGTCGTGCCAGGAAAAGCTGAAATAAGCGCATCCCGCGAACGCGTGAGGCGGTTAAAGAGTGTAGATTTGCCGACATTAGGACGGCCGACGATTGCAACAACTGGCAGCATTATTATCCCAGGGTATAGGCAGCTAAATAACCATTGTTATTCAGTGCGTATAATACATTATTTTCAACCACAGGTGCCGCATAGATAGAAGATCCTATCGATACTCTCGCTGCGAAATGTCCATCCCTCTTGCCTAACCAATGCAAATAACCTTCTGCATCGCCCACAACGACATAATTGCCCATGATGGCCGGCGCGCTGATAATGCGATATTCCAGTTTATTTTGCCGCCAGTTAACCAGGCCGCTGTCTGCGCCAAATGCCCAGACAAAACCACGGGCGTCAGAAATATAAACGGTATTGTCATCAGCCGTCATACCCGTATAGGAAGAAATATCGTGAGACCAAAGTGCTCTGCCCGATGCCCAGTCCAGAGAGGATATTTTGCCCTGATAGGTGGCCACATAAATGTTATGTTCAAAAATGATGGGGTCAGCATCGATATCAATCATGCGCTGAATTGCAAAAGCACCTTCGGGGGTGGCAATTGTCTGGATCCATAATAACTGACCATCACCCAGGTTCAGCTTGGCGAGGTTTCCATTGGCGAATCCGATAATGACATTGCGGTCGCGAATGAGAGGTGTGCTTGAGCCGCGCAAAATCAGATTTGGCTCAACTTGCTGGAATGACCAGAGTTCATGTCCATCCTTGATGGATAGGGCCCGGGTGTAACCGTCCACAGCCTTGATAATAACATTGCCACCGCCTATGGCTGGTTTGGCTATGACTTCACCTGGGACACTGGTTCGCCAGATTTGCCGTCCGTCGCCTTCCAGCATTGCAATGATTTCACCGCCGCGGCTGCCAACGACAACAATGCCGTCACCCACGCCGGGCCCGCTGGATAATGGCAGACGTATATCTGTTTGCCAGTTAATTCGACCGTTCGATTTGTTGACAGAAGTAATGGTGCCATTACTGCTTGATGTATAAATGGCATTTTGACCCGGTGTTGGGCTTAATTTCAGGTAATCATCGCCTGTTGCACCTGCACCCACTTTGGTGGACCAGAGCTGACGCGGTGCTATCTCAGGATTGAAATTAGTCAGTGGCGTGGGTTCCGGTGTATTGTCCTTTTCAAAAAAACCATTGCATGCTGTTAGAAGTAAAGCAAGAAAAACAAAGGCTGCAAATGTTTTAATATTTTTAATAATTTGACTGCTCATATTCTTGAAACCCGGATTAAGAGGCTGATGGAATGGTATTGGCCAGATTGTCGTATTTCATTCTTAATATTGGTCGAATGACATCAGCATTGGGTAATTCATCCAGTGCTTGCTGATAGGATTGACGAGCCATTTTTGTATCGTTCAGGGCAAGATAGGCATCACCTTTGACTTCATCGGTCAGACCATTGAAGCTGTTATCTTCCACAGTTTGTAATTCCTTGATTGCTTCCTGGGGTTTGTTTTCTGCGATTAAAGTTCGCGCGAGACGGATACGCGCAATTTGCCGAATGGAATCAATTTTACTGTGCTCGATAATCCAGTTAAGACGTTTTTCCGCTTCAGGATAATCTTTCTTGATAACCGCGTCTCTGGCAAGCATGAATGCGGCCATTTGACCATAAGTTGTTTGTGGATAATGACTAAAGAGTTTTTGTGCCTGCACCAATGTGGAAGTGCTGTCATTCTGCGCGCGCATGGTTAACATTTCATCATAAACAGCGGAAGCATGCGTCAGAATCTTGTTCTGCCGCTGCTGCCAATACCGCCAGCCGGTGATGGCGACGGCGGCAATCAGGACGCCTGCCAAAATAACGACACTGTATTGCTTGATCCATGATTTTAATAATTCAATCTGTTCTTGTTCAGTTAAATATTCTGTCAAGGGATGGTCCTCAGAAACTGCGCATCTTCAGGCTCAGTATTAAATCAGATTTTTTTCCGGGAATCCATTGGGAAAATGCTTTTCCCAATGGATTCCCTCTCCTCCGTGCGTACCATTCTTTTTTGGTGCGGGGAGAGGAGGGTTATGCTATTTCTTGGATATTTTTAATTTCAGGTATTCGGCCAATTCATCCTGATAAAGAGATTGCTGCGGGATATCTTCGCGCAAATTCTTGAGTGAAATCGAACGGGTCTTTAATTCATGTTCACCAATGATGATGGCGTACTGGGCGCCGCTTTTGTCCGCCTTTTTAAATTGATTTTTCAGGCTGCCGCCGCCACAGTGTAATACCAGTCTGAGACCAGGTACTTTTGTGCGTAGATAATTGGCGGTTTTCAGGCCGGCTGCGAATGTGCTTTCACTGTCAGTGATCAGATAGGCATGAATTCCTGTGTCAATCTTGTGATTTTTCTCGCTTTGTTTCATGAGGAGGATGGTGCGTTCCATGCCAAATGAAAAGCCAATTGCGGGAGTGGGTTTACCGCCTAACTGCTCAACCAGTCCATCATAGCGTCCGCCAGCACAAACAGTGCCCTGTGCGCCCAATTTGTCCGTCACCCATTCAAATACTGTCTTTGTGTAATAATCCAGCCCGCGTACCAGGCAGGGATTGATTTCAAAATTGATGCCAGCATATTTTAAATATTCCTGCAGCTTTTCGAAGTGCTGCAACGATTCTTCGTCCAGGTGATCAAGCAGTTTGGGGGCATTCGCGATAAGGTCCTTCATATCCGGATTCTTGCTGTCCAGAATGCGAAGTGGATTTTTATGCAGGCGGCGAACGCTGTCTTCATCAAGCTGGTCTTTGTTTTCGCTTAGGTAATGTATCAGCCGTTTGCGGTATTCACTACGTGAGGCTGGCGTGCCCAGTGAGTTCAGCTGTAATGTTGAAAAAGACTTGATTCCAAGTTTCTCAAGTATGGATGCTGACATGACGATCAATTCAGCATCAATATCAGGTCCCGTTAATCCAAATACTTCAGCGGAAAATTGATGAAATTGACGGTACCGGCCTTTTTGCGGACGCTCATAGCGAAAACAGGGTCCTGAATACCACAGGCGTTGTATCTGGTTATGCAGCATGCCATGTTCCATTGCTGCGCGGGCGCAGGATGCTGTTCCTTCAGGGCGCAGGGTCAGGCTTTCTTCATTGCGGTCCAGAAAGGTATACATTTCCTTTTCAACGATGTCGGTAATTTCGCCAATGGATCGTTTGAATAATTCCGTTTTTTCCAGAATGGGGAAACGAATTTCCTGGAAGCCATGCCCTAATAGTGTTCTGCGAAATATATATTCAGCATATAGCCACAAGAAAGTCTCCGGCGGTAAAATGTCATTCATTCCGCGTACGGCCTGGATCATTTCTGCCACAATTATCTCCTTTACGGCTCGTTGACGAGCTCTTTAATCATTATTGGTATCTGTCTGATCATTATAGGGATCGTTCTCATTGTTATCATCATAATTACGATAAATGCGATGATAACGACGATATTTTTTCTTGTAGGTAAATTGGCCTATTGGTGTTGATGGGTCGGTCAGGGCGAATTTGGTGTCAGCAGCCTGATTGATAAGGGCATTGATTTGATTCACCAGGGCCTGCATTGCATTTACTCTAAATGAATTTGATAACACATTTCCAAAATTTAGGGAAGGCGCGAGCTGTTCCAGGTCTGCATCCAGCTGCAAGCTGGCACCTGGATCGGGTTTCTTTTCTACTACAACAGGCTGAGCAATGGCGGTCCTGGAAGTGCTGAATTTGGCGTGCTTATACAACCACGTGCCACCCATTCCTGCGAGAACAGCAACCATGACAAGACCAAAAAAAGAGGTGACGTAAGCCAGCCTGAATTTGCTCGACAGTCTGAGGATGCTGCCAAAGTTGAAGCCGGTGCCGGCGTTGCGCGGTTTTCTGTGGAGCCTGGTACTTGCCATCATGGATGATGAATGTGAGTAGGCTGAATATTTACGCGCAGCGATCTGTATCAGGGTAATAAATAGAATCAAATGAATGAATGAATGAGTAAAGTAATCGCCAGTCACGAACCGTGTCAGGGCAGTCTTGTTGGCGGGATTATTCGTAAAGGTGAACCATTTTTTAAATTGCGGCCATTCCCGGCTGGAGGTTTTCACAGTTGGCTGGGCCGGTGAATCGCTGGTTCTGGTGTTTGCCGGTGCCGGGGTAGCAGGTGCAGCTGCTGAAGAAGCTGGCTGCATGGAGGCGGTATTTGCACCTGGAGCTATTGGCAGAGAATTGCCGGAGGCTGGCACGGTGTTTGGCGATGAGGGATTGGAAGCAGGTGACTTGCTGCTCTCGGCTGGGCTTGCTGAAATTTTGGCAGGTGCTGACTGGTCGAGATCACCAGGGAAAGGAATTGTCTGGCTATCTGATGGATTATATGACACACGGTGTGAATGCCACCAGATACCTACGAGACCGATTAATGTAATCGCAATCAGGTAAGTAAAAAATTGCATGAAAAAGTTGCCAATGCTGATGGGCATGGAATGGGTGACCGTTGACACGGGTCCGGAAGCTGGGGTCTGAGCGGCGGCTGGAACCGGTTCAGGTACAGGTTCTTCTTTTTGCTGTTTGGGCTGTAACAAATCAAGGCCTTCCTTGACTTCATTTTCAGGAATAGCCAGTAATTTGGCGTAATTGCGTATGTAACCGCGGATAAAGGTGAGAGGCAAATCGGTTTTAAATTCCCCGCTCTCTATCATGGTGATGACTTTTTCATGCAAACGCAGCTGTGCCGCCACATCTTTACGGTCCAGGCCCATGGCTTCTCTTGCGGATTGAAAGCGCATGCCCAGGGGTATTGAATTCTGATCGTTAAAGGAGCCGGTTTGCAGATTATCGTTTGTCATAGAACGTCACTGTCCTTGTTTAATGTTCTGTTCCGGGAAGCTCATGTCAAAACCTCGCTTGCTCTGCTGTTTGGTACCGAGTGGTTGGCGGTGCTTGTGTGTTTTTGTTTCTGCCTCGCTCCTTGCAGACAGCTTGCCTCGCGTGGAATGGCAAGACTGGTTTTAAAATGAGTCCTGGTTTCTAAATTGTATGACGATCACGGGTTCTCGCCAATTACTTTCTTGTTAATTGACCGTAAATATCGTTCATTCCGGCGTGTACGGTCCTTAACCTGGCCAACCAGTTGCCCGCAGGCAGCGTCAATATCGTCTCCTCTGGTCCGGCGAACGGTGGTATTCAGGCCGGCTTTCATCAGCATATCGCGAAAATGGTTAATCGTGTCCGCATCAGAGCGTTGATAGTGAGTATGGGGAAAGGGGTTGAAAGGGATAAGATTCATTTTTGCCCGGACCCCGTTGAGTAATCTGATCAGCTGTCTGGCATGCTCAGGCGTATCGTTTACACCGGCAAGCATGACATATTCCATGGTGATGGAGCGCCGGCTGTCGTTTTTGAAGTATTCCCTACATGCAGTCATCAACTCATCTAACGGATATTTCTTGTTCAGGGGGACGATCTGATTGCGTAATTCATCATTGGGAGCGTGCAGGGAGACTGCAAGCGCAACATCCGTGACTTCGCGCAATTGGTAGATGGCTGGAACCACGCCAGCAGTGCTGACAGTTACACGGCGCTTTGATAAACCATAGGCGAAGTCATCCAGCATCAGATGTAATGCAGGAATGACATTATCAAAGTTCAATAATGGTTCACCCATGCCCATCATCACGACGTTGGTAACGGTATGGTCGTGCATTCCATCTGCTTTGGAAAGTTTGCGCACAGCTATCCATAGCTGGCTAATTATTTCTGCGGTACTGAGATTACGGTTAAACCCCTGTTTTCCTGTCGAGCAAAAGTCGCAGTTAAGAATGCATCCGACCTGGGAAGATATGCACAGCGTACCGCGTGTTTTTTCAGGGATGAACACTGTTTCAATACAATTTCCGTCATTCAATCTTAACAGCCATTTATAGGTCCCATCTGCTGCGGCTTTTTCATAAATAATTTGCGGCAGACTGATTTCAGCGATTTCGGCGAGTTTTTGACGTAAATCCTTGCTCAGGTTGGTCATGGCATGGAAATCCTGTACGCCATTGAAATGAATCCATTTCAATACCTGATCGGCACGAAAAGCCTTTTCGCCAATGCCGACAAAAAAGTCCTGCATGGCTTTTTTATCAAAACCAAGTAAATTGATTTTTTGCGGCATCGGCGAAACAGTTGTCATTTATGCAAGCTCACTTTCAGCAACATGGGCACAAATTTCTTCCGGCTTGAAGAAGAAAGCGATTTCCTGCTGTGCGGTTTCAGGCGCGTCTGATCCGTGAACAGCATTGTGATCAATCGATTCAGCAAAGTCAGCACGGATGGTGCCGGGGGCTGCATCTTTAGGATTGGTTGCGCCCATGATCTGGCGGTTTTTGGCAATGGCGTTTTCGCCTTCAAGCACTTGTACTAGTACGGGGCCGGAACTCATGAAGTTGACCAGGGCAGGGAAGAATGGACGTTCTTTATGAACGGCATAAAACTGTTCTGCCTGTTGTTTGGTCAAATGCAGCATTTTGGCTGCGGCAACTCTGAGTCCGCCTTGTTCAAAGCGGCTAATGATCGCGCCGATGGCATTCTTGGAAACGGCATCCGGTTTGATAATGGATAAGGTTCTTTCGATTGGCATGTTTGATTTCTCCATACATATAATAGTTTTTCTATTCCAGCCTCTGAGGTTGTGTTCACCCCGCGGTGTGTTTGACCGCGAGGCCGGAGAGAAGAACATTGTTCATTCTCCCCATCCTCGGGATGGAATCAAAAAGACGGGCATTATACCTAATTTTTTATTAACTTTTTATCTTTTTGCGCCAAGCTTGTGCTTTTTCAAGCAATTCCTTTTCATTTAACGTCAGTAACTCCCGGTTTTTTAATAATTGTTTGCCTGCTACCCATACGTCGGTCACCTGGCAGCGGGGGGTTGCATAAACGAGCTGAGAAACAGGGTGATAAACTGGCTGTGTCTCAACGTGGTCCATATTGATGGCAATAAAATCAGCCGATTTTCCGGCTTCCAGAGAGCCTGTGACCGCATCGATTCCCAAAGCCTTTGCACCATTGATAGTCGCCATTTTCAGGGTTTTTTCCGCGGATACCGCCTTGGGGTCATTGGCAATGACTTTGCCCAGGAAAGCTGCCGTGCGCATTTCGCCAAACATATCCAGGTCGTTGTTGCTGGCTGCGCCGTCGGTACCCAGGGCAACATTAATACCGAGTTGTGAGAGTTTTTCCACTGGACAGGATCCGCTGACCAGTTTCATGTTTGATTCAGGGCAATGAACGATATTGGGTCGTGTTTCCTGCAGGATTTCGAAATCAGCGTCATTGATTTGGGTCATGTGAATGGCGATTAAATCTGGCGAGACCATGCCAATTTCATGCAGGCGCTGCAACGGCCGTTTCTTGTGCTTCGCCATGGATTGTTCAATTTCCGAAGGTGCTTCCTGCAAATGAATATTGATTTTCAAACCATAATCGTCAGCGAGGCGTTTTGCCCTTTCCAGGTTTTCAATGGAAACCGTATACGTCGAGTGCGGCGCGAGAGTAGGTGTGACGAGACCGCTATTTTTGTATTGCTGATAGAATTCAATTGCCTTGGCAAAGTATTCTTCGGTAGTTTTGGCCCATGCAGTAGGCACATCAATGATGGTCATGCCGATATGGCCGCGCATGCCGGCAAGTTCGGTTGCCTGTGCTGTTGCACCCAGGAAAAAGTACATATCATTGTAACAGGTCGTTCCGCAGCGAATCATTTCTGCCATGGCAAGCAGGGAGCCATCGTAAACAAGTTCGTGGCTCACCCATTTTCCTTCCGCCGGCCAGATATAATTATTCAGCCAATCCATTAACTCCAGATCATCGGCAAGTCCCCGGAACAGGTTCATGGAGAGATGGGTATGACTGTTGATGAATCCGGGTGTCACGGCGTGAGCAGCGTAATGATGCTCGGCATCCGCCTGAAATTTTTGCCGGGCTTCATTGTCTGGCAGAATGGCATGAATTTTTCCGCCTTTAATCGCCATGGCGTGGTTTTCAAGTATGCGATTGTTTTCTTCGCAGGTGATGATCCATTTTGCGTGAATTAGCTGGTCTACTTTTTCCATGGGGTAGTCTCTTATTTATGAAGTTTGTATTGTTAATTAATTTAAATGCACCAGAGGTCAGGGGCTATCATAATATAGAGAAAGTGAAGAAGGTATAGATTTTATTAGGGAGAACAGAAAGGCAGGAACAATTACATGAAAAAATTTCCCGAGCAAACTCCTCAGGATTCTATCGTGCATAAACCGAGAGGGGCAGGCCTGCAATCCGGTCGCTCATTCGTCATAGATATGCTCTGACACAGTTTAATCAACGCTTTCGACTACTACTCTTTAAACAACTCTGCAGCTATCTTTCTTATGTTTTTTTCAAGCCATGAGTAAAGCGCTCTGCAGCTAAAATACGTGCCTCAGCCTGTATCCTTTCAGAAGGTATAATCTTTACAGGTTGTATACTGTATTTGGGAAGATTCTTGTGCTGCAGTGTAATCTGAGCCTGGTCGCACAAGGTTTTTAATATGGCTAGAATTTCATTGGCAGTCGTGGATGTGTTTTGTGTGTAAGAGTTTTTCACTTTATCGCATATATTATTATATGCCTGTACCAGCAATGTCGCTATTTTCAATATCTTATTGACAGAGGATATGTTTTCCTGCTGGCAATCGGTAATGGCCTGAAACAACCCTTGCGTGGTGGTTGCTCGACTCTTGGAAAAGAAGAATTCTGTTTTTCGCCCCTGCGTGCTGATATTGAGTTGTTGAACACTATTTAAGGTAGCTTGAATCAGGGCATCATATTTCTGGTTAATCTTATCGACAGTTTCCTGGGTAGATAGATGCTCATAAATAAATGCGTTTTTGGATTCATCTAAATAACTTAATCGATCGCCTTTAAACCAATCATTCATCTCTTGCAGGAATTTCATATCTTCTGAAAACTTGAATACCGGATCCAGGGATTTTACTAACGAACCTTGTCCGTATGCGAAAATATGATCTTTGCTGAATTGCATGAATTTCGCATATTGGGCGGTATGTTTTGGCAAATAGTCCCCAACTTTCTCAATGATATTTTGAATTGACTTGTCAGTCCCATTAAAGAGCTGATAAAGAAGAAAATGTTTAAACATTTCTAACGCAACATCATATGTGCTTTGAAATAATCGCTCATTTAGTTCTCTGACTACATGTCCAGCCAGTTCCGCATTTTTCAAATTTGGCAAAAGCTGGGTTTTGTACAGGTCCAGATATTTTTTCATTACTGCCGGAGTGACATGTATTTTGCGCTCTGAAACTAAATAGTTCAGGGCTTCAAGTTGATTTGTTTCAGCTGCAGCAAGAAGCAGCTCACCGCCATGCAAAGCGATATCAATATAGTTATTGGTGACGTCTCTGACGCCTGTGTGTTCGATGTCATCAGGAATGCCTAGCTCATAAGTCCAGTTTCCTTCAGGCGGGGCCCAGTAGGTGTAGGTTTCCTGGATTGTATAAGTCGCATCGAGTGCTTTTTTTAATGCATCAATATTTCCATCTTTGATGGCTTGTTTTGCGTTCTCGAGTTCTTGTCTTGCATGCATGGGTGCGGCTCCTGGTTTTGTTGTTGTGCACATTTCCTATTATAGACGATAATAAAGACTAAATAATTAAGCTGCGGCTTTTGAGGGGTGCTGGTAACTTCATGATTTATATATATCGATTCGACTCTGATTAATTGAAGAGTATAACGCTCATTTTTTTAGTTATTTTATCGTCGAAACTCAGGATAATAATTTGGCTGCAATTTTTAATGTTGGGTCATCACTATTCGAAATCACAAACCCGAGGGACCTTGCAAATGCAAGATCACGCGCATTGATGGCAGGAATGGTTGCTATCAGCTTTTTCACAGCCTTCTCTTTCGCGATTTCCATTAAACGAGTCATTAGCCGGGTTGCTATTCCTTTGCTGTGCCATTCATCGGCGACGATAACAAGAACTTCACATTCATCCGGTTCATTTGTAGCGGCATAGTGCGCCATGCCAATCATTGTTTCTTTCTCATTCTCTGTATGTGCTGCAATCAATACCATTTCACGATCATAATCAATTTGCGTCAGTCTGATTAATACGTCGTTTGATAATTCCCTGAAATTCTCCAAAAAATGAGAATGCTTGGTTTGAGAAGAAAGATGACGAAAAAAATCCTGGATGAAATCGGCATCTTCTGGTCGAACAGGCCGCAGAGTGATATTGATACCATCAGGTAATTGATAAGTTGAAATCAAATTTTCAGGATAATTTGCCATCGACATATGCCATGGATTGAATAGTCTGCACATTACAAAAAACGTTCTATTCAACCATGATAATCTATTTAATTGAATACCGTAACAGGATTCTTTTACGCAAGAAATGATTAACCCAATTTTATGGGTAATGTTCAAAATATAATCCAATTGCAAGCCTTGCCCATTATAAGAATATACTTCAGGGGCAAGAAACGTTGATGGACTATCCAGAAAGCCAATGGAGGGAGTCATTCACATTAGTGTAAGAAGTCACTGGCTAATTGTGATTTATTCAATTTGGCTTTTATTAATACCCAGGAAGAAATTAGAAATGTATAAGGGATTATTTATGCCAGCTATTCCGGACGTTTTTACTGACGCAGAAAATTATTTAAAGTATATGAAATCAATAATCAGACGGGTGATTTTTGCATCAAAGGAAACCACCGTTCAGTTATAGTTGGAACATTAGAGAATTTAGCAAATTCATTTAAGATAGAGGAATTTTATACAATTTGGGATACTTGCATGTCAATGAGCGATAATAGAGCTTCCAAAAAGTTGTATGGCTAAATATTAAACAAGCAATGCACTAACTAATAGGTACAGGCAGTATGGCAATTAAGAAATCAGAACTTTATTCACATCTTTGGGCAAGCTGCGACGAGTTGCGCGGTGGTATGGATGCCAGTCAATACAAAGACTATGTGTTAGTGATGTTATTTATAAAATATGTCAGCGATAAATATGCTGGACAACCCTATGCTCCGATTGTCATCCCGGAAGGAGCAAGTTTTAAAGATATGGTGTCGCTGAAAGGTACGCCAAATATTGGTGATGACATTAATAAGAAAATCATCGCGCCACTTGCGAATGCTAATAAGCTTTCTGGTATGCCGGACTTTAATGATCCGGAAAAATTAGGTAGCGGTAAAGAGATGGTGGATAAGCTCACTAACCTGATTGCTATCTTCGAAAATCCCGCCCTGAATTTTAGCAAGAACCGTGCTGATGGCGATGACATTTTGGGTGATGCCTATGAGTACTTGATGAAAAACTTTGCTACAGAAAGTGGCAAGAGCAAAGGGCAATTTTATACGCCTGCTGAAGTTAGCCGCATTATGGCAAAAATCATTGGAATTGATCAGGCAGAAACAACCGCACAAACGACTGTGTACGATCCGACCTGCGGTTCTGGTTCGTTGTTGTTGAAAGTTGCTCATGAGGCCAAGACTCCTGTTACCCTTTATGGACAGGAAAAAGATGCTGCCACCAGTGGCTTGGCGCGCATGAATATGATTCTGCATGATAATCCCTTGGCTGAAATCAAACAGGGGAATACGCTGGCTGATCCCAAGTTCAAGGATCAAGACAGCCTGAAAACATTCGATTATGCAGTAGCCAATCCACCTTTTAGTGATAAACGCTGGAGTAGTGGCGTCGATATCGAGAATGATCCTTATAATCGTTTTAGTTTTGGCGTGCCGCCTGCCAAGAATGGTGACTATGCCTATCTATTGCATATCATTCGCTGAAAAGCAGAGGTAAGGGTGCCTGCATTTTGCCACATGGTGTGTTGTTCCGAGGTAATGCGGAGGCTGATATCAGGCAAGCCTTAATTCGCAACGGTTTAATCAGGGGTATTATCGGGTTACCAGCCAATCTGTTTTACGGCACGGGCATACCAGCCTGCATTATCCTCATTGATAAAGAAAACGCTCAAACTCGTAAAAGCATCTTTATAATTGATGCAAGTAAAGGATTCATTAAAGACGGTAATAAAAATCGCTTGAGGGAAATGGATATCCACAAAATTGTCGATGTATTTAACAAGCAAACTGAAATCGATGGCTACAGTAAAATGGTTTCCTTTGCTGATATTGAGAAAAACGAATTCAATCTCAATATTCCGCGTTATATTGACAGTAGTGAACCAGAAGATCAGCAAGATATTGAAGCGCATCTACTGGGTGATATTCCCAAAGCTGATATTGATGCTCTTACGAATTATTGGGACGTATTGCCAGCATTAAAAACAACTCTATTTGGTAAAGCAAAACGCAGTGATCAATATTATAGTTTGCAGATAGATAAAGCTGACATCAAGCAAATCATTTATCAGCATCCTGAGTTTGTGCGTTATATGAAAGAGATGAATCAGGTATTTCATGACTGGCAAACCAAAACAATGGTCAAACTAAAAGCGTTGGAACCTGGCTTTCATCCTAAAGCGATTATTCATGATATTAGTGAAACATTGCTGAATACCTATGCAGGGAAGGCGCTGATTGATCGCTATGATGTTTATCAGCACTTGATGAACTACTGGACTGAAGTCATGCAGGATGATTGCTATCAATTAACAACGGATGGCTGGAAAGCACAAACGTATCGTATTATCGAAACAAATAATAAAGGAAAAAAGTTGATAAGGGTTGGACATGTGATTTGATATCTAAAGAATTGGTGATTAATCGTTATTTTGCTAAAGAACAACAAGAAGTTAATGATCTCAATGCTGAGCTAGAAAGTTTGCAGAATCAGAAAACAGAGTTGGAAGAAGAACACGGTAGTGAAGAAGGTGTTTTTTCTGAATTGGATAAAATCAATAAAGCGAATGTTACGGCGCGTTTGAAGGAATTGAAGAGCGAGCCAGATAGTTCAGAAGAGCAAAAAATACTGCGCCAATACTTAGACTTATTGACGGGCGAGAGTTCGATCAAGAAAAGTGTTGCTGAAAAAGAAGCATTTTTGGATGAAAACTTGTTGAAATATTATCAGATGCTTACCGAAGAACAAATTAAGCAATTGGTAGTCGAAGACAAATGGATGGCAATTATAGATAAAGATATTCATTCTGAAATGGATCGCATTAGTCAGCGCCTTACCCAACGCATAAAAGAATTAGCAGAACGCTATGAAACGCCATTGCCAGCTTTGAATGATCAAGCGGATGAATTGGAAAAAAAAGTGAATTCGCATCTGCAAAAGATGGGGTTTGTATGGTAGTGAAGAAAGGATACAAGCAGACTGAAGTTGGGGTGATTCCGAAAGATTGGATGGTTAGGCCATTGTGTTCAATGCTAAAAGAGAATCCCAAATATGGGATAAACGCGGCAGCTGTAAAGTTGGAAGGAGATTTGCCTACTTACATACGCATAACAGATATATCAGAAGACGGATATTATTTGCCTGTCGAAAAAGTTGGGGTAGATAACTCCTTTTCTGCAAGCTACGTTCTAGTAGAGGGTGATTTAGTATTTGCAAGAACAGGAGCAAGTGTCGGTAAGTCGTATCTCTATAACCCAAAGGATGGTGAACTTGTTTATGCAGGATTCTTAATTAAAATTTCTCCAGATAGTCGATTGTTGTTGTCCAATTATCTTTTCCAGTTTGTAAAAACTAAAATATATTGGAATTGGGTAAAATTGATGTCTATGAGAAGTGGTCAGCCTGGCATTAATGGAAATGAGTATGGCCAACTTCTTATTCCACTTCCTCCAACCAAAACCGAACAAACTGCCATCGCCAATGCCTTAAGCGATGCCGATGCCTGGATTCAATCGCTTACTCGCCTGATAGACAAAAAACGCCAAATTAAACAAGGTGCCATGCAAACACTGCTGAATCCTTATGAAAATGGTCGGTTGAAAGAAGGGTGGGTTGATTTACGATTCATCGAGATTGTAGATAAATATATAGATTATCGTGGAAGGACGCCTAACAAAATAGGAATGGCTTGGGGCGGCGGAAATATTTTGGCGCTGTCTGCCAATAATGTGCAAATGGGGAAAATTGATATTGAAAAAGAAGCATATTATGGTAGTGAAGCTTTATATAAAAAATGGATGATTCAAGGTGAATGTCAGAAAGGAGATGTCCTATTAACAATGGAAGCACCACTTGGAAATGTAGCACAAATTCCAGATAACAAAAAATATATACTTAGTCAGAGAGTTCTACTGATTAGGCCAAATGATAAAATATCCAGAGATTTTTTTGAGCCATTACATGAAAGGTGAATTTTTTCAGTCAGAACTGCTCAAAAATGCAAGTGGCTCAACTGCTCAGGGAATACAAAGGAAGAAGCTAGACGGGGTGCCTATACTATTCCCTATTAATATAAATCAGCAAACTCGTATCACCACCATCCTCTCCGATATGGAAAACGAAATCATAGTCTTAGAAACCAAACTCGCTAAAGCACAACAAATCAAACAAGGCATGATGCAAAACCTGCTTACCGGGAGGATTCGGCTGATATGACTGACGCCATTAATAAAGTCGAACGGATCACGCAAGATCGTGTGATGAAACTTTTCACTGATGAATTGAACTATACCAATCTCGGCAATCTTCAAGACAAAACTGATAATAGCAATATTGAAGTACCACTGCTGTGCAAATATCTCATTGCAAAAGGTTACAGTGCAGAGCAAATTAACAAAGCATTAGATAAGCTACATACAACGGCTAATAATCATGCGCAAGATTTATATCACAATAACAAAGATGTTTATCAACTGTTACGTTACGGCGTACCAGTTAAAGTGGAAGCAGGTGTGCCAACCGAAACAGTTGCGTTGATCGATTGGCAGCAGCCAGAGAATAATGATTTTTATATTGCCGAAGAAGTTACCGTTTTCGGCAATAAAGAAAAACGGCCAGATGTTGTGCTCTATATCAACGGCATTGCTGTAGCCGTTTTGGAGCTTAAAAACAGCCGAATTTCGATTGGAGACGGTATTCGTCAATCGTTGGTGAATCAACAACCGGAATTTATCAGTTCATTTTTCACGACTGTGCAATTTGTCTTTGCTGGCAATGATTCTGAAGGATTGCAATACGGTACCATTGGTACGCGCGATAAATATTTTCTCAAGTGGAAAGAAGATGAAGAAGAAAATCGTGGTTACAAGCTGGATAAGTATCTAAAGAAAATCTGCAATAAACACCGATTCATTGAGCTTATTTATGATTTTGTTTTGTTTGATGGCGGTGTTAAAAAAGTGCCGCGCGTGCATCAATATTTTGGCGTCAAAGCTGCGCAAGAACATATACGCCGTAATGAGGGCGGCATCATTTGGCATACACAAGGCAGTGGCAAAAGTATTGTCATGGTGCTGCTCGCGAAATGGATTTTGGAAAATAATCCACATGCGCGTGTTGCAATTATTACTGATCGTGACGAGCTGGATAAACAAATTGAGGGTGTCTTTAAAGATGCTGGTGAACCTATTTATCGCACCAGTAGCGGTCGCGATTTAATGAGTCAACTTGGGCAGGCAAAGCCGCGACTGTTGTGTTCGCTAATACATAAATTTGGTAGACGCGATGTCGATAATTTTGAAAAGTTCATCAAGGAATTGGAAAGTCAGCCTAGCCATGCTGTCGGTGAGTTGTTTGTGTTTGTGGATGAATGTCACCGTACTCAAAGCGGCAAGCTGCACCGTGTCATGAAGGCACTCATGCCTGGCGCTGTTTTCATTGGGTTTACCGGTACGCCGCTTTTGAAGAAAGACAAAGCGACTTCTCTGGAAGTGTTTGGTAAATATATTCATACCTATAAATTCAATGAAGCAGTTGCAGATGGTGTGGTGCTTGATTTGGTATATGAAGCGCGCGATATCGATCAACGTCTCAGTTCACAGCAAAAAATAGACGAATGGTTTGAAACAAAAACAAAAGGTTTGAATGAATTCCAGCAAGCTGAGTTAAAAAAGAAATGGGGTACCATGCAAAACGTGTTGAGTAGTCGCGCGCGTATGAATAAAGTGGTTGCTGACATTATTTTTGATTTCAGTGTGAAGCCTCGCTTAAGTTCGGAAAGAGGCAATGCTATCCTGGTGGCATCCAGCATTCTCGAAGCTTGTCGTTATTATGAGTTGTTTCAAAATCCAAATACCGGTTTTAAAGGAAAGTGTGCTGTTGTCACATCCTATAATCCACAAACCAAAGATATTACCAATGAAGAAACGGGCGCAAATACAGAAAGTGATAAGCAATTTATCTTTAATACTTATGAAACTTTATTGAAAGACGTGAAAGCTAAGCCCGGTAAAAGTAAAACAGAAACTTATGAAGATGAGGTGAAAGATCGATTTATCAGTGAGCCTGCCAATATGAAGCTGATAGTGGTGGTTGATAAATTGTTGACTGGTTTTGATGCGCCTAGTTGTACTTATTTATATATTGATAAATCCATGCAAGATCATGGTTTGTTTCAGGCAATTTGTCGCGTGAATCGACTGGATGGAAGTGATAAAGATTATGGTTACATTGTCGATTATAAAGATTTATTCCCGAAGGTTGAAAATGCCATAGCTGTCTACACTTCAGAACTCGAATATGATGGCTTTGATGCTGCTGACTGTAATGTGTTACTGAAGGATCGCTTAAAGTTGGGACGGGAACGTTTGGATGCTTCGCTGGAAGCGTTAGAGCTGCTTTGCGAAGATGTCAAGCCCCCAAAGAATGATCTAGACTACATTCGCTATTTTTGTGGCAATACCGAAATCCCAGAAGATCTCAAAGAACGCGAACCTAAACGCACTGCGCTTTATAAAGCAACAGTCGCTTTTATTCGTGCTTACGCCAATATAGCTGATCTGATGCAAGAGTCAGGTTATAATGAGCGTGAAATTGCACATATCAAAACGCGGCTTGATCACTATGTGAAATTGCGTGAAGTGATTCGCCGGGCGAGTAATGAAACGCTTGATTTGAAGCCTTATGAGGCCGATATGCGTCATTTATTGGATAGCTACATACAAGCAGAAGACTCAGTAGTAATTTCACCTTTTGGTGATATGCCTTTGATTGATGTGATTGTAAAAAGCGGTATTGCGGATGCTATTACCTCTATGCCAGAAGGAATTAAGTCGAGTCAGGAAGCTGTTGCTGAAACGATCGAAAATAACGTGCGAAGCACCATCATCAAGGACCATCTTCTTGATCCTGCTTACTTCGAGAAAATGTCAAAACTGCTAGATGCGATCATTAAGCGTCGAAAAGAAAAAGCCCTAGAGTACCAAGAGTATCTTAGAGAAATTGCAGAATTGGCAAGTAAAGTATCCGCAGGTCAAACGGATAATACACCGGAAGCGCTGGATACACCTGCTAAACGCGCTTTGTATCATAATCTCGATAATGATGAAGCGCTTGCTTTACAAATTGATGCAGCAATCAGAGTGAGTAAAAGTGACGGTTGGCGCGGCAATAAAGCGAAGGAAAATCAAATCAAGAGAGCTATTTGGGAAATTGTCAAAGATGTGGATATGGTTGAGCGCATTTTTAATATTGTTGCACAACAAAGTGAGTACTAAATGGTAGATTTCAAATTATACGACATGGATGTAGAAGTCATTCAGAAGAACATTAAGCATGTTCATCTGAGTGTATATCCGCCAAATGGTCGTGTAACCGTATCCGCGCCTGAGGCGATGGAAATAGAAACAATTCGCCTTTATGTGATTTCGAAATTAAAATGGATAAAAAAACAACAAGAGAAATTACGCAAACAATTGCGAGAAACACCAAGACAATGTATAGATCGAGAAAGTCACTACTTCAATGGCAAGCGCTATTTATTGAAGGTAGTAGAATACAAAGCAACTCCAAAAGTGACTTTAACGCATTCCAAAATCGTGCTTCAGGTTCGCCCTGGTGCAGATGAATTAAAGAAGCGCGTTGTACTTGATAATTGGTACCGACAACAATTAAAAGAAAAAGTCAGGATCCTGATCCAGCAATGGGAAAAGAAAATGAAAGTTTCGGTATTGCAATTTACGATACGCAAAATGAAAACGAAATGGGGGAGTTGTTCACCGAAATCACGATCGGTTCGTATTAATCTGGAATTGGCAAAGAAACCACCTGAATGCCTGGAATATATTGTTGTTCATGAGTTGATGCACTTACTGGAACCATCTCACAACAGTAATTTTATTGCACTAATGGATAGATTTCTGCCGAAGTGGCGATTCTTTCGGGATGAACTGAATAGTTTGCCGGTTCGTCATGAGGATTGGAAATATTAAGATTCGTCTGATTTGAGCGGCGACCGCAAAGTCCTCCTGAGAATAGCCTTTTTGTTTTCTGGCTTCTCGAATCAACTTCCTATTTTAACGAGATTAGAGTGTCGTTTTTGCATCTGATCAGTAAAACTGAGCACACCTAATGTGGCGGAGAGGGAGGGATTCGAACCCTCGTGGGAGCATAAACTCCCCATCCGATTTCGAGTCGGCGCCGTTATGACCGCTTCGGTACCTCTCCAGTAAGGGCGGGATTATACTTATAAACCCGGCGGAACGATACTGACATCTTCAGCAGAAACAGGATATTGTCTGTCAGACACAGGAAACGCATTTTGAAAAGAGCTCGATGCTATACCCGGTGGAATCTTCAATGGCGGGATAGATTTTGCTGACAAGTAAGCCTTGTCTCGTGTCTGGATGCCGGAAGTTTTTGCCAGATAGGCGCATCCGGTCAAGGCGATTGTTGCCAATATTAATAGCATTCGGGCCGCTGATTTCATGTTTACATTACTCCTGCGTTTTTCATGGCATCTTTTACCTCTTGATGGTACTTGTTGTCCAGCGGTAATAATGGCATGCGTATGCCAGTCTGGATTTTACCCATGGCATTCAATGCCCATTTGGCAGGGATTGGATTGGATTCAAGGAATAAATTTTTATGGAGCAGCATGAGTTCCGCATTGATTTTTTCAGCGAGTTCATGGTTCCCGGCCAATGCGGCAGCGCACATATCGTGCATTTTAAGCGGGGCAATATTGGCAGTGACGGATATCACACCATGGGCGCCGTGCAGCATCAGGTCCAGTGCGGTCGCATCATCACCGCTATAGACGCCAAATTCATTTCCGCAGCGTCTGATGATTTCCTGTGCGCGTTCAAGTTTGCCGGTTGCTTCCTTGACCCCAATGATATTCCTGATTTTGGAAAGCTGCTCTACTGTTTCAGGCAGCATATCGCACGCGGTTCTGCCCGGCACATTGTATAAAATAACAGGAATGGATACCTTTTCCGCAATCGTTTTGTAATGCTGGTATAAACCCTTTTGAGTAGGCTTGTTGTAATATGGTGTGACAATCAGGCACGCATCGGCACCCGCGCGTTTCGCGTTTTCGGTCAGTTTTAGCGTGGTTAGGGTTGAGTTCGTACCGGAACCGGCTATCACAGGGATGCGTCCCGCGACTTGTTTTATAACGAGTGAAATCACTTCAAGCTGCTCATCGGGTTCCAGGGTGGCTGATTCGCCAGTCGTACCGTTAGCAATGATAGCGTCGGTTTTGGATTCGATATGCCATTCAACCAGGTCATTTAGTGCTTTCTTGTCAATTGATCCATCTTCGTGCATGGGGGTGACAATGGCGACCATACTTCCTTTAAACATGGGTTCCTCCAGCAAGTTATTGTCTATAAGATAAATTTTTAGCGAGTCAGGGTCATTCCGGTAGTACCGGTATGACAGTGATCCGCATGACACTGATTTGCATATATCTTATCCAGGCAATCATCAAAATAAGAATGCCATAATCCACGATCATTGATTTTGCGAGGTTTTTTATAGTCTATAGTCTGGAAATTGTCTATATTTTTTTGACAGCTCTACATATATAATGATCACCCTTTTTAATTCTACAGAGAGTTAGTCATCTTATGAAGCTATCCACAGTAGCAGATTCATTATGGGGAAATAAAGCCAGAGTCAGTTACCTTTTGCTTGCCTCAGTGCTCCTGCTCTTCACCATGTTAGGTGGACGTGAAATCTGGACTCAGGAACATCGCTGGGCTGATATCGTCGCTGGTATGTTTTATCGGCATGATTTTTTACATCCCTATCTTGGAAACACGGATTATTATGACAAGCCATTACTGTCGTACTGGCTGATTGCGGCATTCGCATACATCAGTGATGCATTGACAACCTGGGCGTTGCGGCTACCTTCTGCGCTGGCTGGATTATTGGCCATCTGGTCTGTTTACCGCTTGGGTACCAGGCTCAAGGATAGACAGTTTGGACTGCTCGCCGGCTGGCTGCTGCTGACGACATTTTATTTTGTCTTCTGGGCGCGCACTAGCAGCGCGGATATGCTGAATCTTGCCGGATCGATGTTCGCTATCTCTTGGTATTTCGATAAACGTGACCGTGCCGGATTTTTTGATTATGCGGTATTCTTCATGATTATCGCGCTGACTTCTTTGTGCAAGGGTTTGGTCGGCGCCATTGTGCCCATGATCGCTGTTTTTACTGACATGCTGCTGCAGAAATCCTGGAAGCGGCATTTGCATCTGACATTGGTACTGGCTGCGGTTCCTGCGGTCATTGTCTATCTGCTGCCTTTCTGGGCATCCAGCCATTTCGGCGGCGATACTTATGGTGAGAGTGGATTGTATCTGGTCTACCGCGAAAATATCCTGCGATATTTTCAGCCGTTTGATCATCAGGGCCCGATTTATACATATTTTATTTATCTGCCGGTTTACATGCTGCCCTGGGCGGTATTTTTCATACCGGCATTATTCAGTCTGAAATCGCGCTGGAAGACCATGTCGACCGACACCAGGTGGATTGCATGGACACTTCTGTTTGTGTTTGTGTTTTTTACTTTAAGCGGCTCACGTCGCAGTTATTATGTCCTGCCAATCGTTCCTTTTGCCATCCTGTTTACAACAGACTGGATATTATCGAATGCTTCCGCCGTGGCAAAGCGTCGTTTATGGTCAGCGGGATTGGTGATTGTTTCATTTCTGCTTCTGTGGGTTGCTCTTGATATTATCCCGGCCTGGTATTATTCCCAATTTGGCGTCAACAGATTTGCTGTGACCCTGAAAGAAGAAGCCGGTAAAATCAAACCCTGGAATGAGTGGAATGTTGTGATGCTGGATGCGGAGAGCAAGCTGAACTTTTATTTGCAACTGCCTCCGGGCACGCAAAATTATCATATCAAGGGTGCTGATCGAAATACGCAAACAGCGGAATCGTTAATGAGTTCATGGCCGGTAATAGCGAATAAGCCAGCTAATACCATATTCGTCAGCAGAAAACTCTATGCCCCCATTCTGCAAACGATTTTCACTGGTTATCACATGGTAGAGCTGTCATCCCAATCCAGCTTGCCGTTTATGAAAAAGCATGATGCTGCTGCACCTGTCGCGTTTATTCCAACGAATTAATCATTCATTTTTCACTGATAAAAATGTTCTTTCCGCGCTGCTGGACAGTGCGGAAAGATTACATGCTGGAACTCGCATTTTGACGTGCATTGGGTATATGATAGTAACCTGAACTTGATGTCATTTTTAAGCAGAAGGAATGAATGTATGACAGAGAATTTATTGCAAAAACTAGAAGAAAAAGTGATGATGTTGCTGACAGAGATAGAAGAATCACGCAGGGAAATTCAACGTCTTAGTCATGAAAACTCATTGTTAAAAATTGAAAGAGAAAATCACGCCAAAAAACTGACAGATCTGATTTCACTTCTTGATACAGTCAATGCTGCGGACAGTTTGTTGGCAAATGTATCAGCTCCTGCAATGAAACCGGTTCTGGTTCAGGGGTAAGACTGGAAGCCGCTAATACCGAAAGGATCATGATATGCGCTGCCCTTGTTATTCACATGGATGACAAGGGCAAGGTTGGTTGGAAGAATTTTTACCATAAAATGGAAGAGGTGATCACATGGCTGTGAAGAACAATCACCGGTTGATGGTGAAAAAATTAAAAGGGCAAGTCAGGGAGCTGGAAAAAAAAGAGCGGCTGGCCAGAAAGCAGCTCGGTTCCGCATTGAAAAAATTACGCAGCGTGGTCCGTTCTTATGAATCCAGGCTCGCTGCGAAAATGCGCATCATGAAACGCAGGATCAATGAAGCTCAGGCTTCTTCATATGCCAAGGCGGCGGTACACTTTGAGCGGCAAATACTGAAGGGCATGGAATCAAAAGGGAAGGCTCTCATGTCTGCGTTAAATCGAATTGAAAAAAAACATGCTGCCAAGGTTAGGAAAAGTTTTGCCAGTAAAAGCAAGGCTGATCGGCACATGAAAAAATCTGCGCCTGTAAAAATGGCTGGCCGCAGGAAAAAATAATATCTCCATTATTCACGGATTGTACAGGTTACCAATTTCGTTGACATGCATATCCAGATGCTCATTGCCGGATGAAGCTGCGCACTGACAAGGTTATCCGGCGAGTTCCAATCCAGGGCGGCTGTGATGCAAGAGATGCATCATCAGAAAAATTATGCTTCAACTTTTTCCACTCTGCATTCTATCGTTCCTTCCATGAGGCGAATGTGTATTTCATCTCCGGGAGCTGCTTCCCGTGCTTGTCTTAATACGTGGTTGCCGCTGGTGGTGGCGATAGCGTATCCGCGTTGCAGCGTCGCGAGAGGGCTTAGTGCGTCCAGTTTGGCTGCGGCATTGGCAAGAGCGGTCTGTTGCCGGGTCAGTTTTCCCGAAATGGCAGTGTTGATGTGCTGCAGCATGAAATTTATTTTATTGAGCATGTGTTTTATATGATGTGATGGTGTCTGTCGATGTAGTCTGCTGTCCAGGTCCTTGAGACGATTTTGCATTTTATTCAGATGACGGTTAAGCAGCTGTACCAACGTGAGTTCGCAAAAATCCAGGCGCTGCATTTTTTCAGTCAGCTGACGTTTGGGGTGCTGCTGGGACAAATGCTTTTGCATCCATTCAATATGCTGTTTGGTGCCGGCCAGTTTGGTGCGCATGCTGCGTACTATCTGTTGCTGCTGGCGAGCGATTTTATGCAGTAGTTCAGTGCGGTCCGGAGTTGCAATTTCCGCGGCGGCAGAAGGTGTGGGTGCGCGCCGGTCTGCGACATAATCGGCGATCGTGAAGTCCACTTCATGCCCGACACCGCTAATCACTGGAATATGGCTTTGATAGATGGCATTGGCGACAATTTCTTCGTTAAACGGCCATAAGTCTTCCAGCGAACCGCCGCCGCGTGCAACAATTAGCACGTCGCATTCATTGCGCCGATTGGCTGTCTGAATGGCTTTGACGATGGCGGGTGCGGCAGTTTCTCCCTGTACCAGGGTCGGATAAATAATCACTGGCACGCAGGGGAAGCGGCGTTGCAGCACGGTCAGGATATCACGTATGGCTGCACCAGTGGATGAAGTCACCACGCCAATCTGCTGTGGAAAATGCGGCAGGGGTTTTTTATGTTCTGGCGCGAATAATCCTGCTGCCTCCAGTTTTTTCTTTAACAGTTCGTATGCGCGGCGCAGCCTGCCTTCACCGCGTTCTTCCATTACATCAGCAATCAGCTGGTAATCACCGCGATTAGGATAAAGACTGACGCGCGCCCTGATCAGTACATGCATGCCATCCTTGGGAGTGAATCCGAGATTGCGCTGATTGCCGCGGAACATGGCGCAACGCACCTGAGCGGAAGAATCTTTTAGTGAGAAATACCAGTGACCTGAGCCGGGTGCGGCAAAGTTTGAAATTTCACCTTCCACCCAGACCATGGGAAACGTATCTTCAAGCAGAAAGCGCACTTCATTATTGAGGCGGCTCACCGTGTAAATATCTTGCTGCTGTTCCAGATCAGTTGTTTGCATGCATTGGCATCTCAGTTGATTTTGTTTGCCACGGCGCCTAAGCGTTCATCATCATAGATGACACGGCACATTTGATTTTCTTCGCACGTGAAGTGTGTCTGGTAACCGGAATTCACAGGAATGGAAATTTGACCATTTTCGCATGTTATGCTGATGGAACCCGTTCGATCAACGGGCGGCGACAAGTCAACCTGGTAAGTATTACCAGATAATTGTTTGACTTCCGCTGACAGCATATGGGTACAAGCGCCTGTTCTTCTGCAATCAGACGCATTTTTATAAGTGTAAGTGCCAAACCACAGGCCAGACAGTTTGGAGCAGGCAGGTCCGTCTGCAATTGCTGATGAAGTAAATAGGAACAGGTAACAATAAAACAGCATGCTTGTTAGCGGTAATCGCATTATGCCTCCCTGATTTTGTGGTCGTTTATGAATTGAAGCCAGCATATACTTGAGTAATCATGCAGGCAAGTTCATCATGACAACGCAAGGGCGGCTGCTGTTATACGAGCACAAGGGTCGTCATGCCAGTGAAAGCTGGCATCCAGCGAAATGTCAATTAATCACACCCGATTTAGCCACTGATGGATGGCTTCCAGTTGTTCAGGATTTTGCAGTGCCGGAGCGTGGCCGGCATCCGGGACTTCGAGTACCTCCATATTCGCATGCAAGGACTGCATTTTCCTGATAATGTCCGGCAAGAGCAGATCAGAGCGGGCTCCATGGATAACCAGCACGGGACAGGTGACCTTTCGCCAGAGTTGCCACAAATCGACATCGAACAGGGTTCCTTCCAGTGCTTTGTGCGGGTTTAACAGTATCTTCCAGGCCAGTTTACTTTTGGCCGGTGAACGTTTGATGCCATGATCAATTTTCGTTGAGAATTTACCTGGCGATGTTTCGCGTATGCTGGTTTCAGTAAATTTATGCCATTGCTCGTCAGTCAGGCTGCCAAAGTCAGCGTAGATGGTCCGCAAATATTTTTTGGCTTCTTCAATACTTGAGAATTCCGGATCTTTTCCGGCATATTTTGACAACCTTGAAATTGCCTTGACTGGAATTTGCGGGCCGACGTCATTCATGACCAGGCGTCGGATAGGTGAATTAGGCAGTGAAGCCATAATCATGCCGATCAGGCCGCCCATGGATGTTCCAATCCAGTCAATTTGCCGGGCTTGTGTCCGGGCAATCAAGGCATTCATGTCAGCGATGTACTGTTCATAGGTATAATGCAGAGGATCTTTTAGCCAGTCACTATCACCGCGGCCGACTATGTCGGGGCAAAAAAGATGTCGTCCCTGATTGGAAAGATAGTCAGCCAGCGCATCAAAATCACGACCATTTCGGGTGAGGCCATGGACACAAATGATGGGATTCCGGTTGTCGCTCGAGCTGCCCCATTCGGTATACGCAACCCGATGAAATCCTTCTTCAGATAAGCCCATGAAATAGTCTTTTTTCATGAAAAAGTCCTGTTAGTCAGCAAAAAAATGTGTATAATGAGCCGTTAATTTTAACCTGCAAAACCAATATAGTAGGGGAATTAACATGATCCGCCTAGCGCAAAACGAATTGGCATTAACTTTTGATGATGTGTTACTCCTGCCTGGCGAATCGGCAGTCTTGCCTAAAGATGTAGACCTCAGAACCAGACTGACCAGTCATATTACCCTCAATATACCACTTTTGTCCGCAGCGATGGATACAGTCACCGAAGCCAGGCTGGCTATTGCGCTGGCGCAAGAAGGCGGATTGGGGATCATACATAAAAATATGCCTGTCGAAGACCAGGCAGCGCATGTGCGCAAGGTGAAAAAATTTGAAAGCGGTGTGGTAAAAGATCCGATTTCCATTTTGCCGAAAACAACCGTGCGCGAAGTCATGGAGCTCAGCAGGAAATTCAATTTTCATGCTTTTCCGGTGGTAGAGCATGACAAGCATGTCGTAGGGATTGTGACCAGCCGTGATTTACGTTTCGAAACCAATCTCGACCAGCCTGTTGCCAATCTGATGACACCCAAAGAGCGCCTGGTGACGGTGAAAGCATCGGCAGATCGTGAACTGGTTAAAAAGCTGCTGCATAAGCATCGCATCGAAAAAGTATTGGTAGTGAACGATGATTTCCAGTTGCAAGGCATGATTACCGTCAAGGACATATTGAAAGAACAGGCAAAACCATCGGCTTGCAAGGATAACCAGGGTCAGTTGCGAGTCGGCGCAGCGGTAGGAACAGGTGCGGATACAGATGACCGCGTAGCGGCTTTGATCGCAGCGGGTGTGGATGTGCTGGTGGTTGATACCGCGCATGGCCATTCGAAAAATGTGATTGAGCGTGTACGCTGGGTGAAAAAGAATTACCCCGAAATTGCAGTCATCGCCGGCAATATCGCGACAAAAGAAGCAGCCAAAGCCCTGGCGGCTGCGGGTGCCGACGCGGTAAAGGTTGGCATAGGCCCGGGATCCATTTGCACGACGCGAATTGTCACAGGCGTGGGAATGCCGCAGATTACAGCTATCGCAAATGTCAGTGAAGCGCTGGCCGGTACCGATGTCGGTATTATCGCAGACGGCGGCATTCGTTACTCTGGCGATGTCTGCAAGGCCATCGCTGCTGGTGCATCAGCGGTGATGATTGGCGGACTGTTTGCAGGAACTGAAGAAGCGCCAGGTGAGGTAGAGTTATATCACGGGCGTTCATACAAGGCCTATCGAGGCATGGGTTCGCTGGGAGCAATGGCACAGCGTCATGGCTCCAGTGACCGTTATTTCCAGGACAATTCAGGAGAGGTGGGGAAACTGGTGCCCGAAGGCATCGAAGGCCGTGTTCCCTACAAGGGCACAATGGTGAATATTGTCAACCAGCTTATGGGCGGGCTGCGTTCAGGAATGGGTTATACCGGTTGCCCGGATATTCTTTCATTACGCAGCAAGGCGAATTTTGTACGTGTCACACCGTCGGGTGTGCGTGAAAGTCACGTACATGATGTGCAAATTACAAAAGAAGCTCCCAATTATCACATAGACGAGAAGTATTTATAATGATGGATATTCATGCGCAGCGAATTTTAATTCTCGATTTTGGTTCCCAATATACGCAGCTTATCGCCAGAAGAATTCGTGAAATTGGCGTGTATTGTGAAATTCATCCCTATTCAATGACTGAAACAGAGATTGTCAATTTTGCGCCTGCCGGCATTATTCTTTCGGGCGGCCCGGAGAGTGTCACTGGTTCATTCACGCCGCGCGCGCCGGAACTGGTGTTTGCTATGGGTAAACCGGTGCTTGGCATCTGTTATGGCATGCAGACCATGGCGTTACAATTGGGCGGCAAGGTGGATCCGGGTAAAAAACGTGAATTTGGTTATGCCCAGGTCGCGATTCGTGAACCATCCTCTTTATTGAAAGGAATAGAAGACCATCTGACGGATGATAATTTGTCCCTGCTCGATGTCTGGATGAGTCATGGCGACCAGGTGAGCGGACTGCCAAAGCATTTTAAAACCATCGCGAGCACCAGTAACTGTCCGATTGCGGGCATGGCAGATGAAGAGCGCAAATTTTACGGCTTGCAATTTCATCCTGAAGTTTCCCATACCCGGCAGGGAGCACGGATTCTGGAGCGGTTTTTATTCGATGTGTGCGGATGCCAGCCTAACTGGACATCCAAAAATATTATTGAAGAGCAGATTGAGAATATTCGTCAAAAGGCAGGAAGCGACGGAGTGCTGTTGGGTCTTTCTGGCGGCGTCGATTCCTCAGTCGCGGCCGTCTTGTTGCATAAGGCGATTGGCGATCAGCTGACATGTGTTTTTGTTGATACAGGCTTGTTGCGTTTGAATGAAGTCGATGAAATCAAGACTGTGTTTGAAAAGCATTTTGGCATCAGACTCCTCTGTGTGAATGCACAGGATGAGTTTTATCAGGCTCTCGCGGGCGAAAGTGATCCAGAGAAAAAACGCAAAATCATTGGGAAAAAATTTATTGATGTATTCGATAACCAGGCGGAGAAACTGTCCAATGTCAAATATCTCGCGCAAGGAACCATCTACTCGGATGTGATTGAATCCGCCGGAGCTAAAACAGGCGGAGCGCATGTCATCAAATCCCACCATAATGTCGGTGGATTACCCGATGACATGCAATTGCAGTTAATTGAACCATTGCGTGAATTATTCAAGGATGAGGTTAGAAAAATCGGCATTGAGCTAGGGTTGCCATACGAGCTTGTTTACCGGCACCCGTTTCCGGGTCCTGGTCTCGGCGTAAGAGTGCTTGGAGAGGTCAGGAAAGAATACGTTGAAAAACTGCGGCTGGCAGATGCCATTCTGATCGAGGAACTTTACAAAGCCGATTTATACTACAAGGTGAGCCAGGCATTTGCTGTGTTTCTGCCGGTCAAGTCAGTGGGGGTTGTCGGTGATGCCCGTCAGTACGAACACGTTATCGCAATTCGCGCGGTAGAAACGCTGGATTTCATGACTGCGCATTGGGCGCGGCTTCCGTATGAATTTCTGGAAAAAATCTCAAGCCGTATTATCAATGAAGTGCCGGGAATATCCCGAGTCACATACGATATTTCCAGCAAGCCTCCCGCAACAATCGAATGGGAGTGATGGTGAATGATTCTCCCTTTCTCATTCGAAAAAAACGCTGATGATGCCAGATAAGGAATGACCATGAGCATAATTAGAATGAGAGATGATTATCAGATAACGCTGGATACTATCATAAAAAAAAATACCGACGGATTGACTGACCCTGCCAGTGTGCTTGAATCATTATTACAGGGCTATGTCAAAAAAAAATTGCTGCCAGGTTCGATTTTCATTACAAACACGGGGCCGCCCGAACTGGCGTTGGCGAGAAAATTTCTGGGATTGCTGGATCCTGTCAAATACTCTGGGTTTCTGAAACCTCGCGTCCGATCCAAAAATACTGTCAATCCATTCAAGGAGAGGCTGCCGGAAAATAATTTGCGTTATTTTATCCTGCATTTGAATCTGTATTCCAAAAAACGAAAACTGCCTGATGAGTTACATTGTTTGTTCGGCGCGTTTTTCAGTTTTTATGAAGGTTATCGGCCGTTGTTGAGTGAAAATCTGCTCGAATCATTCAGGTATACTGATCTATGGAATCATCATGTCTCGACAAGGCTTGCATCCATCTTCAGCAGGCTTGGCGAAGCTGATGAAATCGTTGTCATGGAGTATCTGGAAAAATTATGCCAGTATCAGGAATGGATGCCTCAGGAACAGCGTCAATTCCTGACGGATATCCTGTATCGATTACTTGCCGGTTATAATCCCAACTTCGGGAATCAGGATCTTAATTACAGAAAACTTCTTTACAAGGCAGTTACCTCCCTGAAAAACTGGATTCTGCCGGAAAAGCGCGGCGTGCTGCTGCAAGTGATTCTGCTTGATTTGCGCAATAACACTTTTTGTCTTTCCGCATGTTCAGCCATAGTTTCATTGAGCGAATGGGTTTCTTCAGACAATATCAGTGGCAGGATTCAATATTTACTGGCGTCAATGCAAGGACATGATCTCATGCAGATAGAGCAATCCTGTGAAGCCTTGCAGCGATTATTGCCGGTCATTCCGCATCAGTTTGCAAGAGAGCTGGCACAATGCAGTTTGAATGCCTGCAGGCGTAACTCGCTTGGATTGAAAGCGAAAGTACTTGCTCTTTGGGGTGCTATGTCGGAATGGATGCCGGAAGCTGTCAATGACGAAGTGGCAGATATTGTGCTGACTGAAGTCAGCAATGAAAATCATCATGTCAGTTCCGCTGCCTGTGCTGCGTTTGCGAGGCTGCGCAAACTGAAAGAATGCACGGTATATATTCCGGTGCTGGATAAAATGCACGTCATGATGAATAAGCGGGAGCTGGAAGGGTTCCTTCGGGCTGAATGTATCAAAACATTAAGCCAGACAATGCCGCAGCTGTATTCGCAAATGCTGCCTCGATTCATGGCAGACCTGATGCAGATACTTAAGGACCAGAGTGAAACTGAAATAGTTAAATTGTCTGCTCTTGCCGCATTAAAAAGCCTGCATGCGCATTGTGATTCCAGAATGGGCATTGAATTTGTCAATCAGCTAATGCTGATGATCAAAAGCAATAGTCTGGATGTGCTGGTTCGGATCAAATCGGTATGTGCCCTGGATGCTTTCCAATCCTGTTATTATGCTGCTGAAATGCGTAGCCAGATTGTCACTGACCTGTTTAATGAAGTTGTCCTGAATAATGAAGCCGGCCTCCTGGATGAAATATGCGGGTATTTGCGCAAAGTCAGGCATTTTATTCCCCGGACAGCATTGAATGAAATGCTCGAGCAAACCTTTACGGATTTGAACGATCAGACCGCGCTGATCAGAATCAGGTCGTGTCAAAAACTGCAGGTTTTAAGCCGGCTGCTGGATGATCGCATGCGCGATCGTGCCATTTTCCTGCTGACCGGCAAACTTGAGTCTTCAAATGCCCATGTCAGAATCGAGGTTTGCAAAGCCTTGCACACTTTCAGGAGCTTCATGAGCCAGGAGCAGAAAATGCATCTGTTATGCCGGCTGCGTCTTTTTCCTGATGACCAGCATGCCAATATGCTGATGCTTGCGATATACAGTCAGTACAGAGTTGATGTGTCAGCCGGATTGTTGCTCATGCTCCCGCAGGGGGGCTCCCGCTCGCTGTCAAGTGATGAGGCAGATACAATCATGCGCATGTCTTGTTAGATGGTCGGAATCGGGTGATTTCATGTTTACTTCTCGTGATGAATATTGGATGAAACAGGCGCTTGCGCTTGCCGAGCGCGCAAAACAGGCAAATGAAGTGCCTGTCGGCGTGGTCATTGTGCTCAATGATGACCTGATTGCGGAAGGCTTCAACTGTCCTATCTCAACACGGGACCCAACTGCCCATGCTGAAATTGTAGCGTTACGCAAGGCTGCAGAAAAAATAGGTAATTACCGGTTGCTGAATACCACCCTGTACGTGACTCTCGAGCCCTGCATCATGTGCGCCGGTGCCATGGTGCATGCCCGGATCAAACGGCTGGTGTACGGAGCGGCAGACCCGAAAGCCGGGGCGATAGTGAGTATGTCTGGCATGCTGGATTTGTCATATCTTAATCATCGCGTGGAGCACACGGGTGGTTTGATGGCGGCTGAGTGCGGAGAAATATTAAGCAATTTTTTCCGTGAAAGACGTTGATATGGTTGTCGCTGACATCCTGCAGCGTGCATTAAATTTTTTCGCGCCCATATTGTAAAGTCGATTTTCTTTAAATAAACTCTTCAAGGTTTAGACGCCAACCAAACAAGAGGACCACATATGCTGCAAGATGCCGAAACCTCAGGTGAACCTCCCCAACGTGTGAACAAGCGTGCTTTTTCCGCAGTTCCTCTCCCTGAGTCCCGTGTCAAACCCATTTTAAAATTCAAAGTCCACCGTTTCCCCATTAATGAACAAAGCAGTCAATTCCGCAAACGGTTTTATCCTGATGCCTCGTTAGCTGACTGGAATGACTGGAGATGGCAAATACGTCACCGTATTCGAGATCTCAATGAGCTCGGGCGCATGATACAGCTCTCGGAAGACGAAAAGTCCGCTATATCAAAACACACTGGTCCGCTGCCAGTTGGCATTACACCTTACTATGCCTCACTGATTGATGAATTTGATTCTGCGCAACCGATACGGCGTACACATATTCCCGTAAATGGCGAATATCTGCGTGTGCGTGGCGAGGCGGATGATCCACTGGGTGAAGATCATGATACTACTGTGCCTGGTCTGGTTCATCGATATCCTGATCGTGTCTTGTTCCTGACGACTGGATTTTGTTCGACTTATTGTCGTTACTGCACACGATCGCGCATGGTAGGCGGTGCGAATGAATACACATTTAAAGTCAGTCAATGGGAAATGGCGGCGCAGTATATTGAGGCGCATCCTGAAATTCGCGATTGCCTGTTGTCTGGCGGCGATCCGCTGACAATTCATGACGATAAACTGGAATGGCTGCTGGCACGGTTGCGCCGGATCAAACATCTTGAATTTATCCGTATTGGGACCAAGGTGCCGGTGGTGTTGCCGCAACGGATCACGCCGCAATTAACCAGGATGCTAAAGAAATATCATCCGCTATGGATGAGCATCCACTTTACTCACCCGGATGAATTGACGCCTGAAGTGGCGGAAGCCTGCGCCCGCCTCGCGGATGCTGGTATTCCGCTCGGCAGCCAGACTGTATTGCTGCGTGGAATCAATGACGAAGTCAGCATCATAAAATCATTGGTGCATGGATTACTGAAAATCCGTGTCAGGCCTTATTATCTGTATCAGTGTGATCCGATCTCGGGATCGTCACATTTCCGCACGCCTGTCGAAAAGGGACTTGAAATTATCAGGGGCTTGCGTGGACATACAACCGGATATGCTATTCCCACCTTTGTGGTGGATGCGCCCGGGGGTGGCGGCAAGATTCCATTAATGCCTGATTACATCGTGGGACGTGAGGGCGATGATTTGCTGCTTACCAATTTCGAGGGTGGTACTTACCGTTATGCTGATCCCGAAGGTACCATTGGCACCAGTCAGAATGTACTGCGTACACAGGGTATGCAATACGCAGATGAAAAAGGCATGTATGTGTGCAAGTAGGTTGAAGACTTCCGTTAGGATGTCAATTGGTTATTCCGTATGGAATCCCGGTCTGTCGTCCCCGCATGTCATCCCAGTGGAGTCTTCGCGTGTCATCCCGGCGGAGTCTTCGCGTGTCATCCCGGCGGAGGCGGGGATCCATCCATGATTTCAGATGTATGGGGTAAATGGATTCCCGCTTGCGCGGGAATGACAAGGGTAAGAATGGCCACGAATGGCAAGGGTAAGAACGCGGGAATGGCAAGGGTAGGAACGCGGGAATGGCAAGGGTAGGAACGCGGGAATGGCAAGGGTAGGAACGCGGGAATGGCAAGGGTAAGAACGCGGGAATGGCAAGGGTAAGAACGCGGGAATGGCAAGGGTAGGAACGCGGGAATGGCAAGGGTAGGAACGCGGGAATGGAAGGGTAGGAACGCGGGAATGGCAAGGGTAGGAACGCGGGAATGGCAAGGGTAAGAACGCGGGAATGGCAAGGGTAGGAACGCGGGAATGGCAAGGGTAGGAACGCGGGAATAACAACGGTAAGAATGACCACAAATGACAAAGTTAAGAAGTGACATGGTTAAAATCGAGGAATCATCCAAATGAAGATTGGAATAGTTTATGATCTGCGTGCTGATTATCTGCAGCAAGGATATAGTCCGGAGCAGACAGCAGAATTCGATTCCATTGAAACCATTGCTGCGATTGATGCAGCGCTCAAGGAGCAGGGGTACCAGACCGAGCGTGTCGGTAATATCAAACAGCTTGCTGCGGCGCTGGTAAATGGCAGACGCTGGGACCTGGTGTTTAATATTGCGGAAGGCATGCATGGCATTGCGCGCGAGGCACAAGTGCCAGCTTTGCTGGATGCTTACAATATTCCCTATGTTTTTTCTGATGCAGTCACCATGGCCGTTACGCTGGACAAGGCCATGGCGAAGCGAATCGTCCGCGATCACGGCATTCCCACCGCGCCATTTATGGTGGTTGAAAGAATGTCTGATCTGGATGCGTTTCACCTGGCGTTCCCGGTGTTTGCAAAGCCGCTGGCGGAAGGAACGGGTAAAGGAATAAATGCAGCCTCGCGAGTGGATACACTGAGCGACCTGAAATCAGCATGCAAACAATTGCTCGCCATCCATCGTCAGCCGGTATTGATAGAGTCTTTTCTTCCGGGACGCGAATTTACCGTCGGCATTATTGGTAACGGTGATGATACAAAGGTTATGGGTGTGATGGAAATCACGCTGCGCAATAATGCCGAGCGAAACGCCTATTCATTCGAGAACAAGGAATATTACGAAGACCGCGTTGATTTCAAAATAGTTGAAGACGCGGAAGCCCGGCAGGCGGCAGAAACCGCATTGCGTGCCTGGCGTGCCTTGCGCTGCCAGGATAGTGCAAGATTCGATTTGCGTTCCGATAATCAGAGTGTTCCACAATTTCTGGAGGTCAATCCGATTGCCGGACTGCATCCGGTGCGCTCTGATCTTGTCATTCTGATGCGGCTGCAAGGGTATTCTTATCAGGAATGCCTGCAAAAAATAATGACGGCTGCCATTCAGCGTCTTGGTCTGGTGAAATCGAAAGCAGGAGTTGTAAAAGCGGTATGCGAGTGACAATTCTCCATAGTTCAATTGATCAGGATGCAAATCCCGATGAGCTCGAAACCATGATTCAGGTGGATGCTGTTCAGGGAGCGCTTGAGAAGCTGGGTTGTCAGGTCAGCCGTCTTGGCTTCACGCTGGATTTTTTTTCCGTGATCAGGCAATTAAAAGACCAGAAACCGGATGTCGTATTCAATCTGGTCGAATCTGTGCGGGGACGCGCGGACAAAATTTTTCTCGCACCCTTGCTGTTAACCCGTTTGAATCTTCCGTACACAGGTGCAGATGCGAATTCATTATTGCTGAGTTCCGACAAACTGACAGCGAAACAATGGCTGAATGCAAACCATTTGCCGACACCGTCCTGGATCGATCCGGATGATTTGCACACAGCTTCACTTTCAAGCGATGATTTATACATCATCAAGTCAGTGACTGAAGATGGATCGCTGGGGATAGGTCAGGATTCGGTTGTCAAACATCGGGCAGCGTTAATTGATATCGTTGCGGATCGTGCGCAGCGGTTTGGAGGTAAATGGTTTGCCGAACGATTCATTGATGGGCGTGAATTCAACATCGGGCTGCTGGCGGGAAAAAATGGACTGGAAGTACTGTCGATTGCAGAGCTGTGTTTTGTCGGATTGCCTGAAGACTGTCTGCCAATTGTTGACTATGCCGCGAAATGGCATGTTGACAGTGACATGTATCATGCCACGCAGCGCAGTTTTGAATTTCCGCAATCAGATGACGTGCTGCTGGCTTCCCTGGCTGATGTCAGTCTTGCGTGCGGCAGCGCGTTCGCTGTGACGGGGTATGCGCGTGTTGATCTGCGTGTCGATGATAAAGGCAAAATCTGGGTGCTTGAAGTCAACGCCAACCCTTCGCTTGCCCCGGATGCGGGCTTTGCTGCTGCAGCGGAGCGCTCGGGAATTGGCTATCTGCAATTGATTCGGCGCTTGCTTGATGATGCGCTGGCAAGAGGTGGAAATCGTGAAATTGCACTGGCGTCATGAAGTATGTCAGGCGGATATTGCCGGCATTCGTCAATTAACTGCCGGAACAGGTGTGTTTTCTGCGGAAGAAATTCAGGTTGCGGGAGAATTGGTGGAATCCCGGCTGCAACATGGCGAGTCTTCCGGATATTATTTTTTATTGGCAACCAGTGATGACAGAATCATTGCCTACACCTGCTATGGAAACATTCCGTTTACTGACCGAAGATATGATTTGTACTGGATTGCAGTCGACAGGGATTTTCAAAAACATGGATTGGGTCGTGACGTATTGAAACGGACCGAGCAGTTAATCCAGGCAGCGGGAGGACTGCGAGTCTATGCAGAGACATCCGGCCGGGCGCAATATGCTTCCACGCATCAGTTTTATGAGCGTAACGGTTATCAGAAAATTGCCGAACTGGATGATTTTTACAAATCGGGCGATAGCAAGATCATTTACTGCAAATTTTTATAGATCACATTGTGCCCATCCAAAGGCAGTAATTCCCTAATCGATATTGATTTTCTAAATATGAGATGACCGCGCTGTCCTCGAGCCTGCGAGAAAGCATGAAGATGTGCCTATTCATTTAACTAAAATAAATTCATAAAAATAAAAAATGCAAATTAATAGATCTAAATTGACGGGTATCCACAGGGCTGCAATATTTTTTCCATTCCTTCACCAAATAATGCTATTCTTTAAAGTGTGAATTTATCTTTTTTACAACGACCTATGTATGAATGACATTCGTTCACTGCGATCATTTTTACGTTGTGTGTCCTTCTGTACAGCGGGTAGCTATGACATTTTAGGCCTGGCGAATTATTTCAGAAAAAAAGGTTACTTCACGCGATTAATGCGCGATGTGCTGCATGTCACCAATCTCAAACGTCCCGGCGATATCTTCTTTTTTAATCATGGCTGCTTTGTTTGCTGGGGATTCAAAAAGAAATTTGAAGACCGCCTGATTGAAACCGTTAAACCTTTTAGCATTCATCCGGTAAATCATGTCGAATCCGATCATTTTTATTATCATTACGGCAAGGAAACAACCATCGATACGCATGAAAAACACCGGCTCGATATCATCACGCTTGATTCTGAAGACGCGCTCATCAAGCTGGCTATTTCCTATGGTCTTGCTCAGTCAATCAAGCTGGAAGCGTTTGAAGAAGCCATCCAGCAGGCAATCAAGAAAAATTCCCAATTGCCGGAGGAAATTGCAACACATGGCATGATTTCACTATCGCGACGGGCCATTTTCAAGCGTATAGGTGAAATCTTTATTGCCAGAAGCTCAATCAACCTTAATATTGAATATCTCGATGCGCCGGAATTTTTTTGGCGCAACCCGAGCATGGAACCCTATTACATTATGACCAAAAAATATCTGGATATTCCCAGCCGGGTGATGGCGCTGAATCAGAAGCTGGATGTGCTGCAGGAGCTGCTGGATATATTGAATAGCCAGGTCCAGCACAGACATTCCAGTTTGCTCGAAAGCATTATCATTTTATTGATTGCTGTCGAAATTATTATCAGTCTGTTTCAATTCCATGTTGTTTGAAACACGCAGCAGAGGAAAATGCTTGGGATAATTTGTGCGCATGAATTCAAGCATTTTTTCGCGAACCTCTGCGCGCAAGTCGGAAAGATTGTCGGCATTGGTGGCGCTCACCTGTATACGCAGCTCGACTGCTTGCTGTGTCAGATTGGCAACTTGCAGCTTGCTGGCGACACCATCCCAGAAGGGCGAGCTTTTTAATATCCTGCCGAGCTCCGCGCGTAGCTCTTCAATCGGTGTCATGTAATCCACGAAGATATGGATACTGCTGCGCAGGCTTTCATGGTCATGCGACCAGTTCTCAAATGATTTTTCAATGAATTGGCTGATAGGAACCATCATTCTGCGTCTGTCACCCAGCTTAAGTGTTACGTATGTAAATGTGATTTCTTCTATGATTCCGGATTCCCTGTCAATTACCACGATATCGCCAATCTTGATGGGCTGTGACAAGGCAATTTGTAAACCAGAAAATAAAGAAAATAATGTTTTCTGTGCAGCGATACCGACAATTGCAGTCAGAAATCCGGCAGATGCCAGCAGGCTGATGCCAATGTTCCTGACACTGCTGAAGCTCATGAGAATGGCGGCGATCGTGATCAGCATAATGACGACAGTCGCGATATTCCGGAAGATGTGCGTTTTGGTATACAGGGCCTTCGCGCGAATATGTTCCTTGCGTTCAAGGCGTATCATTTGCTGGTAGATGACTGCCTCGAATGTATAGATGATCTGGATCGCAATCCAGCCAATGGAGCCAATGATAATGGTGTTGATGACATTATTGGCGAGTATCAGGTACAGCTTGGTTGGTCCGATCAGGGTAATAATGATATTGATTGCAGCCAGGATAAGAATAATGCGCAAGCCCTTGCGCACACTGGTCAGGATCAGTGATGCGACGCGGTGTTGATCAAACAGTTTTTTCTCATAATGACGGAAAACCAGGACCGTGAATTTATAAATAAAGGTCAGGATGGCAAGCGCAATAAAGATATTGCCGATTTTATCGATCAGATCGAACAGGTCTTTATATTCTGTAATGGTAAAGATATTATCGATATAGGAAAGAGCGATGAGGAGCAATCCTATGGCGATATAAATGGACGGGATTTTTGCCGAGCGCTTGATAGTCCATTTGATAAATTGCGTGTTTATACGATTCGGAAGCATGAAATACGCCTGTCCTTTCTCAATGCCATCCTGTCAGGTAATGGTGTATTAACACTACACGATCTTTTTCTTTTTGTTAACCCATTGTTGCAAACCTTAAAGTAGTGATATATTTTGAATGTTTTTAGTATTATTACATTTATAACCGCAAAGGACAGTTAAATGACAAGACGGATACCAACCCTTCTTATTTTCTGCTTGCTCAATACATCTTTCTTGGCTGGACAGTCTAACGCTGCAGTAACACATAAATCATCCGATAATTATTGGACACGGGGAACAAATGCATGGCGCGCAAATTACAAGATGGAGACTCCCCCACCTAGTCCATTAGTGACAGAGAATGTATTTGATGGTTTCTGGTACCTGGGTGTTGGCGCCGGGCGCTCTTTCTATCAGATGGATTCTGATAACTATATCAATCCAGGACCGGGATGGCCGAATGACCATTATTACAAGAACAGTATTCACGATAGCAGCTTCGTCGAAGCCAATGCGGGATATTCATGGGTGCGCTTCAATGACTGGTTCCCTGCCGTGAGCTTGGGTCTGCGATATGATTACTCAATGAATGGCAAAGTCAGCGGCAATATCAATCAATACAATCTGGGCCAGTTCAGGAATTACAGCTATTCATACAAGTTTAACCGGCAAACGCTGCTTGGCATGTTCAAGCTGGATATTTACAAATACAACTGCTTCATGCCGTTTGTTCTTGTGGGCGCCGGCATGTCGTATAACAAAGGCAGTAATTATGTTGAACAGCCGCTCGCGAATGTGACCCCGCGTATTTCACCGGGATACTCCAGCAACAGCACCTACAACTTCAGTTACATAGTGGGCGCCGGCATTGACTATGCATTCAGGGATGATATCTGGGCAACGCTGGAATACAACTATGGTGATTTCGGAAACGTTAGAACCGGCAATGGACAAGTGGTACCTTCCATACCCGGCATCGATTATTCAACTCAACATTTGACAAACAAGATCAAAGCGAACACGTTGCTTTTAAGCTTTACCTACTTACTTAATTATGTATAAAGGGAGAGATCATAATGAAGTGGCTACGTTATTGCATCGTGGTGTTATCGTTCATCATGTTCTCGCCTGCATCACTTGCAGGACAGGATCCGATAGGCTGGAAAGTATCTGGGCCAGGAGTTCCATCAACAACTGTTGCTAGTTTGTTATATCCGGCACCGATATTAACCTACACCTTCATCAATAACATGCCATTTAAAATGGTTTCACCTTTATATATCAATAAAATTACCAATCCAAACACCGGAGAATTTACTTTCCCGGTGGACACCTGCTCAGGTGTTGCATTGGATCCAGGGCAAACGTGTGTCGTCACTGTTAATTTTGTTCCAAATTCATTTGGCCAGAGATCTTTTACTATCCGTGAAGAGTATGGAAGAAACGTTGTTCCATTGCCGACTGTCACCACGAATGTAACCGCGGGTAACAATCCACTGGTCACAGGCACAGTCACTATTCCATTGCCGGCGACCATGGCAGAAGGTGCGACAGCACCATTCCAGTTTACCTTTACGAATAACAATAATGGCACGGTGACCAATGTAACCTCACCGGTAGGCAATGTGACTATCAATCCAAATCCGGGCGGCACTGGCACGCTTTCAGGCGTGACTACAACTTGCGCGGGACCAACCACGCTTGCACCGGGCGCAACCTGTGTTGTCAGCGGCAATTTCACCGCAGGTATTGCCGGCAGCTACACTGTGAATGACTTTATCAATTACAATGGCGGTTCTGGTGTGACCAATCTCAGTACCTCGACTACTGCGAGCCAGCAAGTTACAGGTGCTGCAACTACACCGCTGCCAACCACAATGGGCGCAGGTGAGCGGCAGCCATTCGTGTTTACCTATACGAACAATGGCAGCTTACCTATTGTTATTCCGGCTGCCTCCACCAATGTCACTTCAACCGGCGGAACCACTTCCGGAATAGTTGATAATTGCAGTTCAAGCACACTAGCGCCTAACGGCGGGACCTGTACTGTCAGCGGACAATTTAATTCTCTGACGCCGGGAAGCTATAGTGTCACATCAGTGTTGACACTGCCTGGGGGTGCAACCGTTTCTGTTACTACAACTTCAACTGGCAGTATTCTGGTAACAGGTGCTGTGACTCAGCCATTACCGGCAAATATGGGTGCGGGTGAAGCGGATACTGTTCAATTCACCTGGACTAATAACGGTACGGGAACCATTTACGGTATCAGTACCCCCACGGTGGTTAGCCAGTCTGGGGGCACACTCAGCAGTCCGGGCGGAACGTGTACCACGGTTACCACGCTTGCTCCGGGCGCATCGTGTATTTTCACTGGAACATTCACCTCCGGTCCGCCAAGCAGTAATGTTTCATTGACGGTAGGCTTCAATTATGCAGGCGGAACGAATGTTGTTCAGCAGACAACAACCTCCAACAGTACGACGCTTGTGGTAGGTTCGGCAACAACTCCCATACCGTCAAACATGGGGGCAGGTGAACAACAGTCGTTCGTGATTACTTACAGAAATACCGGCAGCGGCACTGTGGCTATTCCAGCAAGCTCTGTGACGGCGACTGCAAGCGGTGGAACGATTTCAGGCACAGGGGGAACCTGTAACGCGGGCGTTACTCTGGCTGCCGCAGGTCAACCAGGCGATTCATGTACCTTTACTGGCACTTTCAATTCTGGTGCGCCAGCTGGTTATACTGTGACAACGACGTTGACTTATCCTGGCGGGGTTGTCCCTGTTACCATGAATTCAACTGGTACGATCAGGGTTGCGGGTATTATCTCGCCTGGTCTGCCATCCACCATTGGTACGGGTGAAGCGCATACTGTCATTGCCACATTTACCAATAGCGGAACAGGTACGATTTACGACATCGTTGATCCAACCACTTCAGGTACTAATGTGGTGACTAATGGCGGCAGCTGTGGAAGCCTCAGCACGACTTGCGGCACCACACTGGGCGGCACGTCCAACCCGCCGAACAGCTGTACCGTGACCTGTACCAATTTCATGGCAAACGTACCGGGTACGGCATCGGTGTCATTCAGCTTGACTTATGCCGGTGGAACAACCGCGACTGTTACAACCCAAGCCACAGCGGCGGTGGATGTTGTCGCGAATACGCTGATCCCGCTGCCATCAACTGTGGTATCAGGCGATGCCTATCCGGTTGAATTTGCATTTACCAATAACGGGGCAGCATCAGTCAGCGGCAGTGTGACCGCACCTACTATTCAGGCCTCACCTGGTACGCCTGCAAGTACTGTGAGCGCAACCACCAATAGCGGCAGCTGTACTGGCACACTGGGCTCCGGTTCATCTTGTACGGCATCTGCCACGTTCACGCCAAATAGTGCCACAACCAGCTATATTGTCTATGCAACCTACACATACACGGGCGGTAATGTTGTCGCGCAGACCACTGGTGCGACAGCCTTTGCAAGAAAACTGACTCTCAACAACTATTGCGGCACCGATGTCTGGTATGCATTCAGCGGCGCGCCAGTTAGAAATGGCTGCTCGGACAAGAATCCATGTCCGAATGGATCAGTCTGCAGTCCGGCAGCGGATGGCGGCAAAGGTGTGTGTTACTGGAAGAGCCCGATTGTATCCAAGGGCAGTCTGCATCTTGGTGCCATGACCGGTATGAAGCCATCCACTGCGATAGTGCTGGTGCCAGATCTGGATCCAAAAAATGGCACTATCTGGTCAGGTAGCATAGCAGGACGTACCGGTTGCGTTGGCAAGGCCTGTGAAACTGCGGATTGCAATAGCGGCGGCGGTGACAAGTCATGTCCAGCCGGCAATACCTTTGCCGCGCCAGCGACAACGGCTCAGTTCATCCTGATGCGCAATGCTGAAGACAGATACTCAATTCAGGCCGGCAATGGTATCAATCTCACCATGTCCATGGGTCCGACCAATCCGGAGAAGACCACGCCAGCCTACAATGCTAATGCGCCGTATTACTGCGCAACACCAGGCAGCGCGGATGCATCCAGAATCTTCAATGCGTGTTCCTG